>CAUZFZ010000055.1:0-53334 GCA_963579025.1 Planctomycetota bacterium | reverse complement strand
TGGATGGCGCCTTCGTGGTCGTCGTAGCGGTACTCCACGATTTCCGCGACCGAGTAGTCTGCGCTCCGATCCGGCTGCGGCATGACTCGGCGAAATACCAGTCGGCTGGTGTCCCGTTCGTGGACGCGAAACCGCGAGGAGAGTACGTCAGTGTCTGCAGCGGATTCAGTGGCACCATCGTCCACCGAAGCTGACAGTGGTCCGCTGTCGTCGGTGCTTCGAATCGGGAAGCGGAAGATCGCCTGGGGGCGCACGGGCACCGTCGAGAAATACAGAGTGAATTCGAATGGAGACCGAACCTCCATCGAACGCACGAACGAGGCCAGCCGTTCGTCATAGTGCGGAGAATCCGGGCGTAACCGGTCACCGATCGATCGGACCACCTGCGGTGCGGTGAGCGCTGGGTTCGGCTCCCAGCTTGACGGCCGAGACTTCAGGCGGAAGACGAGACGCCGGCCAAGATCGGTCGGCGTCCATTCCTCGAAGTAGCGGGATTCGTAAAACGCGGCGCGCTGGTATCGACTGAGTTCGAACAGATTGAGAGTCTGTAACGCCGCATGTCGCTGATCTGCCGGCGTCGGCAGGAAGTACGGAGTCGGCTCACCGGCAAATCGAAATACGCCAACTTTGAGCACTTGAAACCGTTCGGATGCGTCGCCGTAGACACTCCGCAAGTTGGGATGCAGGGGCCAGATTGCCGCGGCTTCTTCAGCCAGGCTGACGGCTTCGTCGTGGCGGCCAGCCTGACGGGCAGCGACGGCGTCGTTCAGCAGTACGTTGGCCTTGGTCGTGAAATCGCTGACCCACTTTTCCACGGTGGCGTGCGCTGGTTCAAGATCCTTCAATCGTCCAACGTAGTAACGGGCACGGCGAAGATCACCGGCCTGAGCGGACTGGCTGACCAGTTGGTCAACAACCTCGCCCATCGTTTTCTGCAGCTCGGCGAAGTCGGGCGCGAGTCCGTGCAGCTCTTCAAAGAACGCCAGTGCCGATTCCAGGTCGCCTTTCTCTAGCCGCGCGGCACCTTCAGCCATGATCAACCTGTTGCGGACGTCGTCATAACCGGGCCAGTCGGGATTCCGACGCTGCAGCACGATCAGCATCTCGAACGATTGTTCGAGCTTGCCGTCTTCGATCAGTTTGTCGCAGCGTTGTAGAAACAAGTCTTCGTGATGAAAGACCTTTGCCACCTGGCTAGTCGACAGCGTGTACTCGGCGGTCTGATCGACATTCGTGCCAGTGACGGCGTCGGGCAACATGATGATCAGATTATCCGCCTCTTCGATAAGTCGCGCGACACGTTGCCGAAACTCTCCTTCCGTCTCTCCGGCCTCTTTTTTCGGACGGCCACTCGTGGTCGACAGTTGTGCTTTGTTCTTGGCCAGTTTGGCGAGCGTGTCGGGTCGCGGGAAAACCGGTTGAACGACCAGAACTTCGTTCTCGTTGAAGTTTTCTTTCTGCCTGAGGACCACCCAGTCCACGGGTTCGCCAGTCAATAGTTGCTCAGGCGTCGGGAGCTGCATTTCCTTGTACAGGGGAATGCGGTCTTCGGCGGGCTCTGGTTCCGGGTCGTCCTGCGCCGCCATCGTCAGCGGGAACAGCAGCACGAGAAGAGTGGATGCAGCGCACGTTCTCAACAGGACGCGACACCTTCCTGGATCGTGCGGAACCTGCCCGATATCTGCTGACACAGTGTTCAAGACGAACATCATTCTGCCCCCTCGAGAAGGCTTTCTACTCGAAATAGACTTCCGTCAATCGAACCAACCACAGTGTACTTGCCGATTGTCAGTGGCCCATGCTCAAGCGGTTGTTCCAGTGCCAGTGAACCGGATACCTCACCGCTGGCCGCGTCGACCAGCAGCACGCGACCGTTCATTGTCGCCAGTAGCACGCGCCCGTCGATTAGCATTGGAGTTCCCGTTACGTGGTCGCGACCGAGCGGGATGGACCAGCGTTTATCCAGGTTGTTTGTCGTATCCAGACACTGCAGTTCGTGGCGGGAGTTCTCGATCAGCACCAGATCACCGGCGACGAACATGGTTCCCACCGCGGGGTGCTCAAGAGTTGCTTCGGCGGTTCGTTCGAACCCCGTGACATTCAGAAGCTGGACGCCGCCACGAGCGTCCGTCAGCACGACTTTACCGTTCGTGTAGACGGGCGGTACGTCAATAAACTCTCCGATCTCCAGCGTGTCGATCTGCTGCATGTGCGGCGCGGGGCTTGTCCGGAACTGCAACCGGCTCAGGCGTCCCTGGCGATCCAGAACAAGGATGTGATTCTCGTCAACAGGCAGCAGTGTGGACCATTGCACCTGTCCCGGTTGCTCGACCGTCCCCATGAAGTCTTCGACGAATCCGCCGCTACGGCCTGAAAGACGCAGTTTGGTTGGCAGCGGCACGACGGCACCACCGGCCAGTGGAACGGGATCGGCGACCGAACCGGCTTCCAGTGGAAATTCCTGACCGGCTTTGCCGGCCGAGTTAACGATCCAGACTCGCGCTTCTTCGCCACCACGCACAACGGCGATCTGATTGCCTGGCAGGACGCAGGCACGCAACGGGTCGGCTGTTCCCGGCGGAATCTCCACCGAGCCCGCGGGACGCTGCAGAAAGCCACCACCTTCCAGGGCGGACGCACCGACCTGGTAGATCTCGCCAGATCGTGTCAGACACAAGGCACTGTCAGCTCCAACCGGCATGATCGCCAGCAGGCCTCCGCCGAGTACCGTTCGCCAGGCACCCTCGAGCGACTCGCCGTCATATTGAATCATTACTGTCGCATTGCTGCCGAGTTGCAGACGACCGACATACAGCGACGGTCCGATCTTCTGAATCGGTTGCGCAATGGCACCGATCTCGATGCTGTCATCCTCGGGCAACGAGTCCTGTTCCAGATGGAACTGTCGCAGCTCACGTCCGGCCGTCCAGAACCGGCCACCCGGGCCGGGCAGCATCTGTATGGGGCCCGTGTAATCGGAATCGGATGGTGGTTGCGTGATCGCGGTCAGCGGCTCCTTTTCGAGATCGTCGGAAACCGTGAAGACGTTGTACTGCTCGCCTTCACAAGCCACGTACAACTCGTTTCCGCGAAGCACCGGTGCGTCGCGCACGTGTCCGTCCAGTCGCATGGCGGCGAGTTCCGGAAGGTCGGCTTCGCAGTTGCGGGCATCAAAGACGCGCATCATCGCGCCGCCATCAACCAGATCGTTCTCAATCATCAGCACCAGTTCGCCCATCGCCATCATGGGGACATCGACGCGTGTCAGGGGTGCGTCCAGTGTGCCTGGCTTCTGTTTCGTGAACGAAACCCGCTGACACTCGAACTGGCGTGTTCCAATTGTGTACGACACGGCTTCGTAACCACTCAGGACCAGATGTTCCTTGTCGCGAGTTAGAACGGGCGGTGAGTAGACGGGTTGTGAAAATGTCAGCCTGGCCGATACCGAACCGCCTTGCAGATCGATTTTGTAGAGATGGTTCCCGAGCGTTGGCAGATAGACGACGCCGGAGTCCACGATCGGAAATCCGGTCACGGCTTCTTCGAGCGGCAATCGCCAGATCAGCGCCCCCGTCTGACGATTCACATGGATGAGTTCTTGATGCATTGTGTCGTAGACAAGTAAGCCATCTTGCGTGCTTTCGACTTCAACCGGAAAGAACGGCGTGTCGAGTCCGATTGCCCGACGCCAGGCCGGATCGCCGGTGACCGTATCGACTCCGTAGAGGCAGCCCTGCGCGACACCAATGATGATGCGACCTTCAGACGTTTCGGCAGTCGAGACTCGACTGTGCTGTGTCAGGGACAGCGGCGGGGGTACGGGAAGCGGACGATCTTCGGAGGAGGCTTTCAGCTCGCTGTCTTCACGTCGAACGAGTCCGCGTTCGGTCTCGATTGTTTGTTCCAGAAAGTCACGCAGCTTGCGGTCGGACTCAAGTTCCGGGTATTGGTCGAGTAGACGCCGTCGCGCTTCGAGCGCGGGAATCGGACGCAATGCTGCCAGATGAGCTTCGATTTTCGCGTAGGTCTCCTCAGTAAACTCGTGCTTTCGGATAGCGTCAATCGCGACTTCCCGCAGACGCTTGATCTCAGCATAGGCCTCGACCGGCGGCTCTTCCGGGTCACTGAACTCATTCAGTCTGTCTTCCGAGTCCTCGGAGACCTGTAGCAGCTTGCGGTCGAAGACACGCGCCGCGGTTTCCAGCGATCCCTTGGCGATCTTTTCTGAATAGCTGGCCAGTGTGGGATACTGTTCGGAGTACTTCGGAAAATCGCGGCAGTCGTCCCGGTACTGGTTAATTGCTTCGATGCCTTTTGGCCAATCCGGAACAGAGCCGGTTACGGCGGCATCAATGCGAACCTGGGCACGCTTTAACACAGCGTCTTCCGTGTACTTGTCATTGCCATGAATCAGAATGAATTTGTCAAGTTGCTTGATCGCCTGACTGTACCGCTGCTCCGCAATGGCTTCATCAACGGCTATCATTTCTTTCGTGACAACATCACGTCCGATGATGAAGTAGAACGTGCCAGCCATGACGGCCAGGATGAGCCCTCCGCCGCCGAGCCCCAGTACCAGAGGCGACTTCAGCGATTCCTGCTCACCGGGCCGCCTGGCATGCTTCATGGCCATGCGTGCGGCCAGCGACGGCTTTTTCTCAACGTCATCGTCGTCCGTCTCTTCGCCATGTCCACGACCTGGCGCGGAATCGTCGCGTCGACTTTCGCGACGTGACTCGGCGCCATCTTCCGATTCATCCCGATCCGCACCGCGTGTCGCTGTTTGGCCTGTACCGCCACGTGACAGCATCGGTGCGCCCTCAGCAGACGCATCGTCTTCCGAGACATCGTCGGCAAAGATATCGTCTTTGCTTTCGGCGAAGATGTCCTCATCGTCGAGCCAGTCCGGGCCGCCGCCTTTTTTTGCCATACTGTCCGTTCCTCGCTTCGTTGACGACGTCTCGTGATCTCTTACTTCCAGCTTCAACGGCTACTCTGGTCCCTTGGTGACTCCGATGCGGATCTTCTGCATGCCAACTTCCTGGGCAGCATCGACCACCTTGACCAGCATTTCGTGAATCGCACTCTCGTGCGAGGTAATCAGGACATCGGTCGTCCGCTTCGACCGCAGGATGTCGACCAGACGCGACGGATTCGGAATCGGCTCGTCATCGACACTGATGACGTTCCGGGAATCGATATGAATGGTCGTCTGTTCCTGTTCTTCCTCTTCCTTGATGGTCGTCGATGTCGAGGCGCCCTCTTTTTCCGGGTCGGGCGGTGGCACCGAGAGTGTCTTCTGGATGCTGAACGACGCAGTGATCATGAAGAAAATCAGCAGCAGGAACGTCACATCGACCATCGGAGTCAGGTCCAGCTCCTCTGCATCGTCGTCTGCGCGGCTGCCGAAACCATCTTCTTCTTCGTCATCATCTTCGGCAAACAGCTCATCCGGCAGAGGCACATGAGCGGGAGCAGTTGTCTCACCCCCATCCTCCATTGACTTCTCAAACGCCAGGACGGCCGCTAGATCGTCGTCATCATCCGAGGGCGCTTCCGAGGCGTCGCCACCGGTCGATTCACTCGAACCCAGTCCATCCATCTGGTCCAGCGGCGGCGGATCGTACTGATCCGGTGACAACCGTTCGTTCGATTCGCCACCGACTTCAATTTCGGCAGTACGAAAGTCCGCCTCAGATTTCGGGGGACGATTCGTCGAGGATGTGTCAGGCTCGGGTGATTCGCTGAATTCAACGTCCTCGACCGCGTTCCTATCGGGCGTGACATCTGCGAACAGGTCTTCGTTCGGGACTTCACCCTTGCCTCCGATGGCAGGCGGCTGTGTGGGTTTCTGAACCGGCTCGACGGGCGGCTCAGGCGTGGACTTCTCCGGCACCTTAATCTTGGTCTTGCACTTCTGGCAGAAGAGCTTCGTACCGGCCTTCTTGGAGGCGATCGTGTATGCCTGCCGGCAACTCGGGCAGCGAAATTTAATTGGCATCCGAATTCCCCGTCGTTATGGAGCCTGGACGCCCACCGCGAACTTCATATCTTCAATCTCGCCAACCGCGCGCAGCACGTCCTGAACACGGCCTTCGGTCACATCCCGCTCGGCTTTGACAATGCACAGGTCGCGGCCTTCGACGAGACCCTGCTGCACATAGCGAGTGACGCGGTCCATGCTCACCACTTCTTCGCCATCCGCGCCGTCGCCCAGCAACACACGGCCCAGACCGCCTTCGTTGGCCAGAATGGTCACGAATGTCGCATTGCTGGCCTCGACACCGACACCGTGTTTCGCCGGCGGAACGTTGATCTGCTTCTGCTGGTCCATGGTCGATGTCACCATGAAGAAAATCAGCAGCAGAAACGTCACGTCGATCATCGGCGTAATGTCGAGTTCCGCTTCCTCGGGCTTTTCGTTTTTCTTGAAGCCGGACATGCTTAACGTCTCCCGGCTTTCATCACAGCATTCTCAAGGTCTTCCAGAAACACGCCCAGATACTGCTCAACCTGATCCGACAGCTTGCCGATCCGTACTCGAATCCACGCACCCATCAGCACCAGTGGCACGGCAATGATCAGGCCGATGGCCGTTGTAAACAGAGCAAAGCTGATGTCCTCGGCAAGTTGCTCCGGCTTCATTCCACCAGTGGCTGCGGCGCCGGCAATCTTGCCAAACGCCTTGATCATGCCCGTCACCGTACCGAGCAGTCCGAGCATCGGTGCCGTCTTGACAACGGTGTTGATCCACGACATTCGATACTCAAGATCCGCCAGAATCTCACGCATGAAGTGCTCTGACATCTGCTTGCGAATCTTGTTCAGCGGACGCGTGCGATTGGCGAGACCCACAAGGATGAGCTGCGGCACGGCCTTGGACCAGTATCCAGGCGAATCGCACAGATCGGCGGCCTCATCGTACTTCTGGGCAGTCAGTGCTTTACTAATCCCGTCGAGGAATTCTTCAGCAGCCGCGTGGCTCGTGAACCGCTTCTGCGTGATCCGTCGTGCGAGAATAATTACGGTGAACAGACCGTAGAGTGCAACGGCTGCCATGGCCGTATAAATGCCGTCGCCGATCCAGTCAAGTAGTTGGTCCGTATCCATGTTGCGGGCTCTTCAGGTCTACGTGGTTTGCCGTCAGGAAATTGCCTGACCTGGCAGTTTGATGTTCCACTCACAATCTTCGCCAAAGTTCGCTCTGGCTCATGCACAAATCGGAGTTCGGGAATGAGCCCGGACTCACGAGTCACATTCAGCGGATATCCGACTGACTGGTCACGGTGAACTTGTAGCCCCCGCCATCGGGGGTCACTTTGAAATAGGATCGCCGAATCTCAGAGGCCTTCTTATTGCGGTATCCGGTTTCCGATCCAATCAGGGCCAGCTCGGCAGGTTTCGGGTAGAAGTGCAGCAACATCGCGGCTCCGTCGACGTTGACTCCTGCCTTGGCGAACAGCGCCTTATCCGCCTTCTGCCGGCCGCCGCCCTGGTGTGTCATGTGCAGGCGGTTATCCGCACCACTGCTGACCTCGCGGACGGTCGGTTTGTCATTCGCCAGGTTGGAGAGATAAATGATCTTCTTCGTCGGTGGAGGATAGAACGCCCCGACCTCGATTTTAAAGAAGTCGAGCTGCTTTGCGTAAACGTCCAGCGATCCATCGTCAAACTTGACGAACCAGCGTTGCTCGCTGGGCACGCCGCCTCTGCCGCCACCAATCCCCAAAGGTTTTTTGCCAGTACCTTTCGAGCTGCCCTTCTTACCGGTGCTTTCAGACGCGTCCCCATTGATCACGATTTCGACCTGTTGGCTGGCGTTATCAGACAGCTCAACAATCGTCTCAAGCATCTCTTCGATCTGACTGACATCGTCATTCGTTTCGGCGATGGACGGATCGGGAATTTCTTCGTCCGGGGATTCCAGATCCATCTGCTCGTCCGGTTCACCGTCTTCAAAGCCGCCAGGCATTTCGACGATTTCAATCGGAACGGGGGCCGGTTCCGGCGGCAGTCGGTTGGTGAACCAGACCGCGACGAGAAGCACCGTCAACCCGATCAGGCCGGCCACGGCGCACAGCATGACCGCTGAATGCTTTTCGTACCGGGTGACAATCATCACCGGTGCGGCACGCGGGCGCGGTGTTTTGACGGGTGCCTGTGTCATCGTCTCAATACTGGATGTGGGTGAGTGGATTCTTCGACAGGAAGCCGCAATGCCCGCAAACGAATGGGCTCCGGCCGACGAACGACACAGCCTGAATAAGGCAGTTGAATGGGGAGTGCCAAAGTGTGAGCAGCCTTAACAACAAACACGAAAGCAGGCCACGATCGATGGCAAAATGAATTGAACTGTCATCGTATGAGTCGTTTCCGAGACTGTCAACAAGCCGGAAATGCACGTCAAATCTGCCGAGTGTCCGGTCTCATGGCGTCAGCATCAGGCCAGTGGACGGCCGCTAAGGGCATCCGGGATATGTCACGGGATGTCCAAACAAAACGCTTGTAATTCCGACGCCTGGCGGCTGAGATGCCAGTCACCCGACTGTCGAATCCAGCCCGGTAACGTGGTTGGCACTTTGCTATCCACAGCGATTTGTGGCATCAGTTGATTCACCCGAGTGAGCAAAGGAGGCTCGCATGGCCAGGACCGATGTGGAGCAGTTGTCGGAAAAGGATTCCGGACAAAAGAACAATCGCGATTTATGGGTTGGGGTGGACCTCGGTGGCACCAAGATACTGGCCAGTGTCTGCGACGCGGACTTCGAGATCATCGGACGCAAGCGCAAGAGCACGAAGGGCCACGAAGGTTCCGAGTCCGGAATCGAGCGAGTTTGTTCGTCGATCCACCGTGCCCTCGAGGATGCTGATGTTTCCGCGGACCGAATCGCCGGAATCGGCTTCGGCGCACCAGGGCCGTTGAATCTTGAAGACGGCATTGTGCTTGAGACGCCCAATCTGGGCTGGCGTGATGTGCCCGTCCGTAAACTGCTGGAAGCCGAGTTCGACTGCCCGGTCGCACTGGTGAATGATGTCGATGCGGGCGTGTACGGCGAGTCGCGGTTTGGAGTGGCTGCGGGAGCACGCTGCGTCGTCGGCCTGTTTCCGGGAACGGGAATCGGCGGTGGATGCGTGACCGACGGAAAAATCCTGCGAGGCAGCAAGTATTCCTGCTTCGAAATCGGACACATGCAGGTCGATCCGAATGGGCCGCTATGCGGTTGCGGCCAGCGGGGCTGCCTTGAAGCCGTCGCCAGTCGGCTCGCGATTGCCGCCGAAGCAGCACGGGCGGCCTATCGTGGTCAGGCACCGAATCTGATGGAGGCCGTCGGTACTAATCTGGCGAACATTCGCAGTGGGGCAATCTCGGCAGCCATCAAGGCGGGAGACAGCATCATTGAGGAAATCGTTCGCACGGCTGCCGACCGACTTGGAACGGCCGCGGCCGGGTTGGTCAATCTGCTCAACCCGGATGTCATTCTGCTCGGCGGAGGACTGGTCGAAGCGTTGCCGGAGCTTTACGCCGATACCGTTTCCCAGTCGGTGGACCGATCCGTCATGCCGTCGTATCTGGGGACGTATCGGGTTGCCGTGGCCAGCCTTGGCGACAACGCCGCGGTCAAGGGAGCAGCCGCCTGGGCCGAGAAGTGCTGTACGCGGCCAACGTGACACGCTTTACGAATGGCTGTGCGCGTCATCCGGAAAAACGCCGGTCTGAACTTCCTCAACGAAACCGCGTACGGCTGACTCGGCGACACCACGCAAATCGGCGTAACGCTTGAGGAATTTCGGTGAGAACGACTTTGGAGTCAGGCCCAGCACGTCGTGCATGACAAGCACCTGGCCGTCACATTCTGGACCCGCACCGATGCCGATGGTCGGAATATCGAGTTCATTCGTGATGCGGGCTGCGATCTGCCGCGGCACAAGTTCAATGACAATTGCAAACGCGCCGGCATCCTCAGCGGCTTTGGCGTCGGCCAGTAACCGGTCGCTGTCGCGCTGAATGCGTCCGTGCCCGCCGAGTGCATTGACCGATTGCGGTCGCATTCCGACGTGCGCCATGACCGGAATGTCGGCTCCGGCGAGAGCGGCGATCGTACGGGCCTGCGTCACGCCGCCTTCCAGTTTGACCGCATTGGCTCCGGTTTCCTTGATGATGCGCCCGGCACTCTCCAGAGCCTGCTCCGGACTGATGTGATACGTGCCGAAGGGCAGGTCCACGACCACCAGAGCGTGCTTTACGGCTCGGCAGACAATTTCGGCGTGGTAGATGATCTGGTCCAGTGTGACCGGGACGGTCGACGAGTGTCCTTGAACCACCATGCCCATGGAATCGCCGACCAGCAATGAGTCGACACCGGCCTCATCGAAAATCTGAGCCCAGTAGTAATCGTATGCCGTCAGCATGCTGAGCTTGCGGGCGGACTTCTTCGCAGCGACGAATCGCGTGACGGACATGGGGCGTTGAGTGCTCATGAGTCTGCCTTTCAGGCCTTCCGTCCCAGCATGCGGTCAAGCGAATCTGATGTCTGATAGATCAACGCTTCGGGCCAGTGCGGGTACGGATGGAAATACTCGAATGTCAGATAGCCGCGGTAACCAACGCGGTCGAATGCCTCCAGAACGGCAGGCCAGTTTGTCGTTCCATCCAGCAACGGGCGAAACGACTCCAGCGTGAAGTCAGTGCCCGCCTTCTTGCTGTATTCCTTGAGATGGACGTTTTTGATGCGTTTGCCGCAGATGTCGATCCAATGCTCGGGGAACTGAAACTGCATAATGTTGCCGGTGTCGAAGTGCACCTGCACATGGTCGCTGCCAAAGCTGTCGACGAACGCGTTCATCTCCTGCGGGCTGAACAGAAATCCGTTCGCGAAGATGTTTTCCATATTCAGATAGATGCCGAGCTTCTCAGCGACCGGCAGCACGCCCGCGATCGCTTCCCGCGCCCGCTCGTAACACAGATCGTTTGGGACCGGTTCAGGTTCGGGATCCCACGGAATGTAGACGGCCCCGGGAACCACCAGCAGATTCTCCGTCCCGAGTGCTTTCGCGGCATGCACCATCTTGCCCGCGAGTTCCCGGCCTTTGGCGCGACGTTCTGGATCGTTGCTCGTCAACGCGTACGGCCAGAACAGAAACGAGCACACACCACTGATCTCGATGCCGCGTTTCCGCGCTTCGTCGCCGATGCGCTTCAGGTCGGCTTCACTCGCGTCGGGAGAGATCATGCCGTCCGGGTCGTAGTTGACTTCGATCCCGTCGAATCCGGCATCAGCGGCGAGGTCGAAGCACTCGAACAACGTCATCTTGTCCGGATAGGGAAACGCCCACATGTTGATCGACTTCTTCATGTCGTACCGCTTGCCCGACGACGGTGCGACATCCTGCTTCTTTTCGGCGGCGTCGGCTTTATCGATCAGACCCTGCGACGCCAGAAACGATGTGCCGAACATGGCCGAGTAGGCCAGCAACTCCCGTCGTCCCAGTTGGGGGAATCTGCCGCCAGTCTCAGGTTGGTCGGACGCTGACATGGTGTGCTCCTGGATTGAGGTTCCTGCGAAATCTTTAACCGCGGCGAATCTCGGACCCCTTGAAGCGAATTTGAATGCGGTAGATGAATCGCACGCCGGTATAGATTCGACCGGTTTCAAGGTCGACTCGCTCAGGGACTTCCCGGATGTGCTTGTCGACGACCGCATGGAAACCGCGTTCGGAAAAGATGTCGATCAGAATCGCGATGGCCAGCGGATTGTCGAAGATCGGGTCTTCCGCATTCACATGTGCCCGACCGGAAAGTGCATGCCGCTTGATGATCGGCATGAACCTCCCCCTGATCATCTCGACAACCGTGTTAAACAGCTCGGTGTGCTCCAGCTCGTAGCTGTCCAGTCGCTTGACCAGTTCCTGCCGCCCGTGAAGCGTGATTTCCTCTGCCAGAGGCAGCGGTCGCAGCCGGTCGTACGTGCGCGGTTCCAGTTCGAGCGAACTCTGGTACTTCAGCTCGTTAAGGATGTTCTCCTCAACCTCTTCAATCGTGCCTTCGGCGTTGATGAAGTGGTAATGGTACAGCTCCTTCAACGAGTTCAGCGCATCCCACGTCTGCTCCTTGAAGACCTGGTATCGGTGGCGGGCAGTGTTCTCGCTGGTGTCCGTGGCACGCTGAACCCACAGCTCGCCGACGCCAGTTTCCTGCACTTCTTTGTTGTGCTCGGCAATTTCAGCACCGCGTTTCAGTTGTCGTTCAATGCTGGTTCGTTCGGTGATGAACAGCACCATGGCATGAATCGTCGGGCGGCGGAAATTCTTCGCATGTGGTGTGTCCGCGAACTCGGCATGCAGTTGATTGATTCTGTCGACCAGAAGTTTGAGGCACTCGACCTGCACCTTGGTTCTGGGGAATCCGTCGAGCACGGCCCCGTCGCGAAAGTCCTCGTCGAGCAGCTTGCGGAGCAGAATACCGACGACTTCTTTATCGCCGACCATGCCGCCGCCGTCTTTGATCTTCTGGGCTTCGGGTGTCGTCAGCAGGTAACTGATCACGATGGTCGGGCACGTGAAGCCGCGGGCCTTCATCATGAACTCGGTGTGAGTTCCCTTGCCCGCACCGGGTGCCCCGCCGAGCAATGTCAGCTCTTTCGGGAACCACAGGTTTTCATGTCCGACCTCGTCCTCAAGTTTTTCCCAGACCGTATTGAAGATGAGCTGGGCGTCTTTGACTTCCAGGTCGACGTGCTTATGTCCGTCTTTGTCGCTGATGAGAGGCATGTGCGTGCGTGTGAATCATAGGGTGGCGGGCAATCGGAACTGGGTGATCCCGATTGAGTGAGGCTCTCGTGTTGACCCGCAGAAATGTAACAGACACGGGATGCCGGAATGCACTCTGCAGGCCATGGAATTTCGGCGAGTCGCGCCGAAGCGTTGTCGGCCCGACATTCGAGGTCTATGGTTCCGGCATCTGGTATTCTCGCACTCTGCAGACGTCACGGAGCGACTCGCATGAGCGAACCCAATCGGCACAGCCTTGAGCCTTACCGCGAGCTGACCTGGGAAGCCGTTGTTCTGGGCGTCATTCAGGGCGTCGTTCTCAACCTGGCGTTCTGCTACGCGGCCCTGAAACTGGGATTCTCGCTGGGTGGATCGACCGTTGCCGCGATCATGGGCTACGCCCTGTTGCGAGGCGTGCTTCGCAAGGGCACGATGGTTGAGAACAACATCAACCAGACCATCGCCTCCGGAATCAATACGGCTGGGACCGGCGTGATCTTCACCGTGCCCGCGCTGTTTCTGCTCAATCAAAAGTGGCAGGCCGAGGGCACCGGTTCGCTGGAATTCGAGTGGCTGCCGTTGGCAATTGCAGGTGTCGCCGGCGCCGTTCTGGGCGTTGTGGTCATCATCCCGTTGCGCAAACAGATGATCGAAATGGACCGGCTGCGGTTCCCCACTGGGGTCGCGGTCACAACGATCATCCGGGCCGGTTCCACCGGAATCGAAAAGGCCAAGTTGCTGGCCATTGGATTCGCCATCGCGGCGGCGTGGAAGCTGGTCATGATTTCCGGTTGGCTCGATGCGACGGCAGAATCTCTCGCGGCCACGGGATTCGGAATCTCACACGAAGAACTGTACTTCGGTTGCAACCTCATCCCCGAGCAGTTTGCACCGGTGGTTTACCTGTCGTTGATGAACCTGGCAGCCGGAATGCTGGCGGGCCGTGGCGGCTTGCCGTTCTTCGCCGGTGGCGTGCTTTCCTGGTGGGTGATCTCGCCGGCCGCAGTCGCGTCCGGGTGGATACCTGACACGGTGGTTGCTGGAGAACTCGGCGGTTTTATTTACAGCCAGATGCTGCGACCGCTGGGCATTGGCACCCTGGTCGGTGGGGCGTTGATGGGTGTCGTTATGGCTTTCCCAGCGATTCGAAGTGCGCTGCGTTCGCTGGCCACAGCCGCAAAGACAGCCGGAGCCGGAAGCAAGGTCGGGAGCGACGAGATGTCGCTGAATACACTGATTGGCGGCACAGCGTTGTCGCTCGTGCTGTTCTTCGTCGCGTCAATTCTGACGGAAGGCGTGACCGTCCCGCAGGCGATTCTCTCGTCGGTTGTCGGAACAGTCTGGCTGGGGCTGGCGGCATTGATTGTGGCTCAAGCAACCGGCATGACAGACATCTCGCCCATGTCCGGCATGGCACTAATATCGGTCACGCTGATGATGGTGCTCCTGAACGGCAACATCGCGGCATCAATGGTTGTGGGTGTCGCCGTGTGTGTCGCGATCGGTCAGGGTGCTGACATGATGCAGGATTTGAAGACCGGATTCATGATCGGAGCTCGGCCGGTCAAGCAGCAGATCGTGCAGTTCTGTGTGACCTGGCTGGGAGCTTTGATCGCTCTCGCTGCGGTCTATGCACTGTGGGCAGGCGGCGAAGGTGGACAGGGCGGGTTCGGACCAGGCACTGACCTGCCCGCACCGCAGGGAGGCGCTTTGATGGGCATCATCGACGCCGTTCAAAGTGGCAACGTACCAGTCGACAAATATGCGATGGGTGCCCTCGTCGGCGCGTGTCTGGGCGCGGCTCCGATGCCCGGCCTGGGAGTGCTCGTTGGTCTGGCGATGTATCTGCCGTTCTCAATCACATTCGGATACGGACTCGGCTGCCTCGCTCAGATGGTGATCCAGAAGTTCAAAGGCCTTGAGTTTTGCGAGCACAAGCTCGTCCCATTGTGTGCTGGATTGATCGTCGGTGAGGCGTTGACCGGCATGGGGCACGCGTTCTTTAAAATCTTCCAGTCATGGCTTGCAGGAGGCGGCCAGTGAAATACCTCGCATACGCTTTGTTCGCTGGCGGCATCATGCTGGCTATTTCTGGAGCAGCCAAACTGCCGGCGCCAATTCCGGAAGGCACGGAGCCCGTATTCCTCGACCAGTTCCCGGATACCTGGCCTGTGTTCCTGGTTGGCTTCGTGGCCACCGTCACGGGACTTGTGATCTGGTGGAAAGACGTCTTCGCCAGCCGGGCCGTCCTGAAAAATGATGACAGTGATGGTGCCAATCCGCTGTCCCTGCTGGAAAGTCTGCTGCCGCAACTGCGTCAACTGGCCGAGGAAATCGACGAACTGGAGGGAACGGACATCGCGGAACGCGTCGAGCATTTGCTCGAGCACACCGTGCTTCCATTCGCTGAAAGTCGCCAGAGACTCTTCGACCGGCTGGGCATGCGCGTGGGTGCGGAAATCCTCATCACGGCGGCATTTGGTGAGCGAATGCTGAATCGAACCTGGTCAGCCGCGGCTGACGGTTATCTCGAAGAAGCCCGCAATTCGTTCCGTGACGGTGCGGCGGCATTCGAAGAAGCGGCTCGGATGGTTGACGGAGCGGCGGAATCTTCCGGGTAGTGTGTTCCATCGTCCGACGCGAGATGGTTATTGCCCCGGCTGAGCGTAATTCGATGGCAATGGTCCAGCAGCGGGCTGGCGTGGCGGGAAGACGCCTTGAGCCGGGTAGGCATCGATCTCCGTCACGATTGTCTTGTACTGCTGGAACGGCTGCTGTCCCTGGGCGAACACGACCATTGTGAGACGACGCTCGACGCGACTCTCCAATGGCAGGCCAGTGGCCACGTCGATGATGATCGTGCCGATCACCTGACCGCTCTTCAGTTGGAGACTCTGCTCAAACGAAGCCTGCTCCACGGGACTCAGTTGTGTTGCGGTGATTGGCTCGATTGTTCCCAGGACGGCAATGTGAGCCTGGTGCTCGGTCAGATCGGTCAACGTGTACGTTGTGCGAATCCGCATGGGCAGCGGCTCGCGCAGGTCGCGATTGCGGGACCAACTGTCGTTGACTCGGACCATCGTCTCGCGGCCAGCCGCGTCCGGGTTGTAAGGCAACAGACCGATGCTGTCGTCGACGAAATTCGCAAAGCCTTCATCTTCGGAGCCCACCAGGATGCCGGCCAACAGCTCATGCTGACGTTCCGGTGGTGCAAAGCGGACGCAGCGTTTCAAGAAGTCCTGAAAACCGTCCAGATGAACGATGCGGTTGTCGGCACCGATCCAGAAATCAAATCCGTTGTTCGCCAGTCCGTGATACATCTGCAGTGAATCGGGGACGAATTCGGGCGGACTCTTTGAGTCGTATTTGGTTCGCTGACCGGGCAGTTCGAGAGAGTACTGGACGCGCTGGTACCGCACTCCAAGCTGCCGGCGCCCCTTGTCCTCGCCGTCGACCGTGATGGCGAACATCAGCTTCAGATCCGAACGGCTCGTCACTTCTCCGCCGGGCAGATTCTGCACCAGCGTCTGCGTGACGTGTTTGCGCAAGGGGAAGTGATCGCCTTTCTGCAGAGTAAACCGCAGGCTTCCCTCGGGCAGTGGTTGCGATTCCGAGCCGTCGCCGGTCAGGTCTGGAGACTCGGTTCCTGGTCCCGAGTGCTCACGTTGAATGAATTCGGAACCGGCAAAGTCCATTTCCGGTTCGGTGAGTTCAACGCCGTCTCCACATCCGCTGCCAGGAACAATGAGGCAGATCAATGCGAATCCCGCGGCGGGCCATCCATGGCACATAACAGCTTCTCCGTGCAGCGAGGTAGCCGAAGTCGCCAGACTTTGGCCAGGTCGCGAGTCCCTGTCCGAAGAACCAAACTCTGGCGAGTTCGGCTACCCCTTTGTCGACCTCAAATGGAACTGCAGAATCGAGTTTGGCTGGATTCGAAGTGAACGATCGCCGTCACTGGAATTCGTGCGGGTCAAAGTTGACGAGCTTGCTGTCCCGAAAGACGAGAATCTGGCTCTTGCCTTCCCGATCGGGCCCCCATTTCCAAGCTATGTCATGGAGTTGGTAGTGCCCGCCGCCGTTCTTGATCCAGGCGTCATTCAGGACCGGCTTGCCTTCCTGTCCCAGGACGCGAGCGACTTCCGTCGGTGTCATTCCGGACTCAATCGCATGTCCCAGCAGCCAGTCGCGATCGTCCGAGTCGCGCGTTTCCTGATAGCGCTGGCGATGCTCTTCTTCCAGTTCCAGGGCACGATCGCCCGAACCGAAAACCAGTTCTCCGAGTTTGCCGTCGGGCAGCGTCTCGCAACCCGGCAGCAGCCAGCTGACACCAATCAGCAGTAGCGTTGGCAACGCATTTCGTCGGGACATTCGGGACTCCTTTCCCGGTGAATCAGGACCGCGAATGCTACCGGAGAAGCTTCTGGATGGCCTAGAGCAACAGGTCAGCCTGGCAAAGGGCCGCGGAGAACGCGGATCAGCGAACATCCGCTGAATCCGTGTCATCCGCGGCCCCTTCCTATCCAGACTCAATCCGATCCGTGTTTATCTGGCGCATGGTTTGATCGAAAAGAGCTAAACTGGAAGGGCCATTCCAGCATCAAGAGCCTCTCGGAACACCCGACCATGGATCCGCAAACTGAACTCCTGCAGAATCAGACTCGACGCGAACTGTTTCGAAGTGTGGGAACTGGCATCGGCTCGGTCGCGCTGGCCAGTCTGCTGGCTGAAGATCTTCAGGCGGCTCCCACGTCGACGCAGGCGAACGGCACCAGCAGTCGGCCGGCACACGCCGCTCCGCGTGCAAAGAACGTGATCTTCTTTCACATGGTCGGATCGCCGTCGCAGCTTGAGCTGTTCGACTACAAGCCGGCGCTTCAGGCATACAACGGCAAGCCGTGTCCCAAGGAACTTCTCGAGGGGCAACGATTCGCGTTTCTGCGCGGTGAGTTGCGCATGATGGGCACGCAGTTTCGCTTCCGGCGGTATGGCGAGTCCGGGCTGGAACTGTCCGAAAAGCTGCCGCATATCGGTTCGGTCGCCGACGAATTGTGTGTGATCCGCTCGCTGCACACCGAGCATTTCAATCACGGACCGGCCCAGTTGTTCATGCAGACCGGTTTCGGACGATTCGGCCGGCCGAGCATCGGTTCGTGGGTGTCGTACGGTCTGGGCAGTGAAAACCGCAATCTGCCGGCCTTCGTCGTGCTGATCACGGGATCGGTGGCAGGAGCCGGCAACAGTCTGTGGGGCAGCGGATTTCTGCCGAGTGCCCACCAGGGCATCGAATTCCGCAGTTCGGGCGATCCCGTGCTGTTCCTGTCCAACCCGAAAGGCATCAGCAGCGAGGATCGGCGCAAGACCGTCGAGCGGGTCAATCGCTTGAACCGGCTGCAGCTTAAGGACGTCGGCGATCCGGAGATTGCATCGCGCATCACTCAGTACGAGTTGGCTTATCGCATGCAGACGGCCGTCCCCGAGCTGATGGACACGGGCAGCGAACCCGAGCACATTCACAAGATGTACGGGACCCAACCGGGGAAACCGAGTTTCGCCAACAACTGCCTGCTGGCTCGCCGGCTGGTGGAGCGGGGCGTGCGGTTTGTGCAGTTATTCGACCAGGGCTGGGACCATCACGGCAATGTGTTTCCCAGCATCACGAACAAGACGAAGCAGGTTGATCAACCGATCGGAGCTCTGATCCGCGACCTGAAGCAACGCGGTCTGCTCGACGAAACTCTGATCGTGTGGGGTGCCGAGTTCGGTCGCACGCCGATGCTGCAGGGCTCGTCCAACAACGGCGTGCCGCAGAAGAATGCTGGACGCGATCATCACAAGGATGCATTTTCGGTGTGGATGGCCGGCGGTGGCGTGAAGGGCGGATCGACGTATGGTAAGACCGACGAGCTGGGCTTTTCTCCGGTCGAAGACGGCATGCACGTCAACGACTTTCACGCGACGCTGCTGCATCTGCTGGGCATCGATCACAAGCAATTGACGTTCCGCTACCAGGGCCGCGAGTTTCGTCTGACCGACGTGGCCGGGAACGTGGCCGAAAAAGTGCTGGCCTGAAGTCACGCGCTGCTTGACCGCTACCGTCAATCGTCGCCGCTCGTCTGAGCAGGTAACATGTGGCCGTCACCGACCTTCGCAGGCAAAAGCAATGCACCAAACGCACCGCGCGCCACTACTGATCGTGCTTGTATTCATTGTGGGAGCGATCGCCGGTTCTCCGGTTGCAGAGACGGCGGACCGAAATCCAGTACCGGATGAAAAAGCGATCGAGGCTTCAATTGGTTCCGCGCGGAAGCTCTTTGCCGCACTGTATGCCAGCCGCGATCCCGAGAAGAATCGAGAGTTGATTGACACACTGCTGAAGAATGGTCGCGAGTCACCGGCGGGATCGGCCGACCAGTTCGCCCTGCTTCAGGAAGCCTCGCGACTGGCATTCAGAGTTGCGGACACTGTGACCGCATTCAAAGCCGTTGACGCACTTGCGCAAAGTTATGAAGTCAGTGGCGTGCGTCTGAAGCTGGAGTTGCTGGAACAGATCTCATCGCGGGCTCCGCTGCCTCAATTGCAACGTTCCCACCAGGCTCTTGAATTTGTCGCCGATGCACTTGCTGAGGGTGATGATCGGCTTGCACAGGATGCCCTCGGACTCGCCCAGCGCTCGGCTAAGCTTGCCCGGGCTACCGGTCTCGCTCGGTTTCTTGTTGCAGAGGAGAAGTGGCTTGCAGAGATGAAACAGGCTGGAGCTGACCTGAAGACCGCCGTCGAAACACTCTCGACGGCCCCAGACGACACAACGGCGAATGACGTGGCGGGAAATTACTACGCCCTGCTGGTCGGCGATTGGGGCAAAGGGCTTCCTTATCTGGCACGAGGGGCAAACGCTGGCTTGCAGGCGGCAGCCATGGCAGAACTGACGAACGTCGACACATACCCTGAAATGGAACAACTGGCCGACCTCTGGCTGGACACAGGTAAGGGGCTTAAAGGACGCGCTCGACTGAACACGATCACGCACGCGGCCACCTGGCTGCAGCGCGCTCAGTCTCTGGCCAAAGGTCTTGACCGCACCCGTCTGGAACGCCGACAGGACGAGGCCTTACGTGATGGCCTCGTGGCGATCGAGGGACGCCGTGGCGAGATCATCACGGCCGACGTCCACGCCGGTCACTCGGGGCCGAATGGATCAACGGCCAATAGTTTTCTGCTTAGTAGTCCGTATCCGGTCGCGCTGAAGAAAACGAGAATCGTCTGCGCCATTTCGATGGATAATAAACCGGGCTGGACCACTGACGGGCAGATCGAGGTGTCATTCGATGGCGAGGAATGGAAACCGATCGGCACTTGGAATGCTGGGATCGCTCGTAAGGCGGCTCGCAGTGGGCATCAAATATCATTTACGGCAGCACCGCAGAACCCGGTCGTTTCTGAGATTCACGTGCGGTTCCGGCTAAGCAAAGGACACACACTTTACATTTCGCAGGTTCTGTGGATACACGGGTGAGCTGTCATTGCGAAAACTCGCCCGCGTCGTGACGGCGACAAGGTCGAGCCACACTTTGCTCCTGCGCATGAATGGATCGATGCGCTACGCTCCGAATTTCGGAACCTCGGCCCGTTGCTGCCCTGCACGCTTCTGCTCGGCCGCCATGATTCTCCGTGCGGCGGCGGCGAAGGCCACGTGGTCAATGTGGTGCTGCTGGACGCCGGCCCGGACTCTGTCGATCAGGTAGTCTCTCGCCCGGTCTCGAATCGGACCATCTGGTGATTCCTGCCACCATAGATAAAGCAGCGATAGCCCTTCTTTAATGACCGGGTGTCTCGGAGGAAGGGCCAGCTCACGGAGTTCCTCCAACTGCTGTTCTGTCAGGCTGGATTTCTCGGCACGGTCGGGCGACTCGAGGATTGCCCGGACGTCACTGGCAACCTGGTAAATCGGACGGTACGCCTCGGTCGGTTTGAAGGACGTACTTCCACCGTTCCGATTCCAGCTCTCTTGAAAGAAGCCGCACTTGATTGTGGCTCGCGTCTCACCCTCTTTCGGGGGCGTCAATATGGCCGTGAAGTCGATCGGCGGATCCGTCTTCAATGCCGGAACCGGCTCGGCAGGCCACACGGTCGGCTTGGAAATCGGACCAGAAAACTCACGCAGCATCTTCAGCGTCTGACGATTCTTTTCGTGCTCTTCCGGTGTTCCCGTTGAGTTCGGGTTGTAGAGGTAGTCGAACTTGGGCGCGTCTTTGGCGTACTTCACGTGGTGCAGGATCCAGAAGTTCCGGTGACTCCACGGCACGTCGTAGTCGACACAACTCAGTAGTACGGGCACAGCCTTTGTGCCACTCCAGATTCGAACGATGCCCAGTGAGTCCAGCCATTCACGGTTGTTGTGGCGGCGGCACATCAGGACCGGCAACAGCCAGTTGGGATCCAGTGGACTGCGAAGTTTCGAAGCCAGCGCATTCACGACCTGATATCGGAACGGCAGATTCGGTGTATCCACGTGCTGACGGAGTGTGCCGATGGCCTCCGCGCCTCCGAACTGCACCAGAGCTTCGACGGCCGCCGACCGCAACTCCGCTGGTCCTTCATCCAGGAGACGCGTCAGCACTGCCAGCCCGCGTTCGGACTTTGACGTACCTAAGGCCACAAGGAAGGCACCCTTCACGTGTCCTTGTTCGCGATCCAATGCGTTCAACAACGCAAGGATGCTGCGTTCCTGCGGCATTCGTCCCAGTGCAGAAGCAGCCGCAATTCGGATCTCACGATTGGTGTCTTCCAGGCCGGCGAGTGCCACTTCCAATGCAGCCTCACCCGATATCAACGGCAACGCCGCGAATGCCGCAGTCTGCTGAGCGGGCTTGCCAGTCTTTGTGTATTCATCCAGCCGGGGCACTGCATCTACCTGTCCGAACTGAGCGATTTTGGCCATCGCTTCGGGCAGTTGTTCAGCCGAAGCTGCTTCGATCTTTGCCTGCAGTTCCTCGAGGACCGACGTCACTCGCTGCGGAGTCCTCGCCAGAATCGTGAACGGGAAGCTGGACTTAATGACTGGCTTTCGCGGGTCCTTTGCGTGCGACTCGTCAAATCCAAAGCTGCAGGTCACCGTGTATTGGCCTGGTTTCGTGATCGTGCGGTACTTCGTCAGATCAAACGTGCGAGTGAACTCCAAACCGCCGGGCGTGATGAGTTCAAGACTGGAGATGCCTCCCATATTGAAGGCGTTGGCGTGCGGGTCAGGAAGTTCGTTGCCGTCGACATCAGTCACCACGATTTTGACTCGGTCGTGACGTCCGGTGCCTCGATAGTCTCCGCCAAACATGAAGCGAAAGTCTGCGTCACCGATATTGGCGGCAGTCATGGTTGCTGTCATCGGTTCGCGCCAGACGATCTGCGGCTTGTACGGAGTGAACCCGGCACGCAGCACAGTTCGGTCCGATTCCTCTTTCGCATCGAATTTGTAGTCCGCCAGATATGCCTTCAGTTTCGCCGGGATCGCCGGAGTCGGCGGATCGATCCCCAGTCCAATCTCAAACTTGTGCGCGACCTTCCGACGGTCACGATCAAATTCGATCTCGATTCGCTTGTCCGGACTGATCACGTAGTTCAGGAACCGTCCGTCCTCGCGTCCCGAAAACCGGTCCGGTGATCCCAGCAGGTTTCTGACTTCTGATTGCGTGATTCCCGGCGTGATCAACGGGTACAGGACTTTCGCGGCTTCGGTCCGCGCCGCGACATCATCACGTGATTTTCGGAACAGTTGTTTTGCAAACTCAATGTCATGGAGTGACGGCTGGTTGCCAGTGCCTGTTTGCGGCTGGGCGACGGTCTGGGCGAATCCGATCGTCGTGCAGAGAAAGATCGCTATCGTTCCAGACAAGAATCCGACGATCAATCCCCTGTCTCGGCGAGTCATTCGAATGTGCCGTCTTGCGACAACGGTCGTGGACCAGACCTGCGTCGGGAGAATGGCGTAAAAAAAAGCGTTCATGATGACTTGCCTCGTCTGGACTGCATCCGGTCTGATTTGCCCAAGCTCGTTTCTGGCGTATACCTGCGATCGTATCACGACGCACGAGAGCCTGCACCCTGGGCGAAGATTGTCGCGAGCGAGACGCTTTGGCGGACAATTGCGAATTCGTTGCCAGGGCACTCATAGTTCGGGACTTTAGGCGTGCGGCAAATGACATTTTACCGCCCCTGAGTTTATCTCAGGGGTTCTCGCGTTGCTGCACTATGCAATCGGTAGTGCAAAGACGCGAGAACCCCCGACGTAAAGTCGGGGGCGTTCGTAAATTCTCATTTGCCGCACGCCTTATACCGCGGTCGCGCCTGACTGATAAAACAACTTAAACCGGCAACGGACATGTCTCCGTGGGCACATCACGATTGGGTCGAGCACACTCAGCTTCTGCTGGATTCATACCAGCACTGGCTGGGCTGCGAACTGATTGATCGGAGCAATTCCATCACGGAGCAGGCGCAGCATTTGCATGACGCCCCGTTCGTCGTTGTGTCTCACGGAACACAGACGGATCCGATCCTCAACTACGGAAATCAAACGGCACTCGATCTGTGGGAGATGGACATCGACACACTGCTCGAAACGGCGTCTCGCCTGACGGCTGAGCCGATGCATCGGGACGAGAGGGCATTGTTGCTCGAACGGACGACGCGTGACGGTTACGTTGACGACTACCGTGGCATTCGCGTCACCCGGTCCGGTCGGCGGTTCCTGATTGAGCGGGCGATCGTGTGGAATCTTGTGGACGCGTCCGGACAGAGAGCGGGACAGGCGGCGACATTTTCCGAGTGGACGTGGCTCAATGAGTGAGACAACCGAACGCTCTTCATCCGGCGGCCAATCCGGTCGCTCGCGCGCCGACTTTGAAGACGACCCGCTCAGTACACCAGTGCAGTTCAGTCGCGGCGTTGGTCCACAGCGAGCAAAACTGTTCGAGAATCTTGGAATTCACACCGTACTCGACCTGCTGCTGTATCTCCCCCGCGATGTGCTGGACCTGGGCGACGTCCGATCGCCGTCGGATCTGGAAGCCGGAGAACATCAGACGGTCTGTGGCACAGTCGTTGATCGCGAGAGCCGTCAGATTTCCGGGGGACGATCGCTGACAGCTGTCCTGATTCGATGCGACCGCGAATTCGTTCGGGCGGCCTGGTTCAATCAGCCGTGGATGCTCAATAAGTTTCGTGACAACCAGGTGGTGGTCTTCAGCGGAAAACCAAAGCGGTCTCAGGGACGCTGGGAGTTCAGCTCGCCGCATGTTCAATGGATTGGCGACGACGATGCTGGTGATGGGCCCATTCAGGCTCTGCCGCAATATGGATTGACGGACGGCTTGCGGATGCAGGATGTACGCCGCATCGCACAGGCAGCGGTCGAGGACTATGTCGAGTTCCTGCCCGAACGCATTCCACCCGGCGCGGTGCAGCAATGGAAGTTGCCCAACATTCGCGATGCCGTGCGCCACCTGCACATGCCCGAGTCGGCTCAGCAGTTTCACGCAGCCCGGCGGCGGTTGATGTTTGAGGACCTGCTTGAGTTTCAACTTGGCGTGGCCATTCGTCGGCGGGCGTGGTGGCGGGACAACGACGCTCCGATCCTGCCAACGTCGGCGAAAATCGACAGCCGCATCCGTCGACTTTTTCCGTTTCAGTTCACGCCTGGTCAGAATCAGGCCGTGAAGGACATCGTCGCCGATATGTCATCCGGACTGGCCATGCATCGACTGTTGCAGGCAGATGTCGGAGCTGGCAAAACAGCGATCGCGATGTACGGCATGCTCGTCGCTGTCGCCGCCGACTTTCAGGCAGCGCTGATGGCTCCTACGGAACTGCTCGCTTCACAGCATTGGCAGACGATCGACACGGCTTTGGCCAACAGCCGTGTGAAGCGGGCACTCTTGACGGGCAACCTGACGCCGAAGCAACGAAAGAAGACATTGCAGGAGATCACTGACGGAGAAGTGCAGTTGGTCGTTGGCACGCAGGCGCTGATTCAGCAGGACATCAGATTCAGCAATCTTGGTCTGGCAGTCATTGACGAACAGCATCGCTTTGGAGTCGGACAGCGCGCGAAGTTTTCGCTGGGCGACCACAACCCGCATGTGCTGGTCATGACCGCCACACCAATTCCTCGCAGTTTGTGTCTAACGCAGTTCGGTGACCTCGATCTGACAGTCGTGGCTGACATGCCACCCGGTCGTCAACCGGTGCGAACCTGGCGCGTGCAGGATCCCGCAAAGCGGACGCGTGCCTGGAGCTTCATCCGCGAACGGCTCAGTGAAGGTCGGCAGTTGTACGTGGTTTGTCCGCGCGTCGGCGAAGCAGAGGACGCGGATCAGGATTCATTGCCATTCGACGCGCCCGATCCCGTCGAACCGGTTCGCGGCATCCCGACTCCTGGCCAACTGACAGGCAGCACCGAGGAGTTATTCCGCGAACTCAAGACCGGAGAGCTGGAAGGGTTCGTGATCGGCATGATTCACGGCCGCATGAACGCGCAGAAAAAGGCCGACACGATGGATGCCTTCCGCACGGGCGAGCTGCAGGTGCTGGTCTCGACAACGGTCATCGAAGTCGGCGTCGACGTCCCCAACTCGACGCTGATGGTTGTTCAACAGGCCGAACGCTTCGGACTGTCGCAGTTGCACCAGCTCCGCGGCCGGATCGGTCGAGGTAGTCATCAGGGCTACTGCTTTCTGTTTTCCGACGCGACGAATCCGGACGTCGTGAAGCGACTCGACTCACTGGAGAAGTGCTCGGACGGATTCCGCATCGCGGAAGTCGACTTCGAATTGCGGGGTCCCGGCGACATCCTCGGCAAACGTCAACACGGAGCCATGCCGCTCCGCTTCGCGCGATTGCTCCGCGATCGTCCGCTGGTCGAAGAAACCCGCAACGCGGCCTTCGACCTGGTCGAATCCGGCCGTTTCGACGAACCGGACTTCGTACCGCTGAAGACGTCAGTGCTCGAACGCTTCGGCGAGTTAATGGACCTGCCCCGCAGCGGTTGAGCCGATTCTCGTTTTCAGAACCAGCGCCGCTTGTCGACCAGTGTCGTCGGGTCTTCGCCGTTGGCGAATAGACGCACATTCTCTAGCAATGTCGCCAGGTGCCGTTCGGAGATTCGTGGCGAGGCCGCAGCGACGTGTGGTGTGATGATGACGTTGGGCATCTGCCACAGCGGGTGGTCCGGCGGTAGAGGCTCGATCTCGCAGACGTCCAGGGCGGCGCCGGCGATCAGTCCGCTTTGCAGAGCTGATGTCAGGTTGGCAAGGTCGACGATCACTCCGCGGCCGATGTTGATCAGATGACCGGACGACTTCATCTGCTCAAACTGCTCGGTACGAAACAGCTTGTATGTCTCCGGTGTGTGTGGAGCGGCGATGACAACGAAATCGCTTGTGGCCAGCAGGTCCGGCAGACGCTCGGTTGGCCAGACATCGTCGACGATTCCCGGCACGCTGCGACACACCGGATCGACGGCCAGCACTCGCATGTCGAAGGCGGCGGCCCGACGACAGATTTCCCGGCCGATGTAGCCGGCTCCGATGACTCCCAGTGTGGCGTCGGAGAGATGCATGTGAGCTGCATCCATGTCGCTGACGTAAGCCGGGCCCATTTCGAATGTCGGTTTCGACTCCTCGCCACCGACAGCATCCCAGCGAGCTTCAAGCTGACGTCGGATGTACGTGTGCAGATTGCGGGCGAAGCACAGAACGTAGCCCATGACATGGTCGGCGATCACGTCGGAGAACAGGCCGCGCATATTGCTGAGCTGACACGGATGCTCGATCAGCTCGGGAAACAGATAGTGCTCGAGGCTGGCGGTCGGACTCTGCACCCACTTGAGCTGCCCGGCGGCGGCCAGCAATTCGGGGGACATTTTCCCGAAGAAGGCGTCCGCATCCGCAATCTCGCGAACGGCGTCCTCGGGCGCCGTCACGTTGACGACCTGCATCGTCCCGGCCGCCTCACGGATTTTCGTCAGCCTGAAGTCCTCGACAGCCGGGTGAACCAACAACTTCATTAATGCACCTGCGAATTCCCTATCAGGCGGATGTCGTGAGCCGATCAGTTCCCGGCTCCGAGTTCGTGCACGATCTCGACCAGGGCTTTGACACTGTCCGGCGGAACTTCTGGAAACACACCGTGACCCAGATTGAAGATGTGTCCGACTGGTCCGGCGCCGTCCATAACGGATTTGGCTCGTGCCCTCAGCGTGTCCAGATCGGCGAGGAGTGAGACGGGATCAAGATTGCCCTGGATCGCCCGCGTGGGACCGATGATGCGTCGCGCGTCGGCCATATCGATGCGCCAGTCGACGCCCATGATCTGGCCACCGGCTTCGATCTGCGACGGGATCAGTGATGGATTACCCGTCAGAAAGTTGATGACCGGGACGTCGTCCTGGACTCCGTCGATGACGGCTTTCGTGTGCGGCAGCACGTACTCGCGGTAATCGGCCGGTGAAAGTGCTCCGGCCCACGAATCGAAGACCTGGACGGCCTGGCAACCCGCGGCGATCTGAGCATTCAGATAGCGAATCAGGCTGCTGGTGAGCGTCTCCATCAAAGCGTGCCACGCGCCTGGGTCGGTGTACATCATCCGCTTGGTATGCAGGTAATTGCGTGAGCCGCCGCCTTCAATCGCGTAGGAAGCCAGAGTAAACGGTGCTCCGGCGAAGCCCAGCAACGGGATGTCAGCCGGAAGCGCTTCCCGCACCAGCTTCACGGTGTCGAATACGAAATGCAGCGAGTCGACGTTCTCCAGTCGCTTGAGTCGATCAACCTGGTCAGCCGACTGGATCGGATTATGAATGACCGGTCCTTCACCCTTCTGATATTCCAGGTCGAGGCCCATGGGTTCGAGGATCGGCAGCAGGTCCGCGAACAGAATCGCCGCGTCGACCCCCAGAACTCGCTGCGCGGTCAATGTGACCTCGGCCGCCAGTTCCGGACTCTTGCAGAGTTCGATGAACGTGACTTTGTTGCGGACTTCCATGTACTCCGGCAGGTACCGTCCCGCCTGACGCATGATCCAGACCGGAGTGGTATCGACCGGCTCAAGTCGGGCGGCTTTCAGAAAGCGGCAGTCCCGAAGTTCGGGCGTTAGCAAATGACTGTCTCCTGAGTGGTTTGAACGTGTTCGCGCCCCGCCTCACAGCGGCGCAACTCGGTTGCGGGCGAAACTTCGCCGTCACATGGAGTGTCGCGGCGGCGTGATTCTGAGACAACCTTGCGGATCCGTCGCTTCTTCACGTGGCCAGCGACGAGGATGTGTCTTATCGTCTCGGGCTCCGCCCCTGGCCTTGTTCCCAGTGAGTCCGAAACATGTCGCAGGATGCCGACCAGACGCCCGATTCACGGTCGCGCATCGAGATCTTCTGGCTGACAGGCTCATTGCTTCTGTACGGTGGCATTGGACTGTTGATCGTCGCCGGAATGGACCGGGCATCCACGATTCCGTTTCCGTTACCAGACTTCTGGTACCCGAACCGTGTCTTCTGGCCGTTCCTTGCGATTGTTGCCATCGTGAGCGGACTGGGAATGTTGCGACATGAGGCACGACCCGCCTGGCAGCCAGCTCGACCCGGGCGACGGTTTACTTCCGTCGTGCTTTACACACGTGACGGCTGCCACTTGTGCGACGACGTCCGGTATCTGTTGCGGGCCTACAGTCTCTGGATCCCCGCGGCGATCGAGGTCGACATCGATGACGACCCGGAGCTCCAGGAACGATTCAACACGTGCGTACCGGTCGTCGAATTCGACGGCAAGGTCCGCTTCCGCGGTCGTGTCGATGTCACACTGCTGCATCGCCTGATCGAAGGTGAGCCGCCGATCTCCTGAGAACACCGAAGTCATGAAAACACTGGGCATGTTTGCCAAACAGCCGGTCGCCGGACGTGTGAAGACACGACTCGCCGCGGACTGGGGCGACACACGGGCCGCGGCACTCTACGAGTGCTTCGTGCGCGACCTGCTTGGTCGATTCAGTTCAACAGGTGATCGACGCGTTGTCGGCTTTGCTCCGGACAGCGACGAGGCCCGGGAGTGGTTTGGCAGCGCTGCAGACATTTTGTTGCCGGTCGGCAACCGCATAAATGCGGTTACTACGAACGTGGCGGACAACTGGCAGCTTTGGCCACAGCCGGATGTGGATTTGGGGGGGCGCATTGTGGCATTTTTCGACACGTGGTGTTGTTCCGATGATGATCGCACGATTCTGATCGGTTCGGACAGTCCTTCGATTCCCGCGAGCTATCTCGATGACGCGTGGTCCCTGCTGGATTCTCACGACTGCGTCATTGGGCCGGCTGCCGACGGTGGGTACTGGCTGATCGGACTACGCGGACCAGCCCGCCGTGGAAGCGCCCTGTTCGATTCGATCGAGTGGAGCAGCCCAGGTGTTTTCGGACAGACCGTGGAGCGACTTCGCGAGATCAATCTGCAGTTCGGTCTGTTGCCGGTGTGGTATGACGTGGACACGCTCGCTGCGGTGACTACGCTTCACGGTCACCTGCGGGGCCTGGCACTTGCCGGCCAGTCAGTCGACCTGCCACACACAACGCGTTGTCTTGAAGATCAATTCCGAAGTGAGTCCCCGTGAGGGTGTTTGTGCTGCAGGTGCGGTGGCAGTTTGTAGCCGGTTTCAAGGAAGGACAGCATGTCCACGATTTCCGGACGCGTCAGCACGTTGATCATGCCCTGCGGCATTGGTGAAACCGTCGACGGAAACTGCTCGTCGATCTGGGCCTTGGGCACTTTTGTGATTGCCGTTGGGATCAGCAGGTTGCTGACAACGTGAAACTCGGTGTCTGTTTCTTTGACGATCACGCCGGAGATCAGCTTGCCGCTCTCCAGCAGGAACTGGTTTGTCTGAAACTTCTTGTTGATCTCAGTCGACGGTTCCACAAGCTGTTGCAGGAGCTTCGTTCCTTTCAGCCGTTTGCCGATCTCCGTCAGGTCCGGACCCAGGTTGATGCCATGTCCGGCTACGGCATGACACTGATTGCAGCGGGCTTTTACGAACGCCTGCATGCCTCGCATCACCGTTTCTTCGTCGGTCTTCGTGGTCACCTGCGGGAAGTCGGCCATCTTCCACTCTTTGACCATCGTGGGCTTGCGCTCGGCCAGCATGGCTTCGACGTCTTTCAGGTCATCAGCCACAGCCATGACTCCGTTCATGATCACCCAGTGACCGGGGAACGTGCAGACGAACGGATACACGCCCGGCTCGGTCGGCGCTTTGAACCGCATCACATGGACCAGTGACTTGCGGGTCGGACCAATCATGGGCGACGCCTGCAGGATCAGACTCGCCTTGTCGGACGGGACGAAGTCCGAGTTCGCGTTCTTTGGGTCGCGGGCCATGGCGTTGGCTGCCATGCCGACTTCCGCAAGTGCATCGGGGCGAACGACGACCAGGTTGTGATCCGTGGCGTCCGGGTTTGCGAAGACAATCTTCACCGGCTGACCGGTCTTCACTGCAAACTGCTCGACGGTGAACCGCATGCGTTCGGGGACGCAGGCGATACGGACCGTCTTCAAGTTCGGCTGGCTGTCGAACTGTGCTTCCGATGCACTGGGTGCGGGTTCTTTCAGACCGCTGCTGCGTTTGGCGCTCTTGAGAAGTTTCGCCACGTTGTAGTCCGGGTTGTCTTCCCAATGACGCCGCAACGCTTCGGAACCAAGAGCACACGTGATCGCATACGCCAGGTGTCCTTCGCGCGGGTACTTGTACACGTCCAGCGCCGCGTCGAGTGCTTCTTTCGAGCCAACGTAGCTCGCAGCGATCGCGGCCTCCATACGGACCAGTCCATTGGCATCATTCGCCGATCGTCGCAGCAGACGCGCTGCGTTGGGAATTTTCGAGTGCCAGTAGCGCAGTTGCCGGGTCGCTGCCGCCCGGGCGTGGTGTTCCTCGCAGGTCAGTACCTCGCGGAGCAGCCCGGGGTTCACTGCGTCAATGTTGCGGTAAGCCCAGATGGCTTCCACCTGGTGGTGACGGAACCGTGGCGGGAACGGGTCCAGTTCGTTGACCCATTTGTCGAGGGCCGACTTGACCACCGCGGGATCATGCTCGCGGAGTTCGCGCTTGGCCCAGTATCGATATCGATATTCGGGACGCTTCAGGATGTCGAGCAATTCGCCGATGGATGCATCCGCAATCTTCGGCGGTCCCTGCAGCGACTTTCCCTTCGCAGTGATACGCCAGATGCGTCCGGAATGCCGGTCGCGGCGTTCGTCACGCAGTGAATACTGAGCGTGCCCCTTCACCGGGTTGTACCAGTCGCAGACATACATCGCTCCGCGCGGTCCGTACCTCAGGTCGACCGGAATGAAGCTGAGATTCGACGAGAAGATCAGATCGCTGACGTACTCCTCGTCGTAACCGAACTCGTACTCGTTCCACTTGTGAATCTCGACGCGATTCGTGGGCTTGTAGCGGACCTTGATGAATCCGCCCTGCAGTTCTTCGGGGAACGTGCTGAAGTCGACGAACTCCTGACCGCACGTTCCCGAGTACGCTCGCAGTCCGGCCGGTTTCGGATGCTGCAGCGGATACGGTGGATCAAGTGAGTGAAACGCCGATGCAAAGATCGGGTGGCTGGCCACATGCTGACCCCAGTCATCGAATGTGACACCCCATGGGTTCGTGCTGTGATAGGTGCCAAAGCTGGTCAGTCGCTGCGTGCGTGGCTCAAAGCGGAACCAGCCGCTGTTCTGCTGGCGAACGGGACCGTAGGGCGTTTCTACCTGCGAGTGATGAAAGATCGACTCGCGAAACAGCAGATCGCCATCCGGCGTCCACGTGAAGTCGTGCAGTGCGTGATGCGAGTCCTCCGTGCCGAATCCCGTCAACACGCGACGTCGCAGATCGGCTTTGCCGTCGCCGTCGGTGTCTTTGATAAATGTCAGGTCTGGCATTTCCGAGACGTACACGCCGCCGTCACCGAATTCGAACGACAGCGGGATGTGCAGGTCGTCGGCGAAGACGGTCGATTTGTCGGCTTTGCCGTCGTTGTCGGTGTCTTCGAGAATGACCAGTTTGTCGTTGGGTTCATTACCGGGATACACGTGCGGATACGTCGTCGAACAACTGACCCACAGCCGACCGCGCGAATCCCAACGCATCTGAATTGGCGCGGCGATGTCGGGAAACTCCTCCTCACCGGCGAACAGGTTCAGCTCGAACCGCGGGTCAACGGTGAACTCTTTCATCTCGTCGGCCGCCGACATCCATCGATTGGCTCCGCGACTTTCTTTCGTTTCCGGCAATGGCGGGACGTTGGAATCGTCAATCGGGCCAGAGACCGGTTTGCCCTGCACAATGTCCCAGATTCGCCGGTCGCGATTGGCGACCAGGATGTCGAAGTTGCGCATGGCCGGCAGGAAGTCGAGGTATCCGTAGCTGCCGTTGCGGTTGCCGGTGTAATAGAAGGTGTTGACCGGCCGGAAACGCCGCATGAACTGCCGGTTCCGATCAACGATCGTCTTTCTCAGGGCTTCGCTCTCACGCAGGTAGCCGCTGGCGACCGACTCACTGACGCCGAACGTCTGCTGAAAGAACTTCAGTGCGAACGTGGCGTAGCCCTGTTCGGTCAGGTGACAGCCATTGATCGTCAGGTCCGTGCCGCGACTCGCCATTGCCTGCAGCGTCTGCGTGTAAACATCGACAAAACCGACTTTCTGCTGACCGGCAATGCGACGCATGGCATCGACGTAGAGCTTGATCCGCTCGTTGTTCATGTCGGCCGCGTTGACACCGGAGACATTCTCATTGGCGATCGGTGAGACCAGCACGATTCGCGGCGCGGACTTTCCGTTGAACGCCTTCGATTTCAGCGCGGCCAGGTACTCTGACAGCGACTTCTCGAATGCAGCCAGCCCATCCTTTCCCGCGAACGATTCGTTAAATCCGAATGAGGCGATGATGACATCGGCCTGCTCGTGCGTCAGGTGCTGATCGAGGTTCGCATAGTTCGCCGGCCGTGGCTGGATGTCGGCGGTGTCCGCCGGCCAGCACAGATTGCGCACGACCAGTTCGAGGTCCGGGAAATGCGAATGGAGCAGTGTTTCCGTGTAGCCGAAGTGCTGCGATCGCTCCAGCAGCGTATTGCCGATCAGAGCAATCCGGTCGCCCTTCTTCAGTTCGAGGGGCAGGGCGGTGACGACTGGCTTCGCCTCGGCAGCAATCGCAGCCGTCTTCGCGTAGATGCCATACTTCTGGAACGCAGGATCACGCGTCGGTTCGGCCTTGCCCGTCTTCGTGTTCTTCGCATCCTGACGACCGGCTGCGGGCGCAGCCTTCTTCTTTCCGCGATCACGACGTTGTTTCTCCTGCCCCAGCGTTGGCAGTTGAGCCCATGCCGCTACCAGCACCGACAGCACAATGACGAAGATCCCGAGTTGACGTGTCATGTCCGGCTTCCAGCTCAGTGACGTGAATTGAAGATCCGACATGATAGAGATCGTCGCCGTCAATTACCGGTCAACGGATTGAGTCGATCAACTCGCGCCAGCCGGCGACCAAATTCTGATAAACTGCTCGCTGAGGACTGTGACCGGCCGTCCAGACCGGGTCATGCTCACTGTGCCCCGGTCGACGAGTCCGCGTTTGAAATCGGCACCGGACCGCGACTCGACCGTCTTTCATCTTTGTGCGATAACAGACCAATGAGTTCGGACATCAAACAGATCTACGCGGCCTTCGCTCCCACGCCTCTGACTTCCGGGCAGGCGGACCTGTATGTCGACCTGGACGCGGCTCGGGGTGACACGGAAATCGTGCGGCGCGTGGCGCGAAAGATTCGTCTGGCGGACGCCGCGACCTGCCAGGTCATCACCGGACATCCTGGCAGTGGCAAGTCGACGGAGTTGTTCCGACTGCAGCATCACCTGCAGGAAGCGGACGATGCTGGCGAACGCTACTTCGTTGTGCTCGTCCGAGCCGACGACCACATGGACCGAAACGACGTGGACTTCCCCGAGGTCCTGATCGCCATCATTCGGCAGCTCGCCACCGATCTCCGCGAACGACTCAAGGTCGAACTGCAGCCGGGCTACTTCCGCGACCGCTGGGAGCGTCTGAAGGACTTGGCGTTCAGTGAAGTGGAACTGGACGGCATCAAACTCGATGCCGGCATGGCCACGCTGGCGGGCACGATCAAGCACAGTCCGGACGCACGGCTCGAAGTCCGCAAGCTGCTGGAACCGGACACCACCAACTGGGTCCATGCCGCGAACGATGTGATTGGCACGGCGAAGCAGGAACTCCAGAAGAAAGGCTACCGGGACCTGGTCATCGTTGTGGACGACCTGGACAAGATAATCACACGAGTGCATCCGTCTGCCGAGTGTACGACGACCGAACACCTGTTCGTGCACCGGGCCGCTCAGATGACGGCGTTTGAATGCCACGTCGTCTACACGCTGCCGCTGGAACTGGCCTATTCCCATCACGAGCAGGCCATCGAAGCCCGCTACGGGGGTGAGCTGCCCGTCATTCCGATGACAAAAACAGCGACTCCGCCCCCGGCGTTGCGTGCTCACCGCAAGGGCATCGACCTGTTCCGCGAGATCATCGCCAACCGATTGAAGAGCGTGGACGCCACACACGCGGACCTGTTCCACAACAAGAGCGTCGAAACCAGTCTGATCAAACTGAGCGGCGGCCAGCCGACGGAACTGATGACGCTGATTCGGGAAGCGATCATCTCGGGCGATCTGCCGATCAAGGCCGCAGCCCTGCGTCGCTGTCATGAGGACGCATTGCGGACTTATCAGCGGCAGCTACGCCCCGAGCACTGGCCATTGCTGCTTCAGGCCAGAACGGACGGACGAGTGGTCCCCTCGAAGGACAATGAACCGGCCTTCCGGGAACTCCTGCAGAGTCGTGCGCTGCTGCTGTATCGCAATGACCGGGAATGGTACGGCCTGCATCCGGCCCTCCACGATCTGGAACCGCCGGTTATTTCGGAACCACCGGCCGAGTCCGACGCCGACGCGAACGGGGACTAGCTCATGGCCACCTCGAAGCTCGCCGCGAAAGTCTCCGACTCCACGAGCGTCCTGTCAGCGCCGGTGCCGGCAGCAGGTGCGCTGTCGGCTGAGGAACTCGAGCGGCAGACGTCGGAGCTGGCCGGATTTCGTCGCATGCTGTTCGCCTCGGAGGGCACGTTTTCGCTTAGCTTTGCCGTCTGCACGAACCTGACGCTGCGGCTCGGGCTGGTGAAAGAGCTGTGCCGCGAGTATCCCACGATCGCAGTCGTCGCGCTGACCGAGGACACGACGGATATCTACGACACCGTCCGCCAGCAGATCGATCGCGGCGGAGTCAACGCGCCCGCACAGACGCCGGCGGCGATCTTCGTCACCGATGTCGAACCGCTGCTGCCCGCCGAGGCGGCCGATCAGCCGGTGCTGACCGCCTTGAATCTGTCGCGGGAACGCTGGGAGCAGTTTCAGTGTCCTGTGGTCTTCTGGATGTCCGAGTACGCCGCCATCCTGATCGCGACAAAGGCGGCCGACCTGTGGCGCTACCGCAGCCACCACTTCGAATTCGTCTCCGCCGCCGCCACTGTCGCTGCCGGCCAGAGTGAGTCCTTCCCGGGCTACGACATGATCGCCGGATTGCCCGTCGAGCAGAAACGCTTCCGCATGGCGGAACTCGAACAACGACTCACAGACGTCGGCGACGACCCTTCACCAGTGTTGAAGCCGCACTTCGTCGCGTGGAGTGAGGAACTTGCCGAACTCTGTCAGGTATTTGGGCAGTACGACCGCTCCGAGACGCTGAAACGTCGAGTGCTGGACCTGGAAGAAGAACACTACGGCTCCGACCACCCTCACGTCGCCACAGCCCTCAACAACCTGGCCGCATTACTCCAAGCCACCAACCGTCTCACAGAAGCCGAATCCCTGATGCGTCGCGCCCTGTCCATCGACGAGCAGTCCTTCGGCCCCGACCACCCCGTCGCCAGAGACCTGAACAACCTGGCCCTGTTACTCAAGACCACCAACCGTCTCACCGAAGCCGAACCCTTGATGCGTCGCGCCCTGTCCATCGACGAACAGTCCTTCGGCCCCGACCACCCGGATCTCGCCAGAGACCTCAACAACCTGGCTCAGTTCCTTCAGGACGCCAACCGTCTCCCAGAAGCCGAACCCCTGATGCGTCGCGCCCTGAGCATCGCCGAGCAGTCCCTCGGCCGCGACCACCCCCATGTCGCCGCCGCCCTGAACAACCTGGCCCTGTTACTCAAGGCCACCAACCGTCTCCCCGAGGCCGAGCCCCTTTATCGTCGCGCCCTGACCATCGCCGAGCAGTCCTTCGGCCGCGACCACCCCGATGTCGCGACAGCCCTCAACAACCTGGCTCGGTTACTCGTGGACACCAACCGCCTCCTCGAAGCCGAACCCTTGGCGCGTCGCGTCGTCGAAATCTTCAAGGCGTTCGGCGAGGCCACCGGCCACGAGCACCCGCACCTGCAGGCTGCACTGGAGCACTACGAATTACTGAAAGCAGCGATCGCGGAAGCAGCGGAATAATCGTGACGTATATGCATGCCTGGGTGGCTTCAGTCGCCTGCAACCGAGGCGCCCAAGCCGCCGCAAGGCGAACGACGGGAACTCAGAATGGGGTGCTTCTCACAGTGCCGTGGCTACGTCACGTGGTCGAGGAGCTGTTCAAATTCCTCATCGGACGGAGACAACGCAGAGGTCAGCAGGACCTTTTTGCGAGCGTGTTTGATTTGCAACTGCGTGACGAATCCCAAGTTGAATACCGACACTTTGATGTCCGCAAGGGGCAGTGTCAGTTCGACTCGCGAGAACATCCCTTTCGGGACGATCATTTCGGTTTCCGTAACAACGACCCGCTGTGGCGACTTCCGGTTGAGCCTGGAGGCGTACCAGGCGCAACCCCCGGCCAGCAGACATAGAAACGCAAACGTCTCGATCATGACTGTGGCGGCCCATGGCTCGACTGGCCGGTTAGCCATTTCCCAGCCTTCGTTCCAGAAAATGCCGACGGGGATTCCGCCCAGACCCGGGATACACAGAAACGGAAACATCCATCGGTATCGAGACTGAAATGATCCGTAGGACATTTCAAAAACAACGGCATCGGAGTTACTGCTCATGGCGGCTTACTGACTCCTGCGGACCCGATTCTTCCTCTACGCTGAAAGCGTATCACATCATAGCCTGGGGTAAGCGGCGTAGCCGCGCCACCCCAGGTGAGGACCACAACGGCACCGAACCCTGAAAGGGTTCCACAACGGTTTTCTGGCAATCCGCGGTTGTGCAACCCCTTCAGGGTTGGTGTGCTCGAATCCGTGTGCCTGGGGTGGCGCCGCTGCGCGGCTGACCCCAGGCTATGTTGTGAAACGCCTTCGGCGTAAGCCTCGCCCTCCCGGAAGACCGCAAATAGTTTCTGCACGCGTCCTAAGCGATCGTCTACGCGATGATGTCGTTGACGACTCGGGGTTCTTCCGTTGGTCCGATCAGGCGTTGGTTCAATCCCTGCCAGGCGAAGCTGAAGGCGTGCGGATCGATGCCGACCTGATGCAGGATCGTGGCCTGCAGGTCACGAATGCCTACGGGGTTCTCGTCGATGTAGTAGCCGATGTCGTCGGTCGCACCGTGAGACCCGGGCTTGATGCCGCCTCCCGCCATCCACATCGTAAACGCATGGGGATGATGGTCGCGGCCGATGAAGCCCTTCTTGAGTTCCGTGCGTACGTTGTTCTGCCGCATCGGTGTGCGGCCGAACTCGCCGCCCCAGACGATGAGTGTTTCGTCGAGCAGTCCGCGCTGTTTCAGGTCAGTAATGAGACCGGCGATGGCGCGGTCAATCTGCTGGCATTTGATGGGCAGTGTCTCATCGATGGATTCACCAGGTGACGAACCATGGTGATCCCAGCCCCAGTCGTAGAGCTGGACGAAGCGTACGCCGCTTTCGACCAGCCGCCGGGCCAGCAGGCAGTTGTTGGCGAAGGTCGCGTCGTTTCCTTTGTAGCCGGGCCGGGGATCCGCCGCGGTTTCTGCCTGAGAAACGTATCCAGGCTGGGCGCCGTACAGATCCAGAATGTGCTTCGGTTCTCTGCCGATGTCCATCACCTCGGGGACGGACATCTGCATGCGGTATGTCAATTCGTACTGCGAGATGCGAGTCAGTGTCTCCGGATCGCCGATGTGGCGGTGCTGGTACTCGTTGAGATCACGGATCGCGTCGAGTGTTTTGCGTCGCCTGGCTCGACTGATGCCGCGTGGATTGGAGAGATAGAGGATCGGATCGCCGCCGTCCGTGCGGCACTGCACTCCCTGGTATAGCGTTGGTAGAAATCCGGAACCCCACAGAGACTTGCCCGCGCTGGGAGTCTTGCCGCCCGATGCCAGCACCACAAAACCCGGCAGGTTTTCATTCTCACTGCCCAGTCCATAGGTAATCCATGAACCCATCGACGGATTCCCGAGCAGTGAATTGCCGGTGTGCAGCAGCAACTGAGCTGGTGAGTGGTTGAACTGGTCTGTGTGCATCGATCGGATGACACAGACGTCGTCAACAACCGAGCCCAGGCCGGGCAGCAGTTCACTGATCGACTGTCCGCTCTGCCCGTACCGCCGGTACCGGAAGACCGGTCCCTGCATCTTCGGCGTTCCCTTCAGGAAGGCGAAACGCTTGCCTTCGAGATACTCCTGCGGGCAATCCTGATTGTGGAACTTCGTCAGTGCGGGTTTGTCTTCGAACAGGTCGAGCTGCGAAGGTGAGCCGGCCATGTGGAGGTAGATAATCGACTTTGCCTGCGCCGGGATGCGGTACTCGGCTTCGGCGGCCTGTCCATTTCTGGCCAGCAGCGATTGCAGAGCCATGGCACCGAAGCCAAGTCCCGCCTGTCCAAAGAAATGGCGGCGGGTCACAGCGCGGGTCTGTTCAAGCGGAACTGGCAGATTCATGAGTCGGTATTTCGTTTGGCAGGCGTTCAGGCCGGCGATGTCCGTCATGGTTTCATCAGGGTTTCGTCGAGGTTCAGCAGCACATTCGCGACGGCGATCAGTGCGGCGTCCCCATCCTTCAGTCCAGCGGCCTTCAATAGGTCGCTGGCTGCTTCACTGTCGCCGTCGAAATCCGAATGCAGTAACTCGTACAGCGCGACCAGCCGTTTCGTTTCTACCACTTCCGGGGGACGGGTCAGAACGAGGCGGAAGCCGAGATTGATCTTCTCGGCCAATTTCCCTTTCACGCGGGCCATCCGTTGCGATAGCGCTCCGGCCGCTTCGATGAAGGCGGGATCGTTCAATGTGACGAGTGCCTGCAGCGGTGTATTCGTCCGCACGCGACGAATCTGGCAAACCTCGCCGCTGCCAGCATCGAACGTGACCATCGCCGGGTACGGACTGGTGCGCTTCCAGTACGTGTATAGACCGCGACGGTAACGATCCGGTCCCGCGGCGGTTTGCCATTTGAGGGCGTTGTACGTTGACTTCCACACGCCCGGCGGTTGCGGCGGCATGACAGAAGGGCCACCGACCTTGTGAGTCAGTAAACCTGCCGACGCCAGCGCCTGATCGCGTACGGCCTCAGCCGAAAGCCGGAATCGTGGGCCGCGACTGAGCAATCGGTTGCCAGGATCGGCAGCAAGCTTCTCTGCGGACACGACGGCCGATTGCCGGTAGCTCGACGAGAGGACGATGCTGCGAATCAGCTTTTTCAAAGACCAGCCGCTTTCCAGGAAATCGACCGCCAGCCAGTCCAGCAATTCTGGATGTGTTGGAGCTGTCCCCTGTGTGCCGAAGTCTTCTTCGGTCTCGACGATGCCGGTCCCATAGAGCCTTGCCCAGACGCGGTTGACCATGACGCGGGCCGTCAAAGGATTCTCCGACTGCATCAGCCAACGGGCGACGCCAAGGCGGTTACGCGGCCCGTCATCAGGAAACTCGCCGAACAACTCGGGCACACCAGACTCGACCACATCCCCCGGGCTCAGAAAGTTGCCTCGCTGATGGATTCGGGTTTGCCTCTGCTTGTCCGCGGCCAGTTCGCGCATGACCGGCGTCTTTGGAATCGACTTGCGGAGTTTGGTCAGTTTCTTGCGGGTGTTTTCAAGTTCCGCAGTGGCAGATTTCGGTTCCGCCTTTGACTGCTCTTCCAGTTTTTTAATCGCGGCTTCGAGGTCTGCGATTTGCCGAGCTTGCGCCACCGTGGGCGTTGCGAGTGCCGGCGCGTCGTCACCACGATCTGCGTCCTCGGTCTGATTAAAGAATCCGAACAAGGCGTAGTAGTCCGAGTGGCTGACCGGGTCGTATTTGTGCGAATGGCATTTTGCGCAGCCCACTGTCAGGCCCATCCACACCTGCAGGGTGGTATCGACTCGGTCTTTCACCGCGGCGACACGAAATTCCTCGTTGTCCGTGCCGCCTTCGTCATTGGTCATGGTGTTGCGATGAAATGCCGTCGCCAGCAGTTGATCGGTGGTCGGCTCAGGCAGCAGGTCACCCGCCAGTTGCTCGATCGTGAACTGGTCGAACGGCAGGTCATGATTCAGCGCGTCGATAACCCAGTCGCGGAATCGCCAGATATCGCGGTGCCGGTCCTTCTCGTAGCCCTTGGTGTCAGCATAGCGAGCCAGGTCCAGCCACATCCGCGCCCAGTGCTCGCCAAAGGACTCCGATGCGAGCAGTCGATCGACCACCTTCTTGAGGGCATCCTTGTTTTCGTCGGCAACAAAGGCGTCTGCTTCCTCCGGCGTTGGCGGCAGGCCAGTCAGATCGAGCGACAGGCGACGGATCAACCGGTACCGATCTGCTTCTTCGGCAGGTGCCAGGCCCGCGGCGTTCAGCTTCGCGAGAACGAAATGGTCAATCGGGTGGCTGGGCCAGTTCTGCTGTTGGACCTTCGGCAGTGAGGCTTTCTTCGGTCGAATGAAGGACCAGTGAACCTTGTACTCAGCCCCGGCCGCGATCCACTCCCGCAGGAGTTTCTTCTCGCTGTCGGTCAGTTCGTGTCCACTGTCCGGCGGCGGCATGATCTTCTTCGGATCTCCGCTCTCGATCCGCTCGACCAGTTGGCTGCCATCCGGCTTACCCGGTTCGACTGCGCGGCGCCCGCCCAGATCCGCGATGGCACCAGCGGCCGTATCCAGTCGCAGTGTGGCCTCACGCGACGCCTCGTCGGGGCCGTGGCAGGCGAAGCAGTTCTTCGACAGGATCGGGCGAATGTCGCGATTGAAGTCGACCTTCGAATCCGCGAAGACCGGCGATGCGACGCTCGCCATGACGATCACGCCCAGAGAGACAAAGCAAAGGAGCTGTTGAGTTTTCATAACGGGGATTGTGCCACGACTGGTTCCCGCTGTCTTGCGATCGCATCGGCTCCGTCAGATCTGAGGCTTCGTTGTCGGAGAATTCTCGATCGCGTGCGTCGAATGAAGGAGTGCCACGTGCTGCTGTGCCTCCCGGCACGCGGACTACCCTACGGGATTGTGTGGGCCACGCCGCCGTGGGGCGTGCGGATCCGAATCCCAAAATCAGGCATGTTCCCTCTTGGCGCATCGTCATGAGTGACCGTCGTTCCGCCGTCATCGATCTCATTGGTAAACCGGCTGTAGACGACTGCCCCGTAGTCGGTGCGGCGGTAAATCACCGGGATCGGCCGTGGTGCGTACGGGTCGACGGGTAGCGACGACAGATAATCCGGCTGCAGGTCGGCGAGCCGATCTGGGGATTTTCTGCGATCGCGATAATACGCCTGGGCCGCGATCGCAACCTGCAGGCAGGCACGCCTGGCCTGTCCGCGATCGATGCTATTGAGAAAATCTGAGAGGGAGCTGTGCTCAGTGTTGATAAGTATCGCGTCTTTGAGAACGTCGATCAGTTGATGAGCGGGAAGGCGCTGCACAGGCGCTGCACCGACCGCCGATTCGTCAAAAACATTGTCGCCGAGTACCGGTGGACGCTCGCGTCGAGGATCGTCAACGAATGCGAGATAATTGGCCGTTATGTGTGCAATCAGCCGGTAGCTGAATTCGGGTTCGGCAAGCAGCCAGGCTTCCCATCTTGATCGCAGTGGCGGGTCGACGCGGGATTTCTCGAAAGCATTCTTCATGTCGTCATACGACCATTTCGCATACGACGGTCGGGAAATCAGATACTCCACTTTGACATTGTTGGACGGTTTCTCCGCCAATTCATTCGTTGCCTGAATGACGGCAAGGAGTTCGAGTAGCTCATCAGCGGTTACACCCGGTTGCTGCATCCACTTTTCGGCCGAATGGGCAGAAACTGCGAAAATGGATTCTCCGACGAGACGATCGATCAACGACGCACGACGGGTCACGAGACCGCTGCATCGAAAGGAAGCCCGTAACCAGGCGAGGACACCACTCGGATTTCCCGTTTTCGTCAGGCGTTCGATTTCTACCTGACACCAGCGGACCAGATTGCGATGCGCCTGAATTCTCGTGAGGTCGGATTCAACCGAGATCCGGGCGATTGACGCTAACTGATAGTCATCTTTCTCCGTCGCCTCCTGCCACTTCTCTAATGCGGGTCGGTTCATCTCCAGATACTTGTTCAATTGAATGTCGGTGGGATCCCAACCATCGTCGAGGTCTTCGTCCATGTATTGTTGAAAATCTGTTTCGGCCACTGGTTTGACCAGGGCGAACGCCGATGCAAATATCGGGAAAGCGTTCTTCTCTTCGGGAATCTGCTTGAGGATTTCAGACACCAGGAAGGGATCGTCGATGTCGGGTACATGCCCGAGCCACCAGTGTCGGTAGACCACCGGCGCCGAGCACACCAGCACGATCAGAATCGACGAAATGGCGACCTTCCACCGCCGCGATCGAGACGGCTCATGCCTCGTGAGCTCGTCATCTGGGGTTTCGTCATTGTTCATTGGCGAGAATTTCCCGGATCGGGGCTGCGTCGACCACAACACTACGCGATTCGTCCGACTGTAACTATCCGCAGATTTGTCGGGTGAATGTCGGTCGGAACTCAACCGGAGTAACATCGCTTCCGCGTCCGACCCATCCGACTTGAAAATCAAGGAGACGAACGATGTATCACGGGGACATTTCCAGCAGTGACGATGCCGTTGGCGTCGCCGTCGTTAACTACAAGATGCCGCGTCTGCATACGAAGGCCGAAGTGCTCGACAACTGTCGCAAGATCGCTGAGTTCGTTGACGGGATGAAGATGGGTCTGCCGGGCATGGACCTGGCCATTTTTCCTGAATACAGCTCACACGGAATCATGTACGACCATCAGGAAATGATGGACACGGCGTCAACGATTCCCGGTGAAGAAACAGAGATCTTCGCCGATGCCTGCCGTCGCAATGGCGTGTGGGGTGTTTTCTCGCTGACCGGAGAACGGCACGAAGACCATCCGAACAAGGTGCCCTACAACACGCTGATTCTGATGAACGATCAGGGTGAAATCGTGCAGAAATACCGCAAGATCATGCCGTGGTGTCCGATTGAGGGCTGGTACCCCGGCAATTGCACGTACGTGTCTGAGGGCCCGAAAGGGATGAAGATCAGCCTCATCATCTGTGACGACGGCAACTATCCGGAAATCTGGCGCGACTGTGCCATGCGGGGTGCCGAACTGATTGTTCGGTGTCAGGGCTATATGTATCCCGCCAAAGAGCAGCAGATCATGGTGTCGAAGGCGATGGCGTGGATGAACAACACGTACGTTGCCGTGGCCAATGCCGCAGGTTTCGACGGCGTGTACTCGTACTTCGGCCACTCGGCCATTGTTGGCTTTGACGGCCGTACGCTGGGCGAATGCGGCGAAGAAGAAAACGGTGTTCAGTATGCCGCGATTTCGAAGTTTCTGATCCGCGATTTTCGGGCGAACGCGCAGTCGCAGAACCACCTCTACAAGCTGTTGCACCGTGGTTACACGGGCACGCTCAACTCAGGTGAAAGTGACAAGGGCATTTCCGACTGCCCGTACGAGTTCTATCGGAACTGGGTAACGGACTCGCAGTCCGCCCAGGAGTCGGTCGAAACGCTGACACGCGACACCGCGGGAACACCGGAATGTCCGATTCCCGGTCTGCCGCACACGGCCGATGCATAGCCGTCTGAATGTGGAGCAACGGAAGCCCGGCACGGCAATTATGCCGGGCTTCTTTGCATGCGCTACTTCGGATTCGGGCCTTCCGCGTCACGGAGATTAGCAGCCGCAATCGGGTCTTCCGGTTGAATGCGCAACACTTCCCGGAACTGCGCGGCTGCTTCGACCCGACGGCCAGCTCGCATAAGGAGCACGCCTAGGTTGTTGCGGGCGTCGGCGTCGGCCGGGTTCAGTCTGATGGCATGTGTGTAGTGCTCGATGGATTCCGGTGTGCGTCCCAGATGACCCAGAGCGTTGGCCAGGTTGTAGTGAATGTTGGCGTCGTCCGGTTTCAGAACCAGAGCCGTTTCGTAGTACGACAGTGACTCATCGAATCGCCGCTGCTCGGCGTAGATCGCGCCGATCATCTGCCATGCGAGCGCGTCGTCGGGGCGCAGGCGAGACAGTTCCGTGAAGTGCTTCAACGCCTCAGTCAGTTCGCCGCGATCAACCAGCGCCGCTCCCAACATCTGGTGAGCGGTCGCGTAGTCCGGGCGGTGTCGTAAGGCTCGACGATAGTGCTCGATCGCCTGGTCCATGCGTCCCGTCTCGGCCAGATACGCTGCCGACATCACCAGGCTTTCCGGATCATCGGGTAACTGTTCAACAGCCCGCATGGCGAGTGAGCCAGCCTCGACGTGCTTGCCCGCCCAGTTCAGCACCTTGGCCAGGTTGCGTAGTGCGATCGCATGCTGCCGAGTGTCGATGCGCGACTCGATCCGCTGTCGTACTTCGGCCAGCATTCGTTCCGTGGGGACCGAGCGTGCTTTGATCACGTCCGCTTCGATGAGCTGCTCAATGATCGCGGCGGCAAGCTGGCCGTTGGTCGAAATCGTGGGGTGTACGTGATCGAGAAAGGACTGGTCGCCGGGCGATGAATGTCCCTGCTCCTGCCGAGCTTGACTGGCGATGAGCTGCTCGAAATCAACAAGCGGCACGTTTAACTGGTCGGCCGTGCGGCGAACTGTTCGGACGACTTCGCTGACTGCTCGCAGCGGGCAGACGTCCTCGTCGATGGCCCGAGTGAAGGCGACGCGAGCCTGGTCGAATCGCTTCAGCTTCAGCAGCACACGACCAATCCGCCAATGAAGTTCCGCGAACAGCGGGTCGAGGCTCTCGGCACGACGATAGGTTTGAAGGGCGTCCTCGAACTTCCCGCTCCTGTCCAGTTGCCGTGCCTGTTCGAAGAGCTGCGTCCAGCTTTGCAGCGACTCATCGGCAAGTTCGGCGGAGTGCTCGCTCTTGAACGGCGAACAGTCCTTCAGATTTGAGGCGGGCGTCACCAGGACCACCTCGGCGCCGGTGCTGCGGGCGGTGGCAACGATGCGCTTCAGATTGATTTCGAAGTGTTCGAGGATCCGCTGTCGTTGCGCGACGTCTCGCTTGTAGGTGGTGGGACCGACCGTGTGGTCGAGCACCGTGTCGACGTCATCCGAGAGTTGAAAGCGACTCTCAACGCTCGTGTCGCTTTGACCGACAAGCAGTCGACGCGCCAGCTCGCCCGTTCGCGTGCGAGTCACCGCCGCGATCACGCCCCGACCGAGCGGCGGCGACTGTTTGAGGTCACCGTAAGTGCGGTCTTCCAGGAACTCGTTGTGCCCGGTGTAGACAATGAAGAGGTCCGGTTCGTACTCCACCAGCTCCGTGGCCAGGCGGGCCACTCGATAGCTGGCGTAGCTGACGCCACCGGCATTGACAACTTCCCATCTGGTGTCTGGCGCGACGCGTGGTAATAGCTCGCGGAGCCAGCCCACGAACGACGTGCTGTCGTCGTACGGTCGGCCGTACGTCGTGGAACCGCCCAGGCAGAAGACGCGTCGCGTGTTGGCCGCCTTGTGACGCGAAAAGCTCTGCCGGTTGAACCATGCGAGCTTGTTGGGCGCCGTGGTCAATCGTGGGACATCACCGGACTCCGGTTCCGGTACGAACAACGGCGAGCTGCCTGCGAATCCGACGAACGGATCGCTGAGGTCGAGCGCAGGCTCAACACCCAGAAGGGCAAGACTGCCTTCGAGCACCGCAAAGAACAGAAGTGTTGTGGCGACTGAAAAGGCCAGCTTCTTCCACCACGGCAACCGACGGCGGCCGGTGGACGGTTTGACGTCGGGCCTGTCCGATGAATCTCTCATGCCGCCTTATCTGGTTCCCAGGCAGATTAGCTTGCCGTCCTCGGTGGAGACGTACAGGCGACCTCCGGCGATGGCGAGGCAGTCGTGGACGAGCTTGTCCTCGATCGCGTGCTCGGCGAGTAACTCGCCGTCGGCTACGTTGTAGACGCGCACGCCACTGCTGGCACCGGCCCCCTTTTCGTCCTTATACAGAAGTCCGGCGACGTAGAGCCGATCACCAGCCAGCACCATACCGCGCATGCGTGCGGTCGTGGGCATCTCGACCGACCATTCCTTGCCCGACACCGGTTTGGCGAACAGTCGGGCGTTGCCAGACATCGCACCATTGCCCGTATTGATTTTTTCGCACGCCCGATAGCCGCACGTGGTCGTGTCATTGAATGCGAGCATCTGGCCTGTCGGTCGATCTCCGGTTTTCCAGTCCGAGAGATTGCGGCGAATCGCGATGGGGCGTTTGGACCAGGCAGCGTTTAGCAGGCCCAGTCGACCTCCGCGAAGCCGCCCGACTCCAGCACTTTTTGGTTTGCCAGTTTTTGCGTCGACCTCCCATGAGGCCATTTGAATCGTTCCGCTGCCGCCGGTCAGAAGGTCGGGCACGCCTTCGTGGTCGGTCACCGGCTCGGACCAGACGAGTTTTCCTGTGGCCGGTTCGACAGCCTGGACCAGCAGTCCACCGTCGGATGCGCTGTGTCTTCCGACGACGAAATATGCCAGTCCGTCGTAAACCAGCACGCCTCCCATCACCGGTTGAGCCGATTCGATCTGCCCGTAGGCAACGATGCGACGGTCGCGAGGCGCAGCCCGGTATCGCCAGACCAGTTCGCCAGTATCAGCAGTCAGGCAATAGACAAAGCCGTCGTGTGAGCCGAACAGGCACAGGCCTCCGTCGATCGTCGGCGGGCAGTCGATCCGACCTCCCGTCGTGAAACTCCACCGCGGTTCGCCGTTCTTTGCGTCCAGGGCTGAGAGTCGGTGATGATCGCTGCTCGCGACAAACGCCAGCCCCTCGGCCACGACCGGACTGGTCAATCGTCCGCCGTCCTTGTGGTCCCACTCCAGTGCGACGGACTCGGGAATGCGGTCAGCGACCGTGTGCTCCCACAGGCTGGTCAGTTGCTCGGGCCCCGACGAAGTCGTGCTGCCGCTGCGTCCCACGTTGCGACGATACGTCGGCCAGTCCGGTGACGGAGCCTCGGACCGCGCGTACTTCGCTCCAAATCGAGGACCCTTTTCCAGACGCATTGCGGCCGAAGGTGCCGGAACAACTTGCGGGTTCGTCTCCAGCGCGAGAAACCCGCGGAGCATCACGTAGCACCCGCAGGCATGAGGAAACGTGTAGATCAGACCATTGGCCGGCACGAGACCGGCCGTTCGGCATGAGGTGCGACTCGCCCCGAAATGACGGTATTCGCCGGTTTCCAGATCGGCAAAGTCCATCGAGCCGCACAGGAAAAGCTGCTCGGTACCGACGTCGTAGCTGCAGCGATGCTTATAGGTGAACTCTTTCGGCTGCAGAATTCGCCTGCTCACCTTGCCCGATTTCGGGTCGAGTCCTTCCCACGCGTACTGTTTCGTGCCCTGCGAATCGGCTGTGTGGATCCAGACAAGTCCGCCTGAGGCCATCACTTTTTCAAAGCTGCCACCGTGGCCGATTTTCGGATACGTGTAATCCCACAGGTGCGAGCCGTCCTCAGCCGAGACAGCGTGGTTACCTTTCGAGCTGGCGGACACGAGCACGCCGTCGCGGTAAAAGATCAGGTCGGTCGTCGCACCCTTGGCCCATGGTTTCGTGGAGGCGGCCCATTGCTGCTTCCCGGTCTTCAGATCGAAACACACCATTTGTGAGTCCGTGCCACGCCGGCTGTTGTCGACGTGAACGAAGACACGCCCGTCCCCCACGCGTATTTTTCTGGGGACCTGCGAAGTAGCCCATTTGCTCTCGCCGCTTTCAATGTCGAATGCATTGATGCCCTTCGAGCTGGCTACCAGCAGCAACCCGTCGCTCAATAGAAAATCGCCAGGCCCCTCGACAGCAAACGTGAGAACAATGTCGCCCGTCTCGCCGTCGAGAGCGACAACCTGCCCGCCGACTTTCGTGTAGATGCGACCGCCGGACGCCAGGACATCCATCGACTCCGCCTTGCGTCGCCACAGACGCAACCCGTTAAAGACGTCGCGGACGATCAGTGAGTCTTCTTTGATCATTCCCTCGTCAGTGGCGACTTCGTCCTGGAACACGACGGCCAGGTGTTCGCTCGATGCGACCGCTGACGGAGTCGATGCCTTGCGATCGCCTGTCGGCCAGTTGGGTCCAGCGACCCAGCGAACTCCGGTCGGCACACCAACCTGTGTGTCAGTCGAAACCGGATTGCCGCTGGCGTTGCCTCGCGCGTGAGTCCAATCGTCCATGCTGTCCGGACGCGTCTTCGTCAGACGCAGCCAGACACCGGCGGGTTCCTTGATGACGACCAGAGGTTCGATACGGGAATCTGAGACCAGTTTCGAAAGATGCTTTGTGGCGAGCGTTCCCTGGCTGTCGGGCTCGTCCGCGAGCCACGCGACACCACCCGGACGCAGCACACGGAGTACGTCTTTGATCTGCAACCCCTCGCGGAGCAACGCCGTCGTGTTTTCGACGACGACCAGGTTGACGATGTTGTCCGAGTAGAGCAGCCGCTCCATCGACCCGGTCTCGGCCGAAACGACACCGCGCAACTCCGCCTTATCAATGGTCTGCCTCGCTCGGTCGCGGGCCTCGCCACTGGTACACAGGCCATGCACGAGATACTGGCCGTCACGGCAAAGCTCAACAGCCAGAGCACCATCTTCGGAGCCCAGCACGACACAAAGCCCCTTCGCTCTACCCATCGACTCCAGCATTCGGTTGGCAAGTTCAACCGGCCGCTGTGCCTGCACAGTCGCTGGCTGCAGCATCCCGTTGAGGGAGAGGATCACCAATCCGCCGAACAGCATGCTGGTCCGTCGCAGGTCATCTCGAAACATGGCTTCGCGCTCCAGTCGGTTCGTGATCAGGCAGCGAGCAGCGAATTCAATGCTGGCTGCAGGTGCCACTTCCATCGTCGGGATACTACCAGAACTGCTTCCGGGCAATGAACCGACCGAGAAGACGTCAACCTGGGACCGCGTGTCCGGGCATCTGCTCAACGGCTCCACACCAACACGAGACGCAGCATGAACGCCCCTCACGTGAGTAACACTCCGTTGTGTACTCTCGCGCTCAATGCTCGTCTTCAACCTGACGTGGTGTGATTGATCGCGTCGTATGGGTATGCTGGCAGTGAACCGTCTCAGGAGCAGGTGGATGCCTTTCGCGACTATTCTGACTCGTTGGCGCGGCCAGGGGCGTGGTCAGGATTCCGACCGCGCGGAGCAGGCGTTGCGAACCTTTGAGGCGAAGAACGCTCAGGTCTTGCTCAATCTTGATGAGGACCGATACGTCAGTCAGCGGCTGCGCGAGGAGTTGCTGCAACTGCTTCTGGGTGTTGCCGTCAATGTTGCGGATGTCGTGGAAGGTTGCGTGTTCAATTTCTGCCGGGCGCATCAGCGGCTTGGGAAAGTGAACACCACGGGACAGAACGCAGTACTTGGGCACGTTGTGGAACGTGGTAAAACCGAAAGTACCCTGCGAAGTGTCAAGTTGGGCAAGACTCCACTGACACGCAAAACGGGCACTACAGGTCTGTTTGTCGACCGAATCCTGCGAGAACGTGACCTGGTGGGACAACAGAGTTTGCTGGGGAACTGCGATCTGTCAAAGTGGATCATGTGGAGCTTCTATCAGGCTCGAAAACTCGACGATCCGTTTTACAAACTACCCAGGGAAAAGTCCGAACTGGTGCGTCGACTTGGATTGCGATTGTCGAAGCCCGACGTGGAACTTCTCCTGTGGCAGCACAAACTGGAACCGCATCAGACCGCGCACAAACCGACGGCCCTGGATGCCGAATCGTTCGATTACTACCGTCCCGGCGGCAAGACTCGCCCACTTTCCGGGACGGATGGGTTGCCGGAAGTTGTCCATCAACCTGTCTCTTCGAATCAATTGGCGGGCATGATCGAAGTCGCCTCGTGAGATAGAATTCGGTATGGCAGGAAAACGAAAAGTCGCGGCGAAACCTGATCCGAAACCTGCCCCGGAAGATGCTGTGCGTCGTCACAGCAGCCCGGCAGCGATCGCGGACCTTGAGATCGGGGACTTGCGCGATGTGATGTATGCACGGCTGCAGGGGAATCCTTCGATCGGGCCGGCTGTCGACCCGCGTTCGGGACCGGAACCGTTTGAATGGCTTTCGACAGAGTTTTGCCGCGGCAGTTCCGGATTACGAGATCGCATGTCGGCCGTTCTAGGTGACTGCCTTGACGAGTTGGTCACAGAGCCGGGTCGCTGGCCTGAACCGACGCGTGTGGCGCTGCTGGACCTGATTCAGGACTGTGGTGCGTCACTCACTTCGAAACTGTTCGACATGGTGCGGCAGCAAGTCTTCCTGAAGACCGACGGACCTGGTGCCGAGACTCATGCTGGACTGTTGAAGTGCCTGATCAGCAATGGGCATCACGCGACACCGGACTTCTGGATGCAACAGCTCGAATGCCTGGGGCCCGAGTACGGTGCGCTGGTGTTTTCCGGTCTCGTCGACCACGGTCTGGTCATTGCGATGGATGAGCTACCGGTTCTGTGTGCGCACGATGAAGCGCGCAATTACGTCCGCTGGCTGTGGCCAGACCTGATGGATCGGTTCGGAGCGCAGGCTGTGGTGATCGAGCTGGAACGGCAAAAGGCTCGACTCTCGGTCGAGACATTTGAGCTGTTTCGTCAAGACCTGCTGCCCGTTGACAAGCCGACGACGCCTGTGGTTGACCAGACGGGTGAAACTCCCTCACGTTGGGCCGCACGTGCGGACGCCCTTGTCGCAACCATTGATGCCATCAAGCAATCGAAGCCGCACCATCCAACCCCGTTTCGAGGGTTGTTCGCATGAAGGTCGTCGCCTTCTACTCGTTCAAGGGTGGTGTCGGACGGACGATGTCTCTTCTGTCCGTGGCCTACACGCTTGCGCAGCGCGGGCGCAAAGTCGTTGTTGCCGACTGGGATCTGCAGGCGCCTGGCCTGTCGTTGATGGAGTGCATGTGGCCGCAGGACGGCGGAATGCCCCGGCTGGGCATCCTGGAGTACCTGCTCGCGTTGCGTCCCGAGCATCAGACGCGGGGTGACGTCAGTATCGAGTCAATGCTCACAGCGCCCCGGTTGATTGACGACGCACGCCATCGTGAGGAACCGGACGAGAAATACCGGATGAAAGGCGACGTCGCATTCATTCCGGCCGGCGACCTGGGCGAAGGTGTCGAGAAATTCATCGAATCGGTCAAGCAGGTCGACCTGTTGAATCTGAAGACCTTTCTGGCCGACCTGGACGGCGACCCGCGGATGGTGTTCAAGGTCTTTCGGCATCAGGTTGAACAGGCGAAGATTCCCTGGCGCGGCGAGGATCAGCAGGGATCGCCCGACTACCTGCTGGTCGATTGCCGCACCGGGATTACAGAGGTCGGTGACCTGCTGCTGGGCGATGCCACGGATTTCAACGTGATCGTGTACGGCCAGGACGCTCAGAACCTGGAAGGACTGCAGATCGTCCTGAATGCCAGCGCGCGCGAGCCGGGCGACCTGGTGGCCAACACGATGCTCATCTGGTCGGGAGGCGTCCAGGGCCAGGAACTGCTCAAGCGTGAGCAGCGTCGCCGCAAGCAGCAGCTAAAAGACAGCGTTTGCCTGGTCGATTCACTGGGTCTGGCCGAACCGTTCCCACGCGAATTCGAAGTTCCGTTCAACCCGGAACTTGTGATGAGCAACGTGCCACTCGTCCATCGCGTCCCGGACAGCGACTTCGCCGCACAGTTCGCCGAGATCACGGATTACGTCGAGGAACGCTGCCTGTGGGATGACAGCGTGGTGGAATCGTTGATTGCGCCATTTGATCCTCGCTCGCCGGAATCGCCCCAGCAGCGGCAGATGCGCATCGCCTCCGCGACTCCCGCGCAGAAAGAACGGCATCTTCAGATGGCGCGTGTCGACCTCGAACGATCGCGTGGCTTGACGTCGCTGCTGTTCAAGCCGCCAACATGGAACCTCGCATCCGTTCCAACAACCGATCTCGTGAACGAGTGGCCGGAAGGATTTTCTGAGCACGACCGGACGTTATTCATTCAACTGCTCGTCTACTCAATCGCGTTGTCCGCTACCGAAAAGCACCGGATATTGGGTGCCGCCAGCAAGCTCTCGCTGCAGCAGGCGACCGAGTTGATCCATGTTCTGAGTGAGGAACGACACAGGTGTATGAGCCTGACTGGCATCGCCTACTGGCAACTATGCAAAACAATGCTTGCCGCGGGAATGGAATGGCTGGTTCTGCTTCAGAATCACTACGGTGCTTCGAGTCAATCGGCAGTGGCTGCCGAGCCAGCGCGCGTACGAATTCAGCAGACCCTGGAAGCCTTGCTTGAAGGCAGGAACGTCGATTGGATGGAAGCATCGGCGGCACCGTTATTTCCGCTGCTCGTCGAGGATGCCATTGACCATCTGAGTCAATCGAAGGATCCGTTGCTGATTCCCTGGATGGCGGGGCGCGAGATGTCGCCAACGTCGGTCCGGGTTCAGATGTCGGAGATGGCGATCCAGAATCTGGATCAGGCAGACGCATCGGCCGAACTTCGCGCCAGTTGCTTCGGGCGATCCGGCGTCGCTCTCGCTCAACACGCAGGAACAATTGCGGAAGACGAACGCGACCAGCGGGCCGAGTGGTTTGACCGGGCGATCGCCGCGTTCGAACGCTCGCTTGAGCAACGCCCCGACGATGCCGCCACGCTCATGGGTCTCGGCACTGCACTCGACGACCGAGGGCGGGCGACGCCGGAAGACGAACGCGAGCAGCGGGCCGAGTGGTTTGACCGGGCGATCGCCGCGTACGAACGCTCGCTCGCGCAACGACCCGACGATGCCGCCACGCTCCACAATCTCGGTAGTGCGCTCGCCGCCCGCGGGCGGGCGACGCCGGAAGACGAACGCGACCAGCGGGCCGAGTGGTTTGACCGGGCAATCGCCGCGTACGAACGGTCGCTCGCGCAACGCCCCGACGATGCCGACACGCTCCACAATCTCGGTAGTGCGCTCGACAACCGCGGGCGGGCGACGCCGGAAGGCGAACGCGATCAGCGGGCCGAGTGGTTTGACCGGGCAATCGCCGCTTGCGAAC
>CAUZFZ010000054.1:0-53460 GCA_963579025.1 Planctomycetota bacterium | reverse complement strand
GTCGAGTCGAACCGCGCGTCAACAAACGCAGACCGAAAGTTCTGGCTCTAATGAAGAAACCAAGACACCAGCTCAAGGCCGCCGCATGACGTAACCCCTTGCTACCAAACCGGCAGTGCCATTCGACCCTGACACCGTTGGATGACTATCTGACGTCTCGTGCGAAGTTGTTGCGGCGTTTTTTCTCTCCGGCTCATCTGCTGAATAGAAGCTTTCTCGACCTCGGTGCAAATGCGGGCTTCTTCTCACTCTGGGCGGCCCGCAACGGAGCCCAGGTGACGTCTGTGGACATGGACGCTCAATACCTGGAACTGCTACGGAGTCTGGCGAGTTTTCGTGAGTCTCCCATCAGAATCCAGCAATCCAGCGCGGAGAATGTTACCGAGCCTGCTGATGTCGTAAACGCGCTCGCTCTAGTGCACTGGCTCTTTTCGTGTACGGCTTCCTTCGGAACTCTTGAACGGGTTGTCGACTTTCTGGCCGGGCTCACGCGGGAAATGTTGTTCATTGAGTGGATCGATCCTGCAGACGCTGCAATCCAGAGATTCGGTCACACTAGTTATGATTCCGCGGCAGTCGAGGGGGCTTACACGCGCGAGGTATTCCTGAACGCACTGCGTGCCCGGTTTCCAAAGCTCTACCGCCTGGGGCAGAGCAAGCCCAATAGAGAGCTCTTTGTCGCGGTGATTCGGAAGCGAGTCAGCCAGCTCTATATTGATCTGCCGGGAGAGCGGGTTTCCAAGAGGGCAGTCTATTTCAGAGACAAGGGTATGTTGACGAGGGAGTCCTTTTGGCTCTCCAGACTCGAAGCATCCGGGTTCACGCCCCGACTGCAACATACCGTTGGCGACGCTCAGCCAATTCTCAACTCCCATGTGCTGCACGCAGACCGACACGGCATCCGAACGCCACCGGCCGGGGCTTTTGACTCCGGATTTGTCGGCCAGAATGAATTACCCCGCGACGAGATCGCGATGGACTATGTTGGCGAGCCGGTCTCAAGAGAGACTCTGCCGCCAGACTGGCAGCTCCAGGCTGATCACATCCTCGCCGTCCTCAAACAATACGGGTGTTGCCACAACGACATCAAACCGGAAGACATTCTGGTTCGTGACGGACGACTGTTCCTGATCGATTTTGGCTGGGCAACAAAACTCGGCGATGCAATTCCGCCTGATTGGCCGCAGACAATTGGCGAACAGTATCGGCTTGGAATTCATCACTTCGACGATCGACATGCATTCTATTCATCGATCGGAGATGTAATGAGATAACACTCGCGCTCAAATGGACAGTCAGCGCGGCAGCGATCTGCGACGTTTGTCGCACACGACACACGACGTGCCGTATTCGAAGAGTTCGACCAGGCTCAGAAGCTGGTCTTTGAGTCGCGGAAGCAACCCGTAGGCGATGGCCATCGGGTCGATTGTGGGCGTGTCTGTGCCTTGTTGCATCTGCAGGCGGCAACTGCTGCATTCGGTCGCGCCGGCAATCAGGTCTGGCTGATGCATGCGTTCAATCAATCCGCGGCCGATGGCGATGGACTCGTCGAAGTGTTCGCGCGTCAGGCCGAAGGTTCCGGCCATGCCAGAGCAACCTTTGTCGATCGGCAGGACTTCCAGTTGCGGGATCAATTCCAGCAGTTCGCGGAATGGCAGTCCGGTCTTCAATGCTTTGATGTGGCAGGGAGTGTGGTAGCCGACTCGCAATGGCAGACGTGAGAACTCCGTTTTCAGTTGTCCGGCGCGGTGCCGTGACAACAACCGTGCTCCGGCTTCGATGGGCAGGATGTTACGGCGTTCGAGTCGGCGCATAGAAAAGAGCCGCCGATGAGACTCGAACTCATGACCTACGCTTTACGAAAGCGTAGTCGTGATAACAGCACTGACCCACCGGCAATGGGTTGTGACGACGCAAAGACTGCCTTTGCACTGCGCGTCGATGTCAAGCTGATTGCGTTCGGCCTGTCGGCTGGCAACGTGACCCTGCCCGTCGCTACTTACGAGGGCCGAGGTGTTGCATGAGGAACATCGTGATCACGGCACGGATGTAGTCCCGGTTTTCCTTACGGGCGAAGCCATGACCTTCGTTGTCGGCGTACGCCGTCCAGACCGACTGTCCGTTGGAACGCACCTTCGGAGCGATCTGTTCTGCTTCCGAGAATGGCACGCGCGGATCGTTCTCTCCATGAGCCACCAGCAACGATGTGCTGATCTTCTGCGCGTTATGAATGGGGTCGATCCGAGCGAACACCTCCCGCATTTCAGGCGTACGTTCGTCACCGTACTCGGCCCGCCGCAGATCACGACGGTAGGCGCTGGTGTTTTCCAGGAACGTCTTGAAGCTCGCGATTCCCACAATGTCGACTCCGCACCGCAGCCGGTCGGAGAAGTGCGTCAGCGACGCCAGCACCATGTAGCCACCGTAAGAACCGCCGTAGACCGCGACGCGCGACGCGTCGAGTTCCGGTTGCTGCTCGACCCAGTCGAGCAACGCTCCGATGTCCCGCACGCTGTCTTCACGCTTCGGGCCGTTGTCCAGCAGCAGATAACTCTTCCCATACCCACGTGAGCCCCGGACGTTGGGTCGCAGCACGGCGAATCCCAGTTCTGCCACCTGGAACTGTGTCAGCGAATCGAACGACGGACGGGCCTGGCTTTCCGGGCCGCCGTGGATGTTGATGACGACCGGAACTGGACGATCTGACGATGCAGCATCAGGACAGAAGTAGAGCGCGGGAATTTCGCGATCGTCGAATGTCTTGAAACGCACGATATCGGGCTCAACGAGCGCGGATTCCTCCAACCCGCCAAGTTCGCTGTACGTCCAGCGTGTCAGTTCGCCGTCGGCCAGACGCAGCGAGTACGCGTCAGACGGGAGATTCGGGCGGCTGAGCGTAAAGCCGAGCTGTGTGCCTTCCGGTGAAAACTCAAGCGACGTGACGATGCCCATCGGCAACTCGACGCGCCGCGACTTGTCGCCGAGCAGCAGATACAGCCCGCTGGCTCCGTCTTCGTTGATCGTGAAGGCAAGCAGATTGTCGGCCGGCAGGAACCGACCCGGCGGAGCGACAGCGATCTCCTCGACATCCCAGGGAATGTCACGGCTCAACCATGTGTACTCCATGCTGGACAGGTCGACTCGCGCCAGATGCCGAAATTCCGTGTCGGAATCACACGACAGAAATGCAGATTCCCCGTCGTTCGAAAACGCCATCTGACCGAAAGCCGACGGACCGCCGCCGGGGATCGGGATGTCCACCTTCTTCTGCGAGCCGACATCGAGCAGAGCCGGATAGCACTCATTGATGGAAACGTACTGACGGATCAGGACCTTCGAACCGTCACGCGACCAGTCTTCAGGAATCCAGTATTCGCTGTCCGTCTGAAACAGCAGCTCGCGGCTCCCTGGACGGTTCGGGTCCGCGATGTAGAGATCCGTGTCTTTGCCATTCCGCTCGTTGCTCGCGATCAGACAGAACAGCCCGTCATCTCGAACGGGCCCCAGCAGGTTCCGCGACTTGCCATCCGTCAGCAGTTCCGCTTCGCCAACGCTTTCCGAGATGTAGACCTGATACCGTTCGTTGCCGCCAGTGGCCATCGAGATGAGCAGAGTGCCATCGATCGTGCCCGGCAGGAATTGGCCATTGGCAGGCTCTTCGAAAAATGTCACCTGTTCGCGTCGTCCACCGGGTTGATAGACCCGATGCAACTGTGACGTATTGCCGAAACGAGTCTGGATCAGGATTCCGCTGCCATTCGGAGCCCAGCCACGAAATCCAGCCGCCCGAGTGTTGAGATAACTGACCTGTCGATCCCAAAGAGCATCCGGAATTCGAGGAACATGCTCCGTCGAGATGGCCGCAGGTCGTCTGGGATCGTCTTCGGCCGAGGCCGTCTGGTCGATCGTCACATTTTCGAACAGCAATGCTGCCATGATGATTGTTAATCCGTGTAAGTGCCGCATTCGCTGGTGCCCTCCGCTGTTCCGCTGCTCGCATGGCCGGTGTCAGGTCCTTGAAACAGCCAGCAGACATTCACGTGCGGGCTGACCAGCTCCGCAGCTTCGACGATCCAGCCGGATTTGTCAGGTTCACACGAGCAAATCTGGCAAACGATCACCGCAGCATGCTTTGCACCAGCGAGGTGCTGACTTCGAAACCTGCGGCCACAGCATTCCTGAGTGTCTCGAAACTCAACGCGGATAAAAAAGACTTAAGAAAGCGACTATGGACTTATTTGGACGTATCCATCAGGTCAATAAAATGAACAGGACCGGACGTTGGACTTGCAATCTCAGGTAAAGGTCACTTTAATCCACCAGTCTGAGATTGAGTCTCAATTCCAAGTTGCGAACCACTGCAGCACCCACGCATTAGTTCGCGACTGACCTTGCCGCAACGGTGCCCGCCACTGGAGTCTCGCATGAAACGTCAACGTCGAGGATTCACGCTGATCGAGCTACTGGTCGTTATCGCGATCATTGCCATTCTGATAGCTCTGCTTCTGCCGGCTGTTCAGCAGGCCCGCGAAGCCGCGCGGCGGACGCAGTGCAAGAGCAACCTCAAGCAGATCGGTCTGGCGTTGCACAATTACGCTGGTCACCACACGAAGCTGCCAATGAGTATGGTGGCCGATCGAAACACCCCGGGCGGCGACACTGGCGGTGGTGAGTGGTCCCCGCATGCTCGGCTGCTGCCGTTCCTCGATCAAGGTAACCTGTATGAGAATCTCCGCCTCGAACAGAGCTATTCGAGTCAGCCGGCGGTCGTGTCCATCAAGATCCCCATGTTCATCTGTCCGTCGGAAAACAACGAAGACGGCCGCGTATCCGGTGCGATCACGTATTACCCGATCAGCTACGGTTTCAATGGCGGAGACTGGATGTTCTGGAATCAGCCACAGAGCATCATCGGAAACGGAGTCTTTCACCCGAACAAGAGTTTGAAGTTCGCGGACATCACGGACGGGACAAGCAACACACTGGCATTCTCTGAAGTCAAGACGTTTACGCCCTACCTGCGTGATGGTGCCTCGGCGGGTCCGACGCCTCCCGGGCAGTTTGGAGTCCAGTCGCTGGGTGGAAGTTTCAAGACGAATTCCGGCCACACGGAATGGATGGACGGGCGCATTCACCAGACGGGATTCAACACGGTCTTTGGTCCGAACACGTTCGTCCCTCACACAGGGACACCTGATTTCGGCATCGATTACACAAGCTGCCGTGAAGACAAGGGCTGCGCGACCGGCAGCATCACCTACGCGGCCGTCACGTCCCGCAGCCATCACTCGGGAATGGTGCATTCGCTGCTGTGTGATGGTTCTACTCGGGTAATCAACCAAAACATCGATATCAACATCTGGCGGAATCTCGGACGCCGCATGGACGGCAATGTTCTCGGAGAGTTCTGACCAGTGGCTGATTCATTCAGCCGCCGGCTGACGACGCGTCCGTTACGGGTGCCGTTTGGGCGAGCACCATCTGGTGATAGCGTGAGATCCCGTCCATCAGCTCGGCATGCGTGCCGGTTTCCACGATGCGACCGCCCTCCAGTACGGCGATTCGATCCGCCTCGCGAATCGTGCTCAGACGGTGCGCGATCACAAAGCTCGTCCTGTTCTGCATCAGGCGATGCAGGCTCTTTTGAATGAGCTGCTCACTGGCGGTGTCCAGATTGCTGGTCGCTTCATCGAGAATCAGGATCGCCGGATCAGACAGGACCGCTCGTGCGATTGCGATGCGCTGGCGTTGCCCGCCGCTCAGCTTGACGCCTCGCTCACCGATTCGAGTCTCGAAGCCGTCCGGCAGTTTCTCGATGAACTCAGTGGCGTTGGCGATGTCCGCAGCTTCGTGCAATTCCTCGACAGTGGCGGAACGCCGTGCGTAGCCGATGTTGTCGGCAATCGTGCCATCAAACAGGAACACGTCCTGTTCGACGACCCCCTGCAACGCTCGGTACGACTCGACATCAAAGTCACGCAGATCATTTCCGTCGAGGCTGACCGTCCCCGAGCCTGGGTCGTAGAATCTCGCGACCAGATTGCACAGCGTCGACTTGCCCGAACCGCTGGGTCCGACCAGCGCGATCGTTTCGCCCGGTCTGACATGCAGCTCAATGTCCGAGAGCGCCGCGGCTTCAACACCCGGATAGCGAAACGTCACCCCATCGAAGTCCATGCGACCCTGGGTGCTGGCTCGCACCGCAACGACGCAGTTGTCGCGAGGTGGCATCTCTCGCGGTTCGTCCAGCACGTCCAGCACGCGGTCGAGCCCGGATAGGCTGTTCTGAAATGACGATGCACTTTGAGCGAGAACTGCGACCGGCTCCAGCAGCATGACCAGGAAGACCAGAAACATCATCAGGTCACCCAGCGTGAGCTGCTCTTCCAGCACCTGCCAGCCGCCGTACAGCAGCATGCCGGCGGATGCTGCCGGGATCAGTGCATCCCAGGCAAATTCAACGGCACGGGACCACCACCACACGTGCAGCTCCTGCCGACCCATCAGATGATTGCCGCCCGTGAACCGTCCCGCCTCGGACCGTTGTCGTCCGAACGCGCGAACAACCCGCATGCCGCTGAACGCTTCGGCCGCATGGCCGTCAACATCCTCGCGCTGAGCCCGCACATGCCGGTACTGCGGACGGATGCGACTGATCCAGGTGCGATGCGTGATCCACACGATCGGCAGCAGCACCAGCGACCCCGTTAACAGCCGCCAATCGACAGTGGCGAGAATGATCAGGCTGCCGACCAGTTGCACAAACGCCCGCCAGGGGTTGTAGAGCATCTGGAATACCAGCTCGCCGACTCCGCCGGCATCTTCGCGCAGCAGACTGGCGACACCGCCGGACTTCAATTCCTGCACTCGATTGAGAGGCAACCGCACAGCGTGCTCAAACACCCGACGCCGCGTATCGAGCTGAATGCGTTTTGTGATCAGTGTCGCGTGCCAACGACCCCACAGATGAATCGTGATCTGGAAAAAGGTCACGATCGAAACTCCCACGACGACGATGACGAGTCGGTCCCAGCGATCCTGCGGCAGCGACAGACTCGACCACGTTTCCGGGATCGGGTTGTCCGTCAGCACGTAATCGACAACGAACTTCGTCGACGCGGCCGGCAGCAGCGAAAGAAGTTTGGACACCGTCAGCGTCGCCAGCGAGAAAATCAGCGCCGCACGGTGCCCCTTCAGCAATGTCAGGAATTTCCGGATCAGCTCTCGGGCACTACGCATTCGCGGAGTGTTGTCGGGGATTGACCGTCTGTGGTGCCCTTTGCCTGAATCACCCTTTGGTCGTGCATAGCCGGATTCCTGCAGCTTGCGAAGATACTCGCGAAACCGAACACGGCTGGATCGAGACATCGTGGGCAACCAGACGGTGGGGCGTTTACGCGGCGGAGTTTGATGCTACAAAACCGTCGCACTGCGGGACGGGAAGCACATTTGAAGAGTTCACCACCTGGGAGTCCACGATGTCTGACCGAGTTCATCGACGCGATGTCTTCAAAATGGCGACTGCTGGTGTGGCGGCGGGGCTGGCATCCTCACCGATTCCCGGGCTTGCCGCTGCGCCCGCCGGACCGCGTGATCTGAAGATCACGTCGGTCACAACATTCAGCCTGCTCCACAAACTGAAGCGGCCCTTCGGCGTCTCCGTGTCTGTACCGTTGAGCCGGACACGCACGGCTTTGCTGGTGAAGATCGAAACCGACGCCGGCCTGGTGGGCTGGGGCGAAACCGGCCCGATCAGTGGTGCTCGCGGCACGATCGATGATCATCTCGCCCCGAAACTAATCGGGCAGAATCCGCTGGAGTACCGGAAGCTGTGGCGGGCATTGTGGGGACCGAATTTCGGCAACGGCCTGGCTGTCGGGGCCGTCGAAATGGCGCTGAATGATCTGCGCGGCAAGGCACTTGGTCTGCCTGTTGCGGAACTGTTCGGCGGGCGGATGCGGGATCGCGTGCCGGTCTACGGATCCACGATGAACTATGTGGAAGGTGAGAAAGCCGAAGAGGCATTCCCGCGCGAAGCCGTCGCAAGAGTTCAACAGGGTTACAAGGCTCTGAAGATGCGAATCGGTCGGTTTGGTGTCCGCCGCGATGCCGAGATTGCCCGACTGGTTCGGGACGCGGTCGGTCCGGACATTCAACTCATGGCCGACGGCAACGCGGCCTACACGATGCGGACGGCTTTGCAGATGGGGGCCATTCTTGATGAACTGGGATTCGAGTTCTTTGAGGAGCCGCTACCTCAATCGCCGCGTTACGCCGGCTATGCGGAACTGCGGGAGAAACTGACGCTGCCGCTTGCCGGTGGAGAAGCCATCGACTCACGCATCGCGGCGAAAGATCTGATCAACCGCCGGGCAGTCGACATTATCCAGCCAGATGCCGCCCTTTGCGGTGGGATTGGCGAGGTCTTGTTTATCGCCGAAATGGCTGAACTCTCGCGCGTTCGCTGCATTCCGCACTGCTGGGGAGGTGCGATCTCGATCGCCGCGTCTGTGCAACTGCTCTCGCTGATCGCGGAACCGCACGGCGGATTCACTCCAGATACGCCGCTGCTCGAGTATGACCTGTCCGAGAATCCATGGCGGACGGAGATTGTCCGAAATCCACTGCCTGTGGAGTCGGGAACGATCGCCGTGCCCACGGCACCCGGACTGGGAGTCGACGTAGATGAGGACGTCGTCAGAAAGTACGCCGTGAAGTCGGAACGCTGTGACACATTGCTCGACGGCAACCGGATACCGAGTTGATGTCTCACGCAAAGCCGCAAAGGCGCGAAGACCTGCAATGTAGAACTTTGCGGCTTCGCGGCTTTGCGTGAAATCCGTAGACGCACCTGGAAGGGACGACCAATGCTCTTTGACACGCACACCAACCTGATGTGGTATCCCGATCACCTGTCGGACGAGTTCGTCGAATTCGCCTGGGAGGCGAAGCGGGCCAAGATGAAGCTTTCTGACGACGTCTACTTCGCGGGCAGCGATGTCCAGGCCGCGAACGCGTTCGACTCGAAGCCCAACCAGCTACTGGAGGCAACGGCCGATGCCGATCGGGTCATCGTGTTCGGGATCAAGGCGCCGTTTACAGGTATCAACGCCGATCAGGAGCTGATTGCGAAGTTCGTCAACGAGCACTCGGACAGATTCATCGGCTGGTGCTCGGTGGACCCCAATGATGACGACTGCATCGAGCAACTTGAGTACTACGTCAATGGGTTGGGCCTGCGTGGCCTGAAGTGCTCGCCGATTTACCAGAACTGGGACCCGCAGGATCCGAAACACCTGCCGCTGTTTAAGAAGGCTGAGTCGCTCGGGATTCCAGTCAACATCCACCAGGGCACGTCGTTCGTGCGGCCGGGGCCGTTGAAGTATGCGAATCCGATTCAGCTTGAGGACATCGCCATTGCGTGTCCGGACCTGCGGATCGTGATCGCGCACATGGGACATCCGTGGGAAGATGAATGCGTTGTTCTGATCCGCAAACATCCGAATCTCTACACGAATATCTCGGCGTTGCACTATCGGCCGCTGCGACACTATCAGGCGTTCATGTCGGCCATTGAATACGGCGTCGAGCACAAGCTGATCTTCGGCTCGGACTTTCCGTCAGCGACCGCAGCTCAGGTCATCGCCGGACAGCAGAAAGTGAACCGTGTTGTGGAAGGCACCAGCTTCCCGCGCGTCCCGGACGAGATGATTCACAACATCATCTACGAGAACTGGAAGCAGTTTCTGCCGGAGTATGCTTGAAGGCGCACTACGGCGCGGGTCTCCTGAGTTTCCGGCCCCGCTGGGAAGTCCAGATTGCAAAGTTCAAATTGCAAAATGCAAATTGGCATCAAGGTGGAATCGCGGGACTCTGACCGTCGGAGAGCCGCGCTGAACCGGTTCGACTGATCTTCGATCACTCGCCGTTGAGTCCGCGGGCCAGCCTGTTCAGGGCGTCGCCTTCGATCTGCCGGACTCGCTCGCGGGTCAAACCCAGCGACTCGCCGATCTCCTTCAGCGTCTTGGGTTCCGCGTCATCCAGGCCGAATCGCATTCTGAGAATGTTTGCCTCGCGCTCGTCCATATGATCCAGCATGCGATAGACATGCTTCAGGTTGTCGTCATCCATCAGTTCAGCTTCAGGACCTTTGCTTCGGTCGTCTTCGAGCAACTCGCCCAGCGTCCACGAGCCATCAGGCTGATCGGTCTGTGGATTCGAGTTGTAGAGCTGAATGGCCTTCTTAACGATTTTCAGCTTCTTGGGCGAGATTTCGAGTTCCGCCGCGACCTCTTCCGCCGTCGGTGTGCGACCCAGTGAATCACTGAGTTGTGCTGTAGCACGACGCCATTTCGACAGCAGTTCGACCATGTACGCGGGAACGCGAATCGTCTTCGCCGAGTTGACCAGAGCTCGCTTGATCGATTGCTTGATCCAGTAACTGGCATACGTACTGAAGCGTGTATTCATACCCGGGTCGAAACCTTCGACAGCACGCAGCAGACCGAGATTGCCCTCTTCGATCAGGTCCGGCAGAGGCAGCCCCTTGCCTGTGTAGGCCCGGGCAATATTCACAACCAGACGCAGGTTCGCTCGCACCATGCGATCGCGTGCAGCACCGTCTCCGTCCGAGATCGCATACGAAAGGTCCTTCTCTTCCTGAGCCGTCAGGAGAGCAGTTTCGTTGATCTCCTTGAGGTACGTCTCAAGAGGATTCTGGACGCGCGATGCCGTGCGGCGGCGGGTGGGAGTCTTGGTGGTTGGCATGAGTGTCCTTCTGGTACGTCTGAAGCGGCGAGATCAATGATGTGAGATTGAGAGGGGCACTGTGTCGGCAGCAACGTTGCACTTGCAGTCGATCGCCGCGTTCGAGCGAACGCAGGCCGACCTCACAGGAATGTGTGCGGCTGTTACAGAGAATGCTGACAGACCTATCGGCGTCCGAGTTCCCTGAGCTGGACCGGAAGGACATCGGACTTACCCAGGTGGACCATCAGGCGCGGGAATGGCGCAAAAATAACGGCCTGCCGGAAACGCTCCGACAGGCCGATTATTGCGAGGTTGTCAGTAGCCCGGCTTCGTTGAGAAGCCCGGCTTCTTACGACGTTAGTCGTCCGACTCTGCGGCGTCTGACGGTTCCTCGGACGCCGACGCCTCAGCATCCGAATCGGCTGCGGCCTCCACCGGCGGTTCCTCGGCATCATCGCTTGCCTCGGCATCACCGGCATCACCACCCGCGTCGGCCGTCTCGTCATCACTCTCATCGGCAGTCGCCTCGGCTTCGGCGCCATCACCACTGTCGGCAATCGCTTCGACCTCGGCGCCGTCACCACTGTCGGCAGCCGCTTCGGCATCGGCGGCGTCACCACTTTCGGCAGTCGCTTCGGCTTCGTCACCACTGTCAGCAGTCGCTTCGGCATCAGCGGAGTCACCACTGTCCTCGGCCGACTCTGCGGCCGGGGCATCGCCACTGGGCATCTCGATCAGCAGACCACCACCACCACCACCACCACCGATTCCGCCTTTCAGCGGTTCTCGGGCACCGGCTTTCGCATCACCGCCCGCGTCGCCCGCTTCTTCGACGATTTCGGTCGCCTCGAGCTTACGACTCAGACCGATCTTGCGGTCGTCGATGTCGACACGCAGAACGCGAACTTCCAGTTCCTCGCCAACGGTGACCATAGTCTCCGGGTTTTCGACCTTGTGGTCCGCGAGTTCGGAGACATGCAGCAGACCTTCCAGCTCCGATTCGAGTTCGACGAACACACCGAAGTTGGTGATCTTCGTCACCGTCCCTTTGACGATCGAGTTGACCGCGTACTTCTCCGGAATGGTGGTTTCCCACGGATCCGAACCGAGTTGCTTCAAACCCAACGCAATACGCTTGCGGTCTTCGTCGACGGACAGAACACGGCACTCCAGTTCCATGCCCTTCTTGAGCAGTTCGTTGGCGTGCGAAACTTTGCGCGTCCACGACATGTCGCTGACATGCAGCAGTCCATCGACGCCTTCCTCCAGTTCGACGAAGGCACCGTAGTTCGTCAGATTGCGAACCGTACCTTTGACAGTCGCGCCTTCCGGGTACTTCTCGACAACGTTGTCCCACGGATTCGCCTGGGTCTGCTTCATACCCAGAGAGATTTCCTGCTTGTCCTTATTAATGCCCAGCACCACGACATCGACTTCGTCGCCGATCTGCACGAGTTCGGTCGGGTGGTTGATGCGCTTCGTCCAGGACATTTCGGAAATGTGGACCAGCCCTTCGATGCCGTCTTCCAGCTTCACAAAGGCGCCGTACGTCATCACGTTGACGACTTCGCCGGTCACCTTCGAGCTGACCGGGTACTTCTCGGCCACACCGTCCCACGGGCTGGGCTGCAGCTGCTTCAGACCCAGGGCGATCTTCTCGCGCTCGCGGTCAATGTTCAGGACCTTGACCTCAATCTCCTGGTCAATCTTGACCATGTCCGTCGGATGACTGATCCGTCCCCAGCTCATGTCCGTGATGTGCAGCAGCCCGTCGATGCCGCCCAGGTCCACAAAGGCACCAAAGTCCGCAATGTTCTTGACGATACCTTTGCGCGTGTCACCTTCGACCAGTTCGGCCAACAGGTCTGTCTTCAGCCGTTCGCGGTTTTCCTCGATCAGCTTGCGCCGCGAAACAACGATGTTTCGCCGGGCTTCGTCGATTTTCAGAATGACGCATTCGATGTCGCGATCGATAAACGCGCCGATGTCCGGCGGACGCCGGATATCCACCTGGCTGGCGGGCAGGAACACATTCACGCCGATGTTGACCAGCAAACCACCCTTGATCTTGCGGACGACCGTGCCTGTGACGACATCGCCTTCGGCGTGCTTGTTGATGATCGCTTCCCACTGACGAATGCGATCAGCTTTGCGCTTCGACAGCAGCAGCAGACCGAACTGGTCTTCGAAATCTTCCAGCAGGACTTCGATATCGTCGCCGGGTTGCGGCTTGATCGGGACATCGTTCCATTCGTCGAGCGAGACCATGCCTTCGCTCTTGTAACCGACATCAACCAGAACATCGTCGCCTTCAATGCGGATCACCTTGCCGGGAACGATTTGTCCGGGATCAAAGCCCAGTGACTGTCCGCTGGTGATGGCAGCGTCCAGAGCTGCGTCTGCATCGGCAATATCTCCACCGAGTGCAGCGGCGATTTCGGCATCGAGGACTTCGTCGGGAACGTGGAACTCCCGCAGCAGGTTGCGATCAACCATGGAACCTTCAATTCACGTGTTTTGCGGCTGAGTGTGAGAGTCGTCTTCGGCCGGAGGTCCAGGGACCAAGAGCCAATAAAAAAACGCGTCCCGGCTGATCAGTCTGGCTGTCGGTCGGTACGCGCCATCGGGCACACGCTATCAGTCGCTAGAGGAATGCCGCTTCGTCGCGGAGCCTTGTGCTGCCGCAGACCACCGAAGCGATCAAAACATCTCCGCCTAAGCGGAAGCCCGGAACTATATCAGAGGCCTGCGAATCTGATCCAGCGAGTTTCAACGACCATTCCTGAGTCTCCAAACTCGGTCCGCACCCCCAATTTGCCTGCAACAATCATCTCTGGACAGCGATCAACTCCCCAATCCAGACTGGGTGGAAGCCAGGTGCACTCAACTCTGCGATCCAATGCGAACTCATGAGCAGCCCACTTCCGTGTCCGGACGGAGTCCTTCTGGAAGCGATCCTGCGAGGCAATCTCAGCCTCGGCCAGCACACGCAGATTGCACAACATCTGGAAGAATGCGAGCAATGTCGAATGGCTGTCGATCTCATCGAGGACCTGTCCGACTCTGACGAGATGACCGAATTGTCAGGTGACGAGTACGCCGTCGAACCGCTTCCCTCTGAGTGGATACCGGCCGCCGGATCCCATAGTCGCCTGACCAGCGGACCGGAAATTCCGCCTCGTGTCATGGTTGACGATTTCATTCGAGACATCTGTGTGCCTTCGAATGACCCGGATTCGCTCGGCCGGCTGGGACAGTACGAGATCGCGGAGCCCATTGGCCGAGGCGGAATGGGAGTCGTCTATCGCGGCCACGATCCGAAACTCGGCCGCGATGTGGCCATCAAGTTTCTGAAGCCGCGCGTTGCCATCGACGGAAGTATTGTCGAGCGATTCGCACGCGAAGCCCGAGCGGGAGCCAGTATCGTCCATCACAACGTGGTCACGGTTCACGCCATCGACGAAGCAGACGGCGTTCCCTACATCGTGATGGAGTTCGTCGCGGGCGAATCGCTGAAAAAACGACTTCGTCGCCGGGGACCCATGCCACTTGATCAGGTCGCCAGAATCGGAGCCCGGATCGCTGACGGACTGGCCGCCGCTCATGCGCGGCGAGTCACGCATCGCGACATCAAACCCGCCAACATCCTGCTACTTGAGGGTACCGACGAAGTTCGAATCACGGACTTCGGTCTGGCGCGTGCGGAAGGTGCCGACCGATTGACCAGAACGGGAGTTGTCCTGGGCACACCGCGATACATGTCACCCGAGCAGGCTCGCGGCGACGCAGTCGATCACCGTTCCGACCTCTTCAGTCTGGGGAGCGTCCTGTACACGATGTGCGTTGGACGGGCTCCCTTCATCGGCAGACAACAGGCCGATGTTGTCATGGCCGTTGCCACAGCCGACGTCGTTCCCATCGAATCAATCGACCCGTCGTTGCCGGACTGGCTAACGACGTTGATCCGCCAGCTGCATTCTCTGAATCCCGATGATCGTCCGCAGTCAGCCGAGCGTGTCGCGGCAGTTCTGCGTCGTCCGTTGGGAGAATTCGACCAGACCGACATTGGCACGGACGACGGCTGGTGCGACGGCACCGTCATTCCGACTGATGCTGCCGCACCCGAGTTCGAACGACTCGCGGAAGAAACGCTCATCGAGTCGCAGATTTCTCGACCCAGCCAGCACGCAAGCGTTACAGAAGTGCCGATTGTCGCAGAGACAGTGATCCGGGAATCGCGCCTTGCTGATTCGAAAAGGGCCGACGTCGCCCGCCGTAACCGCCGCCGCTGGCTGCTGGGATGCGGAGCGTTTCTGTTGATGTGTTCGCTGATTCCGGCCGTTTCCAGCTATCTCGAAAATGACGTCGCAGGCGGATCGGCTGGCGTTGTTTCCGTCTCGAATAACGGCGGATCGGACCGAGGTCTTGCAGCGAATGACGAGCATCCACTGCCGCCACTCGACCTGCTCATTCCGGAGTTGCAGTTCCACATACCAGCGACCAACCGGTGGTATGAGACCTTACAGGCCGCCATCGACGCCGCTCCTGAGCGAGGCGTCATCGAGATCGCAACCAGCGGGCGCGTACTCACTCCGCCGCTGCGAACCAGGCGGTCCGTCATAATCAGGCCGGCTCCGCGACATCACCCGGTCATCGTGCTTGACTCACCACCGCACGACGAGTTCGGTCGGACACTGTTCCAGGTAACGGGTGGCACGCTGGTTCTCGAAGGCCTTGGCCTGGAAGTTGCCATGCATGGTCAGGCCGCATCATTCCGAACTCGCTACAGCGCCGTGCGTCTCGAAAATGGTCGGCTGCTGATGGTCCATTGCCGCGTCCGCATGCCGCCTGGCGACCTCTCACAAGTTGCCATTCAGGGCGAGGAAAGCCGCTCGATCGACATCCGACATTGCGAATTCTTTTCCGGCACGGCAATCGGCTGGGGGTGCCCGCCAGATGCGAGACTTCACATCGAGAGCAGCGTTCTGGTCGGGCGCAGCGGTCTCAGTTTGCGACACGCAGCCAATCAGAATACGCGCGTGGAGCTGATCCACAGCACATTCGTCAACGAAGAACTCATCAAGCTCCTGGTCGCGCCTGCCGCGTTCCGAATCGCTCGACAGAATGGTACGCAGAGCAGTCCACTCTCCATTCATGTTCGAGCTGAAGCTTCTCTGATCGATTGCCGTGAGGCACTTCTGCTGCTACGGCCACTGCCGTCGAAGCTCCGTCCGGCTGATGCTCCTGTGTTGCCTTCAAAGAACCTGTCATCACTGCCGATATTCAAACTGCTCGCCTGGCAGGGACGTGACAACATTTACGATATGGCCCGGTCGTACGTGGCTCTGAGTGCGAACGGCGGGATTCAGGCCCGCACCGCCGAGTCCTTTGAAGACTGGAAGCAACTCTGGAAAACGCGGGATCAGGCGTCGCGATCCGGGCGAATCCAGTTCGGCCAGAACGCCGAGACATTCACGCCCGCACTCGTCAACGTCCCATCAGCGCGACAACTGAAGATAGCCCGTTTCGAGAACGGTAACGTGATTCTTCCCTTTGCCAGTCCGGGAGCCGTGATCAACCGCCTGGGTCCGGAAGACTATGCCACATGGCGTGACAGTCCCGTGGCGCAATCGATTCGCAATGCCGCATTTGCGAGCAAGTAGATCGCGTGCGATCGGTCGTGGATCAGCTGGTTTCCCGCGCCATCATTCGCTGCGGTGTTGATCAATTCCGTTTCGTGGACGAGCATGGACCTGCCCGGCAACAAGCCATAGCGTCCGATTCGGCCGCATCGTTTTTCCGCCGTGAGCCGCCTGCGACTATTTGGACCAGCCACGGAACAACTCGATGAATCCAATCGAACACGTGCTCGAATCTCGACGGCAGTTCCTGACAACCAGCGCGAGCGGCGTTGGTGGCGCTGCGCTGGCATCGATGCTTGCCGGCGAACCCGCGGCGGCAGCCGAATCCCGGACCGATCCGCTGGCACCGCGAAAATCCCATCTCACGGATGCCAAAGCGAAGGCATGCATCTTCGTCTATCTGGCTGGAGCGCCATCTCAGTTTGAGCTGTTCACTCCAAAGCCGAAGCTGATGGAACTCAATGGGAAAAAGCTGCCCGATTCGCTGACGGAAGGAGTGCGGTTCGCCTTCATTAATCGCAATGCAACGTGTCTGGCGTCGAAGCGGAAATTTGCTCAGCATGGTGATTCACGGATGTGGTTTTCCGATGCGCTGCCGCATCTGGCCACCTGCGCCGACGACATCTGCATGATTCACACGATGCACACGAAGGCCTTCAATCATCATCCGGGGCAGCTCGTCATGTGCTGCGGGATGCAACAATTCGGGCGACCGAGTATGGGTTCGTGGGTCACTTACGGACTCGGCAGCGAATCGGAGAACCTCCCGGGATACGTCGTTCTTGCCGCGGGGGGTGCTGCTCGTGGCGGAGCAACGCTTTATTCGAACGGGTTTCTACCATCCAGTTATGGCGGCGTTCAGTTCCGCAATCAGGGAGAGCCGGTCCTGAACCTGGAGAATCCGGCAGGTCTGACACGTGAAGTTCAAAGAAAGTCACTCGACGCGCTGGCCGACCTGAACCAAGAGCGACTCCGTCTGCAGGGTGACGACGAAATCCGCAGCCGCATCGATGCCTACGAACTCGCATTTCGCATGCAGGCTGCCGCGCCGGAATTGATTGATACGAGCGGTGAATCCAAGGCAACACTGGATAGTTACGGCACGGGTGACTTTGCAAAGAACTGCCTGCTGGCGCGACGACTGGTTGAACGCGGAGTCCGCTTCATCAATATCTTCCACGGCGGCTGGGACGCACACGGAGGCCTGGCCGGAAACATCACGAACAACTCGAAGGCCGTGGACCAGCCGCTGGCGGCGCTGCTTAAAGATCTGAAGGCTCGCGGGATGCTGGACTCAACCCTCGTCGTCTGGGGTACCGAGTTTGGTCGTACTCCGCTCGCACAGGGAGCCGACGGTCGAGACCATCATCCCTTTGCGTTCTCGATGTGGATGGCCGGTGGCGGCAGTCGTCCAGGATACACACACGGTCGCACGGACGATGTCGGCTGGAGCATCGAGGAGAACCCGGTTCACGCGAACGACTTCCAGGCAACAGCCCTGCGTCTGTTTGGTCTGGACGATCGCAAACTGTCGTATCGCTTCAAGGGGCTCGACCAACGACTGACCGGAGTCGGTGAAGACGGCAAGCTCGTCCCGGAACTGATGGCTTGATTCAATGCAACGTCAAGCGTCATCTCCGGCGACTTTGACTGCCGCAGGAGCGACCGTCCAATGAACGTGCCAGACACGAGACTCAGGTCCCTATTGAGTGGCTGTTCCTCGACTGGTCGAGTGGCACTGTTTGCCATGGCTCTTGGTGCGGTGCTTGCACCGGCAAGTGCTGCCCACGCGGCGGATGAAGCCACAACCGCAGTTGAACGGCTGATCCTCGCGTCGCGTGTTTACGACGAAAGGGAGATGACAGCGGCAGCGAACGCATTGGCCGCGATTGGTGCCCCGGCAGTCCCGTCGTTGACTGAGGCTCTTGAAGATTTCGACGATAACGTGCGGTGGCAGTCAATCGTCGCGCTGGGAAAGATCGGCCGGCCCGCGCTGGTCACAGTCCCCGCGTTGCTGCAATCGCTGGATGATGTCGACCCGGACGTTCGAGCTGCAGCTGCCGAGACGCTTGGCTTGCTCGGCGCGAAACACAAACCAGTCCTGAATCGACTGAAGCAATCGACGGCAGACGAGCACTCGCTTGTTCGAGCGAGTGCGGCCTGGTCTCTATGGAAAATCTCGGGACGCCGCGAATCGATACTTGAGCTTGCCGAGCTACTACACCACAGAGACTGGATGGTCGCAGCCAGAGCGGAACGCCACCTGGCATCGATCGGTCGCCCGGCAGTGCCGGAGCTGAAGAAACGACTGCAACAAGTGAAGAACCCAGCCCGGGATCGCATGGCCCAGGCGCTTGGGTGCATCGGTGCTCCCTCCGAATCAGCGGTGATTGTCCTGGTCAATTGCCTCGAAGACTCGGACACGAAACTGTCCAATGCTGCTGCGAAGGCTCTTGGCCAGATCGGGAAGCCAGCCGTCAGGGAAGTGACGCGTTTTCTCATGAGTAAGCCCACTCTTGGTCGAGTCAACGCCGTGCGCGCTCTTGGAATGATCGGCCCGGATGCCCGCGACGCGCTACCAGTACTTCTGGCCGAACTCGACGCACCGCAACCAGACCCCGCCATGACGCTCAGCTCGATTCGCGCCATCGGTCGAATCGGTAACGGACGATCGGATTGTGCCGACGGCGTATCGCCATTCCTCAGAAGCCAGGACGCCGATACTCGTGGAGCCGCCTGCGCAGCGCTCGGTGATATTGGAATTGCGACTGGCACGGTCACACTGCACCTGAATCAGATCGCGGAAGACGATCCGCAGGACTATGTCCGGCAGGCGGCCAGTTCTGCACTTGCAGCTTTGAGGAATGGTCCCGAAATAACTTCCCGGAATTGTGAGCCGTAGCCGTAGCCCGATTTCTCCGAAATCGGGACCAAACGACACCGCAACCTGCCGGCACATCGACCGCCGCTCAGTCTTCCCTGGTCCAGGGCAGCGGATTTCGGAGAAATCCGCCTACGGCTCAGAGGTCTCGCGGATTCCAGATCGGGAACTTATTTGAGTTCCGTTCCTGAGAGAGACGCGACGGCATCGTCGGCAACAGTCTGAACTCATTCCGTTACACAATGTGCTCACGGATGAGCGTGACTGAACGACGCACGTCTGCTTCGGTCGTGCGGTGATTCATGACGACCATCCGCAGCGTGTTTTGCTCACCGAGGATTGTTGTGGAAAGCATGAGTTCGCCTCCGGCCAGAGTGGACTCCATGAGTGCCGAATCACGAGCTGCGCGGTCACGTTCCGATTCTTCGTCACGGCGGCGATGCCGGAAGGTCACGACTGACAGCACTGGGTCGTCAACATCCAGACGGGAGTCTTCACGCAGCAGTGCCGCAGCCAGTCGGGCCAGACGCATGTCTTCCCGAATCTGAGTCGCCAGTCCGTCGCGTCCAACGGACCGGATGACCATCCAGACAGCCAGCACACGAGCCGGACGCGACAACTCGGGACCTCGATCCAGGAAGTTCACTTCATCGGCAGGCAGGTCCTTCAGATAGTCGCCGTGAGTCGAGAAGGCACCTTCGAGGTATTTCGCTTCTCGCACCAATGCGCATCCGGTCCCCATTGGGCAGTAAAGCCACTTGTGTGGATCCAGTGTGAGTGAATCTGCCCGTTCCATCCCGCGCAGCAGCGTTTGGCCCTCCGGGGCGATGGCTGCGAATCCGCCGTAGGCTGCATCGACATGGAACCAGAGGACTTCGCGCGAACACAAATCTGCGAGCTCCGGCAGACAATCGATCGCGCCGGTATTCGTCGTGCCAGCATTGGCGGCAACGAAGAATGGGACGTGCCCGGCGGCCCGGTCGTCTGCGATCATCTTCTCCAACTCAGCCAGTTCCATTCGCAACTGCGAGTCGACCGGGACAGTTCGAATGGCTGCGGGCGGGTAACCGAGGATCGTCGCAGCCTTGTTGACTGAAGCATGGCCCTCGCGTGACACGTAGATCGTCCCGCACTGCAGCGTGTCGCGGCCGAAGCGGGCCCGGGCGGCGGCGAGCCCCACAAGATTGGCCATTGAGCCGCCGCTGGTGAAGATTCCGGCTGTGTTCACGTCGTAACCGAGCATCTCGGCGATCCATCGCAACACGGTCAATTCAAGAGCGCTAACCGTTGCACCGCCAAGCCAACTGCCCGCGAACGGATTCGTCCCGGCCGCCAGCATCTGTCCCAGTGCACCGGCAAAACTGGACGGGCCCGGAATGTACGCGTGGAATCGTGGGTGATTCACTTTCGTCATTCCCGGCACGACGCGATCAAAGAAGAACTCAAGACAGTCTTCAAGACGCGTCGCGTGCCGCGGCATGGGTTCATCAACCAGCTCGGCAAAGCCATCGCGACTTCCGCGACGCGCGACAGGTTGGTCACTCAGCGTCGTCAGATGTTCAACAACGCGATCAACAAGGTCGTAACCGAGCCGCCGCATGGTCTCGGCGTCGGGATCGATCGATGCCCGCAGGACGGGTGTTGCGTCCAACGCAGAGCCGGTCTTCTCACTGACTTGGTGTCCGGTGTCGTCGGACATTGAAATCTCCAGTCGCTTGTTACCGGTAACGGGATTCAATCAACGCGGTCGGAGCCCGAGCCGGCAACCGCCGTCCGTGCCGATACGAGGGACGCTCCGCGCGAATGATTCGACCCTTATGCTACGCTGTCGGGTGAACCGAGTCGGCTGCTGCGTACGAGCATCGACCACCGCACGCGGACGACCTGACTCGACTCAGGCTGTGAAACTCGATGGCGCCATGATAACGCGAACTGCGACCGCAACGATTCTGATAGCGACTAGCCTCGTAGCGTCCCCGCTGCGCGCAGATGATCGCCCACGTGTGATCAACAATGATGCCTTTCGCGACATCCTGCAGCCGGCGTTTCAGAAGAGCTGCGTCAAATGTCACGGGCGCGACAGCAAGGTGGAGGGGAAGGTCAACCTGTTTGAATTGAAGAGCGCGGACGACCTCGTGACGAATCCCATGCTCGTGAGAGATCTCGTCGATGTGCTGGAGTCAGGCTATATGCCGCCTGAAGACGAGCCACCGCTGGCGCCGGAAACACGTAAACAACTGCTGGTGCAATTGCAGGATGTCTTACGCGTCGCTGTCAGGGCGCAGAAATCGCCGCCCGGTACGCCAATTCGACGTATGAATCGGTTTCAATACAACAACGCGGTTCAGGATCTCTTTCAGTTGGACGTCGTGGTCTTTCCGTTGCCGGAGCGCATGCTGCGCGAGCACGGGAACTACTTTCGGCCAGAGACGGGCAAGATGCCCCAGCGACTCAAAGCGGGCAGTCGTCCACTGGGGAAGTCGCAGTTAATCGAGAAACGTCTTGCCGGGGTAACGCCGTTCCCACAGGACCTCCGTGCCGAGCACGGATTCGACAACAGGGGAGACCACCTTTCGCTCTCACCACTGTTGCTTGAATCGTTTCTGAAGCTCAGTCGGTCAATCGTGGAAAGTGCGGACTTCAATCCGAAGACGTGCGGCATCTGGCCAGATTTCTTCGCTCCACCTCCGTCTGAGGCGAAATCAGACACGGAAACTGAAGTTCGTAATCGTCTACGAGTTTTTCTGACACGCGCGTTTCGCCGGCCAGTCGAGGACGAACTGCTCAATCGCTACACCGCGTATGTCGTAACGCAACTCCGAAAGGGAGAGCCGTTCGTTGACAGCATGAAGTCAGCAGCTGCTGCGGCCATCGCGTCTCCTCGCTTTTTCTACGTTTATGACCGCATAGCGGCCGGAAGTGACGAAGAGCCGAAGGCCAGCGACGACTTCGACCTGGCGTCGCGGCTATCGTTCTTCCTGTGGGGCAGTATTCCGGACGAGAAACTACTCGACGCGGCGGCCGCAGGAACGCTTCACGATCCGGACGTGCTGGCCAGACAGGTCGGGCGAATGCTGCGAGACAAACGCCTGAAGCGGTTCTGTGACAGCTTTCCCGCTCAGTGGCTGCAATTGGAACGGATCATCTCTTCAACGCCCGATCGGCAGCGATATCCGCAATTCTACTTTGCGAAGTATCGCGCCAGCATGCACATGATGCTCGAGCCACTACTGTTGTTTGAGACTGTGCTGATCGAGGACCAGTCGATACTCAAGTTCATCGATTCAGATTTCAGTTACCGCAGCAATCTGTTGCAGGCCTGGTATCGCAACGGATCACAAGGAAACGCAGGATCGCCAGTCGCTGTGGAATTCCGCCGTGTGCCTGTCACGGATCGGCGACAGGGCGGCGTCATCACCAATGCAGCCGTGATGACGATGACGGCCAACGCGACACGTACGCAACCGATTACACGTGGAGCCTGGATCGCGAGTGTGATTCTGAACGATCCGCCAGAACCGCCTCCCGCCGACGTGCCCCTGCTGGCCGACAAGCCAGCAGCCGAAGAAGCGAACCTGACATTGCGGGAGAGGTTCGCCGCGCATCGCAAACGGCCCGATTGCGCCGGTTGTCACCGGCGGATCGATCCCCTGGGGTTTGCGCTGGAGAATTACGACCCGGCCGGCATTTGGCGCGATACCTATGCGAACGGGCGAGTCGTCGATGCCAGTGGCACACTCTTCGGTCGACACGAATTCGCCGACATCGTGGGGTTCAAAGACGCGTTGCTTGAGGAAAAGGACCGCTTCACCCGAGCCTTCGCCGCGCATCTGCTTTCGTTTGCACTTGGCCGCGAAACGAACGTCACAGACTCACTGGCACTTGACGAGATTGTTAGTGAAACCGCCGCTGACAACTATCGATTTCAGTCGATGATCCGACAGGTCGTGCTGAGCGATCCATTCCTGCAGCAGTCTGAATCTGATCGTGACCTGGACTGAATACCGTGACGAGTACAACGTACTTGTTGAGACGAGGAAATCATGACGACAATGACAAGACGATCGTTCCTCCGCGGAGCTGCAGGTTCAACGCTTGCCCTGCCGTGGTTCGAGAGCCTGGCCGCGAACAATCCAGCAACATCAACGCCGGCGCAGCGACTGGCCATCTTCTACGTCCCCATCGGCGTCGTGCGGCGCGGTTTTTTTCCGAGTGAGCAGGACGCCGCGATTCCGAAGTTCACGAGCAGCCAGGTGGAAATCGCGTGCAAGAGCGAGATTTTCGTTGGTCTTCATCCTTTGAAGACACTAACGCCCACGCAGAATCCACTGGAGAAGATCAGGCAGAAAGTTACTCTGATTACCGGGATGGATCGCTTCTATCAACACGGCAGTGACGTCCACGCGCAGTGTGCATCGTGTTTTCTGAGCAGTGCCACCGCGCATTCGGTGGAATCATCCGTCTATCCACTGGCCCGGACGCTGGACCACATCGTTGCCGACCACGTCGGAGACACAACGCCTTTCCGAACGCTGGAATTCAGTTGCAACAGCCACCGAGACAATAAGGAGTCGATCTACTTCGACAACATCTCGTGGTATGGAACCGGTTATGTTGCACCATCAATTCGCGATCCGCGCAAAGCCTACCGCAGGATGTTTGGAACGCAGGATATTCAGACCTATCGCAACATCACCGATCTCGTGCTCGAAGATGCACGAACGATGCAACGAACGCTGGGTCGGGCCGACCGTCTGAAGTTCACCGAGTATTTCGACGGTATCCGAACCATCGAAGAACAAATGGACAAGCTGGAAAAGATGAAGGGCGAACTCGCTCGCGTGTCGATCGAGGAACCACCGGAAGCTCATGTACCTCGTGGAGAGTACATCCGCCTGATGGGAGACCTGATGGTCGCGGCATTGCAGACGGGACTGACGAACGTGGCCACACTGATGATCGGCCCCGAGCGCTGGGATACGCCGTTCACTTACGAATCACTGTTTAATAAACCCATGAGCCATCACCAGATGTCTCACAATCAGAATCAGTTCCTGCAGCAACTGTTGCGGGTTGATCGATTCCACATGGAGCAGTTCGCGTATCTCGCCGAGAAAATGGACGGCATCGAGGAAGCCGATGGCAGCTCATTGCTGGACAATACGATTTTTACTTATGGCTCCGGTCTGGGCGACGGCGCGACGCATCAATACACCGATCTGCCAATCATTGTCGCTGGTTCTGGTGGTGGGCGGTTGCAGACAGGTCAACACCTTCATTGCGCAGACGGAACAGCACTGGCCGACCTGTGGCTGACGCACGCACAAGTGATGGGGCTGAAGACTGAACGCTTTGCAGACAGTACGGGAACAGTCCAGCGACTGTTGACCTGATCCTCCGATCTCGCTGATCCGCACCATCTGTCTTCGAATCAGAACGCAGTCTTTGCTCTCACGCCCTGGCTCTTGTTGTCCAGAAGTTGGCGATAATTCTTGCGGTTTTCAATCTGGATCAAGCCGTTCGAGTCGAACAGGTTCTGCAGCAGTTCGCGTTTGCTCTGCCCTTCACCGCGTGCCTGTGAGCTGGACGATGCCTTCTTTTGCGGAGCAGCCGATGCCTCTGGTTCAACGTGCCCCAGTGATGTGGCACCACGGTAGAATGCGTAGCGGTCCTCATCGGCTCGGGCAATGATCGTGCTGGTGCCGTTGATGGCGTCGGCCACAAAGATGCCCCTCAGGTCCGTCTCGCCGGTGTTGAAGTTCTTGTTGGCACTGCCGATGACCTTGACCAGCACGTTGCGCAGGTACCGATCTGTTCCGCTGTCTTTAACGGTGACTCGCACGCGTCCGCTGGTCGCGTCCTCCTGAATCTCCAGCTTCAACGGGCTGACCAGCACGAGACCGCTCGTGTAGAGATTCTCTCCACGGCAGACGACCAGATAGGCGCCCTCTTCTTTAAGCGGCAGCTTGAGTTCCTGTTTGCGATCACGGAAGTCGTTGCCATCACCCAGCTTCGTCTTCATTTCATGATAGGGACGGATGCCCGCCAGATTGATAGCCGTAATTCGACTCAGACTTCGCTGCATTAATCCGAATTTCAGCAGGTCGATTCGATACACCTTGACGCTGGCTTCCTTCACGTTGCGGAACTGCAGTTCGACCTTGCCATCGTCTCCCGGTTTAACGGTCGTGATTTCGGGCAGGCGAATGTCCTGACGCGTAAAGAACTGGATGGCTTCCGTCGCGTCCGAGAACCGACTCTTCACGCGTTCGTACTCAGCAATCGCTTCGGCGGGCTGGCCGAGGCTGTGGTAAATCTGCCCCATGATGTAAACGGCCTGCCATTTATTGGCAGCCTCGACATCGATGCCGGTGCGCTCGTCTTTGCGCACGGCTTCAGACACTTGTTTGCACATCTTCAATGCGGCGTCGTGATTCCCGAGTGCGAACTGGCTGTAGCCGATCACGTACCAGAAACTGTCGAGCAATGGGCTGTTCGGATAACGCCTGGCTGACTTCTCGCAGCGCGCGATCGCCTGTTCGTACTGCTCCAGATCGAGCACTGCATTGGCCAGGGAAAAGCTGACGCGATCAGACGCCGGATCCGTCGGCCATGTCGACAGCAGGTGGTCGTGCATGTGAATAGACGAAGCGATCAGGTCAACTCTCGTAATCCCGGCACTGCGCAACTTCTCGTTCGTGCCAGCCTCAGCGGCTTTGCCATACACCTCAGCGGCCAAAGCAAACGTCGCGACCGAGACGTATGACTCGGCCGGATACTCGTGCAACAGTCGTTCGAGAACTTCCACGGAGCGAACGAACTCGTCTCGGTCGTCCAGGAAACCAGCGATCTGACTTTCGCGTTCGAACGCGCCTTCGATCGTAGCGCGGAAGACCAGGTAGCCACGCTCATACTCGCCCAGTTCCTGATACGCCGTCGCAACCAGCATGATCGCGTCGAAGTCGATTTCGACGTCCGGGTACTTCTCTTTGATAATCTCGAAGTACTCGACAATCGCCTGATGCTGATCGGTGACCAGTGCCGTCCGAAACAGCATTTGGACCGTTTCTTTGTAGATGTCGTCTTTGAGCCGGTAGTTCTTGAACAGGTCGGTCAGATGCTGTCCGGCGGCAGCGAAGTCGTCGCGACCAAACAGTCGCTTGCCGAACTGGTAGAGTTCCACAGGCGTGAGCCTGTATTCGTCCACGGTTTGCTTTCCCGCTTCCAGAACCTGCAGCGGATTCGCAGCAGCAATGGCGATCTGGTCGGGATGGTAGAAACTGCGAACCACGGTCGGGACAGTCCGATAGTTGCCGGCCAGATGGCCAACGAGTGTGTACTGGATCGGTCCCGGATGTGGCTGGTCGCCGATATAGAACGTGATCGCGCCAGGTCCGATTTCGTAGCGTTCAAACGCACCACGTATTGACTCGCGCAGCACGTTCGTGCCCGCGGGCAACGGCTCGTTGATGACCAGGTAGTCAAGCTGTTCGTTCTTTGTGCCTTTGACACCATTGCGGCTGACCTGCAACGTAACTTCCGCCCGTTCGCCGACCGGCAGTTGAGTCAGCGGGTTGCGGAAGTACTGGTAGTTACCCATCAGCACGCCAAATCCTCGCGGAATGACAACTCCGTCCAGCATGCGATGAGCAGGCTCGCGGTAGCGGGTCACTCGCCACTTGTCCGCCGTCGTCTTGAGCTGGTCGGCCGGCACGGCACCGCTGAGTACCGCGCTGTAACTGAACCGTCCGCGACCTTCGAGCTGCAGACTGATCTTCTGTGATTTGCCGTCAACCAGTAGTTCGGCGGGAATGGCGACCTGTCGTGTCGCATCGACAGCCGGATCGATTTCCAGCGTATCCACATCTTTGTCGTTGACCTGCACAGTCAGCGTGTACTTTTCGCTTTCGAATTTCGCTCGGGAAAACCATTCGGCGAGCGCCATCACCGCAGGACCATTGGCCTTCTCTGGATTCCAGCGGAAGCCACGCCTGGCGGCCAACAGCCAGTCGGCTGCCTGCTCCGTTGACTTGTCTTCAGGGTACAGTTCTTCGAGTGCCAGCAGATGCAGCGCGTGAAGTTCAACACGTGTCCTCATCCACGGAATGCAGCCCAGAACAGCCGCGTCCGACTGGTCGACCGTCGCCGGGTCGGTCTTCAGGCCGACCAGTGCGACCAGGTCCTCGGCCATTTCGTTTCGATCGAGTTGGATCAGGGTTAATGCAACATGCAGCAGACCGGACGCAGTCAGGCTGTTCCGTTCGCGGTACAGCCTGTTGGCAAATGCAAAGTCTGCCGCACCGGCCTGGGCCAGACCGTGCAGGATGATGGCCTGTCCTTCCCGATCCGATGTACTGCTGTTGGTGAATGCTGACTTAAGTGACGCGACCGCTTTCTCGAGCGTGTCGGCCGGGATCGAGAAACCGCCTCGACGTGCCAGCGACAAAGCCCATACGGCGCGGCTGGTGAGGTAGCGATCGGATTCCGCGGCATGCCGTCCCGACCAGCTCCAGGCACCGTCGTCTCGCTGGCATGAGACCAGACGGGCAACACCGGCGCTGACTCTCGCAGTCAAGGCCTGCACTTCGGGACTGTCCGCCGCACGTGAGCGGCGGATCATCTTGAGCAAACTGACTCCACCCAGGACGTCTGAGATCGAGCGTTCAAACCCACCCGCGCGCCCACCGTGCCACGGAGTGATACTCGAGCCGAGTACCGCTTCGAGCAGTGTGCGATCGATGCTGGGGCCGATCAGTAGTTCCAGTCGCGAATCGTCGACGGGCAACCGTTTGTCGTGCTCGACAAAGACGATCGTGCTCTGAGCCGACGTACCGCTGGTGGTGGCGAAGACGGGGACGCCATAGGGCGAAATCGGGACGGCCTGCCGGGACGTATCCACCAGTTCGCCGCTGCTGACAGTCAATTCAAACTGCACGGAGTCGCCGTCGACGACCTCGACCGGAATTGCAATCTCCTCGACACCGGGACCAGACGACTTGATCGGACGGCGGATTTCCGTTGTGCGTTCGCCGATGGTCGTCTTCAGCACGACTTCGATCGGTTCATTTTTCTTGACCGTCGAATTGTGAACCTCGATCAGCACGGTGGCCTTGTCGCCGTCGGTAAAGGCAAGCGGTGTCCGAATTTCACCGAACAGGTCCTTCTTCGAGACGATGTCGACTTCGGCCTGACCAGTCAGTGCGTTCGAGTTGATACCGCGTGACTTCAACGTCCACGCCGTCGAACGCTCCGGCAGCCGGAAGGTGATGGTCGCCTTACCGTCCTCGTCCGTGACGATGGTTGGGTTCCAGTACCCCAGTTCGGCACTGGCCATGCGGGGAAGAATCTGCAGGCCATCACCGACCAGGTCGTGGAGTGCGGCGACAGGCAGTCCGTTGACGACCTGAAACTCACCCTTGCCATTAAGCGCGACGATTGTCTTCTCGGACCGTGACAGGTCCGTAAAGTAACTCGCGACGGATTCAAGCTGCACATTCTGTGACTGGCTGATGATCAGGGAGAAATTTGCAGCGTGTTCGGAGATGCCCAGAAGTTGGCGGCCATCACGACTGAAGGTGACTCCCGCGTCGAGCCATCCGTCGCCGTTGGTCTCCTGTTCGATCAGACGCTGCAGAGCTTCGTCGGGGTCGAACCCGCTGTCGCCAATACTGCGTTTCGCGCTCGCACGCCGCCGCCCTCGCGGCTGAATCGACTGCGGAAATTCGCCACCGCTTATTAATAATTGCCCGTTCACCGCCCCTTCCGCAAGCTGCTGCGACGGCGTGAGCAGTTCATTGATTACGACAGATCCACGCGCGGTCCCGCGGAGACCTGCCCAGTTTTGCGGCAGTGACTCATCGACGGCAAGCAGTGACTCTTCCACGCTCATCAACTGGTCAAAACGGACTTCTCCGCCGTTGCGGATGGTCGCGTTATGGGCAATTTGTCCCGCAATCTGTGCCTTGATCCGCATGTTGACCGCGATTGGGTTGCTGGGCGCGATCGTGTTCGCGTAGGCGGCGATACGACCGGCCTCCGCATAGCGTCGCTGTTTAAAGAGGTCGTTGAAATTGTCGACCAGCCCAGCAATCTCCTGCTTGGTACGCGCGTCGTGCAGTGCCGCCATCGCGGCCGTATTGCGTCCAGCCAGGTCCTCTCGTTCCTGCTCGGCCAGCAGAAACTCATTGACCGACCGCGTTGCGGGCCGATACAGGAATGTGCAGCTTGAGGTGGCGCGGACCTGTGGTTCGCGGTAGCCGCCGCCGAAGAACTGATCGATCGCGTCGTGCTGATCGCCGAACATCTGCCACAGGTTTTTCTGAACCAGACCCAGCGAAACCTCGGCCGAAACCGGCTTGCCCTGCGGATCGGTTGTCGTGATTTCGACCTTCAGATCCTCACCCGGCTTCAGCGTGTCCTGCTCGGGCTTGAGTGTGATGTTCAGCTTGCGAGCCACTCGAAACTCGCTGCCGGTCTGGTGAAATCGGTTACCGTGCATCACGGCGACTGCGAGGTTGAAGTTCGGAGCCAGTCGCGATGCCATCGGCACGGTCAGTTTGTTGGAACCCTTTTTCAACGAGACAAGCTGATACCCCAGAATGGAGGCTCCTTCATAGGTAATCAGCGCCAGCGCTGGCTCTTCACGCCAGTGCAGACGGATACTGGCTTCGTCGCCGACCTGGTACTGATGCCGGTCAGCCAGCAGACGCAGGCGAATACGATCGTCGTCGCCGGAAATCGTCAGGGAGTGTGAACCGCTCAGTCGGTTATCAAACTGGTCCGTGCCGGAGACTCGAACGATGTACGTACCGGCCTTATCGACACGCAGCGTGCGCTGCACCGTACCCTTCTCGTTTGACTTGATCTCGAACGTTTCGACCGTCCGCTCGCCGCGTCTGCCGTTGACGCGCGTGCGTTCGATCACTTCCAGCGTCAAGTCCGTCGCGACTGGCTCTCCCGCCGGGTCACTGACGTTGATCGTCGCATCGAATGTCTCGCCGGAAATGTAGACCTGCCGCAGCGTCGAGACATTGATCGCGAAGCCGCGCGTGGCAAGCTGCAGGCTGGTCGCGGCGTTCAGGTTCTTTTCAGGGAACGTGGCCGTGAGTTCCAGTTCCTGCGATTCTCGAAACCGACGCGTCGGAAACTCGAACGCGATCTCACCTTTTGCGTCCGTCGTCGCGGAGTGCTGTCGGCCGCCTGCCAGTTGATACTGAATGGTCTTACCGGCCAGCGGTGTCCCGTAGTAGTACTTCAGCGAAATCGTTCCCTTGATCGTGTCGCCGCGATAGTACACCTGCCGGGGCGTTTCGAGTTCCAGTCGCATCGATTCAAGACGGTATTCATGAACCGGAAAGCTGGTTTCGTAAGACTGTTCGCCACCGGGCTGATGCAGATGGACACGGCAGTCCCCTTCGGGTGAGGATTCCGGCAGCTCGAAATTGGCGGCCAGTGCACCAAAGTTGTTCAGTGCGATCTTCCGCGAGTGAATCAGCCGCTCGCGCGCGTCGTACACATCAAGCTGATACTGCTCGCCAGACTTGAAGACGTAACGGTCTTCCGCCACCCAGCGGATAATGCCTTTCAGATTGACGAGCTGGCCAGCTCGATACGCTGGCCGATCCGTGAACAGGTATCCCTTCGGCGAGAGGCCGACGGCGAAGTTCAATCCTGCCAGGTTGCTGACCGTCGATGCCGCGTGGCCCTCATGGACTGCGAAGATGCGCAGGTCGGCGATCGTCTTGAGCTGCTCGAATGACTTCTGAAATACGCCGTCCTTGCCGGTCAACTCTTCCGCGATCACCTGCTCGCCATCGCTGATCAGCAGACTGACATCCGTCTGCGGTTTGCCCGTTCGCGAGTTCTGAGCGAACACGAACAATTCGTTGCGCGAACTCTTGACGATGATGTCCAGGTCGCTGACGACAACCATCGTTGTGGCTTCAAGTTTCTCGCCTGTAATCGTGACCGCGGTCACTCCCGGCCCGTCGGTCGGGATTTCGATTTCGTTCTCGATGCGGCGGTACTCTTCAAAGCCAGCGATCTTGTGATCCCAGGTCTTGTCCGGATCGATCAGAGCAATGTCGAGTGCTTCGACGCCAGTCGCCAGATGCATCTTGCGGAAGTAGTCGACCATATCGATGCGATAGATTCGTACGGAGACATTTTCGATGTTGCGCGTCGTGACTTTGATCCGCGCGGCTTCATCGGAATGGAACTTTCGTTCCGAGACGATCTCCAGCCGGTTGGCAGTCAGTCGCTGAATCCGCTGCTGCGCCTGCGCGTGATATTGACCCTGGACCTTCTTGTACGCCTTCAGGGCGTCCGCGAGCTGGCCAAGCTGATCTTCCAGCGTCGCACCGATGACGAACGCCGCCTGTGAGGCCTGCTCCGAGCTTGGATACTTGCTGACGACTCGTTGCCAGTCCGCGATGGCCGCCTCGAACAAACGCCGCGCTTTCACTTTCGGTGCGATCGGTCCGGCTCGTTTCTCGTCGCCCGCGGCTTCGATCTGCTCGGCATAGAGCTTCAATCCTTCGGCCGACTTCATTTGCCCGAACAGAAACAGGATTTGCGGAGCACGCGGATCGAGTGGGTATTTGTTGAGGAACGTCTCCCACAGAGTGCGGGCGGCCTCGTAGTTCGTCTCGGCCCGCTGCACTTCGGCCATCACGTATTCGGTGTTGATGACGACGCGCTGGACGTTGCTCCAGTTCGGATCAGACGGATGCCTGGCCAGGAATTCTCGCCACGCCGCGATCGCCTCAGCAAACTTCTTCTGCGAGGCCAGCGCCTGGCCCAGAAGATTGCGAGCCAGTGGCGTCTGCTTTGCATCAGGTGCATTCTGGATCAGTGTGGTTAATCGCGTTACGGCCTGTTCGTAGCGTCCGTGGTGTGCCCAGCTTTGAGCGATCTCAAGCACAACCTGGACACTAAGGTCATGCTTTGGAAAAGCTTTGAGAAATCTCTGGTGAGCGGCCACACCAAGTTCCAGGTCCGGGACTGAAGGCGGCGCCGGAACCTGCCAGGTATGGGCCAGACGATAAGTGGCTTCGGCCAGCAGGTCTCCACCGGCGGCCTTGCCGACATCGCTGGCCAGAAAATCCTGCCACGTTCGCCGCGCTGCCTCGAATTGACTCGCGGCGAGTTGCGTGCGGCCCAATTGGTACCGGGCCTGGACTTCCATTGCGGCGGGTGCTTTGCGATCGGCCTTTGTGTCCTCGCCGGCATACGCCGAAAGGAAATTGCTGTATGCCGCGATCGCTTCGTTGTGTTTCCCCAGTTCGCGTTGCGAGTGAGCGATCCGCAGCTCGACCCTTTGCCGGGTCGCCAGTGCCGGGTTCAGCTTCAGTGATTCCTGATAGTACGTCAGAGCCTGCTGATAGTCCGGCTTACGGTTTCCGGATGGGTCATCTGCTTTGACTCCTTCAAAGTACCGGTCGGCAAACTCCAGATAGATGCGGGCCAGTTCGTCGCGCCGGTCCGATGACAGCAGTCGCTTCGCTTCCGCCTGGTAAATCAACCCGGCCGCCTGATAGTTCCGTTGCTGGACCAGCACATCCGCTCGCCCGAAGCGTGAACGCGCCAGCCAGCGACTTTTCGGAAAGTCCTTTTCGAGTTGCTCGAAGGTGGCCATCGCCTTTTCGAGCATGCTCCCGGCAGTCTGTGCGCGGGCTTTGAGGTACAGCAGGTAGTCAGCGTGTTCGACGTCGTCCTTTGCCAGTTGTTCATCGATCCGCTCGACCGCCACCGGGTAATCACGGTTCTGCAGAGCATCGTGAATCGTCTCTGGAACTGGCGGCAGTGAGGAAACATCCGGGCGACTATCCTCGGCCGCGAACGAGACGGAATCACATGCCAGCAGGGCAACTGCAAACAGAAACGTCAACGATCGATGCATCGCCATGTCATTCTCCAGTCGTCGGCAAATCGAGTATAAGGCTCGCACGGCGTCCATCAGGACACTGGTGGTTCGGCGCAATCAACACTGTTGCATACGTTTCGCTGTTACTGGTCATAACTGGTCAGGGAGTTCGGCGCCGATGGCAGGTTTTCGGTTCGCTTGTAACAGCAGGCGTCAGGATCTCCCCGGCAAAAGTTACAAAGATCTGACAATTGACGGGCAGCAGAAAACGAACGTTGGTCGACCGGGGCAGGAACAGTCATGAATGACCAAGCACGCAATGACCTGATGACACTGCTTTCGATTCCCGGCAAACCAGGCGAGGAACTGAGCGTCGCCGTACACCTGTGTCGTGAACTGGTCGCGATGGGTGTCCCGGCCGAATGCATTTCAACCGACAAGGCTCATGAACAAAGCGAATATGGAGGGAATACCGGAAATCTGATCGTGCGACTGGATGGTCACGGCCGTGGTCCCCGGCGATTATTCAGCGCGCACATGGACACGGTCCCTGGTGCAGTTCGAGCCGCACCGAGACTGGATGCCACCTGCTCCAGAATCGTCAACGACATGCCAGGTAAGGCGCTGGGCGGAGACAACCGCACCGGTTGTGCTGTGCTCATGCAGGTGGCACGGTCGCTCTGTGCCCGCGAACGGAATCACGCGCCAGCGACGCTGATCTTCTTCATCCAGGAAGAAGTCGGGCTTGTCGGTGCCCGCGGAATGGACGTTGCTCAACTGGGTGAGACGAAGCCGGCCATGTGCTTCAACTTCGACGGCTCGCTGGCGAATGAGTTTGTTACGTCGGTCATCGGCACGAAGCGATTCACCATCGATATCGATGGCATCGCCGCGCACGCCGGTGCCAACCCTGGCGATGGCGTGTCGGCGGCGATCATCGCGGCGGATGCCCTGTCCGAGTTGAATCGCGACGGCTGGCATGGAGTCGTTGAGAAGACCAGCGGGCGTGGTTCTGCGAATGCCGGCATTGTGCAGGGTGGAACCGGCAGCAATGTGGTGATGCCGGAACTTCACATCCTGGCCGAAGCTCGTTCACACGACGCGGCTTTTCGCGACGAAATCATCGCGGCATGGAAAAGTGCTTTCGAGCGGTCGGTTGATGCGCACGTCAATCATGCTGCCGAACGTGGTGCGGTGCGATTCGGTCCAGGACCAACTTACGAGGCATTTGCTCTGTCCGATGACACGCCTGTCGTGCAGGCCGTACTGGCCGCGGCGAGTGAATGCGATATCGAGGCCGAGTGTGTCAGCAACGACGGAGGTATGGACGCCAACTGGATCGTCGGGCATGGCATTCCCGCTGTGACGATCGGTGCCGGGCAGCGGAATGTTCACACGCCCGAAGAATATGTGGACCTGGAGCATTTCGATCTGGCTTGCCGACTGGCGATCCAATTAGCCATCGACTGACACGCAGTCCGCGGCAAATTCGGCCGTCGTGGTCATACCAGGACCGCTTCCCGAGACACGGGCTCGTCGGACGTGCTGTGGATGCCCAGCAACTCAGCAGCCTGAGTGGCGTATTTGGGACCCAGATTGAAGCTCTGCTTGATGCGCAGATCCATGTCGAGTGAGTTGTGCCGCTCAGGCGGGAACAGTCCGGTCCGGGTCAGATAAGGCAATCGCGCCGGCGGGAACGGATAATCGCTGCCGTGAAGAATGCGGTGACGGATCGATTCCGATTCACGACTCAGTCGTTGCATCGAAGACCAGCGAATCAGACTCGCCATGATGGCGGTGTCGCCGTAAAGATTGTCGTAACGGTTCATTGTCTCGATGAATCCGTCGTAGTAGTCGTCGCGGTCAAAGAAGGCACACGTGCCACAGTGGGCCGCGATGACCGGTTGCCCATGATCCAGCGGCCGCGCCAGTCGACGTGGGTCGGTAAATTCCTGCGACCGGACCGTGCAGGAATGCTCATACCCGGTGTGGAACATCAGGACGACACCCAGTTCACTGGCGAGTCGGTAAAACGGTTCGAATTCCCGCGAGGACGGATCGACGCCCTGAATCGCTGTGTGCACTTTGATCAGCTTTGATCCCGCCGCGTGACAACGCTCAAGTTCCTGCAGAGCATCCTTGCGGATCGGATTGATCGAGCAACCCGGAATGATCGCCGGACATTCCTCCGCGAGTCCCAACACGTAGTTGTTCGAGACATAGAAGTGAGTCGAGTGGTCGTCGCGCGAGCCGTCGCTGCGATAGACGGCATCCTGAGCCAGCACGACCGCGTAATCGAGACTCGATGTACGCACCTGTCTGAGCAGACGGTTGCGGATTTTCGCGCTGATCGTGTCACCGGCTTCGTTCCGCATTCCGGTCAGTGCCAGCACGATGCGAGTGATCAGGCCTCGGCGTGTGCGCTCGGAAAGAAATCCGTCCGCGGGATTTTCACCCCAGCAGAATACGTGCGTGTGGACGTCGATAACGGGTGGCTGCATGGGATGTCTCCTGTCGTGTCACCGTGATGGCTCATCAACCCGTTGAATAACCAGGCTGTTACAGAAGGCGACGACAGCGCGGCAATGTAACGCGACGAATTCAGGAAAATGTCCAGTGACGAAACAGGCGCGTCGGGCTCCTGTTGAGTAGATTACGTCCTTCAGCTCCCGTGATCCCTCCGCCGGTAAGAGGCCCACATGATGAATCGACACACGTTCTGTTGGGCAATGATGCTCTTGACCGGTGTTTGCCTGACAGCGACGGCGCAGCCGCAATCTGGCGATGCATCGCCAGAGGGTTCAAAGCAGCCGCCGAAACTGGAAGCGTGCGAAATCGGGTCGATTCGAAATCTACATCGGCTGGGACGCATCTATCTCGCCGGTCAACCGTCGGCGGATGATTTTCGAAAAGCGAAGGAGGACGAGGGCATCCGCACCGTCGTGAACCTGCGCATGGCGATCGAGCAACTGGGGACGGATCAGGCGGCAGATTTCAAGCGTCTGGGAATCGAGTACCACCATTTCCCGTTTGGCACGCCGGACAGCCTGACAGATGAAATCTTCGACCGATCGCGAGCGGTGATCGCGGATCGCAAAAAACATCCGGTGATGATGCACTGCGCGTCAGCCAACCGGGTGGGGGCAATCTGGCTGGTGCATCGTGTTCTGGACGACAAACTGACCTACGAGAAGGCCCTTGACGAGGCGCACGAAGTCGGTCTGCGTTTTCCGCCTTACGAAGAGAAGGCGAAAGCGTATATCGAGCGACAACTTGCTAAGCAGCGTGAGAACGAGGAACGACTCGATGAAATTGCCGACGAGTGGCAGTACCCAAACATCACCGAGGACTTCGGCGGAGGTGCGACCGGGAGCATCCACAACTCGGTGAGGATCTGCAAAGGCCCGTACGGCAAGGTCTGGGAGTTTTACGCGCGGAAGTGTGGATCCGAGCAGACGTTTTCAGACAAGCATCTGTACCGGACAGTCCGCTCTGAAGGGCGGACCACATATCTGCTGGACGACCACCCACACGCGGCCGATGGCAAACTGTCTCGAATCCGGACGTTCTTCGTGTGTAATGCCCCGGAATACACGGTGTCCGTGTTGCTCATTCCCGAAGAAGACAAGACGCCACCGCGAGTCTACATGACCATCTCGTTGCAGAACTGAGATCTGAAGCAGGTCCCTGCTTCGACGTTGACGACTATTCGTCTGCGTCAGCAAACCAACCGGGTCCGCTGATCGTGGGGAAGTAGTAACCCAACGGACGCGGACGTGGCAGGCTAATGTCCTTAACGCCACGCATGAGACGATCGAGTCGAATGCTGCGAGGATTCTCCATCGCGTCCGGAAACTCGACATCCGGTTCCGGGCGGATGATCGGTTGAAGGTGGTGGTCCAATAGAGGTGTCGTTGCGCGGACTGCATCAAGTTCGGCCTGCCCCTTGTAGTCTTCGCCAAAGGGCATCACGCGTGGCACCAGCGCAATAATGATCTCACTGCGATTGCGTCGTACCGTGCGCTTTTGCAGGAAACGGCCGACACCCCAGAGATCGCCGACAATCGGAATCTTTGTCTGGGACTCCTCGTCCGCCTCTGTAATCAGACCGCCAACGACCATGGCCTGGCCATCCTCCAGAATGATGGTCGTTTGAACTTCAGTCGTTGTCTCTTCCGGCAAACCGGTCTCCGGGACAACTCGTCCAGACGAAATCTCCGGCGAAACGGTCATCATAATTCGACCGTCAGCGCCCATAATGGGCGTCACACGCAGGACCACTCCGGTCTCCAGGAACTTAACTTCCTGCAGCGTACTGGTCTGAGTTGTCGTCGTGACAAAGTAGCCGAGTTTGTCACCAATCTGAATCTTCGCTTCCTGCCCGTTAACGACAAGCAGCCGAGGTGAGGCCAGCGTTTTTGTGTCGGTCTGTGATTGCAGAGCTTCCAGAACGGCCGCCAGGTCACTTCCGATGATACTCAGGTTGTACTCGGGCGACGTATTCGTATTAAGAGCTGCCGACGGTATTGTGAACGCCGGAGAACTGCCAACGACAGCTGAATTCGAAATCCTTGCCAACGCGGCAAAGTCGACACCGTGTCTCAATTCGTCGTTGAGCGTCACCTGTAGGATGTGCGCCTCGATCAGAACCTGCATCGGTGGTTGATCGATCTCGGCGATCCGTGCCGCGATCGGCTCCAGGTATTCTGGCAGGTCTTCAACGATGATGCGTTCGCCCGACCGCCGCTGATCTGTGGGCGTCGATGACGTGACCACGGAACTGCCAATCGGCGACAGCAGCGGGGTGACCACAGTCTGGACATCTTCGGCCGAAACGTAGTGAAGTGAAAAGACCTGTGAAATTCGTCCCTGAACTCTGGAAGAGATCTTTGAGTCGGCCGATACTTTCGACACAAATACGACATTCTTACGTCGCGTCCATGTGTAACCATTAATGGCCAGGACGGCCTGCAGAGCCTCTTCCAGCTCAAGTCCCTTAAACGTGACAGAGATCGTGCCGGTCACATTCTGACCTGCCACGATGTTGAGCCCGTGTTGCCGAGCAATCATGGCCAGCACTTCGTTAACCGGCGCATCCAGTGCCTGCAGGTTAATCTTGTCCTGAATCGTCGTAATCCGAATTCGCTCGTTCGCAGCTTCCAGAGGCACAGTGATCATCGTTGTCACTGGCTCGAAACTCGGGACCGGTGGCGCGGCCGCCGGTTCCTGAAACGCAACTGTTCTGTACGGGCTCGCGAATACGCTATTGACGTTGACGGCCGAGTGTGGCGGCAAGGAGCGTCCGACCTGGCCAGCCGTTTCGACATGTTGGGATCGCACCTTCGTTCGCAGTGAATTCCCGAATGCCTGCTGGCGAATCAACCTGGCTTCCTGGGCGAGCCCGGCGGAAGTCTGCTTCCCAGCGCGTCTTGCAGTCGTGTCCCAAACCATTGCGCCAACGCGATGGACGTGTGGGTAATCGAACGTGGGGCTTTCCTCGTTCTCGCCCAGAAGCGGTTGCGTCAGAAGAAGCAGAAACACGGCGACCACAGTCAGAATCAGCCGCAAGTACTGCGGCGAATACCTCCAACTTTGCGGACACCAGTTCAGTGATCCGCTTCGGCCCTCGATACGTCGCCCGGTTCCGAACATCCATGCTCCATCCGACATCGGCGCAGTGATACGTTTCCTGTAATCGGAATAATCGGACATCCGCAATCCCGGACGCCCGTGTCACTCGCCGATTGACGGTTGTGCCTGGCGGCTGGCAGTCAGACTTCACCCGTCTGCCGTGGTCGATTGCGTCGCCAGAGGGATTCCACTTAACCCCGCAATTCTCATCAATTCGACTGGCGGTGGACTGACCCTGGCACGAGACACGGCCGGAAGCGCTGGACTGCCGGTCTTGAACAACGATGAATCACCCGCACCCTGTCTTTGACCTATTGCTCCGAATCGCCTTCCGACTCTGCGGTCGCGACCGTGGTGCGTTCCAGCACCAAACGACGGTCGTGGATCGCAACGACGCGACTCCCGTCATCCAGTCGGTCTCCGACTCGCACGAGTCGTGAACCGACCAGCGCAATGTTTCCATCCTGATTCTGATACACCGCTTTGAGACGCTGGGTCGTCGTGGCTGGCGTGTCCCCGACCGCCGAGCGGCCAGTGCGGTCGATTGCTGCCTGACGTGACGCCAATGATGATTCAAGTGGATCCGAAGCTGCACTCCCCGGCTCGAGACCAAACGGGTTGTATTCAAGGACGTCCTCCAGATTCGATTCCGGCCAATTGAAGTGTCGGAGATTGACTGCGCCCGTGTGATCAGGCTTTTCCTCCACCGGAATGTCTGACTTAACAACACGAGGTGACTCCACCCCGCCGTCGAACAGACTTGCAACAACTCCTGTCCGATGGATGATCGCGCCACCAAACAGCAGCGACAGGACGACGGCCAGCTTGCGATTTCGCTTAACGTAGTCCATCAACTGCCTCCTGTTTTTCGTTCGACTCGGATTCATCGGGAGCAAAGAAAACCAGAACCTTTAACCTGACTGGGAATACCTGCTCCTCACCAGATGCCTCGATGTCCAACTCTGGCACACGGCACAATCGCGGCAGGTTCTGCAGGCCGTCCAGAAACCGACAGATGCTGGCGTGCGTTCCGGACGCCGTGAGTTCGATTTCCAGTTGCTGATAGTCTCCGGACTTCTCGATTGTTCCGGGACGAAATTGTTCCAGCAACAATTCTGAATCGCGGGCCAGCGTGGCCACCTGGCCAAGGAACTGAGAGTCCTGAACGGACTCCGGTATTCCATCCAGCAGTTCCTTCAGTCTGGACTCGAACCCGGAACGCTCGATTCTGAGACGTGCGGCTTCGCCAGCAATGTCGTCACGATTATCCAGGCACTTATGAGCGCCCATCTGCCGAGTCCGGTCCCGCTCAATAGCCGCGTCGATCGGCTTGATCACGCACAACCATGCACAGAATGCAATCAGCGATGTCACAACGACTCCTGCTGTGCCGGCGCAGTGATTGAACACGCGAGTTTTCCGAATCAGTTGGCGACCATTCATGACTTGAGATTCCGCATAGCGTGATTAGAGGACACAGCGAATGTGATACTCGCGCGTCAGTCCTGACGGGTGTTCCACCTCATCAGTGGATTTCAACTCAACAGACTCAAAGACCCCTGCATGTCGCATTGATGTAATGAATTCGGACAATGCCAGGTCGTCCTTTGCCAGACCCTTCAGTGTCAACTGCGACTTGACGATCACATCTTCAGTCTTCTTCGCTGCGACTCGTGCCGGCTGTCTCTTCCTGCGTGATCTTGCACTGACGGTTGGCACGGCTACCCGTTCCGGTCTTATTTCCACTGTCGTCAGTTTCAGCCCCAGAATCCGGACGCCGCCCTCACCAACAGTTGCCCGCGTACTTAAAACACTAATGAGCTGCAGCGGTTCGAATGGTGCGCCGAGCTGATTCAGCAGTCTTTCCCGACTGTTCAGTTTCTCAAGTTCCGTCTGCTGCCGCCTGTTTCGAGCGTTCAGTTGCTGCAACGGCCTTGCCCGCTTGTTAATTCCGGCGAGTTCGCTTTGCAGTTCCTGTCGTGCTCGCTGCTTCTGGATCCACAGGGCAGCCACCAGACCCAGCACGACCAGTAGCACGCGACTCCACCGGCGCAACTGCGATGCGATCAGTCGACTCCTCCTCAATTCCCAGGGCAACAGGTTTACGGGAGTCATCATTGGTCCGTCTCCAGAATCGATAGCCCAACGGCCACTCCAAACAACGATTGGAACTCAAGTGCATGCAGACCTGGATCGAGCTGGCTGGGCTCAAGTTTCCAACTGCGGGTCTCAACGCGCGTCTGGTCACTCAGTCGTGCCGCGATTCCGGCGATGGTCGCTCCACCACCAAACAGGCAAATCGAATCCGGCACAGACTCGGGCAGATGCTGCCGCAGGAATTCCAGTGTTTTGATCAACTCGTCCTGAAACCGCCGCACATGATCGCACAGCATGACATCCAGTCGTGAGCCAATCGTACCACCCGCGTGACGAGCCGAATCAACGCCATACGAGATCAGAAGTTGCGCCACATCGAGTTCTCCAATCCCCATGTCGGTGGAAATTGCTTCAACGGCGGACCGCAATCCGCAATGGCGCAATACTCGTGTAAACTCAGCTTGCCCGTTTCGACAGACACACAACAAGGGGGCTGTCGCACCCCAGTCAACTGCGGCGATGGGCCGGTCCGTTGCCTCGATCAACTGCACGGCACGGGCCATCGCCAGGCTCTGCACAGAAATCGCATCGCAATGCAGCCCCGCGTACGTCAATCCCTGGGCACAGTGCAGGGCCTGCTCCTTCGGCAGCACGACGGCGTCGACCTGGATCATCGTACTTGTGCCGCGTTCAGCCGAACGCGACCGCCAGAAATCCACGCTGCATGATTCCGACGCATCGCACTCTTCATTCACCATTTCCAGCAATTCAGCATCTTCTCCGTCAGGAAGTTCGATCCGACGCGGCCAGGCAACAGCGCTGGAAAGCGCGGCCACGGCCGATGTGCCTTCAAACCCACTCGGTCGCAGTGACACTCCATCAAGTGCCTGACCGACAACACCGGCTCCAAGACCCGTGGCATCTGCGGTCTGCTGGGACAGAACGGGTAGAACGTGAGCCGCCGCCAGTTTCCATTTGCCAAACACTCGACGGCACTGTGCAAACTTCAGCATGCGTGTGCCAATGTCCGCACCGATTCGGCTCCGGGAACGGTCCGGCAGGAATCGACTCGCAATTCTGGGAGCTGCTGCAACCACTCTCTCACTCCTCGTTAGACGGTCCGTGTGTGTGAGCGCATGCCGTAGTCGTCCGAGATGTTCTGACTCAGTTCTGTGTGGACGTGATGTCCAGAAGCGGCAACATGACGGACATCACCACTCCAGAAACAATGACTCCCATCACCACCACCACGCATGGTTCAAGTAGTTTGGCCATTTCTCGGAGCCTCTTTTCGCCGTCAACCTCAAAGTGCTTGCCCACGGTGACCATCACGGGCCCGAGTTGTCCTGTCCGTTCGGCTGCTCCCACCATCTGAGACACCCCGGGCGGAAGTAAATTCGATTCCTTCAGAATTCCGCCGATTGAGCCGCCCCCCACAACGCTGTTGTCCATACGATCAAACAAGTCCCGAAAAATATGATTGCGGACAGAAGCGCGGCACAGTCGTATCCCGTCCAGAAGTGGAATGCCGCTTTGCAGCATTGTGCCCAGCAGGCGAAACGCGCGCCCGGTCATGAGTGCTCGGGTGGGCTTGCGCACGAGCCGCGAATGAAGCACGAAACGATCCCAGTGACGAGCTGCAAATCCTGTCTTCATACCGCGGCGCAGGCCGACCAACAGAATCCCGAAAGCAACTGCAAGCCATACCACGTTCGAACGGAGAAACGAACTGGCATCAATCAGTAGTCGCGTTATCACCGGCGGCGTCTTGCCGAGGCTCTCGAATACGCTTGAGAACTGAGGAAGAACAAAGAACACCAAAGCGGCCAGAACGACGCATAGCACTCCAATCAGCACTGCAGGATAGGCCAGAACGGAACGCACTGAGGACGTCAATTGAATTTCGTGCTCAAGCAGTTCCGCCAGACGTTCAAGGACATCTGGCAAGGTCCCGGATGCTTCCCCTGCTGCAATGGCTGCCACGTAGGCCTCGCCAAAGATCTCCGAGTGGGTTCGCAGAGCTTCCGAAACAGAAACACCATTTTCAATATCCGCGTGAATCTGATCGAGAATCGTACGCAACGACGGGTTGGGGCACTCTTCACTGACAATCTCGATTGCTTCTGCTATGTCGAGACCGGCCTGGCAGATAATCGACAACTGACAGGTGAGCATCAGCACGTCGTGCTTACCAATTCCCCGGCGACTGAAACCGGCGCTGGGCTTCGACGATGCAGACTGACCGCTGGCCGGTTCAAGTTGTAAGGGAAACAGACCCTGCTTCTTGAGGCGCGCACGTGCGTCCTGTTTTGATTCGACGACGAGTACTCCCGTCTGAATCGTGCCGGACTGTGTTTTGGCTTTGTATTGAAGTTCCATGATTCACTTGCCGCGTTGGTGAACGTGATTGTCGTCGCGATTCCTTGAATTGGGATCAATCGCTGAAGGCGAGTCGCATGACTTCGTCGATACTCGTCGTTCCCTGTTCGGCGAGACTCAGGCCTTCCTGCAGGAGCGTCGTCCCACCGCTTTCGATGTTCTGTTGCTTCAACCGTTCAAGATCAGGATTGTGGGCAATCAACTGCCTCATTTCGCGATCAACGGTCAGCACTTCGTAGGCCCCGATACGCCCCTGAAAGCCGGAATCGAAACACGTCTGGCAACCTTCACCTCGACTGAACTGCCGACGCATGTCTCCCTGGTACTGAAGTTGTTGCAGTACTTCCGCGGGCGGGTAGTAGCTTGAATTGCACTCCGAACAGATCTTTCGCAGCAGACGTTGAGCGATGACGCCCACCAGTGCAGCAGCGATCTTGAATGACTCAACGCCCATGTCGAGGAGACGCGTCACCGCGCTGGCGCTGTCGTTCGTGTGCAGCGTGCTTAGTACGAGGTGACCAGTCAGTGCGGCCTGAATCGCGATCTCGGCAGTTTCCCGGTCGCGAATTTCGCCGATCATCACGATGTCGGGATCCTGTCGCAGGATTGACCGCAACGCACTGGCAAACGTGATCTGCTTCGTGGCACCGACCGCGACCTGATGGATCAGTCCAAGCTGATACTCGACCGGATCCTCAACAGTAATAATCTTCCGTTCGATCGATTTGATCAGCTCGAGCGCTGAATACAGAGTCGTTGTCTTGCCGCTGCCCGTCGGTCCGGTGACCAGCATCAGGCCATACGGCCGTGACAGCATTTCCTTAATCCGCTTCAGGACGTGTGTCGCGATCCCCAGCTCGTTCAGGTTGAACGTGATGTTGCCCCGGTCAAGCACGCGCAGTACGACACTCTCACCGCGCACACCGGGAAGCGTTGAGACTCGCAGATCGATATCGCGGCCCTCGACCCGCACGTGCATTCGTCCGTCCTGCGGTTGCCTGTGCTCGGCAATGTCGAGTTTGGACATCACCTTGAGTCGCGAGACGATTGCCGGATGAAAATCCTGGCGCGGTCGTAGAATCTCACGCAGATGGCCATCGATCCGGAAGCGGATCGAGGAACTCTTCATTTCTGGTTCGACGTGAATGTCGCTGGCACCACTGCGGACTGCCTGTACGAGAATATAATTGACAAGGTTGATAATCGGACTGCCCTCGGCCATCGAATCGATGGACTGCAGATCGATACTGGACTCATCCTGTTCGAGGGACAGCGCTTTGCCATCAAGGTCGGCAGTGATTGCATCGACGCCAAAGTCATTCTCGTAGGCTCGAGCAATCAGGCGTTCGAGAGCCGAGGCCAGAGCGAACACTGGCCGTACCTGTAAACCCGTCTGATTCTCGATTTCATCCACCTGAATCAGATTCTGTGGTTCGGCCATGGCCACGGTCAGCACACCGTCGACGCAGAACGTCGGCAGGGCCATCAGCTTCTCGGCCGTCGCTCGCGGGAGTTTCCGCACGACGGTCGGATCAATCAACCCTTCGCGCAGCACCACGGCCGGAATTGACAGCTGATCCTCGATGATCGGCAGCAGTTCGTCTTCTTCGACAAATCCCATCTCCAGCAGTGCTTCTCCCAGACGCAACCGTTTCTTGCCCTGTTCCGAGAGTGCGGAATCGAGATCCTGCTCAGTCACCACTCCCGCGGCAACGAGTCGTTCACCGAGCGGCAGGCGAGAGGTCGAGGCACCGACATGAACCAGTGCTGGTGATGCAAGCGTGGTCATCGGGCAAAGCTCCCCACGCCCGCACGAACTGAGTCGAAGATATTAAACTGGCCATCCAAGCCGGTCATCCGCAGGATGTCAGCAGTCAGATGATTCGGTCGTGCGAGCTGAAGCACTCCGCCCCGGCGCATGCACTCTCGACGAGTCGAGGTCAGCAGTTCCAGGCCCGCGCTGTCGACCAGCGGAATCTGTTCCAGGTCGAACACTATCTTTGGTTGCCGTTTTTGCAGACAAGTGCTCAGCGCAGCGCGTGCAACATCAACCGACTCCACATGGAGTGGTTCGTCACCAGTGACCACGAACACGGCCCCCTGCCTGAGTGCATTGAACATGTCGTCGTGTCTCCACTTGATCCTCGACGGCGATGGGATCAGCCACCAACCCGTCAACGGTCCGGCCTGCTAAGAGGTAACCGCCTGTTTCTGTGGCAGTGTCAGCGTGAAGCGTGAACCGCGATCCAATTCACTCTTCACAGTGACCCGACCGCCATGCAGACGCGCCACCTGTTGTGTGTATGAGAGTCCCAGTCCATTCCCGGATTCAGCGAGCACTCGTTCGTCCTTGCTGCGGAAGAACTTGTCGTAGATGAGCGACTGCTCCTCTTCACAGATGCCGTGTCCAGTATCCTCGACGTGGAATTGAATCTGCCGTTCGTCGAGCGTGATCTGCAGTCCCAGCCGACCGCCTTCCGGAGTGTATTTGCTGGCATTTCCGAGGAGATTCACCAGAGCGGCGGACAGCTTGTCTTTGTCCCCGGTCAACTTCGGCATCTTCGCGGGGGGCTGGTAATCAAATACCTGCGCGCGACGAGTGATATCCGGCTGCACGTGCTCAACGACTTCTTCTACAAGGCGTTCGATGTCAACCGGATGCCGTGTGATCGCCAACTCGCCTCCCTCCATCTGACTCACATCCAGTAGTTCATTGACAAATCTCGCCAGGCGCGTCGCCTCGGAATTGATGATGTTGCAGAACTGCTTCTGCCGCTCAACGTCGATCCCTTCTTCCAGAGCCAGTGTCTCGGCATAAGCCTGCAGGTTTGCCAGAGGCGTCCGGAGTTCGTGGGCCGCGGTGAATACGAATTCGTTGCGCATTTCGTCAGCGAGCTTCTGCTGAGTCACATCGCGCAGACACCACACGAGTCCCCGCTGTTCGCATTCATCATCCAGAAGCGGTGAACAGCTCAGACGAAGGATAATCCTGTCCGGTATTTTGCCCGCGCGAATCTCGAGGACGAAACTCGTTGCGCCCCGGTGGAGTCGCGAACGAATGTCTGCGGCCGTCTCCGTCGACAACTCCGCGATAAGTTCAGCAATCAGCTCGTCGGTGGCGTGTTCAATATCCAGGATCGACAGGAACGACGGATTTGTTCGTGAAACCAGTCCTTGCAAGTCAGTGACACACACGCCATCCGGCATCGAGTTGAACAACCAGCGCGACTCGTTGTCGTCCGTGCCGGAAAGTGCCTCTGTCAGACGATCCTGAAGACCGTCTACCACGTTGATCGCGGCGTGACCGCAGGCCAGCGAATTCCAGGCTATCGGGTCGTTATCCTCTCGCCTGCAACTCGATAACTGCTGGTCACCCGCGGAAGACGGCCTCGATTCTCCAGAAACTCCCTGTTTCAACTCATCGTGTCTTTGCCAGATTCTTTTCAGCGAGAACACGCCGACAACACTCATAAGTGAGATCATGCCCGCCGCGTAATCCCGCAACCACGTCACGCCAGAGTGCGCGCAAAAGTCGCATACGCCCGATGACAAAAGGTCACTCAAGACGACCAGCGGCAGACTGACGAGGGTGGCGAGAACTCCTGACAACGTTGATCTCCTGCGACATCGGTGTCGCGGATCGGACTCTGCGTGCAGCGAGGGCTTCGCACGGAGATGTGGTTCCCTAAAGCTAGGTCAATGAGCGAGGCCGCCAAACGAATAATCTCGTACGCAGTGGGTTGAAGTGCGGATACCGAGACTCAACTCCCTGCTGGAGGTGTATCACCCGCCACCGAACCAGATCACATGAAGGCACGATCCATACAATAGAAAAGACCCCGTCGAAGCAGTCTTCGGCGAGGTCTTGCATAAAGTGCTGTCAGCCAAATCTGGCTTACAGCGTTTCATATCCCGTCCGGTTGATAATGAACTCTCCTGTCACGCTGTCATACATCCAATCGGTTGCGTCATCCTGCGCTAGAGGAGTTCCAGCGGCCTTGACACTCACCGAAGAGTCGCCAGGGGCACCTGGCACCTGGCTGTTAGGAAACGGACCGTTAACGTAGTCGGCAAGGTCGCCCGTCAAGTCAACCTCTGTACCACGTTCGCCCGGGTAGACGCCGTTTTCCGCGATGTACAGTTCAATCGCGTCCCGAACAACCATCAATGACGACTGAGTAGAGTTGTCGCGGGCGACCACGGCTGTATTGAACATCTTGGGCGAAGCGACCGCCGCGATGATGCCGAGCACGAGAACGACAACCACAAGCTCCACCAACGTAAATCCGCGCCGACTCTTCCTGGCAACATTTTTCATTTCGATCCCCTCGCAGAAGAAAGGCTTGTAAGGCAAGCGGTCGAAACGCCTCGTTTCGCCCGAATGTTCGAGTAGGCCGATGATTGACGACCACAGCTCAAAGCTAGATCGCAGAAGTGCTGGATGGCGGACTTGATTTCAAAAAACACTTCTCGATTGCTCAATTCAGTAATTCACCTCACGCCTCTCGATAACGATAGAGGTAGCCAGAGCGACTTGTAATTAGAGGAAACAGGTGGGGTCAGCAATTCACAGCAACACCTGAAGACCCAGCGTTTCACCCTCTTCCTGTGAGCTAAGTTGAAGAGCAAACACTTTCGTTGTTCGCTCACTATGTCAGCGCCCAGAAGTATGAATCATTCAACGGCAATTACTTGTGACCGTGGCCGATTTGGGATCACTCTCGTTGAGGTCGTGGTTGCGGTCGCCATCGTTGGTATCCTGGCGGCGACCGCAGCTCCGAAGCTAAGCGGGCGTGTGTCGTATCATCAGGTCTCGTCGGCTGCGGAGCGCATTGCGTCGGACTTCAATCTCGCACGCAGGCAAGCCAAAACGACTGGCGTGCGTGAGACCGTTTCGTTCGATGTCCCTAACCATCGCTACACGTTGTCCGGCGTTACCAGTCTGAAACGCCCAGTTGACATCTACACCGTCGAACTGAGTGCGTTTCCCTATCGCTCCTCGCTCCTGTCAGTCGACTTCGGCGGGGGAGCCACAGTTACGTTCAATGCCTTCGGATTGCCGGACAACGGGGGAAAGATTTTCGTGCAATCGGGGACCGAGCAGCGGGTCGTCTATCTGGACTTCGGATCCGGAAAGGCAACGATCCAGTGAATACGATCATCACGTCACGACCATCCGCCCGGCAAACCAACCGCGTGTGTCGAGCATCAACGCATCAAAGATCCGCGTTCACTCTGTTGGAGCTCGTGGCTGCGATCGGAATCTCCAGCATTCTACTGGTCGGACTCGGATCAGCTCTGACAGTGGTACTACGTGCGAATCAGATGCCGGATGTGATCCGTGACAGGCTCGACGGATCGGACGCGTTGGCGGACATGGCGGATGAAGCCCGCTACGCGATTCACGTCACGGAGCGAAGCGACACGGTGTTTCAATTTGCTGTTCCGGACATGGACGAAGACGGACTCGACGACGTGATCCGTTATGAGTGGAGCGGGCTTCCGGGCGATCCGTTGACTCGTACATTCAATTTCGGTGCTCCTGTCAGCATTGCCGAGAACGTGCAGTCGTTTGAACTGTCTTACCTGTTGCGACAGCAGGACGAACAATTCACGGGACTGGTAGATAGCTCAGAGGTGAAGTTCATCGAGTATGCCGGCGATGTGGCCAAGTCACAAAGAGATGTTTCCTACGGTCAGTGGTTAGGACAATACTTCCATCCGGATGACTTCAGCGAAACGCCCTTGCCACCGGATACCACGAGCTGGCAAGTGACGAAGGTAACTCTGGACAACCGCAATTCATGGCCCCTCTGGGGGCGTTCGTGGATCCAGTTGCGTGAAGCGACCGGTGGCAAGACTCCGACCAGCCTGATCTACAGGCAGCGGTTGCTTTGGGAATTCACACTCGGCGGATGGGCGAACCGGAATTACTACTTCAGCAACGTTCCGCGGATGCACCCGTCGCAGGGGATGTGTCTTGTCGTCAGGTGGGACGCGTTTGGAATCCCGGTTTCGTTGACGTCCGACACCGCTGCGGGCGGGTTGTTGCGATCGACGGATCAGGGGGCCACATTCACATACGACCCCGCGCAGACACTGCGCTACAAGATACACGGCACTTACCGGACTCCCGGTGGTCTTCACACCGTGACGCGGAAGTTCATTTCAGGAATCCGCGCCAGTTTGCAGGTCGGTTCATCCGTCGACTCGACCCTGCATAGCAGCTTCCCGCTGATCAATATGCCTGAATCGCTTAGCCGGTTCTGGAAGCTGGACTTTGACGTCGACCCCACGACGACTGATGCGGATTTCGACGATGGCACGGATTGGGCTGTTCGAGGCGGAGACATATTTGACACAGACCAATTGAACTTCGGCGTCTGGCATCCCGACGAATCCGTGCTTGAAACCCTGCCGGACTACGACTTTCGTAGTCTGACGACGGTTGCGCTCCGCATGCGCAGTACCAGCGTCGGAGGTAAAGGAGCGGTATTTGAAATCAGCGCAGATCATTCGAATGGTCGTCGGATTCCACTGAAAGTCTACCTGTCACTGCAGCCAGACGGGACTCAGACGGTGACGGCCGAGAAACGGGTTAACGACTCGACCTGGGTGACTCTCGATCAGGTATCAGGTTTGAGTAATGACTTCATTGACGTGCGACTCGTCATTAACCCGGACACGAACATCGTCGCCGTGTCCTATGACGGTACGGAATTGGGGGCCTATGACTACCTGCCCTTCGACCAGGGCACCGTCGACAAACTGGCCTGTATCTACGAAGACGTCGGCGATGCTGAGTTTGATTTCGTTTCCATTCGCGTTTCTAAACCATAATCAGACGCAGTGTGCTGCGAGTTTCAGTTTAAGGCGCTCCTGCCATGCGAAAGCGGAAGACACACGACAACACGACGACACGACGTGCCGGCATTTCGCTGGTCGAAGTCGTCGTGTCAACTCTGTTGGTCGGACTCGTGATCGTGACGGCTTTGAAATGTTCAAGCGCAGCCATTAGGAGCTTCGCGAGAACAAGTGATGAACAGAAGGCAGTGTTACTGGCCGAAGATCTGATGGTGGAAATCATTCAGCAGGCCTACATCGAGCCGGGTGACAGTCCATCATTCGGACCGGAAGGCTCTGAGGCACTCGAAAATGTCGGGCCGCGTACACTTTGGGACGACGCCGATGACTTCAAAGTCTGGGACGCGTCGCCGCCGCAGCGGAAAGACGGCAGCGTGATACCCTTCATGACTGGCTGGCGTCGCTGGGTGAATGTCAGGCACGTCGACCCCGACGACTTGTCGACACCGTTAACAGACGAGGACGATCAAGGCGTCAAGCAAATTACCGTAAACGTCTCGTACAACGGCACGCTTCAGGCAAGTCTGGTCGCGTATCAGACCGTCGCGTGGGTCGCGATGATCCCGGATCCCGGCAACACATTGACGTCGGGAGCCGCACCACCCGTTAATCAGTCGCCTGTGTCCATCGCGAGCGGTAGCCCGCTCTCAGGGCAGGGAGTGGTCAACGTCACATTCGACGCCAGTGACTCATTCGATCCCGAAGGTCAGGACCTGACCTGTGCATGGGACTTCGGCGACGGTGAAACGGACACTGGCGAGACTCCGTCGCATGAGTACACAAACTACACCGAGAGCGCGATCGTGCGGACAGTCACGCTCACTGTGACGGATGTTTATGGAGCTGTGGACCAGGACACGATGTCGATCACGATTTACGAGCAGTGATCATGCAAAAACGACATCTGGACAATTGCTGCAATCGCCCGACCGGTCGCCATGACCGTCGCGGGAGCATCTATATCATCGTGGTGGGAACATCGCTGCTGGTCGGTTTGCTGGGGCTTTCGTCACTTCTGCAGCAACAGGTCGGTCGACGCGCACATCAGGCTGCCTTTGATTCCGTTCAAGCTCGGAATAATGCCTCTACGGCGTTACGCGTCGGGATGCTGCTGATTGAGAATGACTCGGACTGGCGTTTCACTTTTCCCAATGGAGACTGGGAAGTCGACGTCGCCCTGGCGAACGGCGCCTACACGCTGCAGGGTCATGATCCGTCAGACAGCGACCTGACTGACAACCCCACGGAACCAGTCGTGCTGACCGGTGTCGGCAAATACGGCGAAGTAACGCATAAGACTCAGATTACTCTGGTGCCCGCGAACCGTGGATTCACCTGTCTGGAAGCGGCTCTGCATTCAAACGTTGACGTCGTCATCAAATCCAACGCGACGATCAATAACGATCAGCTCATTAGTGCTAACCGCGACATCGATGCGACCTCCGCCACCGTGAACGGAGATGCGGAAGCGGTAAGTGTCATCACCGGATCGACATATCACGGCTCGACGACATCCGGCACAACCGCGAGAACTATGCCGAATGTGAAGGATGTCTTTACGTATTACCTTGCCAATGGAACCGTCATCGATAAAGGCAGTCTGCCGCTGGGTTACGCAAGTGTGGTCAGGAACCCGGGCTTCGAAAACGGAACAACGGACTGGTCGGGGCTCGACTGCACAATCGCGGCAGCGAGTGAGGAATTCGCAGGCGGGATGGCCTCAGTGAAGGTCACGAGTCGCTTGAATCACCGGGCGGGTCCACAACAGCTTGTTACGGACATCATCCAGAACGGCAGCACCTACGACGTACACGCCTGGGTCAAGATGGATTCAACCGCAAACGTCGGAACAGCAATCAGTTTGAGAATCGACAGCAGTGTCGAAGGCGTCCAGTGGTTTGACTCGATCTATTCTGACATCAGTGACGTTGATGGCTGGCAGGATCTCAGCTCATCGCTGACGCCCACATGGACGGGAACGCTCAACTCGGCTCAGCTGTATGTGACTACGCGAGATGGCAACTCGGTCACCGAATTCTACGCTGACGATTTCGTGCTCAAAGAGACGGGAAGTGATCGCACAATCCATAATCAGGTTCTCAGCCCCGACAACAATCCATTCGGATCTACGACAAATCCACGCGGCATCTACGTTATTAACCTGTCGAACGAGAAGGTCTTTATTAAGAACAGTCGTATCGTCGGCACGCTGGTCCTGATCAATCCCAATGCCGGATCGGAAATTGGGGGGGGAAGCGCCATCAATTGGGAGCCGGCTGTTCCGGGGTATCCGGCACTGCTGGTCGACAATGAGGATGTGACGATCAACCCTGGCAACGGCGGCCTTAACGAAAGCGCCAGTCAGATCAACTTCAATCCCCTGGGCACGCCGTATCAGGGTGATGCCGACGCCGACCAGACTGATACGTATGCCTCTGAAATCAAAGGCCTGATTTACGGTACGAAAAAGGTCAAACTGAAAAATCAGCCCGTCATCACTGGTGCGATCATCGCACACGACGAAATCGAAATATCGGACACGTTAAACCTGACATGGAATTCGACTTATCTCACAAACCCACCGCCTGGCTTCCAGGATTCGGATAGCGTCCGCATCCTGCTGGGGAGCGCGGGCCGAGCCATCGACTGAAAGCTGCAATGCATGCCCGAACAGGCGACGTCCATCGCCACAGAGGGCCATCGAGTTTCATTAAGTTATTGACGTCCTGGCGATCCCATGGACCCCATGAACAAGGAGACCGCAACATGTCCAACATTCTACCGCTGCCAACCGAACTGCAGCACCTGCTTGAAAAACGAGAACGGGAAGAGCGACGTACGGTCGAGGACCAGCAGTCGGTCGACGTGGAGAGCGACAACAATACCGACGTCGAGCGTCGCAGCGGATCAGACCGCCGTGGGCAGCCGAACTCCGAGCGCACTGACATTGCCTGAAGTTCTGATTGCACCGCGAACCGGCGACCGAGGATAGCCAACGTCGCCAGGTGCAAAGCACTGGGTGGCGGCACACCACTGCTACTTGGAGCATGCGCTTCTTGAAGTTGCACATATCTGCTGCCCCGGAGGGGCAAAGGCGAATAGCCCGGGGTTTTAACCCGGGAAACCAGCCGTGGATAGGTCGCTGAGCCCCGGAGGGGCGACGGCGGGCACCGGCACGGATTTGCCGTCGCCCCTCCGGGGCTGGAGTCCAGAAATGGCCGATTTTCCCGGGGTTGAAACCCTCACCCTTACACACAAGTTGAGTGAGGGCGGCCCGAGGATGCGGAGAGTTCATTGAATGTTGTCCAGGCGAGGCTGAAGTCGAAGACTCGACGCAGGCCTCGCCACATCAC
>CAUZFZ010000053.1:0-53924 GCA_963579025.1 Planctomycetota bacterium | reverse complement strand
CCGGCCCCCCGCTTCGGGCTCGTATGACCGCTGGTTCGAACCAACCTGCCGCCGCGGAAAATCACAGGTATCAGAACAATTCGGTGATCGGCTCGCTGGTGGCGATGACATCCTGAATTTCGCGCGGAACGCCCTGGACCAGACGCAGTTCGCCAATGTCGAACAGCGTGTGCATAATCGTCGCGAACAGGTGCTGGGGCGTGTATGGATTCGTCGCCGGTCGTTCAGCCTTGGCATTGGACTGACCGATCACCTGGCCCATCTTGAGCCCGCCACCAAACAACAGCAGCGGAGTCAGTTCACCGTAATGGTCGCGTCCGCCGTTGCGGTTGATCCGTGGTGTACGACCCATTTCACCCGTGACGATCAGCAGGATGTCGTTCTCCAGGCCACGCTCCTGCACGTCATTGATGAACGCGGCCACGGCATGATCAACCTGAGGACCCAGCCACTTCATGCCGTTGAGGAATTTCGGACTGTTGCCGTTGCTGTGCATGTCCCAGCCACAGTCGGATACGGTTACGAAACCGCAGCCAGATTCGCACAGACGGCGGGCCATCAGCATCTGCTTACCCAGCAGGTTCGACGAGCGTCGCATGTCGCCCCAGCGTTGCACTTCTTCGTTTGTGAAGAGGTGACTGGTGTCGTATCGCGCGACCGTCTTCGGATCTTCCTTTGAGATGTCGAACGCACTCCCGACGCCCCGCGAGATAATCTCAAAGGCCTGCTGCTGGAATTCATCAGTGAACCCAAGCAGCCCGCTGCTGTCGACGTCGCGACGGATGCGGTCCAGTCCGGACAGCAGTAGCCGACGGTCGTCAAACCGTTCAGGAGCCAGCTTCAGCTCCATGTTCTGTTTCAGCTCGCTGCCACCGATCGGATTGAACGCATCGAAGCTCTTTCCCAGTTGCCCTGATTGAGTCAGCGTCGGCAGGGCACCCGTCTCGAAATTGCGACCGATTTTCATGTCCGGCTGAATGGCCTCGGGCAGAATCAGCGTGCTGCTGGGAATGCCCGTCTGCGGGTGATTCGTGCCGACGACGCGTGAGTAAACAGAGCCAGCGCTCGCCTGCATCGAGTTACCGCCGCTCACGACTCCGGCGTAACTGTGTCCGCCGTTCTTTGATCCATAGGAACGCACCACGGAAAAACGGTCCGCCATCGCGGCGAGCTGCGGGTACGTTCCGCCAAAAGTGATGCCGGGCAACGAGGTCTTCACTTCACCGAAAATGCTGCGTATCTCCGCTGGAGCCGACATTTTTGGATCGAAGCACTCGATGTGCGAAGGGCCGCCCTGCAAAAATAACAGCACAACGGACTTCGGTCTCACGGCCTGAGCAGGAACGGATGCCGCAGCTCGGGATCGGAGCAGGCTGGCCAGACTCAAACCGCCAAAGCCCAGCGTGCCAACGCGCAGAAACTCGCGGCGGGCCAAGCCTTCACAATTCCGATCAGGACGATGGTCGAGCAGCGTAAACATGTCGTGTCTTTCCTGATATTCGCCTCAACGAATTGCCGAGTCCCGCTCGTGGGCAGGACGGGCGCCGCGTTCCTCGCGACGTTCCGGACGTCTGGTCAGATTGATTGTCCGTTTGTCAGGCCACTCCAGTCCACAGTATGCCTCTGTGACTATGCCGACAAGACAGATCAGCCGTGGCTGAATTGTCTAGATCACCTGATCGATACGAACGGACCCACCGCATTCGTCACAGCCGAATCGGTCAGGAGTGCGACTGCAGTTTCTGCATCCGGAGATGATCGGTGCGCTGCAGGTGAACGCTCTTTCTGCCGATGTTCTGTCAGTCCGTTTACGCCACGGACTGCGACACCAGAGCCTCCTTCATGTTGCGTCTCGCGTGTTGATGATTGCACGCACGATCGTTCGCGAGACAGGGTCGACGATGACGAACCTGCCCAGACTGAGCCTCAAAGATCGCGGATGGCTCATTCTGGCTGCGCTGCTCGTCACGGCAGGTGCCTTCTTCAGCCATCACGCCAGCGGGCTCGCTGAAGCCGTCATGGGGTTGAGCCTCAGTGAGATGAGCACTTCAGGCGACTGGCTCGTCCCGACTCTTGGCGGAGCCGCGTGGAGCGATGCGTCACCGTTGATGCAGTGGATGGCTGGCCTGCTGCTGCCACTCACGGGAGACCCGATTCTGGCACTGCGGGCGTCTGGTTTGATCGGCCTGATTCTCGCATCCCTGTTCACGGCTGACCTGGCAGCACAGTGCGGCGGGCGACGCTGCGGAGTGCTGGCGGGTGTCGTTTTGCTGACCACATTCGGACTCGCGGGCGATCTCGTCGCGGGAGGTCACCTGATCTGGTTAACAGCCGCCGCAACGGCTGTCTTGCGGTTGCTGGCCGGCATCGAATCGGAATCACGCCATTCCGCGGCACGTGCCGTTCGTCCCGTCAGTTACGAATCACTGTTCTCCGCGCGCAGCGGTCAAGTACTGGCCTTGTTTCTATTAGCCGGCGTTGTGTCGATTGCCGCGGACGTCACGTCGTTGGTGGCAGTGATGTTCGTCCCCATCGGTTCCTGGCTGCTGTTGCGTCGCCGTGAAGCGGCCAGGAAATACATCTGGCTCTGGGGGAGTCTCGGCTTTGCTGCGGTCGCCGTGGCATGGCCGCTGGCGGTAAGTGTGCGTACCAACGGGACACAGTACGTGTGGCAGTGGCTGGAGTTCAGTGCGTTGACCGGCTGGTCTCCCATGGAACAGACCGTTGAACTGCTGAAGTGCACTCTTCCCTGGGGACTGCTGATACCGGTCGGCCTGTGGGCCACACGACACGAAGCGCTGGGCGACGTGAATTCACGCGAGCGTCTCATCTGGAGCCAGGCTCTATTCTGTCCGATCGCCGTGCTGATCATCCGACCGCAGCACATGCACGACTGCCTGGCAGCGGCCGGTGCGTGGAGTGTCCTGGCGGCAATCGGGCTCGAATGGCTGATCAACTCCGTCACGCTGCGGCTGAATCTTGTGGATAGTGACAAGGTCAAAGCCGGCGCCCGGTACGCCGCGACAGGGGTCTCCGCGATGATGGCCGCAGTCCTCGTCCAGTCCGAAAGTCGTGCTCGCTGTGATGTGAGTGTTCGGGACATCGCCTCGCAGGTTCGTGACGTGTCGCAGGACGGAGCGATCGTGTCGATCTCTGAAGCCACAGTCCCGCGCGGAAATCGAGTTCTGGTGACAGTCCGGTCGACGACGTCGGGCGAATCAGATGTCGCGTCGTGGGATTATGCGAATCGGCCCACGCAACTGGCTGCGGAACCCGGCACGGTCACTCGGCATTAGAGTGAATCCGGCAACAACGCCCGCCGAATCACTACGGGACAGTCCGTTGTGATGCTTTGGATTCCCGCGTCACGGACACGATGTGCTTCGGACGGGTCATTAACGGTCCACACTGCAGTCCGAAGTCGTGCCTGCTTCAACTGCGAGACGGCTCGCGCATCGACGGCCGGCGTCCAGGACAAGTCGACTCCTGTGGCTGCGTTTTGGACGGCGGTGTTGATGATCTCGTCCAGTCCAGGTTGCCAGTCGCCGTCGCTCGACTTTTTCTGCTCGACACCGAAAAGCAGCGGATGCTGAGGGAACCGCCGGTTGGCGGCAGCCAGGACATTGACATCGAAGCACAACAGAACGACGGCTTCGGGACGATCCGCGACCAGCGCCAGATCACGACCGATGGCTTCGATCGTCTGCGGGCCGGACTTGATCTCGACGAACAGTCTCCGTCCGATCGGGATTGTCTCGATGACCTGCCCGAGACTGGGAATTGTCTCGCCGGCCCATTCGCGGCCTTTCCATCGGCCAACGTCGTATGACTGCAGTTCGCGCAGCGTTCGTTCGGTCACACCGGCGTCGATGCCGGCCGTTCGATTCAGAGTGTCGTCGTGGATGACGACAGCGTGCCCATCGGCTGACAGGTGAATGTCGATCTCGACAGCCGCCGCTGCCTGGTCCCACGCCATTCGAACGGACGCCAGGGTGTTTTCGGGTGCATCAGCTGACGCCCCACGATGCGCGACAACTTCGATGCCGCAGTCAAACACGTCTCCTGTGTCGCAACCACGGTCGTCATTCATCGCCGGTCTCGGTCATCACGTGATGGTGGCGGCGGGTCTCCGGGTGGACGGTTGCCTCTGCCTTCGAATTGCGGTGGTTCACCAGGCCGACCCTCACCGAATCGTCCAGGCGGTCTCTCTCCCGGTCGTGCTGGAGCATCGCCGTTCTGTCGCCGGCCGGGGCTCTGTCCCGGGCCCGGGCCGCGACTACTCATCCGCTCGATGAGATTCGACAGCCGGTCGAACCGGTGAGCTGTGTCCGGATCCAGCGTCTTCAGCATCGACATCCATTGAATCCGATAGTTGAAGAACTCCCGTGGCAGGCGATCAAGTTCTGCCCGTTTGTCTTCCGGCAGCTTGAGGTAGATCGCCAACCGGTCGTCTTCAGTGGGTCGTTGATGAACAACCAGACGACGGGCCTCGTCGAATAAACCACGCACAAAGAACGACATCAACATGACGCTTTGTGATGAGGTCGACTGCTCCGAATCGGGACGGTCTCGCAACATGCGTTTAATCGCCGGATCGCGAATCGCATCAATCAGGCTGGCACGCAGTTCAGCAGGAAACTCGGGTCGAGGACGCGGCATCCGCGGACCGTTTGCCGAGCCGAAACGATCCCAACCGGGGAAGACGCGGTCGAGTAACTCGGTGACGATCAGGACGTGATGGGACAGTACTGACTTCGGGTCCTGGCTCGTGGGTTGCGTTGAGACTTCGCACCAGCGACCAGCGCTCTGCAGCATGGATTCGTAGTCCTGCGTGCCGAATCGCACGGACGACTTCGGGCCTCGTCCCCACTGTCCGTCAAACATGCGGCGACCGGGCCAGTCGCGTCGGGACCGCTGCTGTTCGCGGACAGACTGAATCAACTTGATCCGCTCTGCGGGGTCCTTCGTCCGCATGATCTTCTCGCGCTGGTCGATGGACAGCGTTGCCAGCCAGTTGTGCCAGGCTGAAAGCGTCCGGTCCAGTTTGTCGTCCTGGGCGATGGCTTTGTGCAGCTCACGGCATCGTTTCTCTTCGTCCGCGGTCAAGGAGTCGAACTCACTCTGGTTGTGTCGCAGCCGCTCGCGGTCGGTGCGGGGCATGTCTTCGATGCGCTTGCGGTTCTCGCGCATGCTGGCATTCTCGGCCTGTTTCGAGCCGGACTGCACAAACACCAGCACGAACAGGCACCCGGCCAGCAGCCAGGCGTAATCGCTCAGCCACGTCACGAACCGCCTGCCGGGTCCGGCCGGGGCTTCATTTGAGTTGAGAATCGGATTGCTCATCAAACAAACCACTGGACGCTAAGTGACGAAGAAACTCGACATCGCCGACCGCCTGATACTGATCCAGCCGTTCGATCAGCGGTAGCTCAGTCAGCAACTTATCGATTGGTTCGGCATTTCGACGGAACGAGCCATTGAATCCGACGGCTGCAGCGATCAGCAGCCCGATCAGACCGACCACCCGAATTGCCCATCGACCGCCGGAGGCTCGAACTCGGCGTCCAGGACCGACGGGCAGGTATTTGGTATCGGCGTTGTCGGCAGACTTTCGCTGCGTGCCAATCGCTGACAGCGTTCTCTCCGTGAAATCACTGGATGCTCTTGCGGCGGGCAACAGATCAAGCAGGTCCCACGCGCGAGTCAGTTTCTCAACCGTCTGTCGGACCTGCGGATCCCTGGCCAGCCTCTCTTCCACGTTGGCTGCCGCTGCATCATTCAGCTCGCCGTCGAGATACGCAATCAGTTCTTCAGGTTGATTCGGCGCTGATTGTGTCTGGTTTGAGGATGTCATGGTTGGTTACCGAATGTCGTGCCGACTCGCCTGATAGCAGTGTTCATGTGACGGCAGAGGAGAACTTGCCTTAAAGGTACGGTTCCAGTTTGGTTCGAAGGTTTTCCCGGGCGCGGGTCAATAATGACTTCACGGCCTGTACCGTAAGGTCCATTGACTCGGCAATATCGGCATAGCTCATGTGCTCGAATTTATTGAGCAGTAGAGCCATCCGCTGGCGTTCGTTCAGAGTGTCCATCGCCTCGCGGACAATCTCGCGCATTTCCTGTTTATCGACTCGACGCGTGGGCATCAGAGCGGACTTTTCGGTTGCCAGCATTTCTTCCGGCCGTGGTCCGAGCGGTCCGGACTCGGTCACCTTGAGCTGCACCTCTTTCTGACGCGACAGCTTGCGACGACGGTTGATGGCCAGATTATTTGCAATGCGGAACAGCCATGTCGCGAATTTCGCGGTGGGCTCGTACCGCTCACGAGCCCGGTAGACACGTAGAAACACATCCTGGGCCAGGTCTTCGGCCGACTGAGCATCCTGCAGCAGATGTGAGAAAATGCCGATCAAACGGTCCTGATACTGTTCGACCAGTTCCCCGAACGCTGCATCATCGCCGTCACGCACACGAAGCATGCGCTGGACGTCTGGATCTCTCAGCCAGGCGTTCTGTTGGGGCTCGCTGATGACTGCCGACATGCAATGCTCGGGTCTGACAATTGAGAGATCGCCGTTCCTGATAAACCACGACCGAGCCCGAAAGTTTCCCCGAGGTCGAGGAATTTACAAGGTTCCGGTTATGCGGCCGGATCGTCGGTCGTGCTCGCGACGGCGACTTCCGCGGCTGCGCTGCTGGCAACTTTGGTGGGACGCAGATGCTGGATCAGCCACAGCATGATCGGGTACGTCGGGACGGATGTCAGCACGGCTACGATCAGTGAGCCCACCAGCAGCGGAGTTCCCACATCGACGACCAGCGACGTCGCCGTATCCCACCATTCACGGAAGTTGTGGTACTCCACAATAGCGGCAAAGTCCTCGTAGGTGACGTGTCCTTCAACGAACACCGTTCCCAGCTTGTAGCAGCCCCAGTAAATCGGCGCGACGGTGAACGGGTTCGAGATATACACCGTCAGCACGGCAGCCACTTTGTTGAACGAGAACAGCGGTCGGACCAGGAATGCGAAGATCAGCACAAGGCCCATCTGAATGCCGACCGTCGGCGTCAACCCGATGAACATGCCGATGGATGTGCCCAGTGCGATCGAATGCGGCGTATCGTCCAGCATCAGAATCGTGCGCAGCAATTCCCGTGGAGTGAGTCGACGCTTCAACTGTTTTTCAGACGATTCGGACATAAATGGATATGCTGCCGGTATTCGGAACGGATCGTTTATCGTCCATGCAACCTGGCAGAATTGCCAGATTCTTCCAATGAGACCGACAAGCGTTCCGGATTTCCCTGGCTGACCTGCCGCCGTAGAATCACCTTACCCTCTCGGGTGCATCAGAATTCAAGAATTTGAGGACACTCAAATGAGCGTCGCCGAAGCCAGCCTCGCGAACGACTCCGATAGAGCGACGCGATCGCCCAAAGCTCAGAGTTTTGCCGATTCCGTCGTCTGGCTTTCTGGAGTTTCCTGGCAGAGCTACGAAGCGCTTCGCTCAGTTAAGGAGAACTTCAAAGTCCAAATGACTTACGACGAAGGGGAATTGATTCTGATGTCACCTGGACGACTCCACGAACGTATTGCGGCTCTCCTCAACCGCATGGTGATTGCCTGGACTGAAGAGCGGAGTATTCCGCTCCAGAGTGGCGGATCGACCACCATCAGTGCGGAACTCCGTGAAAAGGGCTTCGAACCGGACCAATCGTACTTCATCCAGCACGAGTCAGATGTTCGGACACGAGATGACTACGATCCGAGTATCGACCCTCCACCAGACCTGACGATTGAAGTTGATGTGTCATCCCTGTCGACGGTCCGGATGGGCATTTACGCCGCGTTCGGAATTCCGGAACTGTGGCGCTGGTGTGACGAGCAGATCACGGTCTACCGCCTGCAGGAAGGGGCGTATGTCGAGGTCGACCCATCGGTGTGTCTGCCGGGATTTCCTTTCGACACAGCGGCCACACTGCTGCAACGTCGACTTGATCTGGACGAGACGTCGCTCCTGCAGGAGTTCCGCCAGGCGATCCAACGACTCGATCCGCAGAGTTGAGCCGGGCGATGCCTGCGTCGACTTCGCGCTATCTCAGATCGAATTGAGCACCTGAGGGTCGACGTCGTATCGCTTGAGGAATTCCGTCATCCACTGCTGTCGAATCTCGCTCGACTGCGACCGCGCCAGACCACCGAACAATGGGGATTCCGGAGCCTTCTCACTCAGAAACTGCTGCTGCAGGGCTTCAATGCCCAGTGTGTCTTCAGGCCCTGGCGTGCGTGCCTTCACATGGACGACGTAGTACACCGAGCGGTCAAAGTTCGGGATGGCTTTCACTTCGCCAACCTGCATCTCGGTCACGGTTTGCATGAACTCATCGCCGGCGCCTTCGACTCCGGGAATGCGACCAAACTCAACCTGCGGCTGCTGTGCAAACGGATTGGACTGCATTCCGGAAAACGATCGCTGCAGCCACGAAAACGGCGGACTGGGCAGAACCGTCAACTGAACCGAGTCCTTGTCGCCCGTGACCGTTTGCTCGGCCACCGCATCGGACATCGTCGCGAGAATGCCTGGCTCGCCGCTGTCCTTCTTCAGGCCTTCGGTAATCAGTGCTGCGATTGCCTCGGCCCGTTTTTCGGCGACCGGTTGAGCCTCCCGCAGGCGGTGGGCTTTCTCGACCTGTTTCCGAACGCCCGCTTCGTCGAAGGTCGCAACATGCGCTTCGACATCCCTGGTCACCCACCATGCAAACTTAACTTCGCCAGCATCCGGGTCAGACGATTGGCCTTCGGACGTCTCTACAACGAATAGAGCGGATGATGCCGAGAACAACCGCTGAGCCACCGTCAATGTCTGCGGCATCTGCCGGAACTGATTTCGCGAGAAAGCCTCCATGTCGAATGGGTCGCGCGCGACAGCGATCGATTTCCCATAGTCCTCGTGGTCAACCAATTCCTGCTGAGACAGCGCTTCCGTCTCCCTGAACTGAAACCCGTTTTCTGCCGCCCAGGTGGCGGCATTCTCTGCGAGACGTTTCCCGAGCTCTGCTTCCTGAGCCTTCTGACGCGCTTCGAAACTCTCGGTGTCATCGACCGCCTCGCTTGTGTCACTCGCACTGGTTGTCGCCTGAATCTCCGTTCTGAGCGTTCGTCGAAGCTGGCCAATCTTGTCAACCGCCTGCTTAACCCGCTCATCGACGAGTTCACGGGTCCGCTCTTCTTTGACCAGCTTCAGCAGTTCGTCGCGAACGTCTTCGAAGGGCTCGTACTCGACTTTGGGAGTCTCCGGTTTGTCGGTCGATTCTGGTTTGTCGGTGGGTTTGTCTGTTCCCTCTGGAGTTTCTGCCGCAGGTGTATCGGCAGGCGCTGGAGATTCAGGCTTATCTGTCGGCTCGCTAGCTGGCTTGTCCGGTGCAGCGGCCGGTGTCTCGGCTGGCTTGTCAGGAGTTTTCGGCTCACCCGGTTTCGCCACTGGTGGCTTTTCGCTGTCCGCCGGTGTTGGGGGTTCGGTTGCTGCTTTGGCTTCGGTATCAGCCGGTGGATCTGCAGGCTTCGCGGTTTCAGCGGCCGGTTCATCCTGGCAGGAGTTTTCGTCGTCAGATTTCGGCGGCGGTGTCTCAGATTCTGCAGGTGAATCGGATTTGGGTTCGGGCTTGTCCGTGGTGGGCGGAGACGCTGGAACATCCCCAGTCGGTGTCTTTGTTTCAGGCGCGGGCTTCGCGGGGCTGTCCGGAGTTGCCGGAGCATCACCTTCCGGTTTCGGGTTCGGATCGTCAGCCGGCTTCTCCGGTTTGGAGCCGTCCTCAGGCTTTTCTGGCGCGGGTGTTTTGTCACCGTCCGTTGGCGGCGCAGTACCCGGCTCGGGAGCTTCCGGGGTGTCTTCATCCGGTTTGCCCAATTCCGGTAAGTCGAGATCCGGTAGAGCGGGTGATTTCTTATAGAAGCTTTCCTTGCGTTCTTCGTAGCGGGCCTTGAGATCGGCGTCTGAGATCTCACCAACGGCCGCTTCCAGTTTCTTCATGTCCGGTTCGAGCCATGCGATCGCGCGACGTTGCGGCTGCAGGAAGCCGGGATCCTGTCCCATCGGATACAGCTCACCGAATTGCTCGAACAAAGCCCGCAGCGAGGTGTCCGAAGGCTGTGCCACGGCGTCCGTGAAGGCTTCGACCGGAATGGCGGTCGTATCGACGGACTGGCGGACATTGACTTTGCGGAAGTCCTGCCAGTACTGCTCGGGCAGATGAACGACCACTGGGTTGATCACGCGGTACGCCGCCTGAGCCCGCAACTCTTCACGCAGCAGATCGAACAACTGGACCTGACCCAGCCCAAGCTGGCCGCGGATTCGACGAAACGCCTGCTCGGACAGTTTCTGTTCCGAAACCTCGATGACGAAGTCATTAATGAAACTGTTGCCGATCGAAATGCCCAGACGATCCGCTTCGTGCAGCAGCAGTTGTCTCGCCACAATCTCCTGCGTCGAGTTGCCGCCGAACATGTACTGCTGCAGCAGGAACCCGAACGCGTTTTCTCGCTCGTTAAAAGCCTGTCGCACGAAGCTGTTCGCCATTTCACGATCCTGTTTCAACTCAAACAGTTCGCGTTCGGAAATCGTCCCAATGCTCGTTGGGATTCCGCGATCAGCCGGCGCGGTCAGAATCGGAAGTGCTCCGATGACGGCACCCAGAACGGCTCCGGTCAGAATTTGAGTCCCGTCCGCTTTCCCCTTCTTGCCCTCACCCCAAATCCAGAAGGCACCGGCGCCCATGGCGGCGAACAGGAATGGCATGACCCGCGTACTGTCCATGCGAGACACCTGGTCAAGCAGGATGAACGCGAACATGGCCAGGCCCGTGAGGATGACCGTGAGAATTTTCTGGTGACGGCGAAACAGGGCAAATGGAGAAGCCATAATCAGTCTCAAATGTGGTACAGGCAGGGATGAATCAGCCATCCGCCGCAGTTGGCAAATCAGTTCAAAACACGCCCGATCAGAATGGTGATTTGAATGCGAGTCTTGACAGAGTTGGAAAGCCTCGGATATCGAACGCGCCTTGAGCGGTTGTTTTCCGGCTTCCCGAGAAGCAATCAGACAACGACCGGGCCGAGATTTTAGCCGGGGTCCGATTCGACACAAGGCCGCCCTCCGACAGGGACTTGCGTCGTTCCGGCGGGACATTTTGATGTGGCGGACGTAGGGCCTTTCCGGTCCTCACTGTTGTGGGTTCGAACGACTGTGCCCCGCAACGAGGACAGGAAACAATGTCGACAGACAGTCTTTCCGCGTCTATTTAACTCTCGAAAATCGGTAGCGTTAGACCGTTAACGTTAAACAGGAAGGACATATCGCGTGCCCAGGTACAAGGCCCTTGTCATTGTCGAATCTCCCGCCAAGGCCCGCAAAATCAGCGGCTTTCTGGGGAAGGACTACAAGGTCCTTGCGAGCATGGGCCACGTCCGCGATCTGCCGGCCAAAGCCGCCGAGGTGCCCAAAGCGGTCAAAAAGGAGCCGTGGTCGACGCTCGCCATCAACGTCGATAGTGAATTCGAACCGCTCTACATCATCCCTGAGGGCAAGAAGAAAACAGTCAGTGACTTGAAGGCGGCATTGAAGGATTCCGATTCTTTGATCCTCGCGACGGATGAAGACCGCGAAGGCGAAAGTATCGGCTGGCACCTGGTCGATCTGCTCAAGCCGAAAGTCCCCGTCAGTCGCATGGTTTTCGCCGAGATCACGAAAACGGCAATCCTCGCCGCGCTGGAGAACACTCGGGAACTGGATGAGAACCTGGTGCAGGCGCAGGAGACTCGTCGCGTACTCGATCGATTGTTCGGCTACACGCTCAGCCCGCTGCTGTGGAAAAAAGTTGCCCGAGGTTTGTCCGCCGGGCGTGTGCAGTCGGTCGCAGTGCGCGTACTCGTGCAGCGCGAGATTGAGCGGTCGAAGTTCCACAGCGGAACCTACTGGGATTTGAAGGCGCAGCTTGCGTCTCCCCAGGGCGGCAGCTTTGAAGCGGCGTTGATGACAGTCGCCGGCAAGCGCGTCGCGTCCGGCAAGGACTTTGATGAGAACACCGGCAACCTGAAGCCCACCGCCGATGTCGTGCTGCTCAATGAAGCCGCGGCCACGGAGTTGCGCGAACGCATCAGCCAGATTGACTGGTCCGTCGCGTCGGTGGAATCGCGGCAGCAGACGCGGCGTCCGTATCCACCGTTCACAACCAGTACTCTGCAGCAGGAATCAAACCGCAAGCTGAGCATGTCGGCCCGACAGACCATGCAGGTCGCTCAACGCCTGTATGAAGAAGGTCACATTACTTACATGCGTACCGACAGCGTCAGCCTGTCAGGTGAAGCGATCGGCGCGGCACGCGGGAACGTCGAGGATCGATACGGCAAAGAGTATCTCAGCGAGAAACCTCGTAACTTCACGACAAAGTCCAAGGGTGCTCAGGAGGCTCACGAGGCCATTCGTCCCGCCGGCACTGCCATGAAGACCGGTGACGAACTGGGATTGTCCGGCCAGGAGAAGCGTCTGTACGACCTGATCTGGAAACGTACGATGGCCACTCAGATGGCCGACGCCAAACTGCAGTTTCAAACCGTGACCATCCAGGTCGGCGACGCGGAATTTCGTGCGACCGGCCGGCACGTCGAATTCCCCGGCTTCTTTCGGGTCTACGTCGAAGGTGTCGATGATCCGGAAGCCGCACTCGATGACAAGGAAGACGCGCTTCCGCCGTTGTCCGAATCGGACGCACTGAAGCTGGATGAACTGGCATCGCTGAGCCACGAAACCAAACCACCGGCGCGGTATACGGAAGCCACGCTGGTACGGAAGCTCGAGTCCGAAGGCATCGGCCGACCGAGTACTTACGCAAGTATTATCGGCACGATTCAGGATCGCGGATACGTGCAGAAGCAGGGCAGCCAGCTCGTACCGACCTTTACCGCAATGGCCGTCACCAGGCTGCTCGAAGAGCACTTCACGAAGCTGGTCGATTATCGCTTTACCGCACAGATGGAAGAGCAGCTCGATGAAGTCGCAGAGGGCAAGGCAGAACGGTTGCCGTACCTGCGCGCTTTCTATAGCGGTGAAGACGGTCTTGATAACCAGGTCAAGACGCACGAAGAGCAGATCGATCCGCGCAAGGCCTGCACGTTGAAGCTCGACGGAGTCACCGCGGATGTACGTGTCGGTCGCTACGGACCGTACATCCAGCAGGATGACAACGGAGAAACGATCAGTGTGTCTCTGCCGAACGAAATCGCTCCGGCCGACGTCACGGACAAACTGACTCTGGAACTGATCGAACGCAAGAAGCTGGGCCCTGTGTCGCTGGGCATGCATCCGGAAGAAGGACAGGCGATCTATGTGAAGGAAGGCCCGTTCGGCTCCTACCTGCAACTGGGCGAGAACCCGAAAGATGAAGACGCGCCCAAGCCGAAGCGAGTTGGCATCCCCAAGACGATCAAACCCGAAGACGTCACGCTCGACATGGCTCTGAAGTACCTGTCACTCCCACGCCGACTGGGGCACCACCCGGAAACGACGAAAGTGGTCAACGCCGGGATGGGACGTTTCGGGCCGTATGTGCTGCACAACAAGATCTACAAGTCGCTGGGCAAAGAACAGGACGTCCTGACGATCGAACTGGACGAAGCCGTCGAGCTGCTGAAGACCGCAAAACCACGCGGTCCGACTCCGCCATTGAAAGAACTTGGCAAGCACCCGGAAGACGGCGAGACGATCGGCGTCTACGAAGGCCGCTACGGGATGTACGTGAAGCACGGCAAGATCAACGCGACGATCCCGAAAGAGCGAGAAGTCGATACGGTGACTTTGGAAGAAGCCCTCGACTGGATCGCCATCAAAGCCGCGAAAGGCGGAGGCGGCCGCAAGAAAGCCGCAAAAAAGAAGAAGAGTGCAAAGAAGAAAACGGGCAAGAAGAAAGCTTCAAAGAAAAAAGCCGCGAAGAAGAAGGCGGAGTGACCGTCCCGTTGACTGGATGGGAATCACCTTCGCAGTGCCTGTCCAGAAACAAACCCGTGAAGTAAGCCCTGCCTGAGCCGTAGCCCGATTTCTCCGAAATCGGGACCAGACGACATCGCAACCTGCCGGCACATCGACCGCCGCTCAGTCTTCCCAGGTCCAAGGCAGCGGATTTCGGAGAAATCCGCCTACAGCTCCTCCACCCCGGTCACGATCACACAAAGCAAGGGTCGGACCACTAATGATTCTCCTGGAGCGGCTCTTCTGAAACCAGAAGTCCGCTGGCTCAATAGACCCACGAGTATCCGAGCCGTGCGGTGAAGCCGGTGCCGAAGACTCCGGAGCCGTGGACGAGGTATGCCTTGTCTGTGATGTTCTCCAGACTCAGGCTGGCACGGTGCTGCTGCATGTCGCCGAACGTGTGTCCGGCGCGGGCATTGAGTGTCGCGTATCCTGGCGTGCCGCCGATCGGAATTCGCTCGTCAGTGATGTCACGGACGCCATCAAGACGATCCTGTCGGCGCACCATCCAGGTGTAGACCGCTAACCAGCTTGCTGCGTCTGGAGCACGCCAGCGCAGGCCGAGTATGCCCTGTGTCGGCGGAATGCGGCTGAGCGGTGAACCGGTCACGTCGTTGCGTCCGTACGTGTACCAGAAGTTGCCGTACACTGCCCAGCCGTCGTTCAGCAGGTACTCGCCGTCGAGTTCGACACCCTGCACGGACGAGTCCTGATTCGCCGAGGCAAACGTATTCGGAGCCGCCGTGATTGACACGATATTGTCTTCGATGTCGAGCCAGTACACGAAGGCCTGGGTCCTGAGTCGCTCGGCATTTGCTTTGATCCCGACCTCGTAGTTGATTGATCGCTCCGGAGTCAGACCCAGACTGGGAACGCTCTGACCCGACTGCAGCACATTCGGGTTGTTGGCCATCAGGTCGTCGAGATTCGGTGCCCGGAATCCTTCCGAAATGGAGCCGACCAGGTGCAGGCACGGATTCAGCTCGTACACAAGTCCGACCTGCGAGACCCAGTCCTGATAGTTCGGGTTGATGGAAACGGGTGCGCCGCCGATCAGCGGAGTTCCGGCCGTCTCGATGTTTTCGTAGCGAACGCCGACAGACGCATCGAGTCGTTCCGTAAGCGGAACGTCCCAGTTCAGGAACACTCCCAGTCGCGAGTAGTACGCATCGTCGGGAACGATCGGCCCGCTGGCCGTTCCACCGAATGCCGAGTCGACGTCGTCGTGATACAAGTCCACACCGCCCGACAGTTTGCCGAAGTCATCGATGTCCCGGACGGCGACCAGATTGACTCCGACGGATTCGACGTCGGTCTCCTGCGAACGTACCGTCGGGATGCCGCGCGTCTGCGTTTCTCTCTGGCGGTGATACGAGGCCGTCGCTGTGAGAGCATCGATGCCATCGACGACGTTCAGTGCTTCATACCGCACATAGGTCAGATCGCGCTGCTGCGGATCGAAAAAGCGGGCTCCGCCGAACGAGTTGCTGCCATTGCGGTCGCCGGGAAAACCGGGGAAGCGGTCGCTGCGCGGCACGTCCGACTGCTCAAAGTGCTGCAGAGCGACGGTCAGCATCTGTTCGTCGGACAGCAGGTAGCGGAACTTGACGTCGCCGGAGTACTGCGAGTAGCTCGTGCCCGGCTGACGTCCGAAGTCGAAGCCGGTGTCGAGATCATTGACGTTCGCATAGCTGCCCCCGCCAAACATCCCACCCTGGCCGAGCCAGCCCTCGACGTTCATGCGGCTGTAGGACGAGGAATCCGACGTATTAAATGTCTCGTGGAATTCCGTGCTGAAGTAGTCACTGTGACTCCGCCCGTAATGGGTATCCGGGCCGCGTGTGACGAGATTGATGACTCCACCAATCGCGTCCGACCCCCACAGTACGGAACCCTGCCCGCGAACGACTTCGATGTGATCGATCATGCCGGGATCGACCGTGTTGAAGTACTGATTTGGCCCACGTCGAAAAAATGAGTTATTGAGCCGAATACCGTCGACCAGAATCAACACCTGCTGCCCGGTCAATCCGCGGACAAACGGCGACGCCTGGCCAGCGGCTGTCCGCTGCATCATGACTCCGACTTCGTTCTGCAGCGCGTGGAACATGTCCGGCGCCTGCTCCTCCACAAGTTGCTGCCGAGTCGTAATTGATGCGGCGGTCGCAGAATCGAATAGCGAGGTCCGGTTTCGCAGGGCTCCCGTACTTTGACCGAACTGTCCATTGGTCTGGCCAAACTGCAACTGCGAGAGGCTGGGACTTCCCGCTGCCGAAAACGCCGGTTGAGCGGCAGTGACCGTGACTTCCGGAAGCGTGGCATTCGGGGGCGTGACCTGCACTTCGGGCAAGGTTGGCTCCGAGCCCTGCTCATCCTGCGCGGCGCATAGCGTGCAGACGATGCAAGACAGCACAGCTGTGAGCAGACGACAGGAAACTCTGTGCGACATCCTTGTCAGCTCCGGTGGCGCGACGGCGAATCCCGGTCAGGGCGAATGGCTGGATCGCTCTCCCAGTTACTGTTCCGAGCCTTTCAATTCATCGGATGAACTCGGTCGTTGTCTTTGTTCCAGCTTAATTAACCCGCAAAGTCTGCCTGATCAGAGAGGCTGCCGATCACTGGCCCAGTTTCGGGGACGCGGACCTATCCGTCCGAGTTGTGTGCCGATTCACTGGCCTGACGTACGAGATCGAGGGCGGCGTTGACGAGGTCACCCGTCTGGGATGAGCCCGAGTCATCGTTGGGCAACGATTGCAAACAGCTCGACAGAAACAACGCGGCGCCCGCCAGCAACTCTGGCGACGAGCAGTCTTCGAGGAGCGCCGCAGCCAGGTCCGAGTCATCTGCTGGATGTTCGAGATCGTCGCTGGTCGCCGAGACAAAGTCGTCGCTGACCGTCGAATCTGGTGCAGGTGCTGTAAGAAAGCTGGAATCCAGTTCCGCGGAATTCCGCTGGTTGCGTCGTTCTTCGATGGCAGCCAGATCGGCCTGCTCTTTTTCGGCGGCTTCCCGACGGGCTTTGCGAACACCGCCGTTGAGCGTGTTGCGTATGGCTGTGAACGCCTTCGAGTCCCTGAGGTGGTTAAAGCGTCGCGTGAGCTTCTTGAAGTCGGCGTTGAATAGTCGCGGAAGCACGACGGGAAGAAGCATGAATCGCCTCATCGTCTGGTACGGCATCTCCGTCTGCTCTTCAACGATGTGAGCCAGCATTGCGGCTGATCGCGCCAGCAGGAACAGGCCAGTGCCGTGTTCGGGTAGCAGCCCCAGATGCAGCAGAATTGCTCCCGTGATGCCATCGACGTTAGGTGGCACGCCTTTCGTTTCCTGCAGACAGCGACTGACTCCATCGAACACGTCAAAGAATGGCCCTGCCGCGTTCAGTTCGCACACTGCTCGGCGAAGATGCACCGGGCGGGGATCGCGGCGAAGCAACGGGTGTCCGAATCCGCCGATTGTCTCACCACGCTGCAGCCGGGCCTGTGCATTTTCGTAAGCGAATTGTTCCAGGTCTCCGGCGGTCGACGTCTCGCGGTCCGAGGCTCGGAATTCGTCTGCGATCACCGTGTAGAGCTTCATCGCCTGCTCGACGGCCCCCACGTGATACGGGCCACTGGCGAGATATCCTGCCGCCATGGCCTGAGCCGTTGTGACGCCGGTTCCGGCAACCAGCCGAGGGACCAGCGTGGTCGGTGGAAGCAGTCCGAATCCGCCGTGGAACGCCACCAGCACCAGATCGAACAGTTTCCGCTCCTGATCGGTTGGCTCGCGACCCTGCAGAATGTGGAACAGGGCTTCTGTGTACGTGAGTCGGCCGATCAACCCGTTGAGGTTTATTGACCTCACATTGAGTTGTTCTGCGTTCAAGTGGACGCCGTCAATTTCGGTGCCCAGGTAGAAATCGGGATGTCGCTGGGACATGAAACTGTGACCGGATGTCTGAAAAGTTGTTGACGTAATTCCTGAAAGCGATGAGCCTTAGGTCTGTCGATCGGGGCCGCCGAGGCTGTCATTGCGACCTCGACCGAGGCTGACTCGACATTCCGGTCCTGCCGCAGGGGCAAGTGGAACGACTTTAGCACCGGTCTCCGAACTGTCAATTTGCCGGATTATCCGGCTACATCAGCCGATATGAGTCGTTGGAGTCCAGACTTGGGTCTGCCGGGCAGCCTGAGGCCGTATTCCGACATCCGGTACCAAATTTCAGGCAGCCTGGACTTCAGGAGTCTTGTCCAGGACGGAGTGCTTTCATGCATGACAACTCAGCCACATCCGTCGCTGATCCCGGCGTCCGGTCAAAGTCAGATGATGTCGTGCCATCCGCAGCCACGCGACCCGGCCGGCTTCCGGTGATGACGCCGGCCGAATGGCGGCGGCGACTTCTGCACATCCTGCCGGGCTTCCTGCCACTGTTGCTGTGGTACATCCCACACCACGATCCGCTGTCGTGGGATTGTCGCCTGTGGCTGGCACTTATAATCGGGTCAATCGGCGTGGGCACAGCGCTCAAGTACCAGCAGATCGCCCGCCGCGGAGAAACCATGAATGCGGCCTGCATCCTTGGCTACGCAGTGCCGGTGTTCCTGCTTTTGATGCTGATGCCTGCACATGCAGAACTCGGTTTGACGGTATTGGCTGTGCTCGCCATCGGCGACGGCTCGGCCACCCTGGGCGGCATGATTCTGCAGGGGCCGCGTCTGCCGTGGAACCGCGACAAGTCCTGGTCCGGCCTGCTCTGCTTCCTTGTGCTGGGGTCCGTCTGGTCGTCGCTGATCTACTGGGGTGAGATACGTCCGGTTGTCCCGTTCTCAGTGGCATTTGTGTGTGCTGGTACGGCCACGCTGGTCGCCGGCATCTGTGAATCGCTGGACTCGCGGATCAATGACAACGTTCGCGTCGGAGTCGCTGCATCCGTTGTCGTGGTCGCCATGCACTGGCTGATGGTCGGGTTTTAGGTCCAGATTGACCCGGCTCGAAATCACTCGACCTTCGTTGCCATGTCCGCATTGCGGGACGCAGGACATCCGCCCTATGGGGTTGGGGTGTGACCGGCGAGGTAGCCACCCGATCGTTCCGAGTCGCTGCGGTCGGCGCACAAAAAAGTCGCCGTCACCGTTCAGAGGGGGATGAACGATGACGGCGATCGCGGGAACATGACTCGTGAAACTGTCGACTCAGAGTGGTGTCAATCAAGTAGGTAAATCAGACTGATGGGCGTGTCGTTGCGATCGGACCGGACGGCTGGGGAGTCAATCAGAGGAGGGAGAGTTGTCCAGTCTTGTAACCGCTTTGTCTCACGTGCCATGTGGGCAGAGAGATGTATCGGCAACTGGTTTGAGAAAAATCACGGGTTCCGTCCGATCCGCGCTTAGCGCGGTTGTGCTTCGCCGCGCGTCTGCATTCGCGGCAGCAACTGTGAGGGTTCTCTGGCCAGGGCGTCTGCTGCCATGAACAGCCGCGACCCCGACGGCGAACGACGTACCATTCTGATTCTGTCGGCCGTGCTGTTTGTCGTCAGTTGCGGGATTTCCGCAGCTGGTCTGATGCTGACTGGTTGTCCGACTGATTTCCTCAGTCCACCAACACTCATCACGCTGCCTGCCGGTCTGATCCTGACGGTTCCCATGCTTGTCGGGCTGTACGTCGTCCGATTTTCACGCTGGCAGTGGCTGCACGATTTGTGGCAGACACCATGCCACCTGATCGGCCCCGCAATCTCACGCGCCACGATGGTAGAGCTGGTGATGATTGCAGCCATGGCAGGCGTTGGAGAGGAGTTGCTGTTCCGCGGGTTCCTCCAGAGCTGGCTGATCGAGCATGGTGAAATCGTCGGACTGATTATGCCCAATCTGCTCTTCGGGCTGATGCATTGGATCTCGCCGGTTTATGCGGCTGCTACGTTTCTGGTCGGTCTGTATTTCAGTTGCCTGCTGTGGTTCGTTCCGGATGTTGATGTCTGGTCTCTGATGCTCGCACACGGACTGTACGATCTGATCGCGCTGATTGTGCTGCGAGCTGAAGCCAGGTGGCCGGGTGATGAATTGTGACGACCCGCATTTGCGGCCCGACGTTCATCCTTGATCGTTCCGAATTCACCCCTCCAGATCCTCGCTCCTGCCACCTCGGCCAGGAGCCCCGCCCGGCGGCTCGTGGCAGTCGTTTCTTGTTGACTGTCGAAAGAGACGCCCGGTACGATCACGGCAGTTATGCCCTGACGATCTCCGTCGTCTCCCGGATTTCGCGTCTTTCCCGCGGGCCTTTGCCGTTTCGGTCTTACCACACTTCACATCGAGGAGGGCGAGCCATGCGTCGTCGCCGCCGAGGATTCACGCTGATCGAGCTTCTGGTCGTAATCACGATTATTGCCATTCTGGTAGCGATTCTGCTGCCGGCCGTGCAGCAGGCGCGAGAAGCCGCCCGTCGCGGTCAGTGCCAGAATAACCTCAAACAAATCGGTCTGGCTCTACATAACTACGAGTCGGCACACGGTCTGTTTCCGCCTGGGATGATTTCGTCGCTGTTCTCAACGGCAGGCGGTGTGCGGACGTCCGACGCAACCGAGCCGACCAATATCAATGGTCTGGGGCTTCACGGGACCAGTTGGATGGTGCACATCCTGCCCTATCTTGACCAGGGGACACTGTTTGATCTGTACGATTTCTCGCTCAACGTGCAGAACAATGGCGACGTCGTTAAGAACATTCTGACGCCGGTTCAGAAGGACATCGAAGGCTTCTACTGCCCCTCCCGTCGAAGCAACATGAAACCCACTTTCTATCAGTTTGTACGACGGATCGACCAGACGTTCACCAAGGGTGGAAACGACTATTCCGGGTGTGCGGGTTCCGGCACGGTGTTCGACGACACGACGCGGTCGACGTTTTATCTCACCCCCCCTCAGGCTGGGAATCTGACCCTGGCTCTCGATCGAATTCCGCAGAGGAATTACGTCGGAGTTTTTCATGTGAACAGCGCCACTCGCATGAATGACATCTCGGACGGGACGAGCAACGTGATCATGGCGGGTGAGAATGCCCGTCTCAGCTCCGACATCTCCGTCCTCCTGCAGAGTCAGGACGGGTGGGCATGGGGGGGGCCCGCGACGTTGTTCTCAACACGGCTTGGTATCAACAAGACCACGTCCATCATTCAGGGATCGTATGAAGCTCCCGGCAGTGACCACAGAGGACTTGCCCAGTTCGTGCTGGCCGATGGCCATGTGAAGGCCATCAGCGTTAACACCAACAGCATCATTCTGGGATATCTTGGAGCAATGGCCGACGGTGTTCCCGTGCCAAAATATGCTGAATAGACAATTGACGAACGTGCGTGCGAGACGCGTTCGTGAACGCCCCGTTCAGTTTCAAGTACAGAGCCTCGTTTTCCAGCATCGAGCAAGACCATCTGCCTGTGTCCGAGCGACAAGTCTTCTCGCCCGGCAGGCGGCAACCGCTGTCGGGATCCGCAGATGATCAAGTACAAGTGCGACAAGTGCGGCTCGACCCTGACGATCAAGGACGAACTGGCTGGCACGGCAGGCAAGTGTCCGAAGTGCAAGACAAAGTTTCGTGTTCCGGAGCCGGCCGCCGCTGGCAGCCCGGGCAAATCGCCGCCACGCACGAAGGGTAAAGCCAGGTCGGACGAGAACCAGAAAGATCTGACCGAAGAGGACATGATCTTCGGTGAGGACTTCTTCAACTCGGAGGAAGCCCCCAAACGTCCTCGTCATACGCTGCCAGTCCCGGGGGATGATGAGTCTTCGAAGCCGAAGAAAAAGAAGCAGCCATTCGGAGCGGCGAATCCCACGGGAGACAATTCCGCGAACATCGCCAGTGAGCTGCTCTCCAAGACCGGCAAGAAGAACCGCCCCAGCGATGTTGAAGTCGAGGAAGAAGTAGCAGGTGGCTACGACTTTTCTGCGATTACTTATCTCATCCTGTGGCGCGTGATACCGGTCGTCGTGGCATTTTGCGTGCTGGTACCAGCATTCTACTGGGTTTTTGCGGACATGATCCGCAGTACAGTCGAGATTCCTCCGCTGGTCGAGATTCACGGAGTGCTGTCGATCGACGGCTCTCCACTACCGAATGCCGAAATACTCTTTATCCCGGCGCTGGACGAAGACGTTCCAGCCTCCGGGGGCCTTTCGCGAGCGCTGACCGGTCCAGATGGCTCCTTCGTTGCCTATTACACGGCCGACGTGCCGGGCGTCGTGCTCGGAAAAAACATCGTTCGCATCCGGGCGCCCGGTCGTCTGTTTCAGCACGAGATAACCGTCGCCGAGGGCGACACTGAGAAGAACATTGCGCTCTCTTCATCCAAATGATGTGTGTTCCAACGTCCGCTGTCCGAGTGGCGGCCGCGCGTATCGTCCAGGCACGGGGTCAGGTACTACTTTGGGCGGTTTTCTCGCCCTTGGTCTGGCGTGTGTCGTACTCATCTCCGGCTGCGGAGATTCCGAGCCCCAGGCTGTCGAACTGACCGAAGACCAGCTCGAAGAAGCCGAGCGTGGCGCGGTCGAGCGTCTGAAGGAACTCGGCTGCAAAGTGGAATTTGCCGAGGACCCATGGCTGAAGACATCCGGAATCATGGTGTGGCTCTATCCGGAACACATCACCGAGACAGGCGGCATCCGCGAAGAACTGTTCGTTGAGTTTCGCTATCTCAGACGACTGTTCCTGCTTGTCGACTCAACACCCGTCAGAGCAGCAGGACTGGGACAGCTTCGCGCGCTGGGCAACGTACTGCTGCTCAGTGCAAGGAACACGGTGACTGGGGAGAAAGGGCTCGAGAAAATCGAAGGCATCGTGAGCCTGCGGCTGCTGCGGCTGAATCGCACGCGAATCACCGACGACAGCCTGCGGCACATCGAACGGCTGCCGGAGCTGATCATGCTGTACCTCAGTCGTACGAACGTGACCGATGGAGCGGTTGAGCGAATCGTCAAGCTCAGGAAGTTGACGTCGCTGCAGCTTTCGCACACACGCGTCACTGACCGAGGCGTGGCACGGCTGAGCGAACTGCCCCGACTCACACATCTCGGGCTCGACGGAACTGAGGTGAGTGACGATGCAGTTCCACACCTGCTGAAGCTCAAATCCCTTGAGTATCTCAATCTGTCCGAGACAGGCATTACGAGTGACGGACTGAAGAAGCTCGTCGAGGGACTGCCGAAGTGCCACATCCAGAAACTGGAATCCGTGTAGCACTCGGACTCTCCAGCCCACCAGCCTGAGCATAGGCTGTTTCTCGTGCCCACGGTCCATACACTACGCCCCGACGGAAGCGCTCCGCTGCTAACGAGGGGACCGGACTGTGACACAACTCGCCGACGCCATCAGTCGCATCTGCACGGCCCGACAATACACCGAAGATCTGCTGGCGAATGTCGAAGATGACGACTGGTTTCGTCTGCCTGCGGGCGGTGTTTCACACGTTGCCTGGCAGGCCGGACACCTGGCTGTGTGTGAATACGGACTCGCGATGAAACGCGTCCGCGGCGTGCTGCCCGAAGACGAACATCTCCTCACGGCAGAACATTTTCAGTTGTTCGGGAAAGGCTCCGTTCCGAGTGAGGATGCATCTCTGTATCCGTCGGTCGCCGAGATTCGTGAGCTGCTGACACGGGTTCATACAGCGGCACTCAGCGAGCTGGAATCTCTGGATGCCGCCGCCGCCAACGAGGCGGTCGCCAATCCGCCGCACCGAATGTTCAACACGAAGCTGGGGGCGTTGAACTGGTGCGCGTCGCATGAATTCATCCATGCCGGACAGATTGGTTTGCTGCGCCGGCAGCTCGGAAACAACTGGCTGCGCTGATTTACACAGTGGGAGGATTGCGTGTCAGATCAGGCAGTACCAGAGAACCCGCGCATTGCCCGCGTCGTGCTTGCCAGTTTCATTGGCACGACCATCGAGTGGTACGACTTCTTTATTTACGGAACGGCCGCGGCGCTCGTATTTCCGACACTGTTCTTTCCGTCAGAAAACGACTTCGTCGCTCGTATGTCCGCGTATGCGTCGTTCGCCATTGGGTTCTTCATGCGGCCTCTGGGCGGAATCATCTTCGGGCATTTTGGTGACCGCGTCGGTCGCAAAGCCATGCTGGTCACCACGCTGATGATCATGGGCCTGGCGACGTTTCTGATTGGGGTTCTACCCACGTACGAATCGATCGGCATCGCCGCTCCGATTCTGCTGATCCTGCTCCGGCTGGTGCAGGGGCTGGGTGTTGGCGGCGAGTGGGGCGGGGCCGTGCTGATGGCGGTCGAACATGGACACAGCGGACGACGCGGCCTGTATGGAAGTTGTGTGCAAATGGGCGTTCCCGTCGGGCTGCTCCTCGCCACGGCAGTGTTCTATGCGTTCTCGTCACTGCCACAGGAACAGTTTCTGTCGTGGGGCTGGCGCATGCCGTTTCTGTTCGGGATCCTGCTGCTGGCCGTCGGGCTGTTTATCCGGTTTCAGGTGTTTGAGAGCCCGTTGTTCTCTCAGGTCCAGAAGACGAAAGGCGTCAGTCGCCTGCCGATTCTGGAAGTCTTTCGACACTACCGCCGCAGTGTGGCTCTGGCGATGGGAGCGAGGTTTGCCGAGAACGCGTGCTTCTACATCTTCACCGTTTTCGTCCTATCGTACGCCACCGAGCACCTTGATCTGGAAAAGTCGATCATCCTCAAGGGAGTCTGGATTGCCGCGGCGATTCAAACGCTGGTGATTCCACTGTCCGGAATGCTGTCGGACCGCATCGGTCGGCGACCGGTGTATCTGGCCGGCGCGATCTATGTCGGGCTGTTCGCCTTCCCGTTTTTCTGGCTGATCGAGACAAAGAGCACGGAACTGATCTGGCTGGCAATCGCGCTGGCACTGATCGGTCACGCTCTGATGTATGGTCCGCAGGCCGCATTCTTTTCCGAACTGTTTGGAACACGCGTGCGATACAGCGGTGCGTCCGTTGGTTACCAGCTCGCCTCACCGCTGGCCGGTGGCATCGCTCCGATGATCGCGACAGCGTTGCTTGAGTGGTCCCATGGAGCAACCTGGCCAGTGTCTGTTTATCTGATCGTAACGGCCCTCATCACACTGGTGTCGATCCTGCTGGCGACGGAGACGGCGCATTCCGACCTGGTCGACGATTAATCATGACGCTTCCCGAACACGCGATCTGTTCGCTGATGCTGGCTCAACTGGGAGTACGTCAGCAATACGGGACGCGCGGCGTAGCCGTGGTGACGATCGCCGGAATCGCACCCGATCTGGACGCTGCCACGAAGCTGTTTGGCGATGAGCACTTCTGGAACCTGCACCACGCGCTGGGACACAGTCTGCTGTCGATCACGGTGATTGCCGGTGTGTGCGCGGGAGTGGGTCGATTCGGGTTCAGCATGCAGCCTGCGGTGAAACTGTTCGCCTGGTGCTTCGCTGCGGCATTCGTCCACTGCCTGACCGACGCTCTTTACTGGTGGGGCGTCGAGCCGTTCTGGCCGGCGTCGCGCTATGAGGTGTGCTTCAACCTGCTGGAGTATCTGGACCTGGTCGTGCTGGCGATCTGGTTGACCGGTGCCGGCTGGCTGTTCCGTAAGGCGTCGAATTCGACGCGCGTGGCGTCTGTGACGTTGGCCTGCTTTTCCGTGTACGTTGTGATCCGTGCCGTGCTGCCAGTTCCGACCGGAGTCTTCAAGCTGTTGACCGGGGGCTGGATTTACGCCGCCCCACAGGGAACACCGGTGCTTGACTGGTGGTGATCGAAGCGAGAAGTAGGCCGGAACAAGCTCTGCGCAGTTCCGGCAGCGATGGAACGACCACGCCGGAACTGCGCAGAGCTTGTTCCGGCCTACGCGAGCTGTCGCCGAATTGTGAAAGGGACTGGATGCGACGCACTGCCGAGCGATGAAACTCACCTCGTGATTGTAAGCGCAGAGTTGATGATCTTCGCGTTGTCGGACGAACGGACGACGACCGCGACACGTTCCACGCTAAAACAACCCTTGACGACGACGTCGGCGAGCGCCGCTGCGAACGACTCAATCGACAGCGGACCGTATCCAGTAGCCAAAGTCGGCATGGCGACGGTCAGAGCATTCAATGTACCCGCTAGATCGAAAGCGGATGTAAGCGTCTCACGTACGAGTTCAATCGAGGAATCGTAAAACGGATCGATCGCGACAGCGTGAATGATGTGAGCGAATGAGAGCGAACCAGCAGACGTGCAAACAACCGTTCCAGCAGGGACCGCTGGCTTGCCAATTGTCGTGAGATAGTCGCGAAGCTCAGACTGGATCGAACTACCGCATCGAGCAAGCACGGCGCCGTTTACACCACCCGACATGTTGAGCCACGGATTGGCTGTGCAAATCAGCGCATCTGCGACGTGATCGAGCACATCGCCAATGTGCACTTCTACCTCCATATGCGCGTCCTATCACCGGAAGTCGTCAGGCGAAGATTTCGTTCACGACCCGGCCGTGCACGTCGGTCAATCGGAATGGCCGGCCGGCGAATTGATACGTCAATTGCTCGTGGTCGATGCCCATCAAATGCAGGATCGTTGCGTGCAGGTCGTGCATGTGGACCTTGTCCTGCACGGCGTGGTACCCGAATTCGTCGGTCTCGCCGTAAGCGATGCCCGGCTTGACGCCACCGCCAGCCAGCCAGATGCTGAAACCGTTCGGGTTGTGATCGCGACCGTCGCTGCCCTGAGCGAACGGTGTCCGCCCGAATTCGCCGCCCCACCAGACGAGCGTGTCTTCCAGCAGGCCGCGTTCCTTCAGATCGTTCAGCAGCGCGGCGACTGGCTGATCCGTCGCCAGCGCGTGCTGCTCGTGTCGTTTCAGGTTGGAATGCTGATCCCAACGCGGTGTCGCGGCATTGTCCGCGTAGTTGATCTGCACGAATCGTACGCCGGCCTCGGACATCCGCCGGCCCATCAGGCACATGCGGCCGAAATCGTTCGTCGGTCCGTTACCAATGCCGTAGCGCTGCTGCGTCTCTTTGCTTTCGCGGCTCAGATCAAGAATGCCGGGCGCGTGTCTCTGCATGCGGTAGGCAAGCTCGAAGCTCTGTATTGCGGCTTCCAGTTCGTCATCGGGTTCGCTGCCGGATTGTTCGCGGTTGAGTGCCTGCAGGTATTCGAACTGACGCCGCTGAGCGTCGAGCGGCTTGCTGTCGTTCGTAATGTGTCGAATCGAAGCGTTACCAACGGCCACTCCGGCTCGGCCGATCGCCGTACCCTGATGCGACGTGGGCAGAAACGAGTTGGCGTAGTTCCTCGGACCGCCTTTGCTCATCGGCGGATGCAGCGTGACGAATGCCGGCAGATTCTGGTTCTGTGTGCCGAGCCCATAACTGAGCCACGATCCCATGGACGGGCGAATCAGATTGGTTGCCCCGGTGTGTAGAAACAGAGTCGCGGGACCATGCGCGACGCCTTCGGTGTGCATGCTGCGAATGACGCAATAGTCATCGACATGCCGAGCCATGTGCGGGAACAGCTCGGACACTGGACGTCCCGATTCGCCGTGCTGCGAAAACCGCCAGGGAGACTTCTGCACTCGCTCGCTGGTAATTTTGCGGCTGCGGGAATTGAAGAACTCGGCCTTCTTGCCGTCATTTCGGTCGAGTTCAGTTTTCGGATCGTACGTGTCGACCTGGCTTGGTCCTCCCTGCATGAAGATGAAGATCAGCCTTTTCGCGCGAGGGCGATGATGGGCCGGCCGTTCCGCCAGCGTGTTTCGCGGGGCCGCGAGGGACTGTTGAGCATGCAACCCGGCCAGTGCCAGCGATCCGAATCCGCAGGCGACCTGAGACAGCATCTGTCGACGGGAGGGATGTGTCATGGGACTTACCAGTTATGGGACGAGCGGCAGGAGTCGAGCTTCGCGGCTTCGGCGACAAGCGCAGAAGCCAGGCCGTTCTGCCGCGGTCGGTTTGGATTGACGATTGTCGAGTGATGATTTTCGATTTGCGAAGTGTCAGGACTGGCCATCATCTGGATTCTTTTCTCTCGTCGGTTTCACTTCGAACTTCAACACTCATCATTCGACAATCATCAATCAATTCTGCCGACCCGGATTGTGCGGCAACATGTCGATTTGCATCGCTCGCGAAGGAGTCTCACAGCGTCAACGGGCTGCGATCGCCTGGGCGAGAGGACGCAATACCTGGTCGATGACGCATTCCTCGATCAGTTCTTCGGAATGTCTGCGGAGCGCCAGCATTGTATCCTGGAAGGACGTCTCGGGACCAAGACTTCCATATTGCCGGACCGTGAAATACACGCTGATCTGTTCCTCGGGGAAATCGCCACGGCGGACCTGATAGGCGTTGGTTCGAGTCTCGATCATCAGTCTCGCCTGCTGGCGGCAGGAATCTTCCAGTGCAATCGTGATGCAGGGCTCGAAGTTGAGAACGGTCGAGCCTGCAATGTTTGAGAAGACATCAAAGGCCGGGCTGCCGCCCAGAGCCTCGGCCACAAGTTCGTCGTGGTTGCCGCGGTAGGCGAATTCGAAGCCAATCAGATAATCGAGGGCCTCGCAGTCAAGCTGACTGACCGACAGCATGTACGGAATCAGCTCCAGCACCAGTTCGTGCTGTGACATAGCGTCGTCGATCTGAGTCGGGTTCAGACAGGAACTCGAGATGCGGCGAGGTTCAATCGACAGCCAGCGCTGCTGGCCGCCTTCTTTGTCTTCTTCAAGCACGAAGTCGCCGTTCTCTCGCTGAAAGAAGTTCCGCATGCTGGGATAGCTTTTCTGCACACGTTCCAGAAAACCGAGAACGGTCTCGCGACCGCTGGGCAAAGCCATTTCGGTGCTCAGGTTCATGTTGCAGTAAAAGTCGTCCGCAATAGCCGAGTACATTTGCATTGGGGTGTCCGAAATCTACGTTTCAGCCGCAGCGGGGTGCGACGATGGCTGCAAAACACGAGCGGAAGTGCCGCCGGCTGGCACAGGTAAAACGCCATAGTTTAGTGTTCCGCCTGGCGAGATTCGATCGGTCCACCGCCGGCGTTTCTCCGCAACTCAGAGGAATCTGTTCGACACTGGCACGCCATGTCAGAGGTGTGACAGCGTCAGGTACGAGGCCGCGCACCATGCCCACACCATACACACTGGCCGGGTTCCCGACGGGATTGGGTTGGATCGGAGTCCTTGGAGAAGCGGGACAGGTGACGCGAATCCTCATCGGGCAGGACTCGCTGCGGGGAATCCTGCAGGCCGTTCTGGAACGTGAAGAATTGACGCTCGCGGATGTTGAAATCGCCGACTGGTGCCCCGAACTCGAAGATTTGCTCACCAGGTTTGCCGACGGCGAGCCGGTAGAACTGTCCCGTGTGAGGTTGAAGTGGCCCCGTGCCCTGACTCCGTTCCGTCGTCGCGTCGTGGCGGCCACCAGGAAGATTCCGTGGGGGCAGACGATCAGCTACGGAGAACTGGCTCGGCGGAGCGGTTCGCCCGGCGCTGCACGGGCGGTCGGGACGGTCATGTCTTCGAACCGGTTTCCTCTCGTGATCCCGTGCCATCGGGTGGTGTCGGGCGGTGGAGGACTGGGCGGATTCACGGCTCCTCGCGGGACGGATTTGAAAAGACAGCTACTCGCAAATGAATTGGCTGTGCCGGTAATCGCCGATAGTTCATTTGCAACCCGAAAAGCCGGAAGAAAGTGACTCGTCTGTGGCATCGATCGAATTGCTGTTGGCGGAGCTTCCGGGACTGCGAATACCCTCGATACAATTGTTCGCAGTCCTCAGTCGGAACGTCTCTTTGCGGCGCGGCCGCGGGTTAAGCCATGAGTGTCGGTTTTGTCAGACCCAGCGTTTCCGATCTGACGTTCCATCTCTATGAACGCTCGCTGCACCCCGAGCTGTTCGAGATCCGTCGCGAAGAACTTGTCGTGCAGCCGGAGTACACAGCGACGATTCGCATTTGTGATTCCGGACACATGGTCTGTTTCAACACCCGTCACTCCATGCTGACGGAACTGGTCGCGCGTCGCGGGCAGGCATTGCCCGAACGCATGGAACGCTTTCACCGGCGTCTGAAAGGCTGTCGCGACGAGACGATTCAGCTCAGCCCCGAAGTCACGTATCACGTTAGCTATCAGGTGGAGAAGTTGCCGCCGGATGTCTTCCTCACGCTGCACGAGGAGCTGCAACTGGATTGCCAGCGGGCGCCGATCTCCCACAGTTTCGGATCGGCCAATCGCCTTTCGCCGGCCGCACTGAGCTTTATTCAGACAGACGTGTGGCCACACAGCCTGCTGATCCACTCCTTCCACACGTACCCGGAAGACTGTGCGATCGTGAAGACGCAGTCGCTGTTCGAGCTGTAGGGCAAGCGGATGCGGCCGCAGGCAGCGGGCCGACTCGACTACTGCTGCGGTGCAGAACCGATGTCCCATTTCTGAGCCGACGGCGCTAGCCGCGGGTCGCCAGCCAACACGCGATTGCACCCGCGGCTAGCGCCGTCGGCTCACAGATCAGGCCGCCGCGCGTGGGACACCATTTCTGCACCGTAGCACTACTCGTCATCGAAGTCGTCGTACTCTTCATCGTCGTCGAAGCCGGCGTACTCGTCGTCGTCATCTTCATAGGCTTCGTCCAGGTCATCCCCATCGTCGACTGACGCCGCAAGTTCGTCCGCGTCGTAGTCGTCGGGGATGATATCACCAAAGCCCTCGGCTTCTTCCTCGTCGTCGGCTTCGATCGCACCACCTTCGGCATCGCTGTCGCCGTCGCCGTCCTGTTTGCCGGGTGCGGGTTTCGGCCGCGTGTCTTTGTAGAACACCAGGACCATGAACGGAGTCAGCGCGACCAGCACCATGCAGACGGAAATGGTGATCGTCACTCCCAGAAGTACGCCGCCCAGGCGGTCGGCGCGATCCAGAAGGTTCTTGATCATCAGATACAGCGCTCCGCCGGCCGGAACGGCTCCAACCAGCGTGACGAAGAAATAGGCGAGTTTGCTCACGGGAGCCTCAGTGACAGGAGTCGGGAGCTGTCAGGGTGTCCGCTGAAGTTGAAACGGTTCCAAAGGTCCATGCTACGAGTGGTCTGCTGCGTGAAACAAGCAGCAATGCGCGAAATCCGGCATCGTTGGCAGCCACCGACCGCAACACCGCAGTAAGCTGGCTGGCCCTGTCTGTCGTTTCGACTGGACCTGTCAAAGCCGCACAGCCGGGAGATTGCCGAAGTGGCCGTGCGGTGTGATGCTCCCGCAACCGTGCCGCGTCGAAATCGGTGCATCGAACTGAGTGAGTTTCTTCGCTCCGCTGGCTTCAACGTGACGCCTGCGAGCGTACAGACACCTCATATTGTTGATGTGGCTGCGCCGAGCGGACGATTTCGAACTCGGGCCAGTCTGCAAACCTGTCGGCGAACTCCTCAGCTTGCGACGGATCGACGGCACCGGCATGCACGTGCAGCAGAAATCGCAGCCGTAGCGGATCCGCGCGACGGACTTCAAGAGGACCGTCCATACAGATCGAGGCGCCCATCCAGCCGTCCTCACGGACGTGCCAGCGTGACGGATATCCCGGATTTGACGGATGGTCGAACCAGGTAATCCCCTCCGTGACGCCATCCGCCACCGGTCCGCTGTAGTCCATCCAACGGGCCCGCCGGCCGAAAATGACCGGAGTACCGTCGGCAGCCTTCTCGCCAACCAGGCCGTCGCTGTTTGTCAGACGCCCTCCGCCAAAGTGTTCGGCGATACTCTTCGCCACCCGCACGGCCAGAAATCCGAAATTCGTCTGCTGGAACTCGAGCGACTCGGCCCGGGGGATGAACTCGGTCTGAATCTCAAACAGCGTCTCCCCGTCGGGACCCGGGCGGAATACCGCAATTACGATCTGCTCGAGCAACTCCTGAGGATCGTGGCCGTCGTACCAGCCCAGCCGTGTAGCCAGAATCGCATGCTCGTCACCGTCCTGATACACGAGCCAGTGTTTCTGGCGAATGCGGGCCTGCGTGTTGTCGCTCCAGAAATCGATGCCCAGCACCTTCGCGTGCGCAAACCAGATCGAACGATGGTGGTCGTGATTGGCGGCTCCCGGATGCCCCATGCGGGTCAGCGTCGCGCCGGAGGGCCCATTGCACGGATAAAAGAAAGGGCGCGGATAATGACGACTGTAGTGCCAGCGAGTCCTCTCTGTTCCATCAATCTGGACCGAAGTCTGGTCATCGGGCAGCGGAATAATCTGACAACGAGGGATGAGAGCACTCATGCGGGAGCATTCCATTCGATGTGCTTTTGGGTTTGAACGTGATGCGACGTCCAGTCCGGCTGCGTGGCTTGAGTCGAATCGGCAGGAACGATTGAGATCGACCGAAATTGCAGGTCTCCAGTCGGAGAAATCGTCAGAACTATAAGCCGGTCAGGGGCAATCGCTCTCCACACAATCATGCCGGAAACGATGGGACGACTCATCATTGTACCGACTGTTCCGTTTGTTCCTGCTGTGCCGCATCCTTCCGGTTTCATCAAATGTCCGGCCAGCCGGTGCCGATTCCAAGGCAGCCAGTGGCCTCGTTATACCGCTGGTGAGAATTGCGCGGCGTGCGGCTGTTTCCTGACGGGTGATTCATCACGTGGTTTCGAATCCGTTTTTCGGCAACACACGGAACACCCAGGCAGGATGCCCGCAACTGTGCACACGCAGTCCGACCGACTGTGAGTTTACCAAGCATCGCTTTTAGCACGCGGGAGAACGTCAGATGCTTCTTTCCAACGTCTGGAATTTCAAGCGACATATCCGCGCCGAGCAAAAGAGACGCCGTAAGCCGCAGGTCTCGCAGACATCCCGCCCAGTGTCCCGTGTTCTACAACAATTGGAAGACCGTACGTATCTGTCAGTATCCACGCTGTTTGTCGACGGAGAATTGAGCATCGTCATCGACGAAGGCAATGACAGCGTTGCGGTCACCATTGATCCGGCTGTGGTCGGACAGGTCCAGGTGCTGGTCAACGGAGTCGCGGATGGATCCCTGCCACCGATTCAGGCTGGGCAGGTCGAGTTGCTGACGATCATCGGCAGTGATACCGAGAACACGATTGATCTGACGGGCGTGTCCACGGGCAGCTTCACATTCATGGACACATCGACCAGTCCGGCGACACCGATGCAGATCAACGTCGATGCAGACAATGGCGCGGACACGATCATCGCTCCAGATGGATTCGATGCGACGCTGTCCGGTGGCGACGGCGACGACCTGATCATACAGAGCACGGGGCTGGGCAATCTGACAATCAATGGTGGAGATGGTGACGACAACATCACCGGTGGTCTCAACAACGACACCATCAACGCCGGTGACGGGAATGACACTATCGTGAGCGGGCTGGGTGACGATTCCGTTCTCGGCGGCGATGGCCTGGACCTGATCACGCTGGGCGATGGAAACGATTTCGCTGACGGCGGAAATGGTGCCGACACGATCTTCGGCGGACTCGGCGACGACACGATGCGCGGTGACGACGGACCTGACAGCCTGGTGGGAGAAGATGGCAACGATTCCATCCACGGCGGTCTCCGCAACGATACAATTCTTGGCGGCTTTGGTAATGACGAGATCGACGGCGCGGCTAACAACGACCTGATCGACGGTTTCTTTGGGCGCGACACCATCCGTGGTGGCAGTGGAGCAGACTCGATTGATGGTGGCGGTGGCCAGGATGTCCTTAACGGTATGCACGGTGCCGATACGATCAACGGCGGACCGGATGCTGACACCATTCTGGGTGGTGGCCGCAACGACGTGCTGAACGGCGACGACGGCAACGATGTTCTCAACGGGCAAGGCGGCGACGACACAGTGGACGGTGGTGAGGGCTTCGACCAGGTGGAAGGTGGGTCAGGAAACGACCAGACACGCGGCGGTGGCGTGCCGGATCCGATTTTCAGCAGAGTCAGCATCAGCGATGTCGCGCTCAGGGAAGCGGGCGAATTCCTGGACGGCGGAAGGGTCATCACGGGCCCGGTTGAGTCTGACTTCATTAACCTGGCGGATTTCAACGGGGACGGTATTCTTGACATCATCGTCTCTGAGAACACTCCGACGACTTTCGGCAGCGTGACCATTCGGTTTGGTGATGGAATGGGTGGCTTCACCGGTCCCACCCGTTTTTTCACAGCCCCGCAGGGCTCGGGCGACATCGCGGTCGGTGACTGGAATGCTGACGGTAGCATCGACGCCGCCGTTGTGAACGAGACCTCGATTCCGGGGGCGATGCCGAATCCGATCGTTCCGACTGTGTCTATCTTCCTGAACGACGGCACGGGTAATCTGGGTGTTCCAGTCAACGTGCCTTTGCCCGCTGGTTCTGACCCATCGGCTATTGACGTGGCTGACATCAACGGCGATGGCGACCTTGATCTGGCTGTTGCCCAAACCGGAACCAACAATGTGGGGATTCTTACAAATGATGGAGCTGGTGTGTTTACGGCGGCCGTCGTCGTGTCTGGTGGCACGGCACCTCAAGGCGTGGCGTTCTTCGACTTTGAAGGTGACGGTGACTCGGACCTCGCTGTCAGTCATGGCGGGTCGGGAACGGTAACTGTGCTACTGAATGACGGGGCGGCGATGTTCGCAGTCAATTTGGTGACACCGATTCCGAGCGGACAGCCGGGTCGGCTCCTCACGGCCGATTTTGACGGGGATGGAAACATCGACCTGGGTGTCGGTGATGTTCTGGGAAACAACTACAACGTCCTGCTCAATTCCGGACCGAGCACGATCATCGTCATGGGAATGCCCATGCTGGTCCTGCCCACGTTCACGGTCGCGGCACTTCCTGGAGGTGGAATTGACGGCGTTGTGGCTGACTTCGAGCTCGATGGAAATCTCGATCTGATGCTGGTCGATGGTGGAAACACGATCGATCTGTTCCTGGGCGACGGCATGGGTGGCTTTATCACTGCTGCCAGCACTCCGCTGCGTGGCTTCGGAACGACTCAGGACGTTGTTGCCACCGACCTCAACGGCGACATGCTGCCGGAAGTTATCGCCGGTGTGAGCTTTTTCGCATCCGAGATCTTCATCAACGACGCATTCGGGCTGATCGACCCGACCGCCGAACTGGAAGCCGTGTTTGAAGTGACTCTGCTACCGGGCGATGTCCCTGTTCCAGTCACGATCGACTTCACGGTCACAGATGGCACGGCCGTGGCCGTCACGGACTTCGATCCCACAAATACCACACCGATTTCGCCAATCGTCTTTTCAGTGAATGATCAGGTGACAGGTCAATTAAGGCGGCAAATCCGAGTCCCTGTCACTCCCGACTTCCTGCCAGAGACCACTGAGGACTTCACTGTTACCCTCACAAACATCGTAGGAGGTGTGTTGCTGGACAACACGGGGACCATCGTGCCAACCGTCGGCGGCACCGCGACGATTCCGGAGACGCTCGGTGAACTCGACGCGTCGCTAACGGCGGAAGTCGCGTTTCTGCGAGTGGCTGATCTCACGGTGACACCGGAAGGCGATGACGATCGTCAAACGGTTACATTCACGGTGACGCTCGCCGAAGCGGCGCCGACCGCGCTGGTGACTGTGGACTTCACCACCACGAACGGTACGGCAGTCGCCAATGCGGATTATCTGTCAACAAGCGGACAGCTCACGTTCACGGGGCCGGGAACTCAGACCGTCGACGTGACCGTGATTAGTGAATTGACGCCCGAGTTCGACGAGTTTTTCTTCCTGGACCTGAGCAACGCAACGGGCGGCGCGATCATCGCCGATCAACGCGCGTTTGCGACGATCACAAATGACGATGGTCCGATCCCAGCGTTCTTCGGAGATTCGGTGGTCGGTACGAGCGGCCGGGACACGATTCTGGGAAGCCGGCATCCCGACGTGCTCTCTGGCAATGGCGGAAACGATTCCATCAACGGAAACCTGGGCGCCGACACAATCTTCGGTGGCAGTGGAAACGATACGCTCAATGGCGGTAGCGACAATGATGTGCTGTTCGGCCAGGGTGGTCGGGACACGCTGATCGGCGGCGACGGGGACGACACGATCGTCTTCCGTGGCCTGGGTGATGGTCAGGACACATTCGCATCCGAGCCCGGTTTCGACACAGTGCTCGTCGAAGGAGATTCATCCGGCGACAATTTCGTCATCGGGCAGAACGGCAGCGTTCTGGTGATCTCTGAAGGGACGGCGTCGATCAGCATCACCGGAGATGGCATTGGCTTTTCAGCTGGCGGCGAAGTGGTGCAGATCAACGGGAATCAGGGCAACGACACGATCACAATCGGGGATATCAACAACGTTGGTTTCTTTGTGATGCAGATTGACGGCGGAATTGGCAATGACACGATCAATGGTGCCGGAGCGAATCTGGGATCGGTCGTGTTGTCGATCGATGGCGGTGACGGCAACGACATGATCACCGGCACCGGCGGCAACGATACGCTGATCGGGTCCGACGGTGATGACACGCTTCTTGGTCGGTCCGGAAACGACTCGCTGGTGGGCGGCAATGGCGACGACCTGCTGAACGGGCAGGCGGCCAACGACACGCTCGACGGCGGATTCGGCAACGACACGTTGCTTGGTGAACTCGGCGACGACGTGCTGAATGGCGAGTTCGGAAACGACAACCTGGCTGGCAACGACGGCAACGACACACTCGTCGGCGGATTCGGCGCCGACCTGTTGGATGGCGACGCTGGTGACGACAGCCTGCTGGGCATGGTCGGGCGGGATACTCTGCTGGGTGGCCAGGGTGCTGACACGCTGGATGGTGGTCGCGAGGAAGACGTGATCCGAGGCCACGCGGGTAACGATGTCATCCGCGGCGATCACGGAGCGGACAGGATCTTCGGTGGCGGTGGCAGCGACACGATTGACGGCGGCGACGGTGATGATCGGATCGACGGCGGTGGCGGCAGCGACGGTATCGACGGTGGCGACGGCAACGACACGATCAATGGAATGGACGGCAAGGACACGCTGTTTGGCGGCGACGGTGACGACAACATCACTGGCGGAAACGGTCAGGACGTGATCGTTGGACATGATGGTGACGATACGCTGACCGGCAACAACAAGCGTGACACGCTGGCCGGAAATCTTGGCAACGACACCCTGGGCACACCAGGGACGGACATGATTGCCGACCTGATCGACGACGCGTTCGTACTGTCGAGTGCTCAGCTCGCCAATATCGATGCCACCACGCCGTAGTCAGACATCGAGTGGCAGGTGAAAACGTGCCAGCAGCCGCAGCGCGACGACATTCGAGTTCTCGGGTGCCGTTTGCGTTATTCCGGGTCGGATGAACCACTTTCGGCGTCCGACTCACTGGCCTCCTGGCTCAGGCCAATAAAGATGCTTCTGCGGAGTGGGTTCTTGCGGTCCGTGAATTCCGTCCCGTCCGGCCAGCGAGCTTCGAGCTGCACGGCCAGTTCGTGGAATTTCGCATCCAGATCATCCGCAAAGTGAACGAGCATCGCTTCAGGAGTATGCGGCGCGATCGGTGATCCCCACTCCGGCAGGTTCTGGTGCGAGATGATCATGTGCTCGAGGCGAAGCAGTGTTTCGGGATCCAGGTCCGTGATCTCCCGAGCTTTCTCCCGCACCATGTCGCGTCCGATGAGAATATGCCCCACCAGCCGTCCTCGTGCTGTGTACACCCAGCCTTCCGGTTTGAACTCCAGCTCTTCGAGTTTGCCGATGTCATGCAGAACGGCGCCGGCCACAACCAGCGACTTCGACAGGATCGGCCGCATGTCGGTGTAGTAATCCGCGTAGCGGTCCGCGAAGAACAACGCGTTTTTCGTGACCGACAACGTGTGCTCCAGGTAACCGCCGGCAAACGCATGGTGGTTACGCATGGCCGCTGAGTGCTGCTGAATCTGTTCTGCGTGTTCCGTCAGAAGACCGACGACCAGTTGCTGCAGTGGTTCCTCCGTGATGTGTTCGTGGACAAGGTCCAGCAACTGCTGGAACATCACCCCACGGTCGTACCGGCTGGTTGCATAGAAGTTGTCTTCCCGGAACCCGGTCTCGCGATCTGATTCGTCGACCGGACGCAGTCGATCGATGTCGAGCTGAGAACCGTAAGAATTCTCGGTGTATCGGCAGCGGAGTTTGTAGAACGTACCGACTTTCCAGTTGTCCTGGCAGTCTGCGAACAGTCCGTGGTCGTGCCACAGCATGGCGACAGCCGATCGCTTCGCGTCACGGAATGTCACGCGAAAATAAGGACGATCGTCCTTTGTTCGAGCTTCGTGGCGATCACTGAGTAGCGCGAACGTGTCCCCGTGCTGGTCCGGAGTCATCTGATGAAGCGGCACTGGGCCCGGTGTGATGTCAGACGGCTGTGTAGACATATCGAATCCTGTTTGAATCAAAACAGCGAAGGCCGAGTGACCCTCATGCCGTAACCTTCAGCCTTCCGTATGTCACTCCGCCGCAAATCGGCGTACGACGTTCGCAGTGATTTTCGAGACGCCTTCATCCACAAGCAGTGAACTTGGCCAGCAGATGGATCCGGCAGAGAAGACAGCGGCTCCGTTGCCTGGTTCGTGAATCACCATCTCGGCTCCACCGCCACCGGGGTTGAGTCCCTGCGCCAGAAATTGCGTGTTCGCGGGAGAGCTGGGTGATCGCTTGTCGGTTTCGTGCCCCGAGGCGCCGCCAGGCACGCGTTCGTGCTGGCATTCCGTCCCGAACAGGTCGCCGTTCCTCAGACCCGTGTCGGCAAACACCCAGTGAGAATCATCGATCACGCGATACGGTGCAGCAGTCATGATGCCTCGCGCGTCATACACAACACCCAGCAGATTCGCTTCCGATTCCTGTCGCTGATGAAAGCGGCTTTCGAAGCCGTTGGCCGTGTCACGCAATTGACGATCGTCTCCGTTGCGGTAGATGCAGGTCTGCTCGTCAGTGAATTCAACCTCGCAGTTCAGGCCATTCCCGCCCAGATACATCAGTCGTCCGCCGCGTTCAAAGACCCACTTCTTCAGACGAAAGTACATGTCGGCCGACCAGTATTCGGGATGAGTGCTGATCATCAGCAGCCGGTAGTCGTCCAGATTCAGTGTCCCGAAATGGAACTGTGTTTCGGAGTACAGGTCGTAGTCGAATCCCTCGCGTTCCAGCCAGCCGAACAGCCGCCACTCAGCCGGAGCAATGTGACAGGCAGCACGGCCTTCAATCGGATTCAGAATGTGCTCATCTTCCGGAATGGAGTTGATCGATTCGGGTCGGTCGAATGACAGCGGGTCATATTCCGTGCAGCCATAGTTGATGTGCTCGGGATCGGTGTAGCGGCTCAGTTCAAGCCGCGCGTTCAATGTCGGCACGGCGGGCAGGCGATCGGGATGGATGTAGTTGCTGCGTCCGCCAAAGTTGTTGTAGGCGTTCCACGTCATGTCCGCGGCCAGCACCGCAATGGGAGACGTCGGGCGTGCGGGCGCAACGACCCACGGAAACGAGAAGAACTGACCGGATTCGCCCTTCGCGTGAAAGTAGTACAGACCGCTGCGATCAGGTGCGGTGACGAATTGCTTGTGATGCGGGCTTGAGTAGCCAAAGCGATTCCACTGCGCACCGGTTCGCGTGTAGTCCCCGTCTGGAGTGATCTGGACTGTCGCTCCAGGGCCATGCTCGTCGAACCAGCCGATCTTCCGAACCATCTCCTTCTCGTAGCCGTACCGCCACAAAGAGATCTTGTACGCCTCGTGCGCATGGACTCGGAATTCCGCTTTCTCTCCCCCCCGCACCGCTTTGGGCCAGGCGTATCCCAGCAGTCCCGCAGACAACAGCCGGAATTGATGCGGCTCTCCGTCCTGCACGGTGATGCGGACTCGCTTCGGTCCGAAGCCGTCTCGATTGAGCGACACTTCATATTTACCCGGCTCGACATCGGAATCGACCGATCCGTCTGCTCTGGATCGCGCTTCGACGGCGCCACGGTCGTTCTCGAACAGCAGCAGGCAATCGGCGATTGCCACGTAACGTTCATCACTGACATAGCCCACGAGCATGATGTCGACCTTTCTGGTAGCGAGCGGATTCTGGTTGGATTGTTAGCAGCCTGAGCCGCCACTGGCGAGCATCGGTCGCCGCAGTCTCTGCGATGGACGACGCACTTGCTTGCCGCAACCGAGTAAAATCGGCTCTACTCAATGCTCGGCCGACCGGCCTCGACCAGATGTCCAACCAGCATGAGGACCTCCATCCATGTCCCGTTTCGATATGTCCGCCTGCATTGTTCTCGTGGCGTTGTCATCCATTGCATCCGCGGCAGACGCCCCATGCAGGAGCAAGGCCCCAAAAATCGACACCGATCTGCCACTCGTGTTCTGTGACGATTTTTCGAAGGGCGCTGACAACTGGGAACCGGCCGATCCGAAGGCATGGCGAATCGTCAGTGACAGCGGCAATCAACGGTACGAGCAGTTCGGGCAGAGCAAAATCGAGAACCCGGTGCGTTCACCATTCAACCGCAACATTCAGAAGAACGCCGTCGTCGGCAGCTTCGTACTCGACGTGAAGTTTCAGTCCACAAAGAAGGACTATCCGCATCGCGACTTGTGTCTGTTCTTCGGATTCCAGGACCCATCGCACCTGTATTACGTCCACTTCGGCAAACGGACCGATGACCATGCCAATCAAATCTTCATCGTCAATGAGCAGCCGCGCACGAAGATCTCAACGAAAACGACGAAGGGCACGAACTGGGACGACGAATGGCATCACGCGCGGATTGTGCGGGATGTCGAAAGCGGGAAGATCGAAGTCTTCTTCGACGATATGCAGAAGCCGATCATGACCGCGACCGATAAGACCTTCGGATGGGGACGCGTCGGCATTGGATCATTCGACGACACCGGGCGTTTCGACGACGTCTACCTGTTCGGCAACGCTGTGGAACCCGGCCAGAAAACGAAGTAGGTAAGAACTTCAATCTGTTCTGCCCAGCCGCCTCAACTCTTCACGCAGCCTGCGGATTTCGGCTTCCGCCTTCTCACGTGCGGCAGATTCGGCAGCGGCCCGGGACTCGGCGGCCTGTGCCTGAGCTTCCGCAGCCTGAGTCTTAGCCTGCGCAGCCTGAGTCTTAGCTTGCGCAGCCTGGGCCAGTTCTTCCGCTGCTTCGCCGTGGGTCCGCAGTGATTGGCCGGATGTCCGATCGCGCAGGACCAATTCTCCGTCGTCGAGAAGTACCAGCAGATTCAGCTCTTCGGATTCCAACGCGCCGTTAACGTCGGGTTCGACACGAACATAGACACCGTCTTCCAGCCGATAAAGCTGTAATTGTGTCTGCAGGTAATCGCCCGTGGGGTCGTATAGCACGAGTTCGCGCACACCGATTTGCGCGTACCTCTGTGGCTTGAAGGATTCATCGTCGGCGCGCGTCGCTTTCGAGGTCACTTCAAAAACGACATCAGGAATCCGCTCTTCATCCCAGATCCGAAAGGTGCGGCGCATCCCGGGATCACAGTCCTTGACCACGAACACGTCAGGCACGAGGAATTTCTGAGGATTCCCTTCCTCGTAGTACATCAGGAGATTGCATGCGACGTAGACGTTTTCGCCTCGGTAGCGATACATGAACAGGTCCCGGAGACGAAACATCCAGGCGATGTGCAGGTCCGTTTCGCCCATCGGTTCTCCATCTGATTCCGGATACTCGATGTCTGCTGGAATCTGAATTCGGCTCATCGCTTCAATCCTCCCGCGTTTATCATGCCAGGATTCTATGCGCGATGCGAGCTTTGCATCACTCGCCGGAGCGACATTCGTCCGGATCGGAGGTGCATACGATCCCGCTGTGCCGGAGCATTCCGTGGCTCGGCTCGCGATTGAACCGCACATGTGCGGTTACTACGAACGAAGCGGCGACGGTTACGGGGCGGTGTCGATCACGACAACGGCGGCTTCAGAGGCGACTGGTTCCGTCAACTGGTCCGAACGAACCTCGGCACGCAGTTTCGGACGACCCGGCGTTCGAGCCCGGAGTGTGATCTCGAAGTCGACGGACGCACCTTCTCCGATTTCCGGAATCGCATTGAACGAAACCAGGCGGCCGCCCTGTGTCGATGTTGGGGGCGTGTGCTTGACTGGGCCGAGGGCTTTGACAATCTCCAGTTCTGACGGGACGCGCAGGCCAAACTGAATGTTGGAATCCGCCCCGGTTCCCCGATTCAGCAATCGGACTCTCACTGCAAATTCGTCGCCCGGAAAGACCGTTGCGGGAACATCCGACAGATCGAGTTGCAGTGCGGCGATACCGCGGACAGTTCGTACCACCTCGATATTCTGTGTCTCACGTCCGGGCACGTTGAGCTGAATCTGGCATGCGTGACTACCGGTCTGGGCAGCAATGGCTGTCGTCTCAACATTGACGGACTGGCCGGGCCCGATCGGTGGCAGACGCCACTGAATCTGACTGTTCGGCTTGTCGTGAATGCCGTCGCTCGACGCTGAGACAAACCGCAATTGACGCCCGAGCGACAACGTGACCGCCCCGTCGGAGACGCTCTGCGTTGACTCATTCGTCACGGTGATCCGCTGCACGAATCGCTGCCCGACCACGCTGGCCTGCCCGGCCGAGGCGGTGATCTTCAGCCCGCGTTGTTCAAGGATCTCCACGATCGCGTTCGATTCGGTCGTGGCTCCACCAGTCGTCTTGACGATCGTCCGGTTCGTGTGGCGGCCCGGTTCGACGGCCATCAGCTCCAGGTCGATTTCGAACGACTTGCCGGCCGGAATCGTCCCGACGTCGTACGTCAGGTCGTTGCCTGCCGCGTGCTGGAAGCCGACGGGGATGATGTTCTGCAGGCTGACATCTTTGGCATCACGCTGGCCCGCGTTTTCGATCTTGAAACTGAAGACGATCGCCTGGCCGACATTCGCCTGACGCGGAGCATTCATGCGTACTCGCAGGTCCGGTGCCGCGGGCTGACGAACCGCAGTTCGCGTGGCAACCTCCGATGTGAAATTGACGGTGGCGATGCTGCCAACGTCGCCTTCTTCAATCGGCACGACTTTGATGAGCAGTTTTTTCTGTTCTCCGGACGCCAGGCGTCCCAATCGCCACAGCAGTTTTGTACCAATCAACTCAGCTTGCGGGATCGTGCCGACCAACCGGCAGCCATTCGGAATCTGATCCTCGACGACCACACGGGCTGCGTTCGCATCGCCGCGGTTTACGATCCGGATCGAGTAGATCATCGGCTCACCAAGTGTTGCGTCTGGCGGAGCGTTCTTTTCGATCGTCAGTTCGGGCCGCTGTGTGGCTCCGGGAGCATCGGCGGGGAATTCGGCCGTACCGGCCGGTCCCGAGACAGAGGTCGCAGTGGATGCGCTTTGGACGTCACTCTCGTCCGTTGCGGCGTGGATGTTCGAACTGAATTCAGGAAGCTCTCCCGGCAACTCTGCGGGCGTCGCTACCAACGGGTCGTCTTCCGGCGACAGGCCGGGCACTGGAATCAGTCGACTGGCCGTTTCGTCCGCGGAATCGGGCTGGGCCGGGAATGGGCTCGGAAAGTCTGCGACCAGTGAGGCGGCCGGTTTTATCCCGGGCAACGAAGATGGACCAAGTGGTTCGGGCAGCCCAGGCAGGGCGACGGTCGTCGCTGCAGACGTCGCCCTTGCCGAGAGACGTTCGTCAATTTCGCGAATGAGTTCTGCAGGCCGCGCGTCCACGAGACCGTAGGCTATTGGAATGGACTCTGCCTCCTGCGCTTTGTCACGTGCCGTCAGGAGCTGACCAGCCTCGATCGCCTGCCGGGCCTCCGCCATCAATCTGGAGACCATCTCCCGCTGCGTCTCAAGCGGACTCGTGGCAGCAGGTGTTGCTGATGCTGGATTCGCATCAGTTGTGAATTCCGGAAGGCTACCGGGCAGCTCGGGAAATGAAGTGACCTGATTGCCAACCGGTTCGATCACCGGACTCTCAGGAAGGGAATTCGGAGTGGTCACGACTGCGGGGAAGGGGAGACTCGGTTCATCCACCAGTCGACCAGGTTCCGGCAGTGCCGCTGCGACGTTGCCGTCAGGCACGGTTGCGTTAGTGGCGAATGGGTCCGGGCCGAAGTCGGGCTCCGAAATGCTAACCACTCCCACGGGTGAATCGGGGATACGCGGCGCCTCGTTGAGTGCATGGGCAGGAGCTGGCTCCACATCGAACGGTGGCAGTCCGGGCAAATCGGACGGGTCGGGCAGCAACCGCTGCGTCGCCGCTGTGCCCTCGGGACGTGATGCGAATCCGGATGATCCTGGCCCGAACACCGGCTCCGACTGATCAGCGACCGGCGGTTCGGTGTTCTCCCGGAGTTCGTCGGGTCCTACTGACTGGCCGGGTTGCCAGAATGCGGCCTGGCTAAGCTCGCCCGAGGGTTTGGCGTCCCCCACATTCCCATCGGCGGGGCCAGGTTGGCCGGCCGGAACGAGCGCGTGCTGTTCCTGGTCGTCCTGCTTCAATCCATCCTGCGCCTGCAGGACAATAAGAAAGCCGACACCGATGACGCCGGCAAGAGTGGTGAGTTTCCAGATCGAGTTCTGCATCGGAGTCCTTTCCGATCACGCGAGTCGGTTCTGACGCACGATTCGGACACATATCCAAAACGCCAGACGCCGCAGTACGAACGTACCTTCCCTGATCGTTCGTGTTTGATACCAGACACTCAAAACTGTGGAAAGACGACTTGCCGCCGATCCATTCTCGCCGGATCAACCCGGCCACTTGCGAGCGGCAATCACGGGCGGGCGGCTACATGTTTGTCTTCGAATCCACAGTGGCCCCGAGCACAGAGTTGAGCGCGGCATTCAGTTCGGGGTCGTGATCGTGGTCCTGTGCGTACACGCGGAAGATCAGAAAACTCACCGGCAGCGCGCGGAACAGCTCATCGTCGTTGAGTTCGACCGGTTCCGGGCAGGCCGGGTCGAGCAGGAAATTCTGACCACCGGTTGGGAGCCGCGCACTCGGGCGGTGGTAGTGTTTGGCCACATCAATACGCAGCGGAATATCCCGTATCTCCGGCGACAGCTTCTCCCGCAGACGACGTTCGACGAGATCCGGTTCGGAGAAAATCGTTGTTCGCTCGGACATGGCCGAGTGAAAGTTGATGGTCCGCTCACAGCTCATCTTCCAGGACAGCTGGCGGTGAAGGATTTTCTGCCACTGGACACCGAGTGCCCGGATCTCCGGATCGTCATGGTCGGCCCAGCGGCGTACGTCGACCAGGAATGTTGATTCGTCGAATTTCCGGTACGCGTCGAGGTTGTCCAGCGGGTTGCCGTCGAACAGATGCTGCATCGTTTCGCCGAAGACATCCTCGAGCGCCAGGTCGAGTGCCCGCACGGTGCGGTGGAAGTAAATCGTGCGGAACAGATTGGCCCGCGTCTCGACAAAATTGACCAGTGCTGGCAGACCACGGGAATGGATCGTCAGGCCAGCCGACGTGAAGAAGCTGTAGTGCAGCAGTCGCGACAGGTCGAAAGCTTTTGTGTTGTAGCCGGACGTGTATGCATCGCGCAGCACGAAGTCCATGTTGTCGACTGTATAGATCCCGCTGAACAACGCGCGGAGTTTACGCAGCCAGTCGGGATGACCGTCGGTTGCGTCACCAGGGGGCGGTCGACGAATCAGCCAGCCAATCTGCTTCGGATCCAGCTCTTCCAGAGGCCCCAGCTTCCCGTTCGGATTGCGGCGGATTCCACGCAGCAGGTCTCCCAGTTCCTGTTCAATGACGACCGCGCCAATGTCCTCGTGCGTGACGCCGAACTGAGCGAGGAACTGGTCGTCAAAGAAATGCCCGAACGGCCCGTGGCCTACATCGTGCAGCAGTGCTGCCATACGCGTCAGACTCTCGACATAGGCTCGCGATGGCACATTCGGGCACACGGTTTCGAGCGATTCGTACCATGCGTCAATGGCCCGTGACGCAAGGTGCATCACTCCCATGACATGCTGAAACCGCATGTGTTCGGCAGAGGGAAACACCCACCAGGCGGTTTGCAACTGGTGGATATGCCTCAGCCGCTGGACCCACGGATGATCGATAATCGCCTGCTCGGAGACTTCGCCGGCGGGCAGTCCTTCGCGCGATACGAAAGGGATGTAGCCGTGAACGGGATCGTGGCTCAGGCTCTCCGTTACAAAATCGCGTGCCATGCCGTTCTCCCGGAACCATCACAGGTCAAAGTGTATCTGCGGGCGGCAAATGACGTTCTACCTGTAGCCGCGCCCGCCTGAACGCGGATCGTAGTCGGTCAAAAATGACAATTGAAATACCGACTCCCAGGTCAGTTAGTTCGGTCACGTTCTGACGATTCTGCAGGTGGCAGCGGCACTGTCGCTCGCAGGTTCGAATCCAGACACTCCGCATCTGGTGGGGAGTGAAGCCCGCTCCGTAGAATCAATTGTTTGCATTCCACGCGGAACCTCCACGTCGCCCACCGGACGAATCGATGAAGCAAATTGCGTTGCCCGCTGTCATTCTGCTCGTACTGGTGAGTCTGGCGACTGTAGCGCTGTGGCCGTCAGCATCCGTGGATGCAGACCACTATCGCCGATTTCGTGACCCACAGACGCTTTACTCTGTGTTACATACAGAGGTCGAATCAGGCAGTGCGGCACAGGAAGTCGAGAAACTGCTTGGGGCGGGTGTTCCGGTAACCGATGGCGTTGAAGCAGTGCGGGCGAATCTGAAGCAACTGGCGATCCGCTATCCCGAGTATTATCCCGACGGCGTTTACGAAACGGACACATTTCTTGAGTGGCCAGCAGGAGAAGACTCGGTCACGCTGCAGTTTCGCAATGGATGGCTGATGAACCACGATCCAACACAATTTGCTCAATATCGACCGAAATACGCCGTCGCCGGCTACGAAACCGTGCCCTCCGGACCTCCTGTCAGTGACATTGCCGGCCGGCCATTACCAAACAATCAGAGACCCTGACCCGGATCTCACAGGAGTCTGTCATGTTCCGCATTGTGGCTCTTATCGCGGTGCTCGCGCTGACCAGTGGCCCGACAGAAGCCCGCGCACAAACCGGGTCGGTCCGCATGGTGCCTGGATCGCGCACGCTGTCACGATTCGGACTCGAACGGGCATTCTGGAGTCACGCGACCGTTGACATTTATCGTGACCATGTCCGACACATAGTGCTTGACGACACGAATCTGTACATGCAGTCATCTGGTGGTGTTGTCACCGCAATTGACAACGAGACAGGGCAGAAACGCTGGGCTCTGCAACTCGGTCGGCAGGACGAACCGAGTTATCCCGTGACATCGAACGACGAAATCGTGCTGATCATCGCGGGTATTACAATGTACGCCGTCGATCCCATTACAGGTGAATTGCTGTGGGAGCTGCTACTCCGCAATCAGCCCTCGACCAGCCCGACCATCGATCGAAATTACGTTTATTTCGGGACGCTGGACGGCAGTGTGTACGCGTACGACGTTAAGAAAATCCGCGAACTGCATGAGAAAAACCAGCTGCCGCAGTTCAGTAACGTCGCCTTACACTGGCGGTATAAGTCGGCTAAAGAAATCACAACGCCAATCGTGTCGGACGGTTTCACGATCAACTTCGCCAGTCGCGATAAGTCGCTGTATTCGTTGACCGCACTGAGCCGGGAACTGCAGTTTCAGTTCGAGACGGATGAAGAGGTGTCGGCTCCCCTGGGTATCTCCGGGCGAGTGGTGTTCTTCGCGTCGGAGGATTTCAGTCTGTTCGCGATTGATCGCCAGTCGGGCACTGTTCGGTGGCGGTTTGTCACGGGACGGCCAATCCGCCAGCAGCCACGCGTGGTTGGAGAGAATGTGTACGTGATGCCCGTCCGCGGCGGCATGTTTTGTCTGGACCGCGTGTCTGGCCGACGCCTGTGGTGGCAACCGGTGATCACTGAATACGTCGGAGCGACACGCAGTCTGGTCTTTGGATCCGATCGGCTGAATAACCTTGTGGTCATGTCACGTATCGACGGAGCTATCATTGGAGCGTTGCCCCTGCGCGACTTCACCGTCCGCTACGGCAACGAACTGACCGACCGTATCTATTTAGCAACGTCTCGAGGGCTGGTGATTTGCCTTCGCGAAAACGGCCAGGAATTCCCGATCTATCATCGCTACCCCGAACGTCAGCCCATCCTGCCGGAATTCGCGCCCGAGGAAGACCCTGCGGCCGGATCGTAGAGAGACACGACCACCTGTCCGTGATCGGCAACGACAGTCGCAGGGGACAGCAGCGGCGAGTCGCGAGGTGTCGCTCGAATTGTGCAACCGGTGATCGCGATTGGATTTCTGCGGCCCGTCCTGCAGAATGCAGCTTCTGCCAGGACCTCTCGCACCACGCACACGTGGTGAATTTCCGACACCTGCCCGATCCCGCATTCCGGTTTTGCCCATGATCCGTGTTCGTCTCACGACAATCAGTCTGATGGCAATTCTGTCCCTGGTTTCGCTCGCCTCCGCAGCGGTTGCTGAAGACGCCACGGAGCTGACCTACGAGTCGCACATCCGGCCAATCTTTCGCGCACACTGCTTCGACTGCCACGGTGCCGCGGACGAGCTGAAGGGCAAACTGGATTTGCGACTGGTGCGACTCATGCAGAAAGGTGGCGAAAGCGGGGCCGCGATCGTCCCGGGCAAGCCATCAGAGAGTTACCTGCTGAGTCGGGTCACGAACGGCGAAATGCCGCCTGGCGAGGACTCGCTGTCGGCCGCAGAGATTCGTGTCATCGAACGGTGGATTGCGGCTGGTGCAAAGACTGCTCGGCCTGAGCCCGAGTCGATCGGACCTGGACTCGGAGTCACTCCAGAAGAACGCAGCTTCTGGTCGTTTCAGCCCATCCGGCGCCCTGTTGTGTCCGAGCTGTCCGCAAATGCCAGGACACCCATCGATGAACTGATCCTCCGACAGATGCCGGACGGGACGACCTTCTCGCCCGACGCCGATCGGCGAACGTTGATCAAGCGGGCGTACTTCGACCTGACGGGTCTGCCGCCCACTTCGGATGAGATGCAGAAATGGCTCGCGGATGACGCCGACGGCTGGTTCGATCGGCTGCTGACCGCACTGCTCGATTCCCCGCATTATGGAGAACGCTGGGGACGGCACTGGCTGGATGTCGCCGGGTACGCCGACTCGGAAGGCTACACCGTTAAGGACGACGTGCGGCCGTGGGCATACAAGTACCGGGACTGGGTCATCCACGCGTTGAACGAAGACAGACCATTCAATCGCTTCGTGATCGAGCAACTCGCTGGTGACGAACTGGCAGGGCCGCGGGACGGTGATCTCACGCCTAAGCAGATCGATCTGCTGACCGCCACGGGATTCCTGCGTATGCCCGCCGACGGTACCGGCAGCGGTGCTAACGCTGCCGCTGGCCGCAATCAGGTCATGACGGACACGCTGAAGATTATTGGCACGTCCCTGCTGGGTCTGAGCATTCAGTGTGCTCAGTGTCATGACCATCGCTACGACCCGATTCCGCATACGGACTACTACGGGCTGCGAGCCGTGTTTGAGCCGGCGCTCGACTGGAAGGCATGGAAAGTACCCAACGCTCGGCGAGTCTCGTTGTACACCGCCGCTGATCGGAAGCAGGCGGCCGAAATTGAGACGGAAGCAAAGACCATTGGCGAAGAACGCGGCAGGAAACAGTCGGAGTTTATGCAGCAGGCTCTGGACAAGGAGCTGGTGAAGTACGACGAACCACTCCGGACGCAACTGCGCGAGGCCTACAAAACACCCGCGAACAAACGGACTGAAGAACACAAGCAACTGCTCGCGAAGAACCCGAGCGTCAACATCAGCCCCGGCAATCTCTACCAGTACCTGCCCAAAGCCGCCGAGGAACTGAAGAAGTTTGATCAGCGTATGAAAGAAGTCCGCGCGAAAAAGCCCGTTGAAGAGTTCCTGCGGGCGCTGGTCGAACCGCCGAATCACACGCCGGAAACGAAGCTCTTCCATCGCGGCGATCATCAGCAACCTAAGCAGACAATCGCACCAGCGTCATTGACGGTCGCCGCACCGGAAGATGCCAGTCGTCAGTTCACGTCGAATGACTCGATGTTGCCGACATCCGGCCGACGTCTGGCTTTCGCACGCTGGCTGACGAACGGCGAACACCCGCTGGTATCACGAGTCATCGTGAACCGGATCTGGATGCATCATTTCGGCCGCGGTCTGGTGGAAACACCATCGGACTTTGGCAAACTCGGTGCGCGACCGTCGCACCCGGAGTTGCTTGACTGGCTGGCCGACGAGTTTGTGCAACAGGGCTGGAGCATGAAAAAGCTGCACCGGCTGATCATGTCATCGACCGTCTGGCGCCAAAGCGGCGAAGTGCGGAGTGACGACACCGCAGAAGAAGACTCCGCACTCCGCGCTCCACACTCCGCACTCACACGAAAGCCGCTCGTCCGCCTGGAAGCCGAGACGATCCGGGATCGCATGCTGGCCGCGTCGGGGCAACTCGATCGAACGTTGTACGGGGCTCCGATCGCGATCAAAGAAGACGACACGGGACAGGTCATGGTCGACGGCGGGCAGAAACGCCGCAGCCTGTACGTGCAGGTGCGCCGCAGCCGTCCTGTCGCGATGATGCAGGCCTTCGATGCGCCGGTCATGGAAACCAACTGCGAATCGCGGTCAAACTCAACGGTCGCGACGCAGTCGCTGATGTTGCTCAACGGTGCATTCATTCTCGATCAGGCGGCGAAGCTCGCCGATCGTGCCGTGGCGGAATCAACAAAATTGCCGGCTGAGCAACTCGCGGAACTTCCAAAGTTGACGGCAGCACGGTCGTCGGCCTGGTCCTATGGATTCGGGTCCTTCGACGAGAAATTGAATCGGACCGCGTCGTTCACACAACTGACTCACTGGACTGGATCGCAATGGCAGGCCGGTCCGAAGTTGCCGGACCCGCAACTCGGATACGTTCTGCTGCATGCGAACGGCGGGCATCCGGACATTGCAGAACGCGCGGTCATTCGTCGTTGGACGGCACTGCTTGACGGGACTGTCTCTATCAGTGGCTCATTGTCGCATGGTTCAAAGAATGGCGACGGAGTCCGGGGTCGAGTGGTCTCGAGCCGATCAGGCAGGGCGGCTGAGTGGACGGCATTCAATGGAACGACAGACACGTCGCTCGCAAGTCTCGAAGTCAAGGCGGGTGACACGATCGACTTCGTCACGGACTGCCGAGCAAATCACACATCAGACTCGTTCAACTGGCCAGTCACGATTGTGCTGAAAGCCACCGGAATGCCGGATCGAAGTCTTTCGTCGAAGCAGCAGTTTCGTGGTCCGTCTGACACGCCAGAGTTGTTCGCCGGACACGTCGTGCGTGCATGGCAACTCGCATTGTGCCGCCCGCCGTCGAACGAAGAGCTGGAGCTGGCCATGAACTTCGCTGCTGACCAGCTTGATCTGCTGCAGAGCGGTGCCGTCAAACTCCCGGAAGGACGTGCAGCCTCGCGTCAAGTGCTGACGAACCTTTGCCAGTCGCTGCTGAGCTGTAATGAGTTTCTTTATGTCGACTAAGTGAGTGCGGAATTGGGAGTGCGGAGTCTTATTGTGGGGGTTGCCTGCCGATGTCTGATGGTCCGCTTACTGATCGGACTCGGAAGTTTGCCATTCGCGTCTTGCGTCTGTGTCAGAGTGTTCCTGACGGACGAATCGAGGGCATGATTTCGAGGCAGTTGACGCGGTGCGGCACCTCAGTCGGTGCAAACTACAGGGGAGCACTTTCCGCAGGTTTCGTTGCACGCGTCGGATTCATTGCCCCGTGCAGGTAACGCGTCGCTGTGTTTTCGCGTCTGAGGCGAACAGAAACAATCCCCGGCAGGCGAAGTGGACTGCCGGGGGCCGATGATGTCTGGACGCTACTGACTGCGTGCCTGTCGACCAATGCGGCTGAACTCGGCGATGAAGTAGGCCAGAGCCTGATCCATGGCTTCATTCATCTCGTCCTCGCTGGACCAGAAGCTGGCGGCAAGGGAGTCGTACTGGCACTCATTGCTGACCGAGTGGTCCCCTTCCAGACAGACGTCACAGTCTTCCGGATCGTGAACGTCGAATTCGTTCAGCTCGTGATCGTCGATGCCCATGTCGGCAGCGTGCCGAAGTTTCCGAGCAGTCGCAAATCCCTGTAATGAACTGTGTCGTGGATCAGGTGAAACTGTCTCAGCCACTCCCTACAATCCGTTCCAGTTCGGGGCCGCAGGGCTTCGAACGCGTCTGTAGCGTATCACGGAGCCGGACGACTCACTGAACAGTCAACGTAACTCGTTGCAGAGAAATACTTTGAGAGCGTAGCTCAGTTGGTAGAGCAACGGACTTTTAATCCGTAGGTCCAGGGTTCGAGCCCCTGCGCTCTCACTCGATAAGTCGTGATCCTGAAAGGGTTTACGGCTTTTTCTATGCGCGGTACGGCGGGGACGGTATTCCATGAATTCAATCTTTTTCCGTCCCTTGTGAACGATTCTGTCCCCTGAACCGTCCCCTGCTGATGCTATTCTTTTCTTATGGAGTCACCCGAATTTCGACTCAATTACGGCCAACTGGAAGGCAGCGAAGTCAATCGTCTGATGCGCAAGCACCGCAAGACCATCCGCCAGTTGTCCAGTGAGATGGGGATCATGATGAAGCGAATTCGACCGGGTCCGTAAGGCCGGCCTTCAAGACCGTCATGCGATCCGTGACTGGATTCAGGCTATCGTCGGAAGCGATCCCGGTCCCATCGCGTAGAATGCATCTCGTAACGTCAGCGATGCAGCCCCACAAATTCTTGAGTGTTTGATTCGGCTCGTGCTACCCTTCTTCCGTGCGACCCATTCTTCTCCAGCAGGAGCCACCTCTCGACTCCCCGGAATCAAATCACTCATTCCAGCCATCTGCTGAGAAGCCGTTTGTAGCGACCGCCGCAGCCATTGAAGCGTACTCCCAGCAGACAATCATCGACTGTCTGAAGCTGCTTCAGCAACAGGCCGAGATGCACGACGGGATTGATTGCACACAGGTTCTTGATGACCCTGCAAAGCCAGAAATGCTCCTGATCATCGACGATGGCTCAGCAATCACGGCGCTCCTGCCTTCGGATAACTAGAACGGATGCCCCGTTCTCTTCTGAAACGCCCAGAGTCTGATCCCTGCGGCTCGATCTTCGTGCTCCTCCATACATTGCTCAATCAGCAATCGATGTAGGCTCTCGTGCTGTGACTGCTTCCAGTCTTCGATCTTCTCTTCCGCCATTTTGAGAGAAGTCGCAATCAGATCTTCGATTGTCTCATCTGGCACGTCGCCGCGTTCTGGCATCTTTGGAAACATCTTGATGGAGAATTCAGATAATACAAAGGAGAGATTGCTCGCGTCTTTCTCATGCTACACCCTCCGCAAGGTAGTTCGCTGCGCGACTCCACCTTGCGTTCGGGTGTGCCCACCCGGCGCCGCGGAGCAATCCCGGTCTCTTTAACTCATTCCCAATCCGGCTATGCATCGTGCGGTAAATTACTGTCGCACTATGGCAAGGCGACATAGTTCCATTTTGGAAAAAGATGATCGTATACGATTTTCAGGTTCTGTTTCATTTCTTCAGAAGCATTACGTCCTTTTTCGTAATAGCGGCGCATGACGTTCACGGTCGTTCTTAATCCACTTGAAGTGCTCGCCCGACGCATCAGAGCTACGACCGACTCGATGGTGTCAAAAAGCATTCCAGCACAAGCACGTCCCACGTGCGGAAAGAAACGACGTTCGATGCGGTTAGACTTTGAGCAATACGGAGGGTAGTGAGCCACTCGGATTTCCTTGCCGATCGATTGGCTCATCCGCTCGAGATCATGCTTGAAAATGTAAGTATTGGCCGAGTTACTGCCGCCACCGTCACACGTCAACAGGATGGATGTTGCATTGCGATA
>CAUZFZ010000052.1:0-53967 GCA_963579025.1 Planctomycetota bacterium | reverse complement strand
CTCCGGAGAAGGACGCTCCGGCGGTCAGTGTTCTCTGCCTGAACACCTGCTTGACTCACCTGTCCCGTCGTGTTACCAACACACAAGAGGGGGGTGGTTGTTATGGCGATCCACACATCATCCAACGAGGCAGGGCAGTCAAGCGGAACAGTTCGCCCCGTGTTTTACTAACGAGTCTCTTCCACAAACGTCATCACTCCACTACGTCCCGCCGCGAAGCGGCTTCCTTGAACAAAGCGGTCAACCCGAGCGGCGGATGACGCGGGTTTTTGAAATCACAGTCGCTTGGCCGCCGCCGGGTTACCTTGGTCGTTATGTGGGAATCACCAACTCCTACTTGAATGCACGGCGACCTCATCAACTGACGAATCAACGTTCGGAATCGCAAATGGAACGCTTGAAGCTCGCCGCCGATGATGAACAAATTCTCGCGGTCGTCGATCGTTGGGCCGATTTGCTCGCGGCTGGAGATTATGACGGCGCGTTTGGCATGACCTATCATCCACCGGATGATGAATGGACACCCCAAATGATGAAGACATGGATCAATGGCTACGGATTTGACGAGCCATTGTCGGATGGGCGGGTCATGGAAGTGACGCCCCGCGAAACAGCTGTGCCAATCGATGTTGAACCTGAACGCGAAATCATGCGGCCGAATCCAGACGCTGAACCACCAAAGGTGACCGAAGACGGCCATGCGTACGGTTCCTACGAAAGTTTATTAAACGCACAAGATGGTCTTCTTGGTGAAGTCTGGTACACCTTACCACTCAACGGAGAGTGGAGTGATTTGGTCGCACGCTTTCAGCTCGCGAACTTGAAGGGCTATTTGATTCTTGTGCTCACGGGACTTGATGTCCCATAGGCATTACCAAAAACCCACATAACAAACAAATGCACCGGAGTTGCGGTCCACGTCGAATTTCCAAATCCAAGTCACTCGCCGCAACCCGGTGATTTGAGACGTTAGCTTTCACAAAACACATGGCATCCGAACAATCTGGCGAACGTCGACTTCAGCGAGAAATGGGATCATCTGCCCGTGCAGATCGTTTCTATGAGCGCCAAATGCTGGAGTCGCTGAATGACAAAATGATTGACCTCATTGAGCGGCAGGAGATGCTCTTCGTTTCAACCGCTGATGCGTCCGGCAACTGCGACTGTTCACCACGGTTTGGTAATTCAGGATTCGTACGCGTAATTGACGCAACGACTCTGGCATACCCCGAGTTTCGAGGAAACGGCGTATTTGCGAGCCTTGGAAACATTCTTGAGAATCCCCATGTCGGAATGCTGTTTGTCGACTTCTTTGACTCAACTGTCGGCTTGCATGTGAATGGAGAAGCCCACACCTCTTTACCTGATCAGCTGCCTCCGCAGCTTGCCAAACGTCTTGCAGAAAACGAATCACGAAACGCCCCCTGTGTTGAGGCATGGGTCATTGTTACGGTCGAAGAGGCCTACATACACTGTTCGAAGCATGTCCCGCGGCTCGAAAAACTGCGTAAGCCAATCGACTGGGGAACGGACGACCCATTCGCCAAATCAAATGGTTACTTTGTGGAGGGCGAAGCTGTTGGCCCGAAAGAAAGCTAACAAATAGAGCGTTCTGTCGAGCGAAGCCGAGATAGAATGCTTTGTTCAAGAAGCCCGGGATTGTGATTTGACTCCCGCGTGCTGTGAGCTATCGGCAAAAGCTCTGCGGGATGTCAGGCAGCGAAGCCTGAGAAGTCGGCGTCATGCCCGGCCGCGGCCTGAAGGATCAGGCTCACACTGCTGAAGGCCGGTGCGGATGACGCGGTTTCTACTAATCGTATGTGTCGAGACCAGCGGGTTCGTCCACAAGCGTGGCGAGTCTGCTGCAGCGTTACACCGCCGGCTTCGTGCGGGAACACGCGGAGCAGGCTCCGCCGCACGTCCAGAGCACGCTGGCGAAACTGTCGCTGTGTCGCACGGCGGCTCTGGGCGGATCGCCTGACGACGCGATAACGCATTAACTCCCGGCTCCGCGTGCGCGGGTAGCGGCAGCGTTTCCAGTAGCACATGCGAGTACGTCGACCCCGGCCCTCCGCAGGGTGGCCCAGACCACGGATCTTTTCATGTCCAGACCACGCCCGGTGCTTGACGACTCGGCACGATGTGACCTTTGTGTCTTACCGTCCGCGTTGTCATTTGTATTACGGCTTCCAGCCGACAAAGTCCGTGACGGCGGCAAGCGTGTTGCGCAGAATGAAGGGCCTTCTCGCTCCAAAGTTGGCCTGCCGTGTCCACTCAGATACATGCATCCTCGATCATCCCCGGCGTGCCGGGAACTGTCCGCTGGCCTGCGTGCCTGGCAGGAGCGGCGTGTCTGTTTGCGCTGCTGGCAACGTTCCGGCATGCAGGGCAGTGCGCGGTGATGCGCTGGGATACGGACCCCGCCTCATCGCACGGCTGGCTGGTGCCATTGGCGGTGATCTGGCTCGTCTGGCGTCGCTGGCAGGTCAGCCGCGATGCGATTCCCGACCGTGTCCCCGCACGGACGGTCGTCACCGGTTGCTGCAGTCTGCTGGCCGGCACGCTGCTGTATCTGTACCTCCTTCCGGCACTGTCTCCGGCATCGACGCTGTTTCCGGCCGGGCTGGGATTCGTGGTTGCCGTCCTCGGGCTGCTGCTGGTTGTGGCCGGTCCGGACGTCGGACGTGTGTACCTGCCCCCGTGCCTGCTCCTGTTCTTCATGGTTCCACTTCCCTTTGCAGCGCAGCAGCCCGTTGCCGAATCGCTGCAGCAGACCGTGGCCTGGACATCCGAAACCGCAATCTGGCTCCTGGGCCATCCGGTGTACCGCGAAGGCTACATCCTGCACCTGGCTGACACCGTGCTGGAAGTGGCAGCCGGCTGCAGCGGACTGGGTCAGTTCATGGTCTTTGTGGCCATCGGCGCCTTTTGTGGCGTGTACTCTGGCAACACCAGGCAGGGAGTGATCCTGGTCGCCCTGGCACTGCCGGTTTCCGTCCTGGCAAACACGATGCGCATCACAATGACGGCTCTGATTCACATTTACCTGGGCGCTGCCTGGGCGGAGGGCGTCCTGCATGAAGCCGAGGGGTTGGTGACCGCCCTGATCGGAGCCGGCCTGCTGTTCGGCGCGGCCGGGATGCTCAACCGCTGGACCGGCGGTTCATCCGATGCGGTCGATGCAGACGATGAGCCGGGTACTACAGATGCGGCAGCCCGGTTGTCCGAGCCCGTCGCCGCCCGAAATTCGGGCCTGGGCATCCCGCAGCGAGCGGGTCTCGTCATCAGCCTGTTGCTGCCGTCCCTGATGTTGAGCCAGACAATACAGCTCGCGGCAGCAGGCTACCGCCGTCCCCCCGTCGCTCTCTCGATGCCGCTGGGCGAATTCCCAACGCAACTGGGGTCATGGACAGGTCGCGATGTTGCGGTCAACCGGGAGTACTTTCTTTACGGAGATGCGCATCTGAACCGCGTCTACATCAATGCCGAGACTGGCCAATCGGTCACGTTGTGGATGGTCTACACCACCGACGGCCGCGACCGTGGTCACCACCCACAGGCCTGTATGCGGGCGATCGGTTGCCAGGAAGTTCCTGAGCGCAACGCCACGGTCGCGCTACCCGGGGACGGAGCGGCAGCGAAGCGTTTCTACTTCCAGGACCCGGCCGACGGTTCGGGCCGCTGGGTGAGCTACTGGTATCACGTTTTCGACACCGGAGAACGCCAGCAGCGGACGGACCTGTTGAAGCACCTTGCTCCCCCACCGTCCCGGCGTTCCGGCCTGACAGCGCAAATTTTCGCCACCGAATTGACCCCCGCCGACGCCATTGCAGCCGACGAATTCGCCACCCTCGTCGAGCAGGCACTCCAGGCGTCCACGCTCCCCGAGAACACGCGCCGAGACCACCGCCGCGGCAGCTACCTGATGACCGCCGACCTCACGACACGCTAACGCCGCCGGACTGCGGAGCCCTGAGCCAGTCGAAGGCCACCTGCCAGGTTGCTCGACAATCAGTCCGTGGGGCGTGTCTGGACTTTGAGGGCCAGAGAACGAGAATCACGGAATGAGAATCTATAGAGCGCTAATCGCGGGCATGCTCCTCGCAATTCCCGTTGCCGCCGGGCTGTCCGTCGACACACTGTCACCGCTTGAGAACGGTCGTGCACCAGGCGATTTCGAAGAGATGTGAGCACTGGCATCCGAGACAGCCATCCGGCGGGTCTCGTAGAGCTGGACGCAGTCCGGCGGGCGATCACACTGTCAGTGATGATGCCTGTTCTCGTGAACCTGATGACTCGACCCTCGGATGTCACGATGTCCGATGGAACACAACAGCCTGAGGAACTTTCGAATGAGTGATCCCCAAGTCGCGAAGATTTGTGCCGGGGTTCCGGCGATGAACAACACGTTGCTCTGGCGAATCCGGTTTATGGTGGGTGATCCGGTCGCTCTGCTGGAGATTCCGGAATCCGACGGACTTCGCTCGATGCTGCTGCTGCGTGACATCGAGATGCAGCGAGCCCGGCAAAAGGCTCGAGTTGACCAGGTTGGCTGCCCGGCAGACTTCACGCCCGACGGCGGTCTGTCGGGCGATCGCGAAACAGCGACGGCTCAAGCCGCGGCCGAATGTCTCCGCCGCGCAGGTGTGACAGAAGTCGTGGCGGATCGCAGTCTGCCATTCATATTCGCGGAGTTTCTGTCGCGAGCCGGGATCACGGTCAAATGCGATACGGAGCAGTGGGTCGCCGATCGTCGCCAGAAGTCCGAAGAAGAGATTGCCCATCTGCGTGAAGCGCAGCGCGTGACCGAGCAGGCGATGCAGTTTGCCTGTTCCATGATTGGGACGGCCGAAGCACGGTCCGGTGGCGTCCTGTTTCGAGACAACGAACCGCTGACCTCGGAACGAGTCCGGACGGCGGTCGACCACTTCCTGATGGATCAGGGTTTCACCAATCCCACGTCGATCGTGGCTGGTGGGCCAACTGGCGCCGACTGTCATGACATTGGTTCCGGCGAATTGCTCACCGGGCTGCCCGTGATCGTCGACATCTTTCCGCGCAGCCGCAAGACGCTGTATTGGGGTGATTGCACTCGCACCGTCGTCCACGGCGACATCCCGGATGAAATCAGGCGGATGCACCAAACCGTGCGCAAGGCAAAGGCTGCCGGAGAGAAAGCTGTTGCTCCTGGCGTGACCGGCGAGGACGTGCATCTCGCCACGATCGGGGTTATCCAGGCTGATGGATTCAGCACCGGACTGCCGGGCGATGAGGATCCTGATTCTTACTGCGCAATGACACACGGGAGCGGCCATGGCATCGGACTTGATGTCCACGAGCCGCCCCTGCTGGATATGAAGGGCCCGGAATTGCTCCTGAACGACGCTCTGACAATCGAACCCGGCCTGTATCGTCGAGACATGGGCGGCGTGCGCGTCGAAGACATGGTCGTCGTCACACAGGACGGCTGCATCAACCTGAACAGACTCAGCGAAGAACTCACTTGGGTTTAACGATGAATTCGTCGGTCATCGCCGTTGTGGCAAAACTGCGAGGATCGCGTTCCTTATGAACGGGGCACAAATAAGTTCCCGATTTGGAATCCGCGAGACCTCTGAGCCTGACGCCTGCCGAGGCTGTGCACTGGTCCGGAGCTGAGCCGTAGGCGGATTTCTCCGAAATCCGCTGCCCTGGACCTGGCAAGACTCTGCGGCAGTCGATGTGCCGGCAGGTTGCAATGTCGTCTGGTCCCGATTTCGAAGAAATCGGGCTACGGCTCACAATTCCGGGAAGTTGTTTCAGGACTATTCCTTATGGCTTTGTGACGAACTCGCTGAGATTGAGCAGCGTCCGGCCAAGTGTCGTCCAAGCTGCCAGTTCGGCCGCATTCAGCGACTCGGCGCGGTGTGACTCTCCCACGGCCAGCAGTCGGTCGGCGGCAGCCGTGTCCGCGCGATACTGAGTCAGTCGCGCCTCAAACACGCGACGCAGAATGCGCAGTTCGGCAGCATCGGGATGCCGGGCGAGGCACAGGCGGAAGCCGTATCGAATGCGTTCGTCTGTTGTGTCGCCGCCGTCGATCAGCATGCGGCGGCCAACGTGACGGGCGGCTTCGACGAACTGAGGATCGTGCAGCATGACGAAGGCCTGCAGCGGCGTGTTGGTTCGAGAGCGTCGCACGACGCAGAACTCGCGACCCGGTGCATCGAATGCAGACATCGATGGTGGTGGCACCGTGCGCTTCCAGAACGTGTACAGGCTGCGCCGATACAGTTTCGCGCCCGAGTCCTGTTTGTACGTGCGCGAGTAACCGGGTCGGTTGTTGATCTCCTGCCACAGTCCCTTCGGGTGGTATGGAAACACGCTCGCGCCGCCGAGCTGTTCGGTCAGAAGTCCGCTGACGAAAATCGCACTGTCACGAATGACCTCGGCGTCCAGACGCAATCGCGGGCCGCGACTCAGCAGGCGGTTGGCGGGGTCACGCTGATGAGTCTCCGGAGTGAGTTGCGATGATTGACGATAGGTGGCCGACATCACCATTTGCTTCAGCAGGCCTTTCATATCCCAGCCGGACTCAACGAAGTCGACGGCAAGCCAGTCGAGCAGTTCCGGATGACTGGGCCATTCCCCCTGGGTACCAAGGTCCTCGACGGTCTTGACGATGCCTGTTCCGAACAAGCGTTGCCAGAACCGGTTAACCGCCACGCGCGCCGTCAGCGGATGCTCAGGCATCACCATCCAGCGAGCCAGACCCAACCGGTTACGCGGTGTGTCGTCGGGCATGGACGCGAATAGCGCGGGCGTTCCGGCGGAGACCCGTTCCTGCGGCTTGTCGTACTCACCCCGCAGCAGAATGTGAGTGGCCCGCGGAGCCGGCATCTCGGACAGGACCATCGTGGCCGGGACTTTCGACAGACCCGTGTGCTGCTGCCGGATTGATTTGATGTTTGCCACCAGCGCGCGTTGTGCATCGGATCCGTACTGTTCGATCAGAAACTCCGTTAAACGACTGCGCTGCTCCGGCTTTCTGTCGGCTTCGCTGATGCGGACGATGGCATCGATGTCCGCCGGCACAGAACGAACCGGCCGCGGTGCCAGCGAGATGCGAAACCGTCCGATGTGATGACTGCCACCCCAGCGATGCACCAGTTGCACACGCACTCGATCGATTGCATCAGGCTGCAGTGGTTCGGCCAGGTGGAAAACCGCGACTCGGTTTTCGAACTTCGTATTGCCGTCGACGGCCCAACCCGTTCGATCGATCTTCCCGTCGATCGCCTGGCTGATGTGATAATTCGCCTGCGAGTAATCCGCTTCGGAAGACGCAATCTTCACACTCTGAAAGTCGCCTGTCTGGTCGGGCGATGCAGCAACCTGAAACTCACTGAGCACGAAGTTGCCGTTGCTGCCGCGTCCCGTGCCACCGCCAACGAACGACTTGTGTGTCAGAGCTTCCAGCCGGATGGCATGCACCGGCTGATCGCAGGGCATCACAAGTTCGTACAGCTCGACAGCCGCATTCTTTCCGGTCGCCAGGATGCTCTTGTCGGGTTGGACGGCGAGATCAGCTCCGCCTTCCGAACGCCGAACATCCGGCACAATCACCGACCATTGATTGCGGACGTCATCGTTGAGTTGCTGACTCCACTTCTGCAGGTCCTTGTCGATACCCGTGGTCGCGTCCCGCAGACGAAGCTGAGCCATTGCAAGCTGTTCGTCAATCCGGGCGACCGCCGCCGCGCGCAACGGCGAGTCCACCTGCAGCTTCGGATTAAATCCGTTGAGCCCACGTTCAGGCACCTGGTTGAAGAACGCAAAGAACTGATAGAACTCGCGCTGTGAGATCGGGTCGTACTTGTGGTCGTGGCAACGGCAGCACAGCATCGTCAGACCCATCCACACGGTCGACGTCGTGACCACGCGATCGACGACGTACTCAGTGCGATACTCCTCGTCGATCACACCGCCCTCGATTGTGATCGGATGATTACGATGAAACGCCGTCGCCAGTTTCTGCTCGTTGGTGGCGTTCGGCAGCAGGTCGCCGGCGATCTGCTCGACGGTGAATTGATCAAATGGCATGTTCGAATTGAACGCGTGAATGACCCAGTCTCGCCACACCCACTGCTCACGTTCCAGGTCGTACTGATAGCCATTCGTGTCGGCAAAGCGGGCAGCGTCCAGCCAGTAACGAGCCATGTGCTCGCCGTAGCCATCGGACTGCAGAAGACGATCGACAACCTTTTCCCATGCGTCCGCTGACTGATCGCTCAGGTAGGCCTCGACTTCCTGCGGAGTCGGCGGGAGGCCAGTCAGGTCGAGTGTCACGCGACGGATCAGTTCGGCCCGATCTGCTTCCGGTGCCGGCTTGAGTCCCTCCGTCAGCAGACTCGCGCGGACGAACTGATCGATTTCGTTAACGACTGCCGGGGCACCGTCGACTTTCGGCGGAGTCGCCCGCCGCGGTGGTGTAAACGACCAGTGAGTCTCGTACTGCGCCCCCTGTTCGATCCACAGCCGCAACAGCCCGATCTGTTCCTCAGACAATTCCTTGCCGGAATCGATCGGCGGCATCCGCATCTCGGGATCGTTGCTTGTGATTCTCTTAACCAGCTCGCTCTCCAACGGCTTGCCGGCTGCAAGCAGAGACGTGTTGGAGGCGTCTTCGCGATCCAGACGCAGGTCGGCCTTGCGCTTGTTCGCATCCGGCCCATGACACGCCAGACACATCTCCGACAGAATTGGCCGAATGTCTCGATTGAAGCGTACGGTGTCCTCCGACTGGCAACGGCTGGCTGCGTAAGTGAGGACCAGCAGTCCGATACAGATGACTTTTCTCATGAGACTCATCCTGGATTCCATGTGCGACATCGCGGGCTACGTTGAAGCACTGGCCGCTCGAATTCAAGCAGTCGAGGTGGTCGAGATATCCGAATTACGGCGTTTGCGGGCAGGTGATAGGATTCCACCCTGTCGCCACTCAGAGTTTTGAACAGAAGGCCGCAAAGATCGCGAAGGACGAGGTTGGTCGTTTGCCTTTGCGTCCTTCGCGACCTTCTGTCCTGTAAATCGTAAGGATGCGAATGGATGCTGAATCGTCCCGGCAATCTGCTGAGTGAATCATCGCCCGACGTCGAGAATGATCGCGGTCTGGATCGCAGTCCGTTGATTCGATTGTCGATTCTGTTTGCGCTGCTGGCCGTTCCATTGCTGGCGGTTGCGGGACGCCTGGTGCAGCTTCAGGGAGTGCGCGCCGACGAATTCATCGTCGGCGCGGCCCCGCGGGTCGCCGAGTCGTTTCGGCCAATCGAAACGACGGATGGACGTATCCTGGTCGGAGGAACCGTGCTGGCCCGAGACGTCGCCGCGTATCAGTTGAAGATGCACTATCGCTGGCTTGAAGAGCCGGTCGACGAACTGTGGCTGCGGCGCAAGGCATGGCAGCGACTCAGCCGCGACGATCGTCGCGACCGTTCGAAAGTCGAAGCCGTGCAGGATCAAATGCTGGTTAACCGGACGCGCATGTGGACGCGCATGGCACAGTCACTCGGTCTGACCGAAGTCGAATTCGCTGCCGAACGGAAGAAGACTCAGGCACGAGTCGAACGCGTCGTCGAATTGGTTGAGAAGAATCACGCACGTCGCGACGGCGACGCAAAGGAACAGCGTCAACAGAAGCGTGAGTCACGTCGGTCGGGTGACGGTGTGCTGAAGTCCGGCTGGAACACTGTCAAAGACGAACTGACAACACCACCCAAACGCCGGCGTCGAGAACCAGTCGAGATCAAGGAAGAGCTTGACTATCACGTCATCGCGACCGATTTGACGTTCGAACAGATTGCGGAAATCGTGTCACGCCCCGATCTGTTTCCGGGCGTCGATTACGACATGGTCACACGTCGTGAGTATCCGCAGGGTTCGTTTGCACCGCATATCGTCGGCACTCGTCAGCCGATTGATGCGGATGGCGTCGAGGCCCGGCGCGTGCGTTTTCCGGATGGTGACCCACTCGAACTGCAGCCCGGCGACCGTACGGGGCGAACGGGAGTCGAACGCAGTTATGACCGATTGATTCGTGGCCAGCGCGGACGCGAGCGGATCGTGACCAGTTCGGAGGGCGAAATCATTCGCCGCGAGATCGTGCGGCATCCACAAGCGGGGGCCGATATCGATCTGGCTCTCGTCGAACCGCTGCAACGCTGGGCAGAGAAACGCATTGATGAAGCCGTCAGCACGCAACCTGTGGAACTGACGCCTGACGGAATCGTGGGTGCCAGTCTGGCGCCGCCAGAGACCGGTTCACCGACAGGTGGTTGCATCGTGGCGATGAATATTTTTACAGGAGAGCTCCTCTGCGCCGCCGCCGCACCACGGTTTGACCTGCGTCTATTGCTCAATCCGACCGACGAGGTCTGGAAGGCACTGACATCCGATCCCCGTGCTCCGATGTTTCCGCGAGTCAGCCAGACGGCGATTGCGCCCGGTTCGGTCTTCAAAACGCTGACCGCGATCGCCGCCCTGGAAAACGGCGTCGATCCCGATGCCACGACGTACTGCCGCGGCTATCTCGATCGTCCCGACCGGCATCGTTGTTATATCTATCGTCACTGGGGTGTTGGCCACGGAGAGATGACACTCACCGATGCCATCTGTCAGTCCTGTAACGTCTACTTCTTCACGGCCGGTCGTTCGATGGGTGCGGACGCGCTGACAGCGTGGGCGGACCGAATGGGCTTTGGTCGCAAGACCGGCATCGACCTTCCCGGAGAAAATCCCGGCAACCTGCCTCGACCACCCGAGCGCCAGGCAATCCAACTGGCTGATTTCGAATCGACATCGGAGAACGGACACGTTGCGCCGTGGTATCCGGGCGACACGCTTGGTCTGGCCATCGGTCAATCACGACTGGCTGTCACTCCGTTACAGATTGTGCGTCTGATGGCAGCGGTCGCGAACGGCGGAAAACTTGTTGCCCCGCGAGTCGTCAGGGAAGTCCACAGCCGCAGCGAGGATTCTGGACTGCCGCCGCTGCTGCCCTCTGGTGACAGTGTAGACACTGGCCTTTCCGACCGAACTCTGCACTTCGTTCGAGAGGGCCTGAAGAAGGTCGTGTCCTCAGCACGTGGCACCGGATATCGCCGCGTTCGGCTGGAAGACGTCACCATCGCTGGTAAGACCGGAACGGCTGAGGTCGGCGGCGGGGCCGATCACGCCTGGTTCGCCGGCTACGCGCCGGCCGAGTCACCTCAGGTTGCGTTCGTCGTCCTGGTCGAGCACGGCGGTTCCGGCGGACGGGCCGCGGGCCCGATCGCCAAAGACCTCGTCCAGCAGCTTCTTGCCGAACAGTTGATCGTGCCTGGAGAGTAGCCGCGGGATGTAATGGCTGCATTCACGCTGGAGGCCGTCTGAAACCTGCATGTCTTTGAGCTATCACATCGCCGGCTGGGTCAGCGTCTTCTTTTTCGTGCTCTCGCTGGCTGGGATTGGTTCGCAGCTCCGACTGATCTGGCGTCGCAAGCTCTCGCACCTGGTGGCGGCCCGTCAGGACGACGAGTCGCAGAGTCAACTCGCACTCGAATCGGGTCGACCCACCGCAGTGCTGTCGCTGAACCAGTTCTTCGCCAGTTTCCTGGCCTTCTACTCGTTTCTGGTCTACGGCACCTGTTCCGAGCCCTTCAACCATTACCTGGTCTGGACTCGGCTGCCAGCGACGTTTCTTGTGCTGTTCATTCTGTATGAAATCTGGCACGACCGCCGCCAGCGACTTCCGGCACTTGTTGTGATAACCGGCGTCACGCTGATGCTGGCCGCGGCAGGTCTACTGATTGCCGGGCCGACGATCACGACGGAAGGTCGCTGGGTGTCGGCGCTACTGGCACTGTTTGCTGCGGCCGTGTTTGCGCAGGGACTGATGCACCAGATCATGCGGGTCCGTCAGACGGGACGGACCGGAGCGATCTCGCTTCGTATGCACCAGCTCACCACCTGCAAAGACGCGTCCACGATCGCGTTTGCATTAACGATGCCACCGGGCATTGGCTGGCCGTTAATGGTCGTTGGCGTCACAGGCGTTGCAACGAAGTCTGTACTGATGTGGCACTTCCGCTGGGTCGACCGCAGTCCTCTGGCCGCCGCCCGCCGGGGTTCTGCTCACTTGTGACTCAGTTCGGCGCGGGTCTCCGACCCCGCCGATGCGTCGACCGCAGGTCTCACTCGTGAATCGGACAGTCGACGATTCGCTGGTTGACTCGGGAGACCTGCGGTCGGCGTGTCGACGGGGTCAGGAGACCCGCGCCGAACGTGCGGTTTCACCGCTCGGTCATTCGAACCGCACATCATCGAGATAGAATGCGATCGGTCGACCCTGGCCGGCGACCACCCATACGAAGCCACTCTTCAGGCGTGAGAGGTCCTTCTTGCGCAGGTCGATTTCGTAGCGAGTCCAGTCTTTCTTAAGTGCGACTTTGATACTGACGCGGGCGGTATCGTGATACGGCTTGTCCGGACCGATCGTGCCCACGGAGAACTTGACCGTTTCACCGCCAGCCTTACCACGTGCGAAGAACACCAGCCTTTTTGCCCCGGTCAGATCGAGTCCTCCCGGCAGGTCGCCCCAGTCGCCCGGTGTGTTCTGCCACACAACACCAGCCCATCCGTCCGGCTTGCTGTACTCCACCTTCAGACAAGTTTCCCCCGAATGAGGACGTTCGGTCGACTGCTCGTTCATGACGATCGACTTTGACTCGCCCATCCACCCGGCTCCGAAGTACGCGGGCTTTTCCAGTGGTTCACCGATGACTGTCAGCGGAAGTTCCGCCTTGCGAGCGGGGCGGATTCGCTTCGGCCCGTCGACTTTGATCGGGACATTCGCGACCGCTGCTCCACCGTGGTCGTCGTAAACATAGGCATACAGTCGGTAGATGCCGCCCCACTCAGGCAATGTCAGTTGGACGGAGTTGTTGTCCGAAGACGTAATGGCATCGGGAAAGACCTCCGGCGAGACCTGGACATCACCGCCAGTTACGTAATTCTGCGAGTCTTCCGTCAGTTGCCACACGACGCGCAGATTGTCCTTCTCGGGATCGACTGCCTGCAGTTCGGCACTCAACTGTGACTTCGGAGCGAACGAACGAACAGAGTCGACTTTGACCGCCACACGCAGAGACTCGATTCCCGGGCACCGGTTTTTCGGAGACTGGCCAGTCCAGAGTTCCGCCATGGTGTCCGCGGCGGCCAGGCGCTTGCCGTCGGGGAGCAGCATTCCAAACCACGTGGCAGTGGCTTCCTGTTTGGCTCCCCAGGTAAACGCGTATGAGCCCAGACAGAGTTCCTGATCCGCATGCACTGCCTTGTATCCGCGCTTGTAGAAATCGGCTTTCGCCGTGCTGGACCATTCTTCGACGGCGTTGAATGCGTTGCGTTTTATTTCCCACACACCGGGCGGCCCGAATTCGGTAACAACATACGGCTTTGTCCCGCCGGCCTTGCGGTAGCGCTCGGGCAGTGACACGACTCCGCCATAGGAATTGACACCGACGACGTCGACACTCGGGCACAGCTTGTGAATGGCCACGACTCGATTCCCGCCGATCTCCGCGACGACGGTCATCACGGGGTGGTTTGGATCGAGCCGCTTCACTTCGCGGGCAAGGAACTCGATGTGCGACCAGATCGCGGGATTGTCGCCTTTTTCGTATCCCTCCATCTCGTTCCCGATCGACCACATCAGGACCGCCGGGTGATCGCGAAACTGCCTGACGGCCGATCGTACCTGCTCGATCTGCTGCGACACCTGCCCATAGTCTGAGTAATCGAACCCGTGCCGTTCATGCCCCAGCCAGATTCCGACCGTCACGCTCAGACCCAGACGCTGAGCTTCGTCCAGTAGTGAAGCCGTGCTGTCACCAACGCCCCACGTCCGAATCGAGTTGGCGCCACTACGAGCCAGCAATTCACGAGCCCCGTCTCCACCAGCGCCCTGAATCCGGAACGGACGGCCCGATCGTTCGAGTTGCCAGCCGGTTTGTGTCTGAGTGAGTCGGACCGTTACGGCCTCACCTTGAGCCACTGAGTTCGAACCAGCCAGCAACGCATTCGTTTCTGCATGGACATCTCGGCACGACAGACTCAGACACATCAGCACGCACAGAAACAGTGATCGCATTCTCAAGGTCTCCAAACGGGCGACAGGACGCAAACTCTCCAAGAATTCGTATCATGCCACGATGCGGTGCGGCGACATACCTGGCTGGGGGATGGACATGCGAGTTGTGCAGTTTGAATCGGTGACTGGCGGGCGCAGACTGGGCGTCGTGCGAGATACGGTCGTGCTTGATGTGACGGCCGTGCATGCGTCTGTCACGCGAGTCGCCGATGCGTTTACGCAGGCGTATTCACTGGGCATCCCGCTGGCTGAGCATATGAATGGACTGGCCAGTGCGGCTGGAATCCCGGAACTCGACTACGAGGAATTGCGCTCTCATCGCAGCCCTGACGACGGACCAGTGTTGCGGGCGCCGCTGGATCATGTGGATCCGCACCGACTACTGGTCACGGGGACGGGGCTGACTCACACGGGCAGCATGGAGTCGCGTGATCAGATGCACGCGGCCGAACCGGTCGAAGAAGAAGACGAGACCTCGAAGTCGGACTCGAAGAAGATGTTCGAAATGGGCCTTGCGGGTGGAAAGCCGGAGTCCGGTCAGCGTGGTGCTGCTCCCGAGTGGTTCTACAAGGGCAACGGCTTCAACCTGAGGTCGCACGGAGAGCCGCTGGATGTGCCCGACTTCGCGCTCGATGGCGGCGAAGAACCCGAGCTTGTTGGCTGCTACATCATCGATCCCAACGGCATTCCCCGGCGGCTGGGCTTTGCACTCGGCAATGAATGGTCGGATCACGCAACTGAAAACATCAACTACCTGTACCTCGCACCGTCGAAGTTACGAACGTGCGCTGTCGGGCCGGAACTGGTGCTTGACTGCGACTTCCAGCACATCGATCTGCAGTGCACGATCTCTCGCGATGGCGATGTGATTTATGACAGCGGGCCATTGCTGTCGGGTGAGGATCACATGTCCCATTCGCTGGCGAACTGCGAGGACCACCACTTCAAGTATCCGCAGCATCGTGTCCCCGGTGACGTCCATCTGCATTACTTTGGCACCAGCCGGCTCAGTCACAGCACACGCGACTGGAAGTTTGCGGATGGTGACGAGATTCGTATCGATGCACCGGAGTTTTCCGCCAGCCTCGTCAACACAGTCCGGCGCTCCGTCAAACCAAAGAGCGCACCAGTTCAAGTCCGATCCGCCTGATACCGTTCCTCTAGTTTCGTCGGAGTATCTCATGAAGAAGTCGACAAGAGTTCTGATTGTGGCGTCGCTGCTGGCAACCGTTTCCGTATCTGCTGTCTCTGCCGCGTTCTTCGTCGGCGAGAAGCCTCCGGGGGCCATCAACCTGCTGCCAGACTACACCCACGAGCGCAAGCAGGGGTTTGACAGCATTCCTGGTGTGATCTCGAAGAAGGGCGGGTTGGAGATTGTTTACGACATTGGGTCCATACCGAAACCGGGCGCTCCGCGGTTTGGTGGACAGTTCACCGATCAGGCCAAATCCGTCCCGGCTGCCCAGCGGCTGTGGTATAAGGAACAGATCGTCAATGGCCAGCCTGTGCATCTTGCGTGGACGAAGCAGAAACGACTACTTGCCTCGTATCCAAAGAGCGGGATCAACTTCAGCGTGAATGTGAAGACGATGGAAGAGCTGGCCGACGCCTTACTGATTATCCTGTCGTATCCGGAAGCTCCAAAGGCGCCGGTCAAAGGAAAATGAAGCAGCCCCGACACGCGGGATCCTGCATTCCAGGAGTCATTGCAGATGCCGATTTATGTGTATCAGATTATTCGTGAAGACGGCGCACCGGGCGAGCAGTTCGAGCTTCGCCAGGGCATCCACGACAAAGCGCTCACCCATCACCCCGAAACGGGTGAGGCCGTGAAGCGCGTGATTCAGCCGGCGTTCGTCGCGGGATCACACTCACAGATGGCGATCGATAAGAATCTGAAGAACCCGAAGAAGCTCGAGGACATGGGGTTCACCAGATATGAAAAGTCCAGCGACGGCTACATCAAGACCGCTGGCAAAGGACCGGACCTGATCAAGAAGCCGAAGAACTAAGTTCCTCGCTCCCCTCCGGCGCGTCTCGCCTACATCCGCGTGAGACGATCTGCGATCGATTCGAGTCGCTCGCTGACACGGTCGATGTTCGAAATCTCCGTGTTTAGCAGGCAGCGACGCTTGAGCCATGTCATGCCGCTCAGCAGCACGCCGGAACGGTCAAGCGGCTGAAGGAGCGCGGACTCGTTGTCCCTAAGCGGGCGAATCGACTCATACGCAATCAGCGCCCGTCGCCACCCATCCGCGTCGTCGCCGAACAGGCTGCCGAGCAGGCGAGAAAGATCGCAGGCTACGGTGTCGGTCCGGACGGCCCCGAAGTCGATCAGGCCCGTTAATTCTTCGCCGATAAACAACAGGTGATCGTGCCAGAGATCACGGATACACGGCTGCAACGGAACGTCGAGCGAACGTGCTGACACGAGTTGTCCGGCAATGTTCCGGCTCATCCGACGGAATTGAGCCGTGATCCGAACACCCGCTTCGCGGAACCGTTCATGACGTTCTCGCCGCAGCGAGTTCTCAATCTCGGGCAGGCGGGACTGATAGTCGCGCATCAAATCAGCCCGGTCACTCACGGTCGGCGAAGCCGCCGTTTGATGAGCTACCGTGTGGGGATGGTCGAACGAGTTGGCCGACTCGGCCGCTATGTGCCACCTGGCGACGACGTGCATCGCCGATTCGAGCCGGCTGTCGGTCGGAGCGTCACGAAAATCTGCCCGGCCTGGCATCCACGATTCGAGTTGCCACAGTCGGCCGTCGACTTCAACGACCGTGCAACCGCTTGCGCCCGTGATCGGTACCGGGACCTGACGGATGCCACAGTAATTCACATGTTCGAGCAGACGGTGAATCTTGAGCAATCGCTGCTGGGACATCTCCGCATGCCATTGCCGCAGACAGAAGTCGCCGTCATCGAGGCACACCCGAAACACGGATGCGTCGCTGAATCCCGGTGGACCAGGCTGCAGGTCGTCGTATCCAGCCAGTGCTCGCCATCCATTGGCCAGAATTCGTCGGGCTCTGTGAATGTCCGACACGGGCACACCACGGACTCGAAAGTTGTTACGGAAACACGCTTGGCTCTCTCTGACTACTTCGTGTTCACGTACAGTTTGACGTTATGTGTCGCGCGGCCGCCGGCCACGATGTCGGGGCGGCCATCTCCGGTCAGGTCGGCGACGATCAGGTCTTCTGTCGCGACTCCGCCAGCGTCGATCACGTGCTTTGTCCATTTTGTGCCCGACGCATCATTGGCGTCGTAAACGTTGACTCCTGGGACGTCGGGCGTGTCGCTGTGTCCGAAGACGATTTCATCTGAGCCGTCTCCATCGACATCTGACGTCCACAACGCGTGTCCGCGTTTGAATCCTGAGTCGATCACGCGCCGTTGCCACAAATCGCCCTCCTTCGTCGGAGCTGTGTAGACAGCCAGACTGTGTCCATGCATCGGCTCAACGGTGGCGATGTAGAAGACGCCGTTTTTCAGATGCCCGGTCTTGATTTCACCGGCACCACTCTGATTCGGATCATCGGCTGGCTCGCCGGTACCGAGCTTTATTTTTTTCCAACCATCGCCGTTGCGACGAATCAGATGCACGCCCTCGCGACTGGCGGTTAGCGTGTCGATGGTGCCAAAGTTGTCGAAGTTCACGTGCCAGTGGTTGTGCATGCGATTCAGTTCGGCGTTCAGTACCGTCGGCTGCCAGCGGTCTTTGGCCGGATTAGCTGGTATCTCAAACGCTGTCAGCCGAACGCCGTCGCCGACAGTCGCGTTGACTGGAGAAATCACCAGTTGCGGTCGACCTTTGCCGAGCACGTCAGCGAATCGCATGCGATGCAGCCAGCGTTCTTCCCCGATGGAATGCACATTCCATTTGTCGTCGAGCGACTTGCCACGGCTCAGCCAGTGGATTGTGCCAGTCTTCGTCCAGCCGGCTCCGAGGGCGAAGTCCACCTTGCCGTCACCGTCGATGTCCGCTGCCGCGATACACACGTTATCCCGCGGTGTCTGATCATCGATGATGACGTGAGGTTTCCAGCCTGGACTCTGATACCACAGCACGCGACTTTCCGAGACAGCCACGATGTCCAGCTTCGAATCGCCGTCGACATCGGCCAGCGTCACGGCGTAGCAGACTTTCCCGATCTCGGGATCAATCGTCTGCGCGGCGAACGTGGGGAATTCGTCGCCGCCCAGGCACGGCAATGCGAAACTCAGCACAACGAGTGAGGTAAACGTGTGTCGCATGACGTAGGTCCTCGCAAGGGTCAGGGATGCGGGGGCAGCGTAGCGACCGGGCGGCAGGTTGTCCCATACGACGAGTCGATGCGGTCCGCATGTGGCCGAACTCAGAGGGCACGAAATGGAACACTAATCTTCGCTAATCACATCAGCGCAGATTAGCGTGGATTAGTGTTCTCACCTCCGGTCTGCGACAGTTTGTCTCTGGCTTGACTACTGTGGCCGCGAAGCCATGGGTTCTGAGCCAGTCTCGGCAGCCGTGTAGACCAGGTAACAGATGAACGTACTCCGACTCCTCACCACGGCGGCACTCGGTGTTTCCGCCGTTTGCGTCGCGCCAGCCGACGCTCACCCGATTTCGATGAGTGAATCGGTCATCGATGTGCGACCCGACCGCATTGACGTCGAGCTGACGATCTTTGTGGAAGACCTCGCTCTGTACTACCCGGTCGCGGCTGGTGCCAATGACCGGTTTCCAGCGGGTCCTCTTCGCGAAGCTGCAAAAACTCATCCGAAGTTTCTGTTGGATGGCCTGATTCTGCGGGACGAACAGGGAACTCGGCTGCGCGGCGATGTCGACAGTATTGATGTGTCAAAGATCCCTGACGAAGGCGTCACGCAAACGGAGCTGAAAGAACGCTCGGTTGTCTATCGACTGCGGTACAAACTGGAGCGGCAGCCGAGATTTGTCACGGTCACTCAGCAGTTCGGCGGAGCGAAGGCCATTCTGCCCGCCATCATGGACTGCACCGTGCTGCAGTCGGGTGTGTTGCTGGATACGTCTGAGCCATTGCTAAGCGGACAGACGCATACGGCAAAGCTGGACTGGGACAACCCGCCGAAGCCGGTCCGTAACTGGCGGGAACTGCGCGAACGGCGGCGCAAGGAACTGCGCCAGCGGCTGGGGATCGCGAGCTACAGCGGGCTGTACTCGTTCATCTACATCACACCGCACGAGGTCCGACACGAAGTCCTGATTCCGTTGCTCACACTGGAACAGTGGCTGCCAATCCAGCGGGAAAACCAGGACTTTCTGGAAATCGACGAACAACAGGCCGCACGAAGTCGGATTGAGGAGTTCTTCAGCGGCCGGAATCCGGTCACGATCAACGGAAAGGCAGTGCGACCGAAGCTCACTCGGCTGAGCTTCTTTGGTCTGGATATCCGCGACTTTGCACTGAATGCGAAGGCACGCCGTGTCAGTGTGCATCAGGCCCGTGTGGGCGTCATCCTCAGCTATCTGCCGCACGACACGCCCAGGTCGAGCGAATTTCGGTGGGATCTTTTCAGCCGCCATGCACCGTTTCTTCGATCGATTGTCTACGAATTCGATCAGCCGGCAGTCGAGCACTACTTTCGTCCGGACGAAGACACGTTTACGTGGTCGGCGACCACTCAACCCGACCGCCCGGTGATCGCGACTGTTGCGACGTCTGGTGGAAACAAAGCCCCCACCACCGCTCAGGCGAGGCTCATCACCGGCTCGCTGTTAAAGAATGTCTACCGTGCGTTCGGGTTGCGCGATGAAGAGGCGACTTACGATGCCTTGGCCAGCGGTGTCGACGGTCCGTTGCTACGAACGCTGTACCTGCAGTTTCGTCGTTCGTTGCTGATGTCGGAACAGGGTGGAGCCCGCTCGCGCGTCGATACCATCCGCCGAATTTCGAGCCGACTGATTGAATCCGCCGCGGACAGTTTTCAGGTTGAGCATTGCTGGCGGTTGACTGGCACTGTCGAGCACTGGGGCCACATTCACACTCGCGAGAACGAGTACACCGCCAGGATTGTCGTCACAGCCGTTGACGGTCACTGGAAAATCTCGCGCGTGTCGTTTACGGATCAGAAACGCGTACGGTTTCAAACGGAACTCCGCGGACTGTCCAGCGGGTTGTAAGACGACCGCGGCTACGGAGAACGATCTCACTATGAGCAGCACAAAGATCTCGACAGTCCATGCGCGTGAGCTGTTTGACAGTCGAGGACGCCCGACTGTGGAAGTCGAGATCACCTGCTCTGGCAGCCGGCCCGGGCGGGCGATCGTTCCCAGCGGTGCGAGCACGGGCAGTTATGAAGCGCTGGAATTGCGCGACGGCGACGCAAACCGTCTGAACGGACTTGGCGTGCGAGATGCCGTCCAGAATGTGAATACGGAAATCGCGCAAGCGCTAGTCGGAGTCGACGCGGCCGATCAAGTGGCGATCGACGAGCGGCTGCGTGAACTGGATGGTACGGCCGATAAATCACGACTCGGTGCCAACGCCCTACTGGGAGTCTCGCTGGCTGCGGCCTATGCATCGGCGGAAGCAAGGCAGCAGCAGCCAGTTGATCGCTTTCAGGAAATCTGGCGGAGTCATCTTGAGGCTTCACCGCTGCTGCCGACCGAGCAGCGACCGGCGCGCACTGCAGGTTTGGGCGATGGGCCGCTGCTGCCACTGCCGATGGTCAACATGGTCTCAGGCGGACTGCACGCAGGCGGAAACCTGGATTTTCAGGACTGGTTGATTCTGCCGGTCGGGGCAACGTCATATCAGCAGGCGTTCGAGTGGATCGTCTCGGTGTACTGGAAGATCGGCGAGTTACTGTCGAAGGCTGGCTTTGAGGGACGCCTGGTGGGCGACGAAGGTGGATTCGGCCCGAGGCTCGAATCGAACGAGCACGCGCTGGAGTTCGTTGTTCGGGGCATCGAGGCCTGTCAGTTGCGGCCGGGTGAGGATGTGGCCATTGGACTCGACGTCGCCAGTTCACATTTCTACTCCGAAGAAGATCGCGCGTATCGCCTGGCAGCAACGGGTGGAGCGAGCCTGTCGGCGGAAGAGTTCGTTGACCTGCTCGTCGGCTGGGTCGATCGATGGCCCATCATCAGCATCGAAGATGGCCTGGCGGAAGAAGACTGGGACGGCTGGAAGTTGTTGACCGAACGACTGGGCCATCGCGTGCAACTGATCGGAGACGATTTGTTTGTCACGAATCCTGCGCGACTCCAGCATGGTATCGGCCTCGACGTGGCCAATAGTGTGCTCGTTAAGCTGAACCAGATTGGTACCTTGACGGAAACTCTGGAGGCACTGCGCGTTGCAATCGCGAGTGGTTACTGGCCGGTGGTGTCGGCCCGCAGTGGTGAAACCGAAGACGTGACGATTGCGGATCTGGTCGTGGCAACGGGTGCCGGGCAACTCAAAGTCGGTTCAGTCGCCCGCAGTGAGCGGCTGGCCAAATACAACCAGGTGCTGCGTCTGGCCGAACGAAGCGAGTTTGGTTACCTGGGCGGCTCGATCTTCGACGGGCTGGGACATGTCTGAATCGGCGGTATCAACGAACGTGCATGAACGCGGTCTCAGTCGCTTTCCCTGGTTGTTCTCACCGTGGCTGGACCTGTCAGCGTTCCTCGGCAGCGCCATCGTGGCATTGGGATTGCTGGGAGTGGGTGCGGGGCTTGGCATTCTTCACAGTGATTCGCCCGAGTGGACGTGGGTGACGGCTGTGTTGCTTGTGGACGTGGCTCATGTTTACGCCACTGGATTTCGCGTGCTGGCCGATCGAGAGGAATTGCGTCGCCGGAAATGGCTCTACGGTCTGACTCCGTTGCTGGCCTTTGCGCTGGGCTGGGCAGTGCACTCAGAATCGCAGCAGCTCTTCTGGCGAGTGCTCGCATATCTGGCGGTCTTCCACTTTGTGCGACAGCAGTACGGCTGGGTCGCTCTGTATCGGTCGCGTGCTGGCGACACCTCATCTGCCGGGAAGTTGATCGATTCGGCGGCAGTCTACCTGGCCACGGTGTTTCCACTCGTGTGGTGGCACGCGCACCTGCCGCGGAATTTCTGGTGGTTTCTCAACGGCGACTTCTCCGGGATTCCTGTGGCGATCGCGACAGCACTCGAGCCTGTGTACTGGCTGTCGCTTCTGCTGTATGCGGGACGCAGTCTGTCGCGAGGAATACGTGAGGGGCTGTGGAATCCCGGGAAGGATGTGGTCGTCGCCACGACTGCGGTTTGCTGGTATGTCGGCATCATCACCTTCAATTCGGATTACGCGTTCACGGTTACCAATGTCATCATCCACGGTGTCCCGTATTTCGTGCTTGTCTACTGGTACTGGGAACGGTCCGCGGGTTCGCGTGCAGCCTCTTCAGCTTCGCGCTGGCAGTACATTGCCATGTTCGTCGCGACTCTGTGGCTGCTGGCTTACGCCGAAGAGCTGTTGTGGGATCGTGGCGTCTGGCACCATCGTGCGTGGCTGTTCGGCGGCTGGGACTTGAGCGGTTTCAGAAACGTGCTCGTGCCACTGCTGGCCGTTCCGCAGGTCACTCACTACATCCTGGATGGCTTTATCTGGAAGCGACGCAGCAGTCCTGAGTTCCGTCGTAACTGGCAAGTGGAATCGCAGACCTGACTTCAAAAGTGAAGATGATCAGGCCATCGTATGGCAATCCGCTTCGTCGTCTTCCCTGGCATGTCATCCAAAAGACTGGAGTTCACAATGGCCGTCAAACCGATTCCCGATGGTTATCACACCGTAACGCCGTACCTGATCGTGAGCGACGGGGCGGCCGCTCTTGAGTTCTACGCACAGGCGTTCGGTGCTACCGAGCTGATGCGCATGCCTGGTCCAGAGGGCAAGGTCATGCACGCGGAGATCAAGATCGGCGACTCACCAATCATGTTGGCCGACGAATTCCCGGAGATGAACGCGAAGAGTCCGCAGGCCTACGGAGGCTCGCCGGTCAGCATTATGTTGTACGTCGAAGACGTCGACTCGCGTTTCCAGCAGGCTTTGGACGCTGGTGCGAAAGAGGTTCGTCCATTGCAGGACCAGTTCTATGGAGACCGCATGGGCACGCTCGAAGATCCGTTCGGTCACACATGGACCCTCGCGACGCACATCGAAGACCTGACTCCCGAACAGATTGGTGAGCGCATGCAGTCGATGGGCGGACCGCCGTGTGAATAATCGCGGACGCGATATGTCTGCGGAGTGCGACGGTGCGCGATGACCGTCACGATCCACTCAGATCCTTCAGTGCCTGCACGGCAAAGCACGCGTGCAGCGCTGAGCCGATCGGTAGTGCGTCCTCGTCAGCTTTGAACAGCGGATGATGCACCTGGTGTGTGCAACCCGTCGCCTCGTTGCGAACTCCCAGACCGACGAAGCAGCCGGGAACTCGTTCGGTGTAGAACGCGAAATCTTCACCGCCCATCACTGGTGGGATTTCGTGGACAGCTTCGCAACCCAGTATCTCGCTGGCGAATTCCTGGACCGTGTCCCACACGGCCCCGTCATTGACCGTCGGCGGATAGGCGTTCTCCGGGAATTTGATCGTTGCTTCACAGTCATTGGCGGCTGCCACCTGTGTTACCAGAGACTGCACGCGCTCCTGCAGCCAGCGGAATCGATCCAGCGTCAGAGCCCGAATGGTTCCCGCCAGATGCACGGTTTCGGGAATCACGTTGTAAGCCTCACCAGCGTGGACTTTGGTGATGCTGATCACTCCCGAATCCAGCGGGTCGAGATTGCGTGAGATGATCGTCTGCAGTTCGACGATAATTTTGGCCGAGGCGACCACGGGATCGATGCAATGATGCGGCATGGCCGCGTGTCCGCCCTTGCCGCGAACCGTGATGTCCACTTCTCCGGCCGCGGCCAGGAATGTTCCCGTTCGCGAACCGATCGTCCCCGTCTTCAACTCCGGCCAGACGTGCAGACCGAAGATGCGTTCCACGCTGGGATTTTCCAGCACGCCCTCGTCCCGCATCCGCTTTCCACCGGCTCCACCTTCCTCCGCCGGTTGAAACAGCAGACGTACTGTGCCCGGCAATTCCGCCTCATGTTCGCGCAGCAGTTTCGCTGCTCCCAGCAGCATGGCGGTGTGGCAATCGTGTCCGCAGGCATGCATTTTTCCGTCGACTTCACTCCGAAACGGCACGTCCGTTTCTTCCAGAATCGGGAGAGCGTCCATGTCTGCTCGCAACGCGACACAGGGTGATTCGCCAGTGCCCAGTGTTGCCATCACACCGGTCTCTGCGATGCCACTGACGTAGGAGATGCCCAGCTCGTCGAGCGTGTCACGCACAAGCTGGCTGGTTTTCACTTCCTCGTACATCAGCTCGGGATGGCGATGCAACTGGCGCCGGATGCCGACTATCCAGTCCGACTGCGAACGTGCGTCTGCGAGGATCTGCTGGTATGACATCGCTGCGAACCCTTGAGCAAGGATGGAGAAGTTGGACGGTCACAAGTCTCAGTTGTACGTAACACGAGTCGTGAAATGAATCAGCCAGTGTCGTGGAACAGGTTGTTCGGTTTCTTTTCGCGTGGCAACAGTCTGCCAGGAGGATGTGTAAAAATCGCCGTGATGGGTTTGACCTTCCTGCTTGTGACCTGCCGCGTTGGCGAGGCCGCAAAAGCGCCGCGCTCATTCACGGTTACTGTCGAAGTCGACCTCGGCCGTGATATCGGACAGAGCTTCGGATCGTTATTCGAGATTCGAAACAGCACCGGGCGCGTCGTCGCCGGAGCGGGTTTTCCGGACGCGTACAACACGCGGTTCCGGACCGGGCGGCACAGGCTGCAGTATTTCATTCGGCCAGACTCCTCAGACCGGCAGTTTGAGGTCGAACGGTTGCCGCATCCCGATCTCGATTGTGGCGTCTACCTGTGCGATGTCGACGATGAGATCTACGCGTGGACCAGTGTCCGCAACAATTCGGTCCGCCGCTGGGATCGGCCCTCGCGCACGTGGGTCGCGGAACTGCCTCCCGGCATCAAGACGCTGACGTCCGGTGATGGAGTGATGCGAGTCGGCAGTGGACGCCTCGCGTTTTCCGGCAGCACGGCGTTGTTCAACGACCGACAGATTCTCGATCCGCCTGCGACCGGGCGTTACTACAACTTCTACTACGCCGATGGACACCTCTTTTTCTATCACGTGGTTCCAGGCGAAGATCAGACGGTAACGCGTGTCTATGCCTGCCCGTGGACATCGCAGGATTCAAGCGCCATCGATTTGTCGAAGGCCGTGATCCTGACAACGAAGTACGAACGAGAGACTCCGTTTGTCTGGGGTCAGTACCAGACGCAGACTCTGACGGTGTCGAACCAGGGCGGGATCTATGTCTTCAGCGACGGCGCATGGAAAACCACGCTCGAAGCCGACAACACAGTCAGTTACCAGGTTTATTCAGGGTTGCACTGGCATGACCGTTTGCTGTTGGCGCAATATCCGACGGGAAACGTCTTCGAGTATCAGGGCGCTGCGGCGACTCGGAAAGATGGCTGGCCACCAGTGATGCCCGGTGTTTCGACACGGGCGCGCGAGTGCCAGACGCTGGGTATCTACGGTGGGGATCTGCTGGCGGGTGTCTGGCCATGGGCTGAACTGTGGCGCTACGACCGGGATGCAACACAGTGGCACGCGATGGGCCGCATGTTCACACACCCGGAACTGACCGCCGAACGCACTCATCCGTACGAAGAGCAAGCCAACCGATTCGGACTGGTCACCAACCACTGGGGACAGCGAGTGACCAGCATGATTCCACACGGTGAATCGCTCTACCTGTCAACGTCGTCAAAGGGAACGTACGAGTGGAACGACGGATACGACTTCCTGACAGAAGGGCAACGGCGCGAATACGGCTCAGTGCTTCGCCTGCGCATGCCAGGTAACCTGACCGCGCGGATGCAGTGGAAAGAGAGTCCGACTCGCCTGACATTCCAGTACGACGGACGCAGCATGAGCATCCAGCAGGACGGCACGTCGATCGCCACCGCCGAGCTTGAACGACCACTCAAAGTCGACCTTGCCGATCTCAAGGTGTCGTGGTCACAAGGCGTGTACGGGCCACTGAACGGCGAACTGCGGGAACACTCACTCGAATAGTAAAACCTGTCGCACGCTCCGCGGCCAATCTGTCTTGGCGACCCGACGCGAATCGAGTTTTGGGCACGTGCAGCGCGAGCCATCGTCTGCCGAATCGCGTGAAAACATTGAGGGGAAATGCAGTCGCCACGCGTCCCTCAGCGGATGGACGTAGTGCAGTGCTGCTCGACCACGGTACCCGCAGGTTTTGTGTGTGTCGGCCAGTGTTTCCCTTGTCCAGACGGGGAACATGCTGAAGATCTGCCATCCGGTGGACTGACATTTGCAAACTGTCTTTTGTAAAGAGCATTGACAAACCGGACGTGGACTCGCAGAGTGTGGTCTTCCGCTTGCCCGGGAGATCGCAGTGACATCGGTCGCGACAGCTCAGCCGCAGCTCCTCAGCCAGATCAATGAGCGATCTGTGCTGCGCGTCCTGCAGACCAGCGGGCCGTGTTCGCGTGCGGAAGTGACCCGACAGATGAGTGTCACTGCCCCGACTGTGTCCAAGGCCGTGGCGACCTTACTCCAGTCTGGTCTGCTCGAGGAATTCGATGCTCCGGAAAATGGACGAGGACGTCCCGCGAAACAACTGCGGCTGGCAACGGAGACCGCTCAAGTCATTGGCGTCGTGCTGGATGCGGGAGAATGCCGGCTGGTTGCTGCCGGACTGGATGGTCAATTAGACCCAGCATCGGAAACTCGCTTTCCGACACCGGCGACATATGACCGGCTGATTAAGACGGCAGCAGAACGGATCGAGTCTCTGCGTCAGCGAGACGGCGTGCGATCGCTTGGTTTGGGTATCAGTATGCCGGGCCTGATCGACTCGCGGGAGCAATCTGGTCTGCTGTCGCCCAACGTACCAGTCACAAACGGCCGTGCTCCAGCCGTTGATCTGGGCCGCATGCTCGGGTTACCAGCAGTCCTGCTGCAGGAGTGTCACGCACTGTGCCTGGCCGAGCGGCAGTATGGAAACGCCACCGACCTGGATGACTTTGCCATGCTCGACGCGACCACCGGAGTGGGCCTTGGCGTGTTCAGTCGCGGCGGATTGTTGACCGGCAGCAATGGGCTCGCCGGCGAAATCGGCCATCTTCCCGTTGATCCCAATGGACTTGCGTGCGGCTGCGGTCGAAAAGGGTGCCTCGAAACACTGGCCAGCGACACGGCACTGGCGCGACTGGTCTCTGTTCGACTCGGTCGCCAACTGAATATTGACGCGGTCATCCGCGAGGTCGCTATGGGGCGACTGTCGGTCAGGCGGGAGTTGAACCGTGTCAGTCGTCATCTGGCGTATGCACTGGCGACGACGATAAACCTGTTTAATCCCTCCACACTGTTTGTGTGCAGCCGGCTGTTCGAACTGGATGCCGGCCTGTTTGACCGACTTATTGACCAGACCAGTCGACTGGCCATGCAGCCATCCTTCGAACAGTGCCGCATCGAACGTGCCCGCGGCAGCAAACGTGAAGGCGCCATCGCGGGAATCATCGAACACCTGACGGATTCCCGCATTCGGTTCGATGAGCGGGATGCACGAGCGGTCATCTGATAAACACTGATTGCGGAAACAACGACATGCATCACCTTCCTCCGAATTCGCGAGGTCTCGCCATGAGAGCCACACTCAGCACGACACTCTGTGGACTGTTGGCACTGGTCGCATTTGTCACGTCCAGCCAATCAGACGAGTCGGATCCACAGCCGGAATTCTCACAGGCAGATGTGACGTTCTTTGAGCAGAAAGTTCTGCCGGTCCTCCGCACCCACTGTTTCAAGTGTCACGGCGGCAAGCCTGAAGTGGAGAGCGGCTTCCGGATCACCAGCCGCGCCGGCCTGCTGAAAGGCGGTGAACTCGGCACGGTATTTGACGCGAAGAACCGGGAGGCGAGTGCGATTCTCAAGGCGATCCGTCGCGACGGGCTGGAAATGCCCCCGGAGGAACCACTCTCGGCTGAGCACGTGGCTGTGCTGACGAAGTGGGTCAAACTCGGTCTGCCATGGTCGAAGACTGAGGACTACGGCGTCGAGCCAGCACGCAATGATGACGGCTCGGATTACTGGGCGTATCAGCAAATCACGCGGCCCGCATCGCCTGCGGTTAAGAACGGCAAGTGGGTTACCAATCCAATCGATGCGTTTGTTCTCGCCCGGCTCGAAGCCGCAGGTCTCGCCCCGGCAGGACGCGCTGACAGGATCGCTCTAATCCGTCGAGCGTATTACGACCTGACTGGATTGCCGCCGATTCCTGCGGACGTTGATCGTTTTCTTGCCGACGATTCCCCCGAGGCATGGGCGAAGGTCATCGACCACCTGCTTGAATCGCCGCAGTATGGAGAGAAGTGGGGACGCCACTGGCTCGACCTGGTGCGCTATGCCGAAACGCACGGCTACGAACGCGACTCGCCCAAGCCGGAAGCCTGGCGCTACCGCGACTATGTCATTCAATCGTTCAACAAAGACAAACCTTACAACCAGTTCATCATCGAACAGCTGGCCGGCGATGAGTTACCGGAAGTCACGATCGAGACGCTGACAGCCACCGGTTATTACCGGCTGGGTATCTGGGACGACGAACCGGCCGATCGAGAACTCGCGCGCTACGATTCGCTCGACGACGTTCTGAAGACCACCTCGGAAGCAGTCCTCGGGATGACGATGGGCTGTGCCCGCTGCCACAGTCACAAGGGCGATCCGATCACTCACAAGGAGTACCACGGTTTCCTGGCGTACTTCCACGACGTGACTTACCCGAATCGCGACAACATCCGACCGTGGGTCACCGATGCGGATCGCAAAGTCCACGAGCAGCGTCTGGCAGAAAAGAAGGCCCGCGAAGAACAGATGGCTGCCGACATTCGCTCGCTTGAAGACGACTTTCGAGCCGGCCTGAAGGACCAGTTGGGAATCGAAACCGGTGTCACAAAGCAGAACGAAAAAGTCGAACGAGCCATTCTGTTTGCAGATTCAAGACAGCAGGCACAGAAATGGGAATACACGTTTGAGAAGCCATCGGACGACTGGATTCAGACCGACTACAGCACCACATCCTGGGATAACGGTCCCGGTGGATTCGGCGTCAAAGGAACTCCAGGATCGGTCGTGAGGACCCATTGGGGTACTCCGGACATCTGGCTGCGAAAGTGGTTTGAAGTCGACAAGGTGCCTCCGTATCTGGCGCTCGATCTGCACTACGACGAAGACACCGAGATCTACCTCAATGGAGTATTGGTCCATTCAACCAAAGGCTACGTGCAGAATTATCTGCGTGTGCCATTGAGTGAGAGGGCATTGAAGGCTCTCAAGCCGGGCCGCAACGTCATCGCGATTCACTGCCACCAGACCGGCGGCGGTCAGTACATCGACGCCGGCCTGGTCGTCGAACCGCCCCGCTTTGACTTGAATGCCGCACTGGCTCAGCACGGAGCCAAAGTGCTGGGAAAAGACGGAGTGAAACGTCTTCGAGATCTGGGTAAGCAGCTTGAACAGAGTCGCAAGCAGAAACCCGCGCCGCCCGGAACGCGAATCATGGCCGTCGACGAACGTGGCCGTGCTCCCGTTCACGTCCTGCTGCGAGGCAACCCGCATGCGAAAGGGCCGCAGGTTGGACCAGTTGTTCCCGCCGCGCTGAAGACCAGACCGCCGGAGCTGGCCGACATTCCTCCCGACGGGCCATCGGGTAAACGGCTCGCTCTCGCGAAGTGGTTCTTCAATGACGACAACCCGCTGACGGCGCGAGTCCTGGCCAATCGAATCTGGCAGCATCATTTCGGTCGCGGCATTGTTGTGACCTCAAACGACTTCGGAAAATTCGGCACTCCGCCGACACACCCACAGTTGCTCGACTGGCTGGCATCGGAAGTCCGTGATGGAGGTTGGGCTCTGAAGCGCATTCACAAGCTGATCATGCTCAGCTCGACCTACCAGATGTCATCTCGATCGTCAGAAGCCAACCTGGCGAAAGACCCGGGCAACGACCTGCTCTGGCGATTCAACATGCGGCGTCTGACTGCCGAGGAAATCCGTGACACAATCCTCGCCGCCACTGATGAACTGAATCTGAAGCAAGGTGGCCCCAGCATTTACGTCCCGATTCCGCAGGCCGTGCTGCAGGGACAGTCACGCCCTGGAGCGGGTTGGGGTAATTCGCCACCGGCGGAGGCCTCTCGCCGCAGCGTCTACATCCATGTAAAGCGATCGCTGCTGGTTCCCATCATGGAGATTCACGACCAGGCGGACACCGATTCAAGCTGCCCGGTCCGCTACGTCACGACCGTTCCAACACAATCGCTCGGCATGCTTAATGGAGACTTCACCAACGGAAAGGCAGCTAAGTTAGCGGAGCGGCTGCGGAAGGAAGCGCGCGGCAATGTCCCGGCTCAAATTCGTCGAGCCATTCGACTGGCCACCGGTCGGATTCCCGATGACGCAGAAGTCGCCAGCGACGTCCACTTTCTCCGCGCGATACAATCAGAAGACAAACTCAATGAGGAGCAGGCTCTCAAGATGTACTGTCTTCTAACGCTGAACACGAACGAGTTCGTTTACCTCGACTGATGACCTCCGCGACGCGAGGCGAGACCATGTTGACTGAGTACATTCGTGCGGCGATGACGCATGCAACAGTGGAGTGGCTGGGCGATGCCAACGAGTTCTATGGTGAGATTCCCGAGTGCAATGGTGTGTATGCGACGGCCGACTCGAAGGAAGCGTGCCACAACGAACTTCTGGAAGTGCTTGAGGAGTGGATTCTATTTCGCGTTCACCGTCACCTTGACCTCCCAATCATTGATGGAGTGCAACTCTCGATCAAAGAAGAGTCCGTCTGATGCCGGCGTTCGGACCAATCAGTCGCCGTGAACTGATTCGTACATTTCGATTGCTGGGATTTGAAGGACCGTATTCGGGCGGTAAGCACCAGTTCATGGTGCGAAACGAAACCACAATCCGGATTCCAAACCCTCATCAGGGCGACATCGGTCGTGACTTGCTCGTGCGAGTTCTTCGACAGGCCGGCATCACTCGCGAGGAATGGGAAAACGCAAGACCTTGACCCCGTGGCTGGCGAGTCTTGTGAGTTCAGCGAAGTGGCGACGTCCGCCGCAGATGACGACAGCGATCAACGAGATTAAGAGGACACCAGAATGAACCAATCAACTGGCAGCTTTTGCGGACGCACACGTCGGGAATTCCTGTGGGAAACCGGAGCGGGATTTACCGGCCTGGCGCTGGGTGGCATGCTCGCTCAGGACGGATTCCTGGCGAATCAAAGTGTCGCGGCGGACGGGCAACGGCAGTGGGTTAACCCGATGATGCCCAAAGCTCCGCACTTCGCCCCCAAAGCGAAGTCCGTGATCTTCCTGTTTATGTATGGAGGACCATCGCACGTTGACACGTTCGATTATAAGCCCGAGCTGTATCCGCTCGACGGCAAGACGATCGATGTGAAGACGTTCGGTCGCGGCGGACGCAAGAGCGGCGGACGCGTCGTCGGTCCCAAGTGGAAGTTCAAGCAGTACGGGGAATGCGGTAAGTGGGTCAGCGATCTTTTCCCGAACGTTGGCACGTGCGTCGACGACATGGCCTTTCTGAATTCGATGTATGCCGAGTCGCCCATTCACGGCTCGGCCATGCTGATGATGAATTCCGGACGCGTCCTTAGTGGTAACCCGTGTCTGGGTTCGTGGGCCACGTACGGACTGGGCAGCGAGAACGAAAACCTGCCGGGTTTCGTCGTCATGCTCGATAACTCCGGCGGTCCGATCAGCGGAGCGAAGAACTGGTCCAGCGGTTATATGCCGGCTGCGTTTCAGGGAACCGTCATCCGAGCCAGTGGAACACCGATCCACAACCTGAAAACGCCGGCCGGAATGTCGGACAGCGTGCAGCGCAAGCTGCTTGACCGGTTGCGTGCCAAGAACCAGTTGCATCTGGATTCACGGAACGACAACTCCGAACTGGCCGCGAGAATCGCCAGTTACGAACTGGCTTACAAGATGCAGCAGCACGCGCCGGAGGCTGTCGACTTTGCTCAGGAAACCGAAGCCACTCAGAAGCTGTACGGCATCGACAATCCGCAGACGAATGACTTTGGTAACAAGTGCCTGTTGGCACGTCGTCTGGTCGAACGTGGCGTCCGCTTCATCCAGGTTTACTCCGGTGGCAATCACAACGACTTCAACTGGGACGCCCACGGTGACCTGGAAAAGAACCACAACAAGCACGCCGGCGCGACCGACCTGCCGATCGCAGGTCTGATCAAGGATTTGAAGCAGCGCAATCTGCTGGACGAGACGCTGATTATCTGGGGCGGCGAATTCGGTCGTCAGCCGACAGCCGAATATGCGAAGGGCACCGGACGTGACCACAATTCATACGGTTTCACCATGTGGATGGCCGGCGGCGGAATCAAAGGCGGAGTCAGCGTCGGCACGACTGATGAACTCGGCAGCCGAGCCGTCGATAACCCGCTGCACGTCAAACACCTGCACGCGACCGCCTTAAACCAGCTTGGTCTCGACCCGAACGCTCTCAGCTATTTCTACGGCGGGCTCGATCAGAAACTCGTGGGAGTCGAAGGCGCGGAACCGATCAAACAGATCATCTGACGGCGTGGACGCCGATTCGGATCGGTCAACTCAATCGACCAGATCACGCAACTGGAAATGATGCTTGCCAAGCTGGCCGCCGTAGTTTCCGGCGGTGATCAGTGTCACGCCATCGCAACCGGCGGCTGCGTGCAGACCGGCTTTCATGCATGCCTGCACGCTTTCGAAGCTTAGTCCGTCGATGACGATTTCGTAGACGGCGCCCGTGCCCTCTGGCAGCGTTGACTCCGTCCTGCCCCGCAGTGTCGGGCAATACGCATCGTTCGTGCTGGCTTTCAGCTTCTTATAGACGGAACCAACTTTGCTTCCGCTGCGAACGATGCCGCCCGGAAACGGGAGCGCGCAATCAGGAACCTCGTTCATTGCAGCGACTGCCGTTTCTGCGGCACGCAAAGCGGCGGTCTGATCGACACCACAAATCAGCAGGTTGCCGCCAGCGATCCCTTTGACTGTCCCGAATCGGTCTTCGCAAACGAACTCTCCATCCATCACCGGGATTCGCCAGAAGCGGCGTGTACCGAGCTTCTTCGCGATCTGATACCCGTCCCCAAAGAAGCGAAGCTGCGCTCCCACGGGAATCGTTGCGTCCTTCGGTTGGCCGGGCAGACCGTCGTAACAGGCGGTCGTCGGGCAGGTCAGAACGCACTGACCCACACGATCGCTAACAGCTTTAGCCAGCACGTCCCTCGAAAATGCGAATACCAGAACACTGATGCCGGGCCGTCCGTCCGGCGTTTCTTCGGCAGACATCGTTCGCTCGGGAGCGGCCTCAGCGTCGCAGGCAATGACGCTCGTGGCGAAACCACAGAACTCACTGGCGGCCGTTTTCGCCCAGTTTTCGGTCGCCGCAGTGATGATCAGTCGGGTGGCGGTGATGGGAAACGCTTCGGCGAACGTGTCTCGCACAGGGACGCCGTTCACCTTCAGTGTTTCTGTTTCGGCAACTTCAACAGTCACGGGGCGCCCTTCTCGGTGGATTCAGTGTTCGGGCCGGCATCTTCCCGTGAGGTATCCGCTGCACGCAAGCGAGGCCGAATCAGTGGGATTATCTGTCAACCGACTGATAATCGTCGGATTCGTCCAGCTGCGACAGACGCTGAGGACTATTCCTCGTCAAAGTACCGCCGCACGACTGAGCGATGTCGCGGACGGACATTGCGGCTCCAGGTTTCATCGCCGGATGCGGCCTTCGTCGCGCGTTCACCTTGCCTGCGGATCGGGCCACCTGGCTCCACATCAGGAGTCGAGACGCTGATGCCGACGACCTGATCGCGAGGTTTGTCCAGACTGCCGGGCGGAAGCACAGACTCTTTGAACTTGATGCCTTCTTCGCTCGACTCGTCGCCCCATGTCAGGGCAGCATCGCCGCGCCCGTGACTCACCCCGCCTCGACCGGGTTGGCCGTCGCCGTCACGCTGACACTGACCGCCCTGGCAGTTGCCGTCGCCACACTTCTTGCACTGCCCGCCTTTGCACTTCGATCGAAGTTCCGCGAGCTCTTCCGATTCTTTGTCGAGGAACTCGCTCAGACTATCAAGCAACTCCTGTCGCTCACCGGGATCCTCGGGCAATTTGAACTGGCCGTCTTTCATCAGCCGCTGCAGTTCGTTCTTCAGCGACTCGGGCGCGTCCTGGAACGCTCCCTTCTCCATCATCTTCTGCAGCGTTTCGAGCGTTTCTTTTTCGAGCTGCAGCAGAGACTCCAGCGACATCGTCAACTGCTCGCCATCAGCGGCATGCTTTAACGCCGTCAGCGCTTCCTGAGCTTTTCCGACTTCCGCTGCCGTCTCATCCAGTCGCAAACGCATGCGTTCCTGCAGCGCATCGACGGTTTCCCATTTCTCGTGAGTCAGCGGTGTTTCTTTCGTTTCGTCGACAAGCTTTTCGATTTCGTCGCGCAACTCCTGTTTCTCCTTTTCGTCCAGAACTTCCGCTTTGTCGAGTTCCGTCAGCAGCTCCTCAAGAGCCTGCGATGCCTGTTGGCCCGCCGTGCTGCGCAGTTCCGTACCGGCTTCAACGGCTCGCGGTGGAATGAGGCATGCGATCGTGACGAACGCGATGGCCGGCAGCATTTGTCGTACGAATCGCACGGGTCGCAACCGCGGCAGGCTCGTCCTCCACAGCGTTTCGAGCTGCGGAAGTCGCTGCTCCCACTCGTCATCCGGAGCTTCCGTGAGCGTCATCAACAGACCACCGGCCTGCAGTCGAGAATCAAGCAGGGCGATTGATTCGCCGCGGCTGAACCGTTGACGACTCGAAACCAGCCACGCAGCGACCGTGACAGGTGCCGTTCCAACGGCGAGCCACAGCACATGCGGCCAGAATTGCGGCGTTCCAAGTTTGACGATCAGCACGGCAGAGCCGAACACGAACAGATAGACCGCCAGCCAGTCGGCCGCAGAACGCAGAAACTCGCCGAATCGTAGACGCGACCAGCAGCGATCAATCCAGCGATCCGGATTCGACGAGGGACTCGTGCGAGTGATCATGATCCAGCTCCGAGAGAAGTGCTTCGTCCTGCCGTCCGTGAGTCTGTCGTGCGGCTCACCAGTCTACTTCTTCGTCCCTGCAAATTCCTCGTACAGTCTGGCGATTCCCGCTTCTTTCGCCGTGCCGGAATGCAGCACGACCAAGTGACGCACGGTAATCGATTCGCCGGGCTTGAGTTCGAGCGGCTTCTGCATGAAGGGGTTCGACGCGAATAATCCATACGTGCGCACATGCCATGTCGTCGGATGTCGCAGGCTTCCTGGATGATTCAGAATTGCGATTCCGAGCCGCTCGCCATCAATCTCGCCCGAGTAGTCGACCCACTCGGCCGCTTTGCCCCACGCGTCTTTGTCCGCGTCGCCTCGGCTGTTGACGATCGTGCCACCCTTATCGACGGTGATGGCCGGCCACACGCGAGCGCCAAACGACCCCTCTTTTGTCCGACCGAATGTCACATCCTGCTCCGCCCTGAAGACGCATTCGATGTCCATCCAGCGGATACCCTCGTCGGCACCGAACACGACGGTGCGGATTTCGCTGCCGAGCATTTTCTTTTGTGGGTCGATCCAAGCAGCTTTTGTTTTCAGAACTGCTTCGGAACTGGACGCCGACATTTGCAGGTATTCCTGATGCTGAATCAGTCCCTTCAGATGCCAAAAATCCGTGCCGTTGACATTGCCGTGAGTGAACCACAACGACGAGTGGTGCGGATGATCGCCTTCACCGAGCGGTCGCGTCATGGGCTTCCCGGTCGGGCCATTGACCGGATGCAGAATCGGCTTGTTCTGGTACAGCTCGTGATAGCGAGTGAAGATCTGACCGCCAATTTTGATGACAACCCCGTCGTCTTCCTTCTCGATGGAGAACCGGGCGTCGCCGCCTTTCAGCAGACCCGGGACGACTAATACGGTGGCTAGACAGACGGCGGTGATGATTCGCATGGTCAATGTTCGCTGAGGGATCGTGTCGGTGTCTGAGTCACGTTAACTGGCGGCTGGCTGGATCAGTCTTTACCGCCCCTGAGTTTATCTCAGGGGTTCTCGCGTTTCTGCACTACGCAATCGGTAGTGCAAAGACGCGAGAACCCCCGACGTAAAGTCGGGGGCGTTGGTAAATCCTCAACTGCCGCACGCTTTAACTGGCGTCTGGCTGGATCAGTCTTTCAAGCCGTATCGGATGATGCACCACAACGCTGACAGGCCGTCCCGCCAGCCGATCTTCTTGCCCTGGTCGTACGTGCGACCAGAGTAGCTGATCGACATCTCATACACGCGGTAGTGGCGTCGGGCAATACGGGCCGTCATCTCTGGTTCGAAACCGAATCGGTTTTGACGCAGACGCGGCGCGATTTCGTCAATCACCTCCCGCCGGAAGACCTTGTAACACGTTTCCATGTCGGTCAGGTTCAGGTTTGTGAACGCATTCGATAGCGAAGTCAGAGCGCGGTTGCCCAGGTAATGCCAGTAATAAAGAACTCGATGCGGCTGATCACCCAGAAACCGGCTGCCATAAACAACATCCGCCTTGCCTTCGATAATCGGATGCAGAAGCCGCGGGTATTCGGCCGGGTCATATTCGAGATCTGCGTCCTGAATGAGCACAACGTTGCCGCTGACGGCCGCGAATCCCGTTCGAACTGCCGCGCCTTTGCCCTGGTTCTTTTCGTGATACACGATCGTCAGACGATTGGTGGCCTGGCGTGATTCGCTGTCCGCGGCTTCGCGGTCACGCTGTTCGTCTTCCAGTTGCTTAAGCAGATCGCGTGTCCCGTCCTGACTGCAGTCGTCGACGAGCACGATCTCTTTACGGATCGGCACCGCCTTCACGCGTTCCAGCAGATCGAGCAGCGTATCACGCTCGTTGTAGACGGGAATGACGACCGACAGGAGCTGATCCGATGGGATGACATAGAACCCAAGTTGTCGGCAGGCGGCCTCGCCCAGAGTGTTCTTCAGCGATTCAAACCACTCTTCCGAGTGGGGCACGGCATCGGGCATGAGGGCTTCACAACTGCAATGATCGGAATGCTGCAGAGATACTGCGATGGACGGGCCGCAGTCTAGCGGGCAACCTGCGCAGATCGAAGCACCAATTGACTGCTTCCGAAGTCCATTTGATCAGCGTTCACCCGGTCGTGTCGGCGTTGCGGCGTTGAATCCGAGCACGGCGTATTCGAAGCGGGAACGGCCATTCTGATCTTCGCGCATGCGGCTGGCAGCGCGGGGCAGTCCATTCATCGCGGCCTCGTAGACCGATGCCTTCACATCACCATAGGAGAGCAGCAGAATCACGAGGCTTTTGGGTTGCGGCAGGGTCTTGTAGCACTCGAAAAGTTTCCGCTCGAATTCGTCCGGCGTCTCAGCCCGGAAGCGTTGCGACTGGTCTCCGGCGATAAATTCCGTGACCCCCATTCCGCTGACGTGTAGCTCCCAGATGTCACACCGCTTGCGCATTTCCTCGAAGGTGAGCAGGTGGCGCACCGCTTCCTGCGGGTTTCGCTGCGAGTACTCTCGGACCTCGTTCCGCAGACGTTCGACCTGTTCCGGAGTCAGTCGCAGGTCCTGTTGCGTGCGGACGCGGATCAGTTCCTGGACGGCTTCCGCTGGCAGTGCAAACATCTCAGTCATCAGCCCGGCAACGTGGTCTCGCTGTTTGCGGGCTGCTGCCAGTTTCTCTTCGAGATCTTCCCGGCCGACCGACAGTTCATTCGCGACGCTTTGCAGTAGTTCCAATTCGCGTTCGAGCTGCGCCAACGCTGCCTGCGCTTTCAGGCGTTCGGACTGCAACTGATTCAGTTCGCTGCGTGCCTGCGTGAATTCACGCTCGGCACGTGCGATCGTTTCGGTCGACTGCACCTCCTGCGTCGTGGTCGTGTCCCGCACTTCCATGAACTGCGCGAAGATCACGATCAGCAGCAGATCGAGCAGCGGCGTGAGCTGAAATGTGAGCCGCCGAGACGTCATGCTGAGGCCTCCTCGGGATTCAACGAGAGTTCCCGTTTGGCCATCGCGACGGTCTCACGCACGTGTGCGCGGTTTTCAGTCAGACGCTGGAATCGCGGTTCCAGGGTGCTGTTTACGAACATCAGCAGCACGGCTGCGGTCAGTCCCGCAAACGTTGACCAGATCGCGTCGCCGAAGCGACCCACAATCAGGTTCACTGACGTCGATGCCGAACTGGTATCACCGGTCTGCAGCGCGGCCCCAATGGCCAGTATTGTCCCCAGCACGCCGAGTAACGGATACGCCTCGATCATTGTGCGGCAGACGTTGTAGCCCGTCTCGAAGAACATCGAACTGAGATAACGGCGGCGTTCGTCGAGAATCGCGATGCGGTGGAACAGCAGCTTGCGGTCCTGAACATTGTTCGGCCCGGCGAGCACGTCGCGCACATCGGAAAGGAACGCTTCGATCTGTTCCGACAGATGACAGGTGCTGTCCAGCACGCTGCGATGTTTCAGTCCGCGAGTAAAGTCGTCCAGTGACGAGGCGATGGCTCGCAGGTCGCGTCGCCACCAGATCCACAGCACGCAGAAAGCGAAGACGTGCACGGCGAACGCGCCGACGATCAGGAACGTCGACAAGCCCGACAGGCTGTTGATCAGGCCGTCCTGGGCGAGTGGTTGCAGCAGGTTGGATAGCATCTGAACCGTACTTCCATCGAATTCGTACGTCGTGATGTTCGCCTCAATCGACGCGGCGAACGAGCCGGCTGCTGCCAGAGTGTAAGCTGGCGGCGCGATCAGAGCGGACATGCCGGTCACTCCTGTTTGTCAGGTGGCGCACCCGGACGGTCAAGCCAAATGACCAGCGAACCGGGAAAGATAGCACATCGCCCGATCTGGAATCCGGTTCATCGGATCCAGCCGATTCGGGAACGGAATCCGATCGGGCATCGAGTCCGATTGCGCAAGCTGACAGTCCCGAACCGCATCGGGACTTTCCGCCCGCCTGACCCGTGCAAGCGGCAGAACTCTCACCCCGCACGGCCGAGCGGCTCGAGAATGGCCAGCGGGACGTAGAATTTCACGTAGCGTTTCCCGTCCGAGTACAACGGTCCGCCGGCATCTTCAACCAGTACGGTGGCACGCTTGGTAATGCGGTTCACGAAGCCTTCGCGCTGCGTGCCCTCGATCCGAAACCGCACACGATCGCCGGGTCGGACACCGAATTTCAACACCGCACGTTCGTCTGGTGTGATGAGCTGATGCGTCGCTTCGGTGTGCCCGAAGAGCTGAAACGCCAGCGACTGAAATCGTTCCTTCGAGCAACTGGAATCGTCCCAGATGACCATCTCAGTGAGATGGATCAGTTCGTGCTCAAAGATCCGCTGCAGACACTCCAGCCGATCACGACACTCGACTCCGGTCACGGACACGGGCCGTTCGACATCGTAGAACGTCGAAAACAGCAGCGTGGACGAGATCGCGATCTCGTACGACATCTTCTGCGGTCCGACCGTCCGTTGGTGCCGGTATTTCGTGGTGGTCCCGCCCACACGCGTCATCCGCTTTGACACTCGGAAGCTCAAAGGTGAGCCGTCCTCCCGAGTGGCCGGTTCCAGTTGACCGTCAAAGAACAACTCGTCGTACAGCTCAAACAGCGTCTCCAGATCGTCACTGTGAACCGAGGTGAAGTTGCCCTCCACGATTCGCGGCGAAGCGGCCAGGAGCGTGTCATAAATCTCACGCGTCTGCGAGCGAATCTCGGCCAGCGGACGTTGAGTCGAGCGTATTCGGTCAAGCAGCTCCATAAATGTCCGAACTTCCTTTCGACTGCGAAGGTTAAATACGACGACTATGAACAATCCGCCTTGAGCGCGTGTCGCAATTGGCGTATCAAATCGTCTCCACAGTTTGACATCGATCGCCGTTCCGGAGACCAGAACGCATGGCAGCTCGACTTATCATCTTCATCCCGTTTCTACTTGCCGGGTGCATCGAAGGACGCACGAATGTGAACATCGAGCCGCAACTGGAGCAAGACCAAACGGTTGCGCAGACAGAACCGCAGCCCAAACCTCCTGAAGTTCCTGTCGCCGAGCAACCGGTCGCTGAATCGCCGGCAATCGCATCCACAACAGACAAGAACTCGCAAGTGATCCCCAGGGACCAGCTACCGAAAACCGACGCCGAGTGGCGTGAGAAGCTCGATAACGAATTGCAGTTCAAGGTCGCTCGCAAGAAAGCCACCGAGCGGGCATTCAGCAACGAGTACTGGGACAACAAGAAGGATGGGCTCTATCGCTGTGTTTGCTGTGGAACGGGCCTGTTCAACGCGGAGGCCAAGTACCGATCGGGAACTGGCTGGCCCAGTTTCTTCCAGCCCGTCGATGGCGTGGACGGTACGGCGGTCGCCGAGGAAGTGGATAGCGGTCTGTTTAGCACTCGTACCGAGGTCCTGTGCAGCCATTGCGACGCACATCTGGGACACGTTTTCGACGACGGCCCCGCACCCACCGGATTGCGGTACTGCATCAACTCGGCATCTCTGCGATTCGAAGAGCGCACCGGCGGGACCGGTGAGCCATCGCCAGCCGAGTAACGCAAGGTGAACGGCAGGGAACAGCGCGACGGTGACTTGTCGCACTCCGCGTTAAACCAGCCCTTCGCGGATGGCGGCGGCGACTGCTCCGGCTCGGTTGTGTACGTGCAGCTTCTGATAAATGTTGCGCAGGTGCGAATCGACTGTGTGTCGACTGAGGGCCAGCTCGGCGGCGACTTCTTTTTTGGTCAGACCGCGAACGACCAGACTCAGTACTTCTCGTTCGCGGTCGGTCAGCGGGTCGCTCTGGCTGTCGCGTTTGCCCCCGAAGAGATCGAGCACCTTGCGGGCGATCTCCGGATTCATCGATGCGCCGCCCGTGCTGACTTCCAGAATCGCCTCGCCAATCCGCGCCACGGTCGACGTCTTCAGCAGGTATCCGTCGGCTCCTGCACACACAGCTCGGAAAACTTTGTCGTGATCGTCGAACACCGTGAGGATGACAATTTTTGCGTCCGGGGCTGCCGCTCGGAGCTGTGGGAGTCCCGAGATACCGTCGATGCCGGGCAATCCAATGTCCAGCAGCAGTACCTGGGGAGGCCCTTCGACCTGAATGCGCGCCAGCGTCTCCTCGACCGAGCCCAGTGAGCTGTCACACGACAGACCGTCGATCTGGTTGATCGCACCACACAGAGAGCGCCGAAACCGCTCGTTGTCTTCACAAAGCCAGACTCGAATGGGTTCTGCTGACGACGTCATTCTGGTTGATCCTTTTCCCTGGCCCGCGGGATCAATACTCCACAGTCTGCCAAGCCAATGTGCGATGAACAGGTTTGACGCCGCCATACGAGAGACTATCTGCAAACTGGCTCTCTCGCCAGGACTGATCGCCGTTGCTCGAAAGTGATATGGACGTCATCGGATACTGGAAGAACGTCCCATGTTGTGTGCGCTGTTTTGAGTGGATTCGTCGTTCGCTTCGGAAGTTCTGGTCACGGGCAAATCCGGGGGTGGTCGCCGAACGGATCTCTGTTCGATCCATTTGGCCCATCGCCGTCCAATCCGTGTTCTCAACGTTCTCCAGATATTGCCCGGGTGAACGAACGGAAGTTCCAGCGTCACTGTGGTCCCCTGGTCCGGGGCTGTCCGGAATTCGCTGTGTCCTCCGAGTTCAATTGCCCGCGCGGAAATGCTGTTGATACCCAGGCCACCTTCGCGGCGCGTCTGGAAATCGAATCCGACTCCATCGTCTTCGATAAGAATTCTCATCCCGTCATGGTCGACATCGAGCTGAATGCGTACCCGGGTGGCTTTGCTGTGCCTGGCCGCGTTGTGCAGCACTTCTTTGAACGAGAGGAACACGCTGCGTCGCCAGTTCAACGGGATCATGACATCCGGACGTTCCAACGATTCGTGAAAAGTCACGTCGCATTGGTGCAGCATACGAGCTGCTGTTCCGCGCAGGCGTCCCACGAACTCTGTCAGGCTCGACGTGGATGTTCGCATTAGCCACACGATGTCTCGCATGGAATCGCTGGTCTCGAGTGCAACCTCGCGAATTTCTTCAAACTCGCCGTGCAGCTCACTGGGGATGTCGGGGCGAATACTGATGGTCTGACACAGCAGCGCGATCGCTCCCAGGTTGCTTCCAATGTCGTCGTGCAGGTCGCTCGCAATCTGATTTCTCAAGTCGGCCGTCTGAGTCTGCATGCGAGCCCCCTGCCATGACGTGTACCACAGCATGTTGCCAATTGCCGCCATCAGAGTCAGCCCGACACCCACACCCAACTGCATCCACACGCGGCCCACTTCTTCGTCCAGCCGCGACGACGTCTCCGCGAGCTGCTGCTCAATGCGACGTCGTTTCTTCAGGTGATCCAGCCAGACAGGAAACTCAAGCAGCCGTGCCCGACTGCTGAACTCATCGACGAGGTACTCCGGTGCCCAGATCGTCTTGTCTTCTTCTTCGGTTGGGACATGTGAAACTGTCACAGTCGCATCGAGAGCCACATTGCTGTCACTTGAATACACCTGAAACTCGGCCAGCGCAAACTGCGACGGCTTGAGACGCGGGTCGTACTCCGTCACGGTGAGACGCACGTATCTGGCATCAATCGGATTTGCCGGATACGCCCCGGTTGTGGATTCCTTCAGACTGCCGGACGCTCCGACAGGCGGCATCTGCCGCGTTTCGGAGGGAAGAATCAGCGGTCGATTATGAACGCCGTCTGTGGCTGAGTACGCCCCATAGGGGACGGCATCGGACATATCGGCGTGTGTTGCCACATCGACGCGAAAAGCAGTGGGGAATCCCCATCCAGGCGTGTCGGCCACGTCAGTTGGGCGGGCTGGAATCAACCGAATCTCGTCGATTGTGTGCCTTCCACCCAGGTCTAACTGCACCCAGGCAGATTCGCCCTGTTCCCGCGCGACCATGCGATATCCCTCGGTCACACTTGCGTAAACTCCGACCGGTGGGGGCAGGATCGAATGCCCATCGACAAGATACTCGCGTGCCCACCGGCCCGGATTCTCTATGGAACCAGACGACTGCACCGGTCGACATGCCGCAACGTTTCTACTGCCGGACAGCACAATCAGTTCGCCCAGGGCAAAGAACGCCTGGCTCGACACCTCACCATGTTCCGTCACGGTGACGCGCACGTAGCGGGCGGTCAGATTAATCGCCGGGACGAAGCACGGGTAACGCACTGGTTCGGGATAGTCTGAGGACGAGTGATCCGCCACCAGAGTCGACGCCCGAAACTCCGGGTCGGAGGAAATCTGCACGCGAAACCGTTTGGGGAACGCGAAGCCTTCGATCAGTTGTTCGCCCTGCAATGCCGCTGGCACCAGTGCAATCTCGGAGATCAGGTACTCACGCCCCAGGTCGATCTGCACCCACTGAGGAGTCTCCGGCGAGCCGACGATTGCACTGTGATAACCCGCATGCTCCTGTGACTGGGCCGAATACGGCGGAAGTGACCGCAATCGTTGCCGATAGAAGTGGGCATCTTCCTCAAGCTGACGAACTCGGTCGCTCAGCCACCACGACAAATCGACGCGAGTCGCCAGATCGTCCGGATCGGCGCCGTCTGCACTCGTCAATTCCGGCAGAACGACTCCCCAATAAATGCCCCCTCCCGCCAGCAGCAAAATCGCAATCAGCAGCAACAACGCACGTCGCGGTTCGACCAGCGATAGTCTGTATCGTCGCCGTACGCTTCCCGGCCGAACGGGCGCACGCCCGGCTGAGTCCCCAGACGATGGCATGTCTGGTTGTTCGGATTGAGTCACTGTGAACTCCGGACGGTCGTGACGGAGCGGAGCGGCTGGGGTAGCAATGCCCTTCGCTGCCAATCCACGGGGTCGTCCACCATTATGCTCACAATCAGTCCGTCGATGCGAATCTCTAACCGAATGCCAGTATCACGATGTCGCAACCTGTCTCGGTCCATCTACTGCCCTCACTCTTCGAACCGACTGAATTGCAGGGTGGGATCGCCGTGGCGATCGACGTTTTGCGGGCGACCACAACTGTTGCACATGCGCTGGCCAATGGAGCCCGTCGCATCATTCCCTGCGAACAGGTCGAACAGGCGCGAGACGTTCGTGATCAAGAAGGTCCGCACATCCTGCTCGGGGGCGAACGCGAAGGAAAACTGATTCCCGGGTTCGACCTCGACAACTCACCGACCGCCTGGTCGGCCGCTGCCGTCGCAGACCGAGAAATCGCGTTCACCACGACCAACGGCACGCGTGCCCTGATCCGAGCATCGCAGGCTGACCGGGTCATCACCGCAGCATTTGCGAACCTTTCTGCCGTGATCGGTTTCCTTCAGCATGACAAACGGCCAATCCACCTGGTTTGTGCCGGGACTGACGGACATGTTGCCGTCGAGGATACGCTTCTGGCGGGAGCAATTGTCGCCGGGCTCTTAACCAGAGGGCATGCCGTCGAGCTGAACGACGCGGCCATTCTGGTTCGAGGGCTGTGGCAATCGTGCGCCACGACGGAGATTGAGCGGCTGACAGTAATCCGATCCGGCCTTGGAGCGACCAAGTTGATCGCTCTGGGAATGGCCGCCGACATCGACACGGCCGCTCAGATTGACCGTGTTGACCTTATTCCAGAGTACCTGCCACAATCCCGCGATCTTCGCGCGGCCTGCAATCAATGACGAAATACCGACTGACGAAGACGTCCAGCTTTCGTCATTGGGGTATTTCGTCATTAACCGCTGCACTCTCTAACGGACGGACCCCATGACCAAAGAGATGGATTCGATTGTTTCACTCTGCAAACGCCGCGGTTTCCTGTTCCAATCGTCTGAGATCTACGGTGGTTTTCAGGGTTTCTGGGACTACGGTCCGCTGGGTGTTGAGCTGAAACGCAATGTCCGGGAGGCCTGGTGGCGCGACATGGTCACTGCGCACGACCAGTATTCCGTCCATGCGTCTGCTCCGACCGAATTCAGCATGTGCGGCATCGAGACGTCGATCATCATGAATCCGCAGGTCTGGAAATGCTCCGGCCACTACGACCTGTTTCACGACATGATGGTTGACTGTCGTGAGACCAAAAAGCGGTATCGTTTCGATCAGGTCCGCGGACGCTGGGTTAGCTGTACGTACAATTCCGCGTCTAATCCATCCGAGGAAAAGATCTTCGTCACGAGTATGGGCGAGAAACCCGCAGAGGACATCGTGACTCGTGCGCTGGCAGTCTTCGGCCTGAAGAAGAAGTATGCCGACAAGCTGGAATGGCACAGCGACCTGCTCACCCTGGACGCGCTGGCGGAGGGCGAACTGGCTCGGGCGGTGGCTCCGGACGTGGAGTCACTCGGCACATTGACCGATCCACGTGAATTCAACCTGATGTTCAAGACCATCGTGGGCGCCCTGGGCACCGAGGATGACGCCGCGTTCCTGCGACCGGAAACGGCACAGGGCATCTTTGTGAATTTCAAGAACGTCGTTGATACCGCACGCATCAAGATTCCATTCGGCGTTGCTCAGATCGGAAAAAGTTTTCGCAACGAGATCACGCCACGCAACTTCACGTTCCGCTCCCGCGAATTTGAGCAGATGGAAATTGAGTTCTTCTGTCACCCGGATTCATCGCAGCACTGGTATCAATACTGGCGCGACCGTCGCATGAAGTGGTACACGGACCTTGGTCTTTCCGATGAGCGTTTGATCCTGCGCGAGCATGATCCGGAAGAACTCAGCCACTATTCGACCGGCACGGCGGATGTCGAGTATGCGTTTCCGTTCCTGCCGGAAGGCGAGTACGGCGAACTGGAGGGCGTCGCTCATCGCGGTGACTTCGACCTCCGCAGTCATATGGAGGGCAAGCTCGACGAGAAATCCAACCCGCTTGAAGTGCAACGCGATGCAGACGGCAATCCGAAGTGGAAAGGCAGCGGCAAGGACCTGACGTACTTCGACGATGGCACGCGCGAGCGTTTCACACCGCACGTCATCGAGCCCTCGGCAGGTGCCGACCGCGCGACCCTGGCATTCCTGTGCGAAGCCTATGACGAAGACCAGCAGCCAGACGACAAGGGGAATATGCAAACACGCACGGTGATGCATTTCCACCCCCGGCTGGCACCGATCAAGGCTGCCGTCTTCCCACTCATCAAGAAGGAAGGCATGCCCGAAACCGCATTGTCGGTGTACCGCGATCTGAAGGCGGCTGGAATCGCCTCGACGTATTCTCAACAGGGCCAGATTGGAAAACGCTACCGTCAGCAGGACGAGATCGGCACGCCGTGGTGCATCACCATTGACGGAGACACGGCCAACGATCAGGCCGTCACCGTGCGAGATCGTGATTCATTGGAGCAGGTGCGGATCCCGCTCAAGGAAGTCGCCGACGAGCTCCTGCGACGACTGCGCTCATGAATCGTTTCAATCACTCGACTCCAACCAGATCGCCCAGTTGATCGAATTCGGCGAACTGAAGGTCGATGTCGTGCGGTTGGAACAACCTGCGTTCTCCTGGTTGCAATGAGTCATTCATGAGGCCCCCGTCACTGTGGTCCCATCCTGCATGGTGACCCAGTTCATGGGCAATGACTGTTAGCAGATCGAACCGTTCCTGTGCTTCGGTCGCTTCCGCGATTTGCGACTGTTCGAAGATCGCAAATTCACGATCATCGTGCGGCGTGTCGTCAACGAACCAGCCCCGCCCCGAGGCGTCGATGTCGATGATAATGGCATCCTCCGTCGCCAGACCCAGGTAGCCGTCCGGCAGGTCCTGCACACGGATTTCAACGGTCCGCAACGCGTCGAGTTCCGTCTCGGACAGTCCGGATTCTTCGAACCGATCAACAGCCGCGTTCTGCAGCGCACTCAATGTCTCTGGCAATATCGGCTGTTGCCCAGAGACCAGCGATGATTCGAGTGCGGCGGTGTCGCTGCCAGCCAGAAGAGCTGGCGGATCCCACGCGTTCGGGAAGTTGGATGCGTACGGTTGCCGGCCAAGCGAACTTCGGGAACGCCCGAAGTTCTGGGCGAACACGGTGACATCGCCAAAGCCCACCGTGCCGCTGCGATCGAAGTCGTTACGAAACGCCGTATCGGAGTCTTCGACGCTGTTTTCAAAGGACTGGGCAAAGATCGCCACGTCGCCGAAGCCGACTAGCCCGTCGTCGTCCAGGTCAAACATTACCGGCCAGACCGGACGCGTCTTCGACGTCGGGTTATCCGACCCGGCCTGATTCCCATCTGGATCAGCAATCGTTTCGATGTCCAGAGAAAATGTGCCGTCGCGTCTGGGCAGGATGTAACTGCCCACGCGGTTATTGGGCAGGTCGGCGCCTAGACGGACACGGAACGCGACTCGCGCCAGCAACACAAACTGATCACGCCCGGCGTCACGCCTTAGTGTGGCCGCACCAAGGTCCGCAATCACGCCGTTCGTATTGTCAATGGTGCCTTCCCGTGAAGACGTAAACAGTGCCCCGTATTCGATCGACAACGCTTCAAACAGGTCCTGATTGAATGGAAGATCGACTCGGAAAGACCCGGCTGAAGAAACGGTGTCCGCCGGCGTGCTGCCCCACACTTCGACAAAGACCTCGTCCCACTCGTCGAGGTAGTCAGTGTCATCCGGCAGAGCTGCGACCTCACCGTCCGCGTCAGTGGCTGTCCGCGAAGTAACCAGTCGCAAATCAACCTCGACGATCGGGTCGTCGTTAACAGGTGTCTCGACTGCTTCCAGAGTGAAGTCCGCGCCCGTGACATCATTTTGCGAAGACAGACTGACGACCGCCGCGTCGGGGACAAGTTCGTTGCTCAACAATGTGATACGTTCGGAATCCCGGTCGGTGACGATCAGGTCAGGATCACCGTCTCCGTCAATGTCATTCGCGGCGATCGAGAATCGCAATGTACCCGTTGGGAACCTGGTGACACCGGCACTCTCGGGAGAGAGGAATCTCCCCGTACCATCGTTTCGTAGAAGACTGACACTGTCGGTCGCCGTCTGCCCCGCGACCACCTGGTGCGTGACAGCCAGATCGATGTTGCCATCCAGTTCCAGATCGATGGCAACAACTGCCGCCGGACCTGCGTCGGTGGCGAATTCGCCCAACGAGACAAACGTTGCGTTTCCAGTATTCCGCAACACCGAAACGGAATTGTCCAGGAAGTTGCTGACCGCCAGATCCGTATTGCCGTCGGAGTCGAAGTCTGCTGCTGACACTGACAATGGGAACCGACCGGTCGCCAGACGCTGATCAACGACGAAATTACCATTGCCGTTGTTCCGCAGAATCGCCAACTGATTGGCGTCGCGGAGCGTAGCCACGAGTTCCGGGCGGTCGTCGCCGTTCAGGTCGGCCGCAGTGACCCACAATGCGGCCGTGCCGAACGAAATACTGTTGGCCGGAGCGAATGTGCCGCCACCATTGTTCCTCAGCACCGAAACACTGCCACCACCTTCATTGGCAGTGGCCAGGTCAACGTCGCCGTCACCATCAAGGTCCACGGCAATCACAGTCCGCGGCGTCGAGCCCGTTGTGTAATTCACAGCCGATGCAAAGCTGCCGTTCGTGTTAATCAGAACAGACACGTTTTCCGAGAACGCATTCGCCACAACCAGATCGTCGTCCCCATCACCATCCAGATCCGCCGTCGCGACAGAGAATGCTCCGAAGCCACGCTGAAGCCCGAGATCAAGCTCACTGCCGGGCGACGACGCGAAGTCGCCGGCGCCCTGCAAAAGCAGGCTGACGTTACTGGTGTCTTCGTTGGCGACTCCAATATCCTGCAAACCATCCCCATTGAAGTCTCCGACCGTGACCGCCTGTGGACCGCCGTCGGCCTCGAAATCATCACGCGAGAATCGATTTGTGATGGGCGATGTCTGTCGCAGACCGGAGATCGAACTGGATTCCAGACGAACCGAATAGGTCGCGGCCGCCAGGCTTTCAAATTCGTAAGTCCCCGCTTCATCAATGGTCGTACTGCCCACTGCGTCCGCAAGAGTCGTTCGAGAAACCGGAATCTCGCTGGTGTCGAGTACACCGTTGTTATTGAGGTCAAGATAGACAACGACTCCAGCAACTCCCTCACCCGGATCACGTTCGCCATTTCTATTCACATCCAGAAAGACACTCCCCTTAAGGCTCGTGCCATCGACGCCGGCCTGTTCGTCGCGCACACCAAAACTGACGTCTGAAAGGGCTTGGCCTGCGTCGAGCGTCAGGACGTGCAGACCGCCGTCGTCAGTCGGCGTAGTTTGTACAAACCCATTTTCGGGAACGAGACCGACGCGATATTCAGTCAGTGTTCGTAAATCTGTAAAAGCGTAGGCACCCGAATCATCAGTCAGGCGAGACGGCTCGGCAGCCTGTGTTTCCGAGCCCTCATCAAACACACCGTCTTCGTCGAGATCCAGAAACACCCTTCGATTCGCAATACCGGCTTCAAATGCATCCTGTTCTCCAAAGTTATTGACATCCGCGAATACCACTCCACGAATCTCGCCGGGCCGAGCGCGATTACCGAAATTGAGGTTGGTAATCAGGTCACCAGGATTAAGCGTTACCGTGTGACCTGTAACCGGTGCCGACAACAGCACACGAACGTTGTTTGAATTCTCACCGGCAACAATGACGTCCAAGCCATTACGACTGTCGAAGTCTCCAGTCACGACAGCCGACGGTACGTCGGTTTCGTCGAGTGCGACTGTAATCGGGCTGCCAAACAGAAGCGTCGCTCTGGGGCCCCCTTCCGGGTCGCTACTCACAATGATGGGATCCCCAAGTGAAATCTGAGAAGGATTGATCGGCCCACCAGCCGTACCATCCGCTTCCCGTTGAGTCGCTGGTTCATCTCCGCCGAGTGACAGTCCAAAGCTCTGCAAACCCGTGCCCGTGGCGCGGAATTCGACTGCTGCCAGACGACCGAACTTCGCGGCCGTGCTTTCATCGGAAAACGATTCACCGCCGAGGTTGTTCACCAGACCGTTTACGGCATCGACAGCGGCAGCTTCATCAGAGCTGAAATTCCCGGACCTATTGATCATCTGAAAGCTCGACAGCAGCGGATCGAACTCGAGATCGACACCGGCAGCCACCACACCTCTGGTCGTACCTTCCGAAGTAACCGGAAAACCAGGCCGGCCTGCGACCAGCAAGTCACGAACCCAAACCTCGACGAAGAACACCTGGTCGGGCAGTACCGACGTCAGAGAAGTCGGCAACGTTTCGACGGTCGCTTCGCCGGTGATCTCACGTGTCACAACCAGCGAATACTCAAACGTCGCCTGCGGTGTGACGGTGACCGTAAACGTGTCATCAACGAACAAGCCATCGGCGTCCGTTGCGCGAATCGTGACATTCGCCGGCTGGCGGTTCTGCACTGCGGTGTAATTCTGGTATGCAAACTGCAACTCATTCCCACCGACCACCTGGACAATCACGAGTTCTGCGTTGGTATTCTGCTGAAGCGTGAACGTGAGCACGTCACCGTCGTCGACATCGTCAAACAGTGGCTCCAGGTCGATCAACTCAGTCTCGTCGCCATCGCTGCGTGTTCGATTGTCGAGTCCACTGCCAATCACGAAGGGCTGCTCGTTCTGATCGTTGACGTTGATCGTCATCACGGCCGAGCGTCGCAATCCGTCGGTGTCCACGGCTTCTGCCGTCACCGTGTACGTCGAGCGCGTCTCGAAGTCGATGGGCACTCTTGTTCGCAGTTCCCGAGTCGCAGCGTCCAGCAGGAAGACAGACGTGTCTCCCCCGATCAGCGTGATGCTGGACAGATTGCCGTCTGGGTCGCTAACCACAACCTGTCCGACGGATGTACCAACCGCAACGTTTTCCGTCACACTGAAGACTTGCGGTGCAAGGTCCGGCCGGCGGTTCAGTGGCAATTCGAAGGCGCCGATGTCCACGGCCAGCCCGTTCTGATTGTCACCATCCGCGTTGCGTGGAAGACCACGCTGGTCAGTCGTAACAGCAGCGTCCGCTGCCCCCGCATCCACTGCCGGGCTGAATACCAGAATCTCGCCAGTCTGGGTGACCAGCAGCGCATGAGTCTGTGTCCGTCCGCCGTTGTCAGCCAGCGGCGCCAGTCGCGGATCAATCACGCTTCCAGACGTACCGGCCAGGTCACCACTCAGTCCATTCACGATTCCGGTGCTGGCTCCTCCATCGCCCACAAGATTGTTGCCCAGTGACGTGAACGCGCCACTCAAATCAGGATCGGCCGTCGTCGCAGTGTTTGCCGCAACAATCGTATTCTTCAGTTCGCCCGTTCCGCTCAGTAACGAGATCCCGCCACCACGACCGCCGGCGTTGTTCAGCGTCATCGTCACGTGGTTCGCTGACAGCGTGCCGGTCTGATGAAAAATCGCTCCACCGTCCGTGTCCGCCACGTTTGCGGAAAACGTCGAATTCAGAATGTCGACGTCACCCCGCGATGAAATCGCTCCCCCTCGCCGATAGATGGTGTCTCCCTCGCCACCAGCCTGATTCCGGTCGAAGGTACTGGAGACAATCTGCACGTCACTGCCGCTATCAGCGAAGACCGCACCACCCTCGGCGCGTGAGTTTGCACCGTCACTGATCGCCTCGTTCTGCGTGAACGTGCTGCGGGTAATTGTCAGTGTCGAATTGTCGTCGGTGAAGATCGCTCCGCCCTGTGTCGTTCCACCGGTATTCGATTGACTCTGATTGCGCTCGAACAACGAATCCGTGATGGTGGTCGTGCCCCGTGTGAAGATCGCTCCGCCGCCGCGGCTGGCAATGTTGTCCCGGAAGATGCTGTCCGAAACATCGATCACAAACCCCGTACCAATGAACGCAGCGATCGCTCCACCAACTCCGTTGTTCGAGACGGCTGCGTTGTCTTCGATAATTGAGTCAACAATGGAAACCGTCGAGCCGGTACGCATGAAGATCGCGCCACCACTCCGAGCGGAATTGTCTCTCACTTCGCTGTCACTGATCGTCAAATTGCCGGCGTTGTCGATGGCACCACCATCTTGAGCGTCTCCAACGTCTCCGTTAAGCAATGTGACTCCAGCGATATCGAGTGACGCGCCGCTCAACACATGAAAGACTCGATCGAGCCCCACGGCATCGACAATCGTCTGACCGGCACCGGCACCCCGAATCCGCAACAGCGAGTCCGTCACATCCAGATCGCCAGTTGCAGCCGAATCCTCGGAGCGTCCATCAATCGTGAACTTGAACGTCCCCGCTGGAAGAACGATTTCGTCCGGCCCCGGCAGCGCATTGGCTTCCATCACCGCCGCCCGCAATGTGATCACGCCGGTCTCTGTATCAACGACGCCATTACCCGGATTCAAGTCCGGCAGGTCGGCGTTGCTGTTGACAGTCAGCAGTGGATCGTCGTCACGAATCGTGGCCTGAGCCTGCGTGGTGGCCAGCGTCACGTTGACCGGGTTGCTGATGTTCAGGGCGAAAGTCTCGTCAGGTTCATCAGTAAAGTCTGATGTGCCGGTGATTGTCACTGTCTGCTGAGTCTGCCCGGCTGCAAACGTCACCGTCCCGGTCTGTGTCACATAATCACCGGTCTCATCCACTGCCCCCGTCGCCGTCCCGTTGGCCGTGGCATACTGCACCTCGACCGTCTGACCACTCGGCTCCGACAGCACAAACGTGAACACCGCGTCTGCAGTCCCCAGGTCCCCTTCCACGAACTCGATGTCCGCAACGCTCAGCGACGGCGGATCGTCGGAATCCTGAATCGTGCCGAATGTTGCCCGCCGCTGTTCAACACCCTGACTCGTTGCGATTCCGCTGTAAACCACGAACAACGTCTCATTGACTTCGTCCAGATCGTCGGCGTTTACGGTCACTGTGATCGTCTTGCTGACCTCTCCCTGCAGAAAGGTCAGAGAGGTGGTGTCCAAATCGTAGTCGACACCTTCAGTCGCCGTCCCGCTGGAAAATGCGACGCTGACGGGAACGGTCACATCCTGCTGTGCGACTGCTGTCAGATTCACGGTGAACGTGATCGTCGCCGTGCCGGACTCGGGTTCAAGAACAGACTCGTCATTCGCCGTAATTCCAATGTGGTTGGCAAAGTCGACGCCGGTTTCCAGCTCGCCACCGTGCAACGCCACCTCGCCGAACTTCCGTCCCGGCAACCCGTTCACGCCGCCCAGGATCCACCCTTCCGGCAGGACACCGTCGGGTGCGACCTGACACAGGAAATACCGTGCGGGCGATAAGCCATCAAAGCGGTATCGGCCAGCCTCGTCGATTTCCGGCGTCGCTGGATCATCCGCCGTCGTTACGAATGTTGGTTCATCGGGATCAAGTTGCTCGTTGTCATTGAGATCAACGTAGACGGTGAATCCGGTCAATCCCGGTTGACCTTCAACGAATCCTCCACCACGTCCCAGATCGAAGAAGACAGTCCCTTCGATTGCCCCGAAAAATCGTTCCGTGGCACCGACATCTGTGGTATTCACACTGTCGCCGTCGCCATCCTGAGGGGGTGTGATCTCTCTGAGGCGACAACACGTGGGAGTTGTGAGTTGGAGTTCTTCGGCTTTTGCCGTGAGTTGAAGTGGTCTTGGAGAAAGCGGCGTCCTTTGCGATCCTGATTTCTGAACGGAAA
>CAUZFZ010000051.1:0-56122 GCA_963579025.1 Planctomycetota bacterium | reverse complement strand
AACGGTCGGTGGCATCGGCGCGACGGTCGGTGTGAGTGCGACCAACTCGAACATCACAATTGCCGCCGCCAGCGACCTGACCGTGTCAGAACCGATTACTGGTGGCACGGGTAATGTTACGCTGTCGGCCACCGAAGCTGTGACGATTGGGGCCAATGTCAGTGCAACAGGTGCTGGAACGATCGATATCGACTCCACGCAAACCATCACGGTTAATGCCAGCCAGGTTGTTTCGGCTGTGAACGGTGCCTTGACGTTGGACGGCAATCCGACATCCGGTGCAGGCAACTTCGATGCGATCACGATCAACGGAACGGTGGAATCAACCGGCAGTGGCAATGTGACGGCGACGGGCATCAGTGGCAGCACAACTGGCAATGACGGAATCCGAATCGAGTCCACTGGTATCGTGCGTACCACCGGTACCGGGTCGCTTGCGTTGACTGGTACTGGTGACGCAGGTGCTGGCGATTCCGTCGGACTCCTGATCGGTGGAGCGGTGACGACGGCTGGTGGAAGTATCAGTGCGACTGGTTCCGGGAGTGGTGATGGTGAAGGCGTGAAAGCGGTCGCCGGAACAGTCTCGGCCACCGGGTCGGGGGCGATCAGCTTCAACGGTACCGGTGTTGCGGGTCTGTCCGCAGGCGTGGACTTCGAAACAACGTCGGTGATCGGCAACGCCACCGGTACGGGCGGCATCACGATCACCACCGACGACCTGTTTATTAACACCAACGCGACGGTTCAGAACAACGGTGCGCTGGTAATCACGCCGCAGAATGCCGCATCAACAATCGGTATCGGTGGCGGTTCTGGAACGCTGAATGTTGACGACGGAGAACTTGGCCGATTCGTCAACGGCTTCAGCTCGATCACAATCGGTGATGTCGCTGCAGGTACTGGTGCCATTGATGTCGACGGTTTCACGTTTGAAGACCCACTGACGATTGTTGGCGGCTCGATTGCTGTGGACGGACTGAATACTGGTTCGAACACCGCAACTCTCATCGCACGTACGGGGTCCATTACAGATGGAAGTACGGCGGGAGCGGACGTGACTGCTGCCAGCGCCGCGTTTCAGGCAGCAACGACAATCAACCTGGGCATCGATGTCAACACGGTTGCGGCGCTAACCACGAATGGTGCAATTACGCTGTTTGAGAACTCAGGCGCAATGACGGTTGGGTCTGTCAGCGGGATTGATGGGATCACTGCGGGAACCGGCGGTTTGATCCGGCTGATCGGGGATGATTTTGATATTCAGCAGGCATTGACATCCTCAGGAGGAAGCCTGTCGCTCGTACCACGGCTCGGTGCAACAACCATCGGCATCGGTGGCGGTGCCGGAAGTCTGAATGTCAGTGCGACTGAAGTGGGTCGATTTACCGACGGTTTCAGTTCAATCACGATCGGTGATGCGAGCAGCGGAACCGGGGCCGTCGATTTCAATATCGCGACGTTTGTTGACCCGGTTGCGATTGTTGGTGGGTCAATCGTGGTCGACGCGCTGAATGCCGGGTCGAACACGGCAACTTTGACAGCGCGGACAGGCGCCATCACGGCGGGTGGCAGTGGTGTTTCCGTGACAGCCACTTCGGCCAGCTTGGATTCACAGACGGGCGTCACGTCAAACACGATGGTCGGCACAATTGCGGCTCGTGCGGCAACTTCCGGCGCAATCTTCATTGACGACCGAACCGGTGGAGCAACGATCGGCGCGTTTGACGGAGTGACGGGCCTGTCCGCACCTGGCAACATTACCGTGCAGAACGTGAATGCCGGTGCCGACATCACCGTTACGGAGTCCATCATCAAATCGGCTGGTGCAGATGCGACACTCGCTATTCGCGCTGACGGCGACATCATCTTCAACAACTCGGCCGATGTGACATCGACGAACAACAAGCTGAACGTTGTCCTCAATTCCGATCGCGACGCCAGTGGTGCCGGTGGTGTTGATCTCGGATCGGGAACAGTCATCACGTCGAACAATGGAACGATCACGCTCGGTGGTGGTGTCAATCCCGCAACGACTGCGGCAGTGGGTTCAGGAGTTGATCACGGCGTACGTCTCAACGGCGCCACACTCAACGCCGGCACTGGTGACATCTCGATTCGCGGCACGGGCAAGGCCAGTGGCGGTGATCATGCAGGTGTCCGCATCGAGGGCGGTGGTCGAGCCGAAACCAGCAGCGGCTCGATTGCCATCGTGGGGACAGGCGGCGCGGACGGCCAGGTTTCACGGGGAATCCTCGTAACCGGCGCCGGCAGTCTGGTGACATCCACTTCGGGCGACATCTCCGTGACCGGCACCGGCGGAGCGACTGCATCCACTGCGGCGAGTCATCAGGGGATTCTGGTTGTCACGGGCGGCACCATTACATCGGTTTCCGGAAATGTTTCGGTAACAGGTTCGGGCGGGGGCATTGGTGCTGCGGCGGGTATCGGAATCGATGTCGGAAATGCCGGCGCAAAGATCAGCACGACGGGCACGGGGAATCTGACCGTCACCGGAACCGGAAGCGCCACCTCGAGTGGCAACAACAACGGGATCAGCCTCTTCCAGAACGGCACTCTGGAAGTGACTGCCGGCGAGTTAAATGTCACTGGTACGGCCGGGGGTGGGAATAGTCAGGGGGTGAACTTCTCCGGGACTGTTGGGCAAATCCGCTCGAACGGGGCCGGTGGGATCACGGTCACAGCAACTGGAGCCGGCACGGGCAGCGGCCTGAACCTGACCAGCGGGTCCAGCACGATCGGCGGCACGTCCGCGACCGGCGACATCACGCTGATTACGGACACGTACAATGTGACAAGCGGCTCAATCGACTCGTCCGGCGCATTGATCATCAGACCAAAGACAGCCACTACCACGATTGGTCTGGGTGGCGGAACCGGCACGTTGAATCTTGACGACACCGAACTCGGCCGCCTGACCGATGGTTTCAGCTCAATCACAATCGGCGACCTTGCGAATGGAACGGGCACGATTGATGTTAATACGGCCACCTTCACTGACCCGGTGACACTGACCGGCGGAGAGATCAACGATGCCCTCACCGGAACGGACATTACAGCGCCATCAGCCACGCTGACCGGCACGATCGCGCCGGGCCAGTCACCGGGCATCCTGAACGTGGATGGAAACTTCACGTTTGCCGACAACAGCACATTTGACGTGGAGATCGGCGGAACGACTCCGGGTACGGCGAATACGAACCATGACCAATTGTCGGTCACGGGAACCGTGACGATTGGCACCGGTGTCACACTGGCGACGTCGTCATTCAACAGCTACGCACCGACCGGCGGTGAGACGTTCACCATCATCGACAACGACGGCACTGATGCCATTTCCGGGACCTTTAGTGGGCTCCCGGAAGGTGGTCGCATTACAAACTTCCTGGGAACAGGACGCGACGCTGTCATCACCTACGCTGGCGGAACAGGAAACGATGTTGTCCTGACGCTGTCGGCGTTGAGCGTCAGTCTGGCTGGCGGAGACCTCGTCGTCGCTGGCAGTGAGATGGTGGATGACATCACCTTTGGCGTGAGTGGTAGCAACCTCACGATTACGTCCAACACCGGCAGCCCGATCAGCATCGACCCGTCCGTCACAGCGACCGGCAGCGGCACCCCGTCAGTCAGCATTCCGCTGTCGTCGCCCGCGTCCGGGTTCACGCAGCCGCAGGCGCCGACATCGTCGGCTACCAACGGGTTCAATACTCCGTCCGTCCTGGTGGGCGATGCTGCCGATGAGGACTATTCCGCACCGAATCCGTCATCGGGTGGTGGCGGGACGAGCTGGTTTACGAACACGGATGGGTCGACGGGCGTTGCGATCGAGTTCGACTTCGCGAGCGCTCAGAACCTCGACCAGTTGCTGATGTGGGACTTCTTCCGGCACACGCCGACGGACTGGAACATTCAGTTGTTTGATGCCGTTGGAGGCGGTGGCACAAGACTGCTTGATTTCGACTTCACGATTCCCGTCGATGGCTCGAATTTCGACAGCGAGAAGCACACGACTGACATTCCAAACGTGTCGGGCGCGCTTTCTGGAATTCTGACGACCCGCAACAATTCGCAGGCGTTCGGTGTCGGACTGTCTGAGATTGCTTTCCTGTCGCCCGTAATCGACTCGATCGTGATCAACTCACTGGGCGGTGACGACGCAGTGACGTTTGCCTCGACCTTCGACATTGCGACGACTCGCGGCGTGGTAGTCGACGCAGGAGCGGACACGGACACGGTGACATGGGATGCTACCGCTCAGCTCGCATCGCTGGATGTCACGTCCGAAGCCATCAACCTCAACAGCGGCACGGTTAACACGGGTACGGGCAATCAGACCTACGCGGGAGCGGTTCAGGTTGCAGCCGATCTGACACTTACCGCTGCTGATGTCACGTTCGACGGAACGATCGATTCCGCAGGGAATCTGGCAAGCAATCCCGGATTTGAGTCGAACAGCGGGAACGGGACGGACCCGACGGACTGGCTGCTGATTCAAAACTCCTTTGGAGCCCTCAACGGCCTGAGCCAGTTGCCGAACGGCGGCGAGTTTTCGCTGCATGGCGGCGCGAATTTCCAGAACGGAGGCCGCTACCAGGATCTGACGACCCAGATCGGCGTCACCTACGACCTGACGTTTTTCGGCACCGGGTTCACTTCGGGGCTCGATTTCCAGAATGGACTCGTGCAGGTCGGGACTCCGGGGACAAACGATGCCAGCCTGGCATTCAACAACCAGGCGGAGCTGGTCAACGCGACCTTCACGGTTCCGAAAAACACCAGTGCAGACGACTGGCGAGTCTTCAGCTATTCATTCACAGCGACCGGCACGACAACTCGTCTGTCATTCCAGAACCTGGACCAGGGCCCCGGTAATAACGCGATCAATGTCGACCAGGTTTCAATCCACCCGCAGTCTTCGCTGACGGTGAACGCCAGCGGCGATGTGGCATTCAACGGCCTTGTCGGGGGCGACAGCGTCCTGAATTCGATCAAGGTGGATTCGACAGGCGGATCGGTCGACATCAACGCAACCGCGAATGTGGGTTCCGGCGGCTTGAACATCGATCCGCCAGACACGATCACGGTTACGGCTCCGATCATGACCAGCGGCGGGGCCGTCAACCTGGAAGCCAACAATGGCGTGACGCTCAGTGGAACCAACGCCGACATCACTACCGGCGGGGGAACGCTGACGATCGACGCCGACGCGGACAATGACGGCACCGGGACGTTCACGTCGGACGACGCCGCCAGCAAGGTTAACACGACGGGCACGGCTGACGGTGCCGTCACGGTCACGGCGGCCGACGTGGCACTGACCGGCACAATCAATGCTGGAACGGGGACCGTCACGCTGGCGACATCAAAGTCCGGGACGACTGTTGAACTGGGCACGGATTCATACGTCAATACGGTGCTCTCGACCGGGCCGACGGCCTATTACCGGTTTGAAGAGACGGCCGGAGCCACGACGTTTACCGATTCGTCCGGCAACAACAACACGACGACTGCGACCGGCGCCGCGCCCACGGCCGGTGGAGCCGGGTTCATTGGCAATGCCGTGGACTTCGACGGCACGAACGACTTTGTCGACCTGCCCGACAGCCTGGCCAACGTGACCGACTTCACGTTTACGGCCTGGGTCAACTGGGATGGTCCGACGAGCGAGTCCTGGCAGCGGATCTTCGACTTCGGTGACAACACGACTCGCAACATGTTCTTCACACCGCGCAGCGGCAGTAACACGCTGCGGTTTGCGATCACCACCGCCGGTGGTGGAGGCGAACAGCGTCTGGACGCGACGACGCTGCCCGTCAACGTGTGGAAGCATGTGGCTGTTACGATCACAGGGAACACCGGCAGGATGTACCTCGACGGGGTCGAGGTCGCCAGCGGCACCATCTCACTGAATCCCAGCCAGGTCCTCTCGGACAACACCTGGCTGGGGCGGTCGCAGTACAACGATCCGTTTTACGATGGCCAGCAGGACGAAGTGGCTATCTATGACAAAGGGCTGACCGCGGCCGAAATCCTCGCTCAGTACAACGCCGGTGCGAATCCCGCTCAGTTCAGTCTGACGGATGCGGAACTGGACAACATCACGACGACGAACCGAATTGTTGTGGGCAACGCCAACGCGGGAGACGTCACATTCGCCGGCCCGGTCAGCATGACGAACGCCGCCACGCTGGAGATCATTACCGGCGGGGCAGTCAATGATACGGGGAGCGCGACGGTATTTTCGGTCACCAACCTTGCGATCACAGCCGTCACCGGGGTGGGGACGACGTCTGCGTTGAACACGGCGGCTTCAAATCTCGAAGTCAGCGGTGGCACGGGTGGGGTCAGCGTTGCCAATACAGGCAACCTGGCGATTGGTGGTGTCAACGGCACGTTGAGTGGCCTGAACGCGACGGGTGCCAATGTCACAGTTGCCACTACCGGCAACCTGAACGTGACCGAAGCCATCACCGGAGGCACGGGGAATGTGACGCTGTCGGCGACCGAAGATGTGTCGATCGGCGCGAATGTGACTGCCGCCGGCAGTGGCGCGATCGACATCGACGCCGGTCGACAGATTGTCGTCAATGCGGGAGCTTCAGTGGCATCGGCAACCGGTGCGATCACTCTCGACGCTAATACGTCCGGTTCGGCCACGGGCAGCTTTGACGGCATTTTTGTGGCGAATACCGGGGTCGTGTCCTCAACGACCGGCGACATCGCCGTGACGGGCCGTGGCGGAGATGCGGCGTCAAATGGCAATCACGGTGTAAATCTGGCCGACACCGCGTCCATCACGTCACAGGGCGGCAATATCACTGTGACCGGCCAGGCCGGGGGGGCCGGATCCACTACCCAGTTCCATGAAGGCGTCATCATCACGGGCAACGTGACGACGACCGATTCGGGCAGCATCACTCTGAACGGCACCGGTGGCGCGACCGGTTCGAACAACTACGGCGTCGATCTGCTCGGCGGGGCCGCCGTTTCGGCGGTGGACGGTACGGTGACCATCAACGGCGTGTCCGGGGCGGGCGGGGGCAGTGATGCGATCCGGCTGGCCAACTTCGGCAGTGGCGGTGCGGTCATCACAACGACGGGCAGCGGTGGAATTGTGTTGACCGCGAACGAGAGTGCCGGCAGCGGCGTCGGGCTGAACGCCTTTGGATCAGGATCGGCCATCGGCGGTGCGACGACAGCCGGCGACGTTTCGATCACGACCGACACAATTTCACTGGCGGTGCCGGTACAGTCCAGTGGCAGTCTGAGCATCACGCCGCGGTCAGCCGCGACTACGATCGGTCTGGGCGGCGGTTCGGGCACGCTGAACCTGGACAGCGGCGAACTCGGACGCCTGACCGACGGCTTCAACTCGATCACCATCGGTGATGCCGCGGCAGGAGCCGGGGCGATCGACATCGACAGTTCGGCGATCAATGACAACGTCACGGTCGTTGGTGGTTCGATTACTGTGACTGAGCTGGCTGCAGGTTCCAACGACGTCACTCTGACAGCTCGCACGGGTAACATCCTTGACGGTGGTGACACCGGAACGGACGTGACTGGCGGGACGGTCCTGTTCAACGCGGCAAACGGATCAATCGGTGCAACGGGCGACGGCATTTCGCTCGCGGCCACGTCACTTGCAACGGACACGGCGGCGGCCAACGGAGACCAGTTCCTGAGAGAAACAGGTTCGGTCGACTGGAATAGCTCAACGGCAGGAACAGGGACAATTAATCTTGATGCCGGCACATTCAGCATCGCGACCGGCCAGACGATTACCGGTGACGTTGCAGTCAACACAGGCGCCACGCTGGAAGGCGTGGGGACTGTCACTGGTGATGTGACCGTCAATTCCGGTGGCACGTTGTCACCAGGCCTGAGTCCCGGAGTCATCAACACTGGCGATCTGTCTTTAAGTGGCTCGTTCGAAGTGGAACTGCCTGGAGATGGTGGTTCTGGTACTGCGAACGGGCATGATCAGGTCAACGTTACAGGAACAGTCAATCTCGGTGGCACGCTTTCCGTTGATACGGCCGGGCTGATTCCGGCGGAGATTTCAGCGGGTGATTCGTTTGTCATCATCAACAATGACACGGCCGCAGACGCTGTCACGGGTAACTTCTCGAACTTCCCGGCCGGCAGTGCCGTCATCATCAATGCTGGTGGCTCCGGATTGAACCTCGTCATCTCGCACGTCGGCGGCGACGGTAACGACGTGGCACTGGAAGCGTTCCGGCCAGAGACGACAGTCGAAGTAGTTGGTGGCAACCTTGTCGTGACCGACACCAATGGCGGTAACACCAACGACAATCTTACGTTCACGGCCGACGGCACGAATCTGACCATCGTCGACAACAACACAAACGGCATTGATCTACTTGGCACGCTCAACGGCGGCACGGGTGACGGTTCAGCAACCGTTGTTGTCCCGTTGTCGTCCTTTACCGGAACGCTCGACATCAACGCCCAGGCCGGCAACGACACGCTGGACTTCGAAGGCATCACGCTGCTGGCGAATCAGAATCTGGACATCGACGCTGGTGATGGAACGGACGTCGTCAATCTGCAGTTTGCCGCTCTCACGTTGGACAACGGATCGCTGACGATTGCGTCTGACGCGATCAATTTGACGCAAGGAACGGTCAGCACTGGTACGGGCAATCAGACTTACACTGGGGCGGTAGCGCTCGGTGCCGCGACAACTCTGACGGGCGGCACAGTCACCGTGAACGGTACGGTTGACGGAATGCAGTCGCTGAACGTCGCGGGGAACGCGGTCTTCGGCGGTGCCATCGGGGGCACATCGGCCCCGACGTCTCTGCAGGTCACGGGTACGACGACGCTTAGTGGTGGAGCGGTCAGCACGTCGGGTAACCAGACATATCAGGGTGCTGTCACGCTGGGTGCGGATGCCGTTCTGACCGGTAACGCCGTGACCTTCCAGAACACGCTTGATGGGGCTCAAGACTTAACGATCGCCAATGCCGGCGTCGTCTCATTCCAGGATACGGTCGGCGGTACGACCGGGCTCGGAGCATTGCAGACAAGTGCGGCCAACTTTGCAGCGATTCGCAGTGACGTGACGGCCGCTTCGATGAACTTCCAGAACGCGATTTCTCTGGAAGCTGCGTCTGGCAGCGTCACGCTCTCTGCAACCGGTGGCGATATCAGCGTTGCTCAACACATCACAGGCGCGAATGCACCAGCGAAGGCACTGACGATCAATGCGACGGGCAACGTATCGCTCGGTGCGGCGGCTGGATTATTCCAGCCAGTCAGCACGTTCAACCTGACAGCAACCAGCGCGACGCTCAATGGGGTCAATGCGACTGGCGACGTGACTCTGACTGTCGACAGTTTGAATCTGGCGAGCGCTACGCTCAATTCCACCGGTGCCCTGACAATCAAGCCTCTGACCGCCGGTCGTACAATCGGTCTCGGTGGCGGCGCGGGCGATCTGAATCTCGACGATGCCGAACTTGCTCGACTTGCTGATGGCTTCAGTTCGATCACCATTGGCGACGCGGCAAATGGAACCGGCGCAGTCGATGTCAACAGTTCCACGTTTGCCGATCCTGTGACCGTCGTTGGTGGATCAATCGCCGTGACGGAACTCAATGCGGGCGCAAACGCCGCAACGTTGACAGCCCGAACTGGCGCGATCACAGACGGCGGCGATTCTGGAACGGACGTAACGGCCACCACGCTGAAGCTGAGTGCGGCAACCGGAGCGGGTGTCTCAGGTAACGCGATCAGCACGGCCGTTTCATCCGTGGCAGCTCAGGTTTCCACCAGCGGCGGCGTGTTTATTGATAGTGCGGGAGCTCTCGACATTACGACAGTCGATGGTCTGTCTGGAATAACAACCAGTAACGGCGAGATAAGAATCGAGGCAATAAGTTCGATTACAGTTTCGCAGGCACTCGATTCGAATGGTGGAGACGTTGCACTTGTGGCGACACAGGATGTTCTTGTGAACGCGAACATTGCCGGTGATGGTGGCAACATCACGGTGAATTCGGACAGTGACTCAACCGATGGCGGCCTTATTGATGTGACACAGGGGATCACGTCCGGTGGCGGCAACATCACGCTCGGTGGCGGTGCCGATCCTGCACAGAATGCTGCAGACGGCACAACCGTCGCACCTGGTGTGAATATTACGAATTCCGGCGAACTGAACGCGGGTGGCGGCGATATCTCAGTACGCGGCGTCACGGCCCACAATTCATTCGGAATTCAACTGTTGTTCGGTGACATTACGACGGCGGGAAATGGCGACATCACGTTGACGGGCAGCGGAACCAACCAGGCGAGTGGTGTCCGCGTTTTCTTCGCGACCGTCGAAACTGCAGATGGAAACATCGTTGTCAATGCAGACGCAGTGGCTGATTCCGCATTCGTGTCACAGGGCACGATACGAGCCACCGGCAGTGGAGACGTAACCGTCAACGGAATATCGGACACGGGATCCTCGGCAGTTTCACTGGCGACGGACGCCACTCTACAGGTCAATACCGGCACGTTGACTGTCAATGGAACGGCAACGACCAGCGGGGATGCGATTCGTTTGAGTACATTTGGCGGGCGGCTGCTTTCTGTGGGCAGCGGCGGAATCGTGGTCACTGGAAATGCCGCGGCCGGAACGGATTTGGTCTTTGTCGACGACAGCATCGTCGGCGGCAGCACGGCTAATGGCCCGATTACTATCAACGCCGATTCGATTGATCTGTCCGGTACGACGGTCATCCAGTCTACGGGTTCACTTGTCATGCAACCACGAACGGCCAGCACGACGATTGGTGTCGGTGGCGGATCGGGAACGTTGAACCTGGACGATACGGAACTCGGTTTCCTGGCCGACGGATTCAGTTCCATCACAATTGGCGATGCGGCAACGGGTACGGGCGCCGTCGATGTCGACAGCTCGACCTTCACAGATCCGCTGACCATCGTCGGTGGCTCGATCGACGTGACTGAACTGAGTGCGGGCGCCAACGCGATTGCTCTGACGGCTCGCAGTGGAGCGATCACAGATGGTGGTGACGATGGCACAGACGTGGCGGGCGGCAGTCTGGTCGCGACAGCGACTGCAGGAGTTGGGACTTCAGGCAACGCTCTGGAAACAGCCGTCGATCATCTGGAAGCCTCTGGCGGCACTGGCGGCGTGAATGTTGGCAACACAGGCGACGTGACGATTGGCGGAATCGGTGCAACCGACGGCGTGAGCGCCTCCGCATCCGATATCACGATCGTGGCAACAAGTTCCATCACTGTCACGGAGGCCATCGCTACAACAGGTAGTGGAACGGTCACTCTGACAGCGATTGAGAACATCACACTGAGCAGCTCCAGCGCTGACATCACGACAGCCGGCGGCACAGTGACATTGGATGCCGACAGTGACGACACTGCCTCCGGCGCGTTTACGTCGAACGATGCCGGCAGTGCCATTACGAGTGGTGGTGGCAACATCCTGATCACCGCAGCCGACGCATCGCTAACTGGAACCATCAACGCCGGCTCCGGGATCGTCGCTCTGGCGACTTCGACTGCCGACCGAACAGTGGACCTGGGAGCCGTGGGCGGATCCGGGCAGTTCGTGCTGACCGATGCGGAACTCGATCTGGTTACGACCACGAACAAAGTTGTCGCTGGCACGGCAACGAGTGGCGCAGTGACGTTCACCGGCGCCGTTTCGATGGCCAACGCCGACACACTTGAGATTCTCACGGGCAGCACCGTTAATGATATCGGCAGCAGTACAGTCTTCACCGACGTAAACCTGGCAATCACGGCGGCTCAGGGGATCGGCACGACCGGTGCGCTGAATACGGCGCTGACGAATCTGGAAGCCAGCGGCGGTTCGGGCGGGGTGAACATTGCGAATACGGGCGATGTGACCGTGGGTGGTGTCAGCGGCTCGCTGACGGGGCTCTCGGCAACGAACTCGAACATCAGCCTGACTGCCGCCAGCGACATCACCGTCAGCGAACTCATCAACGGAGGCACGGGGAATGTGACGCTGTCGGCCACCGAAGACGTGTCGATCGGCGCGAATGTGACTGCCACCGGCAGCGGCGCGATCGACATCGACGCCGGTCGGCAGATTGCCGTGAATGCGGGAGCATCAGTGGCATCGGCAACCGGTGCGATCACTCTCGACGCCAACACGTCCGGTTCGGCCACGGGCAGCTTTGACGGCATTTTTGTGGCGAATACCGGAGTCGTGTCCTCGACGACCGGCGACATCACCGTGACGGGCCGTGGCGGGGATGCGGAGTCAAATGGCAATCACGGCGTGAATGTGGCCGACACCGCGGCCATCACGTCGCAGGGCGGCAATATCACTTTGACCGGTCAGGCCGGCGGCGCCGGAGCCACTACCCAGTTCCATGAAGGCGTCATCATCACGGGCAACGTGACGACGACCGGTTCGGGCAATATCACGTTGAACGGCACTGGCGGCGCGACGGGTTCGGCCAACTTCGGCGTCGACCTGTTTGGCGGCGCCACCATTTCGGCCGTGGACGGTACGGTGACCATCAACGGTGTGTCCGGGACGGGCGGGGGCAGTGATGCGATCCGGCTGGCCAACTTCGGCAGCGGCGGTGCGGTCATCACAACCACGGGCAACGGTGGAATTGTGTTGAACGCGAACGAGAGTGCCGGCAGCGGCGTCGGGCTGAACGCCTTTGGAGCGGGATCGGCCATCGGCGGTGCGACGACAGCCGGCGGCGTTTCGATCACAACCGACACGATTGCGCTGGCGGTGCCGGTGCAGTCCAGTGGCAGTCTGAGCATCACGCCGCGGTCAGCCGCGACCACGATCGGACTGGGTGGCGGCGCCGGAAGTCTCAACCTTGATGACGCTGAACTGGAGAGAATCCAGGATGGCTTCTCATCCATCACAATTGGCGATGCTGGTGCCGGCACCGGGGCGGTCGATATCGACAGCTCGTCATTCGCAGATCCTGTGACCATCGTCGGCGGCTCCATCGTCGTGACCGAACTTGATGCCGCTTCGAATGCAGTCACTCTGACGGCTCGCACTGGTGCAATTCTCGATGGCGGTGACGATGGTGCGGATGTTACGGCATCCACTCTGGGAGCTTCGGCAGCGACGGGTATCGGTGCATCGGCCAATGCTTTCGAGACCACGGTCAACAACGTGGAAGCCAGTGGTGGCAGTGGCGGAGTCAACATTCTTAACACGGGCGAGTTGACCATTGGCGGTGCCGACGGCTCACTGACAGGCGTCTCCGCTTCTGGTGGCGATATCACTGTCACGGCCAGCAGTCCGTTGACTGTTAATGAGAAGGTCGAAGACACGGGTGGTGGAGCTATCACGCTCACGGCGACGGACGATGGCGATGCTCCGGAACCAGACACGCTCACGATCAATGCTCAGGTTCTGGCTTCTGGCGGTTCCGCTACGAATGTTGAATTGAACGGCGAGAACATCGTCATCAACGATAGCGGACAGGCAGTGGATGTTACGTCTGGCGGCGGCAAATTCACGGCGAATGCCACGAATACCTTTACGGCGAATGCTAACGTGGCGATCTCGAATGCCGGTGCGGGCCAGATCATCATCAATGCCGATGACGTGGTACTGAATACTGCGTCAGCCGAGCTTAACAACGGCCCAACCGGGCTAACGATAATCAGGAACAAGTCAGTCGACCGGCCAATCAGCCTGGGCGACGCTACACCGGCCAACACTCTGAATCTGTCCGATGCTGAGCTTGACCGCATTACTACCGGAGGACTGCGGATCGGTCAGATCGTTGGCGGCGACCTCAATGCACCTGTCTCGGGAGCGATTTCAATCAGCAGTGCCATCAGTCCAGGTTCGACGACAGGGCTCACACTGTTTACGCCCGGCACGGTTACGGCAGGACTTAACGGCTCAATTACTGAAACGAATCTGAGCATCGTTTCAGGCGGTGCGGTTAGCCTGGATAATTCGGCCAATGATCTTGACACAGTGTCATTGAATGTCGCGTCCGGCGATATCACGATTCGCGATGCAGACGACATCACGGTAGGCTCACCGCCCAGTGGAGTGGTGGGAATCGACAATGACAATGGCAGCGTTTCGCTGACGGCCGGGTCTATTACCGTTGAGCAGGCCATCGACGTTGCCGGGTCGGGCACAATCAGTCTGACGAGTGCCAACGGTGTCCTTCTGACTGGGGCGACTGCCGACATTGTGACCGACGGCGGCAGCTACACAGTCGATGCCGACAGCGACGAAAACGGGTTGGGAACGTACACACAGGACAATGCTGGCAGCGCAGTTGCTACCACTGGCGTGGGCGGTGACGGACCCGTCTCGATCGTTGCAGCGGATGTCGAGCTGACCGGTACGATTAACGCCGGGGCCGGTCTGATCTCGCTGCAGACATCGACTGCTGGACGCTCAATTGATCTCGGGGCGAATGGTGGTTCCGGGCAGTTCGTCCTGACGGACGCAGAATTCGACAGGATCACGACGTCGTCACGTATTGCTGTGGGTAACGGCACGGCAGGGAACGTGGTGTTCACAGGAGCCGTTGATCTGGCAAACGCCAGTGTCCTGGAGATTCAGACGGGCGGTTCGGTCAATGACACGGGCAGTACGGTCGTGTTCACGGACACTGAGCTGGCAATCAACGCCGCTCAAGGAATCGGAACGTCGTCGACACTGAACACTTCCGTATCCAGTTTTGCCGCAACTGTTGCTGCCGGTGGCGTCGATCTGACTCAACCGAACAGCGACACAATCAGTCTCACGACTGTCGGTACGCTTGACGGCGTCACGGCAACGAACAGCGATATTGCCATTACGTCCGGGGTCATTTCAGTGCTGTCTCCGATTTCCGCGACCGGCAGCGGAACGGTCACATTGACCAGCACTGGAAGCGGCGGCGATTTGACAGTTGCCTCTGCCGTCACAACAGCCGACGGGTCGATCACCCTCACGGCGTCGGATGAGCTGACCGGCAGTGGGGCGATCACGACTGGTGCTGGCACGCTCACCCTGGCCGCTGGCGGTCCAATCACGCTGCAGGGCGACATCGATTACGGAGCAGGCAGTGCAGTCATTACGACCCCCGGCACGCTTGCATCGGCAATCGCCGGAAGCGGCGGATTGACGGTCGACACATCCGGGACCGTCATTCTGACGGGAACCAGTACGTTGACCGGCAATACGACCGTCGTGAATGGCACGCTGTTTGTGAACGGATCGCTGACGTCCAGCGATGTGATCGAAAATGCGGGTGCGACGCTCGGCGGAACTGGAAGCATCGGCGGCACAGTCACAAACAACGGAACGATTGCACCAGGAACGAGCCCGGGCCTGTTGGATACCGGCAATCTTACTTTCGGCGCCAATTCAACGTTCAGCGTGGAACTCGCCGGCACGACTGCTGGTGACGGGGCCATGAACCACGACCAGATCAACGTCACTGGCTCGGTGATGATTGGTAACAACGTCACCCTGGAAGGTGACCTGCTGGCGGGATTCACGCCCGGACTGAATACCACGTATACGATCATCAACAACGACGCCACGGACGCGGTCTCCGGCACATTTGCCGGACTGCCGGAAGGTGCTTTCCTGAACCTTGACGTGTTGGATGCTCAGGGAATGACTCTGGGTGTCGATGAGTTCGTGATCAGCTACGTCGGCGGAACGGACAACAACGATGTCGTCATCGCTCCGGGTTCCTCTATTGAAGGTCGCGTGTTCGATGACCTCGACAACGACGGCATTCAGGACGCAGGCGAGAATGGTGTGGCCGGTACAACGGTCCGCGTATTGAGTCTGGATGAGACGACGGTCATTCGGACCGGGCAAACTGCCGCTGATGGGACGTACCGCTATGCGGGACTCTTGCCCAAACGTTACATCGTCGAGTTTGTTGCTCCGATCGGTCGACACTTCTCGCCACGGGATGCAGGCACGGACGACGCTCTCGACAGCGATCCAAATATCTTTACAGGCCGAACTGGCCCCATCGACGCTCGACCGTTTGGCCGAGTGGTGACTGGTGTCGATGCCGGCACACACATCACCACCGTCGCGATCAACGACGTTACCGTGACCGAAGGCGGCCTGGGTGCGTTGACGCCAGCCGTGTTTGAATTGACGTTATCGGGTGTTGCCCAGCAAACGATTACCGTCGGCTTTAACAGTCTGGATGACACGGCGACGGTGGCCAACGGCGATTATGTCGCGACCAGTGGAACGGTCACGTTCCTGCCCGGGCAGAGTGTCAGAAGGATCACGCTCTCCGTTAATGGAGACACAGCGATCGAGGCTGACGAGAAGATCACCGTCGCACTGGCAAATGCCACCAATGCAGTGATCACCGACAGTCAGGGAACGGTGACAGTCGCCAACGACGACACCTCAACGCCCGTGCTTTCGATCCGCGACTTCAGTGGGAACGAAGGCAGCACCGGTGAGCAGGCGACGTTCGAAGTTCTCGTCGATCTGTCTCTCGCTTCGAGCGAGACGATTACCGTCGCGTTCGCATCAGCAGATGTCACGACAACCGCTGGTACAGATTACACGGCGACATCCGGAACGCTGACCTTCGCGCCCGGCGAGACGCAGAAGATCATCCCGATTACGGTGATTGGTGACCGACAAACCGAAGTTGACGAGTTTCTGACGGTGACTCTGAGCAATGGAACGGGACCGGTCACGATCTCGGACGCTGTCAGCGATGTCACAATCGCGAACGATGACTTCGCCGTGCCACAGATCACAATTGTGGACGTGGCGCGGGAAGAGGGGGCGCTGGGTGCACGCACTAATCTGCTATTCACAGTGCGACTGTCGGATGTTTCCGAGGACACGATCACAGTCAATTACACCACGGAAGACATAGATGCGACGATCGTCGGAGCCGATTACGAGCTGTCTTCCGGAACGTTGACGTTCCTGCCAGACGACTTCGAGAAGACGATCGTGGTAACCGCCCTGGGCGACGACACGGTGGAGAATGACGAGACGTTGCGGGTGCGTTTGAGTTCTCCGGTCAACGCGACGGTCGGTGACGACGAGGGTATCGGGACAATCTCTAATGACGACGACCCGACGCCTGATATCACGATCAGCGACGTGACACGGCCTGAAGGTGAAACGGGGCAGGCAACGCCGTTTGTGTTCACTGTCTCGCTGGCCGGGCCGACGAATGTGTCGGTTGGAGTCGACTTCCAGGTGGAGAATGGCACAGCATCGCTGTCCGACGGTGACCTCGAAGCTCTGCCGTCCGGACGGTTGAATTTCGTACCAGGTCAGACACAGCAGACGGTCACCGTTCTGGTCACCGGTGACCGGCGCATTGAGTCAGACGAATCGTTCTTCGTTAACCTGTCAAATCCAGCAAATGGTGATCTGGCCGACCAACAGGGACAGGGCACAATTACAAATGATGACACTCTGGTTCCGGCAATCTCAATTACTGACGTGACCGTGAATGAAGGAGCCCCGGGAGAACGAACACGACTGGTATTCGACGTCACTTTAAGCGGCTCGTCTGAAGACCCGGCTCGCGTCAGTTTCGCAACACAGGACGGCACGGCCAAACAGGACTCCGAGGAAATCGAAGGAGTCGCAACACCTTCGGACTACGAAGCGACTTCGGGCTTTCTTGATTTTGCTCCCGGTGAAACGTCGAAGCAGATTGTTGTCATCGCAGTGGGCGATTTGATCAATGAAGGTGACGAACTGCTGTTCGTGAATCTGAGCGGAGTCACTGGAGCGACGCTGTCGGATGGTCAGGCCCGCGGTCTGATCAGCAACGACGACGGCCCGCCCGAAATCAGCATCGCTGACGTCTCCAGACGCGAGGGCTCACCCGGCGAGAAGACACGGTACGACTTCACCGTGTCCCTGTCCGGCCCGTCGTCCGTTCCGATCAGCGTCAACTTTACCTCAGGCGATGGTTCAGGAACTCTAGCCGACTCAGACTACGAGCAGACGAGCGGAACGGTGACGATCCCCGCGGGTGAGACGTCTGCGACGGTGCCAGTCAATGTTCTGGGTGACGGGGCAGTTGAAACCGACGAGTCGTTCTTTGTCACGTTGTCGAACCCAGTCAACGGAACACTGGCCGACGATCAGGGGCAGGGCACAATTCGCAATGATGATCGCACGATTCAAGGCGTCTCGATTACCGACGTTACAATCGATGAAGGCGCCCCCGGCCTGAAGCCACCGTTGGTGTTTACTGTAGAACTGACCGGACCAGCGGACGGAACGGTGACGGTCGATTTCGCGACCAGCGATGGCACGGCGACGACAGTCAGCGGCGACTACGACGGCGCCAGTGGCACGGTTACGTTTGGCCCAGGCGAGTCCAGCAAGACAATCGTGGTCAGTGCGAACGGCGACGAAGAAATTGAGGCGAACGAGACGTTCTTTGTCAATCTATCTAACATCACCGGTAACGCTGAGTTTGATGACGCTCAAGGCCTCGGGCGGGTCATTAATGACGACCGACTGGTCCCCACGATTTCAATCAACGACGTGGCTCAGTCCGAAGGTCGACTGGGTGAACGAAACGCGTTCACGTTTGTGATTTCGCTGAGTAATGCTGTGGAAACGCCGGTGACTGTTGATGTCGCTACCAGTAACGGAACGGCCGAAGCTGGATTGGCTGCGGCGGGCGGCGACTACGAAGCGGGTGGTACGCAGACGCTCACATTCCAGCCAGGTGAGACGCGATTGACGTACGCCGTGACTGGACTTGGGGACTTCACTGAAGAAGCCAGCGAGACGTTCTTCGTCAACCTCTCGAATGCAATGGGCGGAGACATCTCGGACGATCAGGGCCTGGGGACACTACGAAATGACGACGGCGCGACCCCCAGTATCTTCATCAATGATCCGGTCGTGGAAGAAGGAATTGGTGGTCAGCGACCTCAGCTTGCGTTCATTCTCAGCCTGTCCGGACCGTCGGCGAATCCCGTGTCGTTTGATTTCGACACGGCAGACGGAACAGCTGCTGGAGGTGTCGACTACGAGCGAACGAGCGGTCGAGTCACGTTTGCACCTGGCGAGCTGACGAAGACTGTCCGAGTGCCGGTTATTGGCGACTTCAATGTGGAATCCGGTGAGACCGTCTTCCTGAATCTTTCCAACGTGACAGCAGGAATCATCGACGACGATCAGGGCCGCGGCACAATTATCAATGACGACTCGTTCCCGACGCTGTCGATCTCGGACGTCACCCTGCAGGAAGGCAGTGCTGGTGCCCGGACGCAGTATGTGTTCACGGTTAGTCTTACGGGACGTGCTCCTGTTCCGGTAACAGCCAACTTTTCCACAGCTGATGGAACGGCGACAGTCGCTGGCAATGATTATCAGGCAGCGAGTGGAACATTGACATTCCTGCCGGATGAGAGAACTAAGCGGGTGACCGTCAACGTGACCGGTGACCGTGCCGTCGAAACCGACGAGACGTTTTTCCTTAACCTCACAAACGTCGCGAATGCCGAAACGTCTGACAATCAGGGTCTGGGCACGATCAGTAATGACGACGCGTTGATCCCGCGCGTGACAATTTCCGATGTGACCCGCGAAGAAGGCGGCATTGGAGCACGAACACGGTTTGAGTTCGTGGTCTCTCTGTCGTCGCCAGCAACGGAAGTTGTGAAGGTGGATTATCAGACCGCCGATGGTCTGGCCGTGGCGGGTAATGACTACGAAGCACAAAGCGGCACGCTGGAGTTCCTGGTTGGCGAATCGAGCAAAGTGATTGCGGTCAATGTGCTCGGAGACCGAAATCTGGAGAGTATCGAGAACTTGTTCGTCAACCTGTCTGTCAACGCGGCGAACGCGGACGACCTGGTGCTCGCTGACGATCAGGGACTTGGTCAGATCACCAATGACGACGAAGCGACACCGGGAATCACTATTAGTGGCGTTGAATCACAGGAAGGCATCTTTGGCGAACGGACCGGCTTCGAGTTCCTGGTGCAGCTTTCCAGCCCGGCAACCGGGACGGTCACCGTCGATTATGCGACCGCAGACGGGTCCGCTCGTGCCAGCCAGAATGACTACGTTGCTCAGAACGGGACCGTCACCTTCCTGGCGGGTGAATCCCGGAAGAACATTGTTGTGCCGGTGATTGGCGATGGCACAGTCGAGAATGATGAAGCGTTCTTCCTTAACCTGGCGAATGTGATGGGGAACGCCGTGCTGGTCACGGACCAGGGAGCGGCCAGCATTCTGAACGATGACCGGCCACGGCCGGATGCCTTTATCAGCGACGTGACTCTGGACGAAGGCGTCCCGGAAGAACGCACACGATTCGAGTTCCTGGTCACTCTGTCCGCTCCCGCGACGGCGGCCACAGGCCCCATCCGTATCGACTATGCGACGGCCGACGGCACGGCGATCGGCGGCAACCCGAATCTGCTCGATGGCGATGATGAGCCGATTCCTCTGCCGACTGGCACGGACTACGAAAGCCGCTCCGGTTCGATTCTGTTCCAGCCGGGCGAGCAACAAAAGCCGGTCGTGATCATTGTCCGCGGTGATGGCACCGTGGAGTCTGAGGAGACGTTCTTCCTCAATCTGACTGGTGACAGCGGTAACGTGACAATTAACGACGACCAGGCAATCGGGCGATTAGTGAACGACGACTTCCCATTGCCGGGGTTGACGATCTCCGACGTCTCGGTGGTTGAAGGTCTGAACGGCGCCAGAACTCAGTTCGAAACGACGCTGCGACTTTCGGCGAACGCGACGACTCCGATCACGGTCAACTTCGAAACGGCCGACGGTAGCGCCACACTGGCAGGTACCGACTACCTGCAGTCATCCGGCCAGGTCACGTTCAACGCGACCGAGTTGGAAAAGACGCTGACGTTCGTCGCGCTGGGTGACGGTGACGAAGAAGCTGACGAGTCATTCTTCATCAACCTGACCGGTATCACATCGAACGCTCTGCTGATCGATGATCAGGCCGAAGTCACAATCGTCAACGACGACCTGCAAACTGTCGTTCCCGATGTGACGATCACGGACGTTGAACAGCGGGAGGGTGACGACAACGCACTACCAGAATTCGGATTCGTAGTGGAATTGTCCGCCGCTCCGACCAGCCCGGTCACTGTCTCATTTAATACGTCGGCCGGAACTGCGAGTGCCACCGATTTCCGTTCGAAGTCGGGCACCGTGACATTCCAGGCAGGTGAAACGATCAAGACGATCGACGTCGAAGTGGTCGGCGACGAAACGGTGGAAACGGACGAAGTGTTCTTCGTCGACCTGACCGCAGCGACAGGTGCGACCATCACCGATCCGCAGGCCGAAGGTCGCATTCTGAACGACGACGTGGCTGTTCTACCTGGTATTCGTATCAACGACATCGAGGCCGCTGAAGGCAGCGATGGCGAAACAAAGGAGTTCCTGTTTACCGTCGAGCTGACTGGCGTTTTCGATGAACTGGTGACCGTGCAGTATGAATCGGCGCAGTTCTCGGCGACGTCGACAGCGACGGATCGTGATTTCTTCCGAATCGGTGAGAGCACCTTGTTCTTCGAACCGGGCGAAACTCTGCAGACCATTGTCGTTCAGACCATTGCCGACACCGATGTCGAATCCGACGAGAAGTTCTTCATTAATCTGTTTGATCCTGTGAACGCGGAAATTCTTGATGACCAGGGCGAATTCCTGCTCAATAACGACGACCTGCCGATTCCGCAGGCATCCATCAACAGCGTGGTCAAACTCGAAGGTGACGGCGCCAACAAGACGTACACGTTTACCGTCCAACTGGATAAGCCAGCCGCCGGCGGAGAATCGTTTGAATTCATGACAGTCGACGGTACTGCCACGACCGCCGACAACGACTACACGACGACCAGTGGCACGCTGACATTCGCTCCCACCGAGACGGAAAAATCGCTCGATGTCATCGTCAGGGGTGATCTGGCAGACGAAATCGACGAGCAGTTCTTCGTAAACCTGTTCAATCCAATGGGTCTGGCTCTTGCAGACGATCAGGGACGTGGAGTCATCGCGAACGATGACGACCCGGATGCAATTCTTGTGATCAGCGACGGCATCAACATCAGCAACGAATTCGGTCAGGAAGGCAACGAGGAAGACACGACGTACGAATTCGAAGTCCGCCTGGTAGGAAAGCCGTCCGGTGCTGTTTCAGTCACAGTCACGAGCGCCGACGGAACAGCAATCGCCGGTGAGGACTACGATTCTGTCAGTCAGCAACTGGCGTTCGCGGCGGGCGAAACAACGAAAACGGTACAGGTCATTGTCAGCGGCGACACGGACGAGGAAGCGGATGAGGACTTCTTCCTGAACCTGAGCAACGCGACGGGCGCCCGAATTTTCGATGATCAGGGCCGCGGTCTGATCATTAACGACGAAGATGTTGTTAATCGCGATGAAGGCCTCGATCAAACGGTGCAGGTCATCGCCGACGTCATGCAGGCCATCGCCGAAACGGACGATCCGCCTCCGGAACCGGGCGAGATTATCAATACGACTGGTGTGATCAACGGAGGCCGAGGCGATGTGACAAACCTGCTGGTGCAGATCGGACTGCAGGTGATCAGGGACCTCGAACTGACCGACGCCATCGTCGCCGTGTTCGACCCAGTCAATGCGATCGTGACGACGCCGGAGGGTCGATCGAACGGCTTCACGGAAGCGGCGGGCATGTTGTCTCAGTCGGCCAACTCGTTCTATTCCGGAGACGGCCCGGTCGAATTGCTCGTTATTCCGAACGCGTCTGCGGGTGTCTATAACCTGCAGCTTGAAGGAGTCGGCCAGGGCAACTTCCGCGCGGCCGTCAGCCGAGTGGATGGCAGCGGAGTCATCGGAACAGAAACAGTCGAAGGCAACCTGACCGACAATCTCGAAGTTGCACTGGACTTCACGGTAGCGATTCCCGGTGAGGTGGCTGCGGCATCCGACGGACCTGCGCTGGCTTCTGGCGAGTCGGGGGAAGGCGATGGCAACGTCGGTATCTTCTCGGTCGCTTCGACAGCCGGGTCCACCGATTCAGATTCTGACGACGACAACGACGCTCAGAGTGCGGCAGATCAGATTGGCGCAGCCATTGCCGCAGCGGCGGCTGAGGCCAAGGCAGCGGCGGCAGCCGTGCTGAATGCACTTCCACAGGGTCTTGCCGGAGCAATCGCCGGCCTCTTCGGACTGGGAACAGACACAGATGTCGACGATCCTAACGATCCCGAAGACGATGGGCCAAAACTGTCCGATCTGATCTTCGAAGCGGTTGGTGGTTCGCTGACAGGGGCTCCAATCAAACTTGGCGAAGAACTCATCGAGATGCTGGCTCCGTTGCTGCCAGTTAGCGAGGATGATGATTCGGACAACGACGACAAGGACGGCGAGGGCGACGGGGATGCCGATGGAACGGAAGAAGCTGCACCCGCCGACGCAGATGCCGAGTCCACTGAAGGCAAGACCAGCCAGAACTCGCGAGCCCGTAGTGGTCAGCAATGGGCTGCGTTGTTTGAAGATCAGGACGAGACGGATGAACTTCTGCTGTGGGAGCCGGCCGGTCGGCTGAAACGCACGAAGGTTGATCAGCCGCCCCGACGCGCAGTGAAATCGTCGGACGCGTCTGATGAGACCGAGGTTTCTGCCATTTACCCACCGACGCCGGGACGCGCTGCGTGGCTCGACGTTGACGAGCGGAAAAGGCAGAATCCGGATTCTCCGTGGGCAACGGAAGAGACCGACGATGGCGGTGCGGCCGAGTAGAAAGAATGGCTGGACCAGTCGCGCACGTTTGACGTGGTTTACGGTGTGGTTTTCTCAAACCTTTGCCGAGCCACAAAACAATCAGCCGTTGGCTGCGCAGCCGGCTCATCTCGCGGAGCGAGATCGCGACATTGATATCGCCCATCGTGGGCTTCCGTTGTCTAATCCGCACTCGTCCCACGGAAGGGAATTCCCGAGTGCTGCTGATTAACCTTGCCTACCTGCTGCTGCTGATCGCCGTGTCTCCGGTACTGCTTTACCGGATGGTCACGCAGGGAAAGTATCGCGCTGGCTGGGCCGAGAAGTTCCTTGGCCGCGTACCCGAGCCTGGAACACCCAGTGGCGAGCGCTACTGGTTTCACGCGGTCAGTGTGGGCGAGGTCCTGCTGCTTCCATCCGTGATTGATGAACTGCGCCGACGTGATCCACATGCCGAAGTTGTTGTCTCGACCACCACATCAACGGGCCGGTCCGTGGCCGAGCTGAAACTTCCGGACGTCACGGTCTTTTTCTGTCCGCTGGATTTCTCATGGGCCGTGCGACAGGCCATCAACCGGATTCAGCCGACACGCATCGTGCTCGTCGAACTCGAAATTTGGCCGAATCTGCTTCACGCAGCCGCTCAAGCCGGTATTCCGGTATCGCTGATCAACGGACGCCTGAGCGATAAGAGCTACCGGGGCTACTCCCGGATGGCCCGCTGGTTAAGTCCGCTGTTTCAATCGCTCGATTCGGTTGCGGTCCAGAACGACACCTACGCGGAACGCTTCGTATCTCTGGGAGTCGCCGCAGACCGTGTACATGTCACCGGCTCAATCAAATTCGACGGAGTGATCGCTGACCGCTCGAATCCGCTGACGATCGAGTTGCAACGAGCATTCGGTCTGGCGTTTACCGAGCCCGTGTTTATCGCGGGCAGCACGCAGGCTCCGGAAGAGCGGATCGCGATCGAAAGCTGGCTGGCAATTCGTGCTGAACACCCTGAACTGCGCCTCGTCCTCGTCCCACGACACCGCGAACGCTTTGAAGAAGTCGTTCGCCTGGTCAAGTCGTACGACCTGCCGCTGCTGCGACGATCGTCTGGCGAAGTCGGGATGACGCAAGACTCCGACTCACCGCCGATTCTACTGCTCGACACGCTGGGAGAACTGTCTGCCTGCTGGGGCCTGGCCGACTTCGCGTATGTGGGCGGCAGTATGAACGTCAAACGCGGCGGCCAGAACATGCTGGAACCGGCCGCTTATGGGGCTGCGGTCTGCTTCGGTCCAGATACGCGAAACTTCCGCGACGTCGTGCAGTCGCTGCTGACGGATGAAGCGGCGGTCGTCGTCGAAAGCGTCGACGAATTGACGGCCACCCTGCGTCACTGGCTGAACGATCGCCGATCGGCGAGTGCCATGGGACGCCGGGCGCAGGAATTCGTCCGTCAGCAGCACGGAGCCGCAGCCCGTACGGTCGACCTGTGGCCGGTCTCAACCGGTCAGGATTGCGCGGGCATGCGTGAGGCCGCGTGACTCTCAGTCAACAGATCCAAGGTGCCGCAACAGCATTCAGAGCGGCAGGTAGACGATCTGATCAACCCATTCTTCGGGTTCACTCGCTTCGCAGATGGTAATGATGTCTTCGATCACCTTGCCCAGCGGAGCATTAGGCTGACAGACAATCACGCCAGGCATTGGAATCCCGTTCTGAACACGGACGGCGGCAAAGGCCGGAAAGGTGGCGATGTCTCGAGTCAGAGTCAGCCGGCCGTTTTGAGCGGCCCACTGCAGAATCGAAGGATCATCGAATCCTGCGAGCCCGGCCTCGTGAACGTCAATGACGTCCAGCGCCGGTGCCTGTCGCCGCAGTCCGCGGATGACGCCGCCGTGCATGTTTTCATCCATGAGCAGTTGTAGCACCGAGAGCCTCCCGCTGGTGCTTTATCGCGCGAAAGCGATCGGTCAGTTTCTGCGTTTGCTGGTCAGCTTCGATGTCTTTCCGAAGCTGCCCGGCCAACTGCTCAATGCCTGCAATGTACTCGTCTACTGCGAGCCGATTACGTAAATAGAACGCGCTGACCGTGTAGACGTCGGCCAGATCAAGCGTGTCGAAGTCTGTCGCGATTTGCTCCGGGGTCGCTCCGTTGCGGAATTCGTAGATCAGCGACTCGAACGGGATACGAGTGCCACGCACGCGAATTGCTCCGTTTTCAAGAAGGTCCAGCGGAATGGCGAGGGGATCAAACGACAGGCTCATGAGTGTTCTCCCACGGTTCACGGAAAACCAGTGTGCCCGGAAATCACGCTTGTGACCAGCCCTGAAGCGCAGGATTCAGTTGGCCTGCAACTGGCTGAGGATTTCGTCGTGCTCGGGGAACTGGCCGGTCTCATGCTTCGAGTAGATGAGTCGGCCATCGACCTTCACATCGAAAATCCCGCCGCGGCCTTCGATGAGTTCGGAATCAACCCCGGTAGCTGCTTTGATTGCGTCCGCCAGACTGGCGGCTTTGGGCGTGTAGTTTCACTGAACGCAGTAGGTAATGCTGATCTGCATGTCGGACTCCTTCGACTGATGACGCGAAACGAAACAACTCAGGGAACACTAATCGGCGCTAATCTTCGCTAATTGTCTGACGGTAGTTCCAGACACTCACCATTAGCGACGATTAGCGGAAATTAGTGTTCCTGCCTGAGCTGTCTACCGGAAGCGGACATGAAAAACCTCTTCGAATCCATTCCGGCCGTTTTGCCGGACGAACTCATTGAACCGCTGCTCGAGTCGGAAAGCGTCCGCATCGAACGGATCGTCTCTCACGGTCACTCGTCTCCAGACGACTTCTGGTATGACCAGATTCAGCCTGAATGGGTCGTCGTGCTGCGAGGAGCCGCGACGCTCCGGTTTGAGGATCAGGATGAGCCGGTCGATCTGAAACCTGGCGACTTCGTGCATATCCCCGCGCACGCTCGGCACCGGGTCGAATCGACCACATCGGATGAGCCCACCATCTGGCTCGCAGTCCATTATGGAACGTCCGAAGTGCAGCCCGACCCGTGTGAGTGACGATTTCATCCGAATGGTGCGATCGATGCCCGTTGCTGGTATTGTTGGGTTCCCCCAGACGGACACTCGGACGAGTCCGCTCGCGGGACTTCAGCAGAACGAGGAATCCTGATGCTTCGAGTTCTTGGCTCTCATCGAAATCTGTGTCACGGTGTTTCCCGCCGTGATTTTCTGCATGCCGGCGGTCTGGGAATGGGCGGCTTGAGCCTCTCGACCCTGCTTTCCGCGCAGTCGGCGCGGGCCGAAGATGCGAGCTTTGGGCGTGCGAAGAATTGCATCCTGCTCTTTCTGTATGGATCGCCAAGCCAGCTCGAAACGTTCGATATGAAGCCTAAGGCTCCTGTCGAAATCCGCGGGACCATGAATCCGATTCGTTCGTCGTTGCCCGGTCTGGATGTCTGCGAACTGCTGCCGGAAACATCGCGCATTATGGATCGAACGACGGTGGTTCGTTCGATGACTCACGACCAGCCCATTCACGGCGTGGCGTATGCGATGACCGGCATCCCCACGATCGACGTGGCAATGGAACTCAACCCGACCGACCCGCGGCATCACCCGTGGTTCGGGTCCGTGGTCGAGTACGTCGATCGTCAGCAGCGCGGTCAAAGCAGCTTTGTGCAGAATGTCGCCCTGCCATTCCAGTTCAGCAGCCAGCGGAGCGATCAGCCTTTCCGGGCCGGACCCTACGGCGCTTTCCTGGGTGCGGGCTACAACCCCACATGGACGGAATTCGATGGCACAGGCACCGTCGACATTCACAAAGAGCGAGCGAACGGCGAGTTTTCGTACGACGGCCCGGAACCGTATCTGGGCTGCTCGAAAGACAGCCATTTCCGCATCGCTTCGACGGCGCCACTGCAGAATGTGACGATCGACCGACTGGACCGCCGTCGGACACTGCTGCAGCAGTTCGACGATTCGCGTCGCCACCTCGACCGCACACAAGCCGGCAGTTCGCTCAACAAGTTTCAGGATCTGGCGTTCTCGCTGGTCGGTTCGCCGGAAGTCGCCGAGGCGCTGGACGTTCGCAACGAACCCGACACCACGCGCGATCTGTACGGTCACACGCTGTTCGGACAGGGCTGCCTCGCCGCACGACGCATGGTCGAGGCCGGCACACGACTGACGTCCGTTTTCTGGGACGAGTACGGACTCGCCGGCGACGCCTGGGACACTCACTTCGGGCACTACCCGCGAATGAAGGATCAGTTGATGCCGCCGTTCGATCGGGCGTTTTCGGGATTGGTTCTCGATCTCGAACAACGTGGGATGCTGGACGACACACTGGTCGTTTGCCTCAGCGAACACGGCCGCACACCGAAACTGAACAAGGCCGTTGGCGGCGGACGTGATCACTGGGCCAGAGCCTATTCAGCAATCTTTGCCGGCGGCGGAATTGCCCGCGGCAACGTGATCGGCACGACAGACGCGCACGCGTCCGATGTGGTCTCGCGACCGGTTTCACCGAAGGACGTCCTGGCGACGATGTACCACCTGCTGGGGATCGATCCACACACCACCATCCCGGACCGCGGCGGTCGTCCGGTGACACTGGTTCCCGAGACAGCCCAGGTCGTGCGGGAAATGCTGGCATAGGGCGGACTCACGGATGGCCCTGTTGAGGACCGCGTCGCTTCTGGAACCCACATTGCCAGGGTTACATGGAGACTCACTTATGAAAACGATCCTACTGTTCGGATTCATTGTGCTGCTTGCTGGTTGCACGCAGGAGGCACCAACGCAAGGAAGCGCCACGACGGCCGAAACGGCGAACCGCGAACAGGCGCGATCGTCTACCAGGGTGCAGCATGTCACCAGAATTAAAGCGCCGTCGCAGGTCGTCAGTCTCGCCTACAGCAGTGACGGTAAGCTGATCGCGTCCGGGCATCTGTTTAAGCCCGCTTCCATCTGGGATGCTAAGTCCCGAAAAAGGAAACGCGATGTGGGCCCCGGGCGTTCAGTCAGGTGCCTCGTTTTCAGTCCCGACAATACGAAGATCGCGGTGTCGGGCTGGAGTGGAAGTAAAAACGGCATCGCCATCTACGATGTACCGACCGGCGAACTTGTGACGGAATTTGGTGACGACTATGGAATAGGTACGTACCTTGCATTCAGTCCTGACGGCAAGCGACTGGCATCCTCGGACGGCGGTTATATCAGGGTCTGGAATGTTGAAACTGGTACAGCCGAAGTCAGTGTCGGCGGGAGTTGTCCGGTGTTCATGCCCGGTGGTCGAAGAATCGCATGTGGAGGATCAAAGTCCGGACTGAAGAGCAATAAATGGGGCGTAACGATTCTGGACGCGTTCTCCGGCGAAATCCTGAACGTGATGGCGGGGCACCCGAGGCCGGTCAAGAGCCTCGCCTTAAGCCACGATGGAAAACGAATCGCGTCAGTGGGGTCGGACAGCACCATCAAGGTATGGGACGTCGAGGCAGGGAAGGAACTGGTATCGACACGTTACCGGAAGCCATGCAACGACGAGTACATCCGGTTCAGCCCGGATGGAAAATTACTGGTTACTGTGTGCGGCGCGGAGTTGGTCATCTGGGATTCAGAGACCGGAACGGAACGCAAGACCCTTGACGGCCAACCGCGTGGCTTTCTGCTCTCAGCAGCGGAATTCAGTCCTGACGGAACGACGCTGGCTGCCGCCAGCACTGCAAATCTCCTGCTCTTCTGGGAAATGGACTCGCTGCGGACACAGTAAAGACAGACGCGGAACCATGAGTCAGCCGTGACCGGCAGCAGACAGACTTTTGTCCTGGGTGTTGCCGAAATGGTTGTACTGTCCTCTGCAACGCTACTGCATTCGGCGGCGTCGCACGCTGATGGACTGAACGAGAATGGCTTTCCGATTCTGTCCCTGAGAGTCGCGGTGCTGGAAGCTGCTGTACGCGATCAGAAACTCGGTGGGTGACTGTCGCAACAGACTGGTGTATCCGCACGACGAACTGGTCAGCTCGACCGGCTGCGTCCATGTCTGGCCGGTCCCATCGACCGAGAAACCCATCTGCACGCCTGGCCGGCCGAATGTTGTGACGAGGACGCCATTGTCCAGTCGCAGGAGTTGCGGCATCACACCGAAATCGAACACGTTCTGGCGCGCGGTCCATGTGTGTCCACGATCCGCCGAGAACGTGATCCACATGGGTTGCTGGCGGTGATCTGTGGCGCGGCCAAGGGCGACCAGTTTTCCGTCCGATGTCGCGGCCATGGCTGTTTCAGAGGGATGTTGTTTGCCGTCCGGATCGAAAGCGATCACTCCCCGTCGCTCGAAAGTACGACCACGGTCTCGACTGGCCATGCACGTAACGACCATGCCTTTGGGAATCGAACCGTCGGCGTGTTTGAATCGGTACTTGTACTCGGCCAGATACAGTTCTCTGTTGGCACGCAGCAACGGGTATTCGAACGACGTCCGCGACAGAATCGAACCGTTCTTCTGCTCGCTGGTCCAGATCAGCACGTCACTTTTCGGGAACTGGATTCGCTCGGATTTCCAGCGACCGGATGACCAGCGGAACCCGCGGATGTCGGCGTAGTAGTCACGCACGGCCTGCGGGCAGTCGTCCAGCACGAAGTACTTGCGCGGCGCGTAACAGAAATACGACCCGACGGATTTCGGCATGCCCGGGATGTCGCTCAGGTTTATGCCTTGTGGAAACGGCACACACAGAAATTCACCGTCGGCGACCTGAGAGATTGGCGAATGCGAAACCGCGATCGACGATTCGTCGCCATCATAGGCCTGCCAGGTGCGTCCGCTGTCTCCGGAAACAAACGCTGGTCCAGGATGCCCGTACGCGGCGTTGTCGTCGGGAGACGCATTAAACGTCAGGAGCTGTTTCCCTCCAGGCAGGGGAGAGAGCTTCGGGAACTGATGATAACCCCAGCGCCGCTCACCAACTTTCGAGACCGCGACCACCACCGGCGTATCTCGCTCCACGACCAGATGATCGTGTGCCGCCCCACCAACACGCACCGCAGGTGCCGTCGCCAGATCGTCGGGAGCAAGAGTGATCGGCAGCAGGATCCAGATTAATGGCATGGACACGAGAGTAGGGTGAACGGTCAAAACGCTCAACGGGTCCACCATCAGGTCCTGTGCCACCCTGCCGTTTTGACCCGCCGTGGCGACACGAGGTACACTGACGGAACCGGAGTTCGAAATAGAAGGCAGAACAACGTTGTTCGATGACGAGACATGACTCATGACGATCACCCAATCACAGCTCGACAATTTTCATCAGTTCGCTACTGACAAGCTCAGGAACAACGAAGCTGAGTTGTCGTGGCCGGCCATGTTTGACCTGTGGCAGCTTCAGAATCTCACTGGTGAAGAACAATCTGACATTTACGAGGCGCTCGACGAGAGCCTTGACGATATTCGGAATAGTCGTACGCGTCCGGCGGCGGACGTCATCAACGACCTGCGGGCGAAGCGCCAGATGGGATGACCGAATACCGTGTAGAACTCACGCGACGTGCTGAACGCGACGTCGACGAAATCGTGAGCTGGCTCGCTGCCCGGTCGACCCGTGGAGCACGCACGTGGCTCGACCGACTGGCTGACGTTCTCGCCACACTGAGCACCACCGCCGGCAACTGCTCGCTCGCCCCGGAAGACGGACATGGTGATACGGAGATTCGGCAGTTGATCTTCAAGACTCGCCGTGGGAAGCCCTACCGCATGCTCTTCACGATTCTGGGTGGTGTTGTTTTCGTGAGGCATGTCCGTGGCCCCGGGCAGGATCTCGTGCCACCCGAGAAGCTCAACCAGCCGTTCGAGTAATACAGATCACGCCCCGTTCGACTTCGTAAAGCGTGACCTCGTCCTGCACTCGGTTGTACGTATTCGTCGTTCGGTATGGGGCGGCGGGTGGCACGCCCTGAGCCCGAGCGAAGGGCGTGGAGAAGTGCGGCCACACTTCGAACGCCAGCCTGACTCAGCCACGCCCTTCCTGACGTCAGGGACGTGCCACCCGCCGGAGGATCTGGACCACAGACCGGTGGGCATCCCGATCCGGTGGCCACCCGGTCGGGAAGACGGTGATGAGTTTCACGTCAACTGACAGTTGGGTCGCTGAAGGAAAGGCATCCCGTGCCTGCGGCACCCGACCACAAGTGGTACGCCCACTCTGGCGAGCAGCCGCCGAGAGCCGTTTGGGCCTGAAATGTCAGATTTCAGTAGTCAGACTACTTTCGGTCTGTACTGCCACGTCGGACATCCGCCCGTCGATCCAAAGAAAGCGCCGATCAGGTCCGTCTCTCGTTCCTTCAGATGGTGCGACTTCGCCGACAACATCTCATGGACGGAGATTGCGGCGCCGGCAAACCGTGGATTCCTCTGGTGAGTCCGGATACGAGTTCTCATGCTCGCCGACTGTCCGCAGTAAAGCAGTTCGGATCCGCCTAGTATCCGGTAGACGCCCGGTACATCGTCAGGTAGCCAGCTTGCGATCGGCTGCATACTGCTCCATTCCAAGCTCAGCCAGTCGCTGGCTGTATGGTCCGGGTTTCCGATAGTGACTCCGATCGATGAGTAAACCACAGGAGCCTCCCGCCTCTCGGTTGCTCGGCCATCTCGCTTGTTCGTTGGTCGAGTCCACAACGGATGAAGCCGACCGTGGTTGATCAGTGTGCTGTGTCCATGCCGGAGCCTGTGCAAGTACAGTAAATGATCTTCCCGGCACTGACGCGTCGCCGTGTCCAGCTCTGCCGCAGCGACAGACAGCTCGTAGTCCAAGCCGTCTTCATGTCGGTATGCCCAAAGGATCGGCGCGGCCGTGTGTGGGTCGTTCCACGGCGGGTTTTCTCGATCTCGATCCACACCGCTTGCGAGCGATCGTGTGCGAGATCTCAGCTCACGTCCGGTCTGACCTACATAGATTAGCCCAGGCTGACCCGGACTCCTGAGTCGATAAAACCCTGGCCCAGAAGATACGTGCTCCCTAAACACACTTAATGGTGCCCCAAGGCTGATCCAATCAGACCAGCGGAGCTCGCCCCAGCCGGAAGCGTATGTGTCATGCGCTGATTCCATTTGGGTTCCTTTGTGGTCGCCAATACCGCAGCGGACGGATTATCGGCAGCTACGGGACTTGTAGAAGATTTCAACTGCCCTGAGGGATCGTAGGTCGAAACAAGCGTAGCGCAGTTCCGGCAGTCGAGGAGTCATCAACCATTCGAATTGCTGGAACTCACAAGTCCTCGATTTCCAATGGCAATGAATCGGAGCTTCGCCAGTCCTGTGTGAGTTCGGTGGCGATCAGGGCAGCAATAGCCTGCCCTTGGGCGCGCGGGACCTTCACTTGAGCACCGAAGCGGGCCGGACAAACAGGTGAAACCAACTTGGCAGCGATGCCCGCAGCCTTCCAATCTACTTGCTTGACGAGCTTTGCGTAGCCTGACGACCTCGCCATGACGGCGACGACCGATCGGATGCCTACTTGGCGAGCGCGGTGAACGAGGCATCGTTCGAGCAAGCCGCGCGGCCAATCGGATAGAACAAACGGCTTCTCATACACGCCGATTGGCTCGTTCGCGAGAACAATCCCGTAGCCTCCGCTCACTATCATCACGTGGTATCCGGTGTTGAGTGCGGTGCCGATGGATTTCGAGCTGTACTTGTATAGGTGACCAGAGTAACGGAGGTAGGCAGGCATCAGCATTTTCTCATCGACCGCCGCTTTCTCGCGGAGCGCGTCTCGCGCGGCGGCGAGCGCCGTTGCGTGTGCGGGATCGAGTGTCGAAATAATCGATTGCCCGTTGCCTGGCGTAGTCCCAAGTTGCTTTGCACCCGAACACGGCAGGATCAGCATCGTGTCCTTGGTGAGGCGAAGAACAGGCGATGTGTCCATAGAAAAACCTCGACGCGTGGGGATCATTCGTGTGACAGGCTTGCCGCGTAACGAATTGCGATCTAGCCGGTGGCACGAGGCCAACGGTTAGACCCAGCGTTTAACTTTTCCGCTCCGCAGGGTTCGAGTGCTCTTGCGGATTTAATAAGGTTCAAGGAACCGCCCGACTTTAGACTAATCGCTCACAAGAGCCGTGTCATGTGTTCACGCGAGTGGTCGCGAGGTTGGTTGGCAGGTGTGGTAGCGTCCAAACGAAAAAAACGAGTGCGGGGAAAACGAAGAACAAGGGGGCGCACGTCATTGTTTTCGTGGCGTGTCACTCTGATGATCGGTACCCCAGCCGCCGGCGCCGGGTGTTTCGATTATCAGGATGTCGCCTGCGGTGACTTGAAGCTGGACTTTGCCTGTCAATGTTTCTGGCTCCGGCGAATCAACTCTTTGAATTGAGTTGCGACCGGTGGCTCCGGGTTGGCCGCCTTCCAGGCCGAAGGGTGGGAACTTGCCGCGACGTTCCGTGAGCAGGGACACGGTGACGGGTTTCAGGAATTCGATGCGACGTACGATGCCGTCGCCGCCTCGGTGTTTGCCTGATCCGCCTGAACCGGTTCGGATTGAGAATTCGTGGACTCGGACCGGGTAGCGGCGTTCGATGACTTCGACGTCGGTCAGTCGTGTGTTGGTCATGTGCGTGTGTACGGCGTCGGCTCCGGGGCCGGCGCTTGTTGCTCCGCTGCCGCCGCAGATTGTTTCGTAGTATCCGAAGGTGCCGTCTCCGAAGGTGAGATTGTTCATCGTTCCCTGACTGGCCGCGGCCAGGCCGAGTGCTCCGAGCAGAACATCGACGACTCGCTGAGACGTTTCGACGTTGCCGCCGACAACGGCGCAGCAGTCGGACGCGTTCGCTGCGACTGGCGGGTTGAGCAGGCATTCGGGCAGGATGATCTCGACGGGTTCCACGACGCCGCTGTTGAGCGGGATGTCTTCGTCGATCATGCAGCGGAACACATACAGCACGGCCGCAGTGACGATCGCGCGGTTGGCATTCAGGTTGGAATCAAGCACGGGGCCTGTGCCCGTGAAGTCGACTCGTGCGGTGTCGCCTTTGATCGAGATCGTGGCTGTGATGGGCGAGCCGTCGTCCAGGTGATCGGTGCGCGTGTATTCGCCGTCGGGGATGGCCGACAGTGCCAGCCGCATCTTCTGCGCGGCCGCCTGCTGGATGCTGGTCATGCAGGCGTGTACGACGGCCAGTGAGTATCGCTCGACCAGGTCCTGCAGTTGCCTGACTCCGGATTTGTTGGCGGCCACCTGAGCGGCGACGTCGGCCAGGTTGTCGTTGACCGAGCGTGTCGGGTGATCGCCGGACAGCAGCAACTCGCGAAGTTCGTCTTCGTGTGAAATACCGCGATCGACCAGGCGGAAGCAGCGGATGAGGACACCCTCTTCGCCGAGGTTCTTTGAGAACGGTGGCATGCTGCCGGGGACGATGCCGCCGATCTCGGCGTGATGGGCCCGGCTGGCGGTGAGGAAGATTAACTGGCCTGAGTCTTCGTCGTGGACTGGTGTGATGACGGTGACGTCGGGCAGGTGTGATCCGCCTCGGAAGGGATCGTTGGTGACGAAGACGTCCCCGGCAGCGATGTCCGGGACGTCGGCCAGGATCGCTTTCACCGTTTCGCTCATCGCGCCCAGATGCACGGGAATGTGCGGTGCGTTGACGACCAGATCCCCCGTTGGCGTGAAGATCGCGCAACTGAAGTCGAGTCGTTCTTTGACGTTCGTCGAAAACGACGTCTTTTGCAGGGTGACGCCCATTTGTTCGGCGATGGAGGCGAACAGGTTGTTGAAGATCTCGAGCAGGACGGGGGAAGGGGGGGCGGAGGGCTGAGAGCGGAGGGCGGAGGGCTCAGCGCACTCGTTCCCACGCTCTGCGTGGGAACGCGATGCTGGACGCTCTGCGTCCTGAGGACGGGACGCGGAGCGTCCTTCCGTGCGTTCCCACGCGGAGCGTGGGAACGAGTTGTTGTGCGTTAACAGAATTTCGCCTCGGGATTCGATGCGGGCGTTGAAGTCGGGTTCGACGACGACCGTTGAGGTTGGCTCGCACAGGATGGCCGGGCCGGAGATGCGGTCGCCGGGATGGAGTTGCTCGCGGTTGAAGACTCCGGTTTCCAGCGGAGCTCCATCGAACCATGCGGTCGTTGTTTCCGACGGTTCCGGCTCGCGGTCGACGAGCGGCTGGGGATCGTCAGGCGGTTCCTGCATGCGGCCTGTGACTTCGACGCGGGCCGCGACGATTTCCAGCGGGCGTGTCTGGTGCAGGTAACCGTAAAGCTGCTGGTGCTGCTCTTCGTAGGCTCGCTGCCAGTCCCCGTCATCAGGTTCGATGACGTGAATTGCAGACTCGACGCCGCGATACCGGATTTCGAGCGAACGCACTGGTTCGGCAATCTGGTCATCGGCGATGCCCTCGGCGCGGACCTGCGCGGTCGCTTCGACGGCGAGTTCACGGAAGACCTCAGCGACAGACGCGAGCCTTTCGGGGGAGTATTCACTCAGGACGGATCGCTCGCCAAATCGCCGGACGTCCGACAGGCCGATGCCATATGCGCTGAGGATGCCCGCGAAGGGGTGCATCAGGACCTGCGAGATCCCCAGCGAACGAGCCATCGCGCAGGCGTGCTGCGAACCGGCGCCTCCGAAACTGACCAGCACGTAATCGGCCGGGTCGTATCCCTTCGCGACGGAAATGCGGCGGATGGCTCGGACCATGTTGGCGTTCGCGATCTGGCGAAAGCCCTCGGCCAGTTCGACTGGTTCGTACTGTTGCCCCATGGGAGACGCGGCGATGTCTTCACAGAGTTTCTGTAGCCGGGTTTCGACGGCGTTGACGTCCAGCGGAAACGGAAAACGAGACGGCAATACTCGACCGAGATAGACGTTGATGTCGGTGACGGTCAATGGACCACCGCGGCCGTAACAGGCGGGGCCGGGGTCAGCACCGGCACTCTGCGGACCGACGAATAACTGCACGCCGTCGAAACCGCAGATGCTGCCTCCGCCAGCGGCGACTGTCTCGATGGCAAGCATTGGAGCAACGATGCGGACTCCGGCTTTCTGAGTTTCGAATTCCAGCTCGTAGTGACCGTCGAAACGCGAGACGTCGGTGCTGGTGCCGCCCATGTCGAAGCCGATCGACTTTTCGAAGCCGGCCTGGCGGGCGACGCGTGAGAATCCGATGACTCCACCAGCCGGGCCGGACAGGATGCTGTCTTTGCCCACGAATCGATCCGCATCCACCAGGCCGCCAGCCGAGGTCATCATGCGGAGTTCGCTGTTGCCCAGTGCTGCGCGAAGGCTCTCGACATACTGCCGCAGGATCGGGTTGAGGTAAGCGTCGGCGACTGTTGTGTCTCCGCGCGAAACGATGCGGATCAGCGGGGACAGTCGGCTGGACGTGCTGATCTCGGTGAAGCCAACCTCTCGCGCGATGTCCTCGACGATGCGCTCGTGTTCTCCGTTGGCAAACGCGTGCAGCAGGCAAATGGCCACGGACTCGATACCGGACTCACGCAGGCGGGACAGATCAGCTCGGATGGCGTCGGGCGACGGCGGCTTGATCAGGTGGCCGTCCGCGTCGATACGCTCGGCCACTTCGACGACCTGCTCGAACAACGGCTCGGGCTTGCGGATCTGCAGATCGAACAATCGAGGACGGTCCTGATTACCAATGAGAAGGACGTCGGCGAAGCCCTGTGTGGTGACCAGCGCTGTCCTGGCTCCGCGGCGTGTGAGCAGCGCGTTCGTGCCGCGTGTTGTTCCCAGGCGGACGGAGATCGCCGGGATGGTCTCGTCGAGTTTCAGGCCGAGTGTGCAACGGATGGCGAGAATCGGAGCTTCTTCTCCACCGTCGAGTTCATAGCGAGTGCCGGCAGCGACTGTGTCCGGTAAGTACTGCTCAAGCTTGAGGATTGCAGTGCCGCCCCCAGACGATTTCTCCCCAATCTCCCCATTTGCTGCCACTTCACTATTTTGAAACTTACGGACACGAGCTGAGTGAACGAGCCGGCCGGCATCGTCGAGAAAACGGATGGTGTAGCCGTTCCAGAATCCCGGTGGATCATCCGCACGAGCCGGGTCGGTGATGCGATCAGTCCCGACGCGGTCTTGGACCCGGCCCTTCGTGATGCCGGAACTGAGCACCTTGCGCGTGTGCAATCGGTCGTCAGTACTGCGAGCAATGCAGTCTGTGAACGTCCCGCCGACGTCGATCCAGAAATCCCACTCGGATGCCATGTGAAACTGCCCAGTCAGATGGATCGGAATTGGCCGGACACGGTTGTCCGGTCGGTAAGGGTCAGGAAAATGCTGAGGATCGTGGCAATTTCACGGGTGCCGGCTGGATGTCTCCCACCGGGCGGCCCATCGTAGTCCAGGTTGACTGGGCAAATCTGGACGGGGTGTCGAAACTGGTGTCCACAAAGTTCCCGCAAACTGGCGGGAAATCGTCAAAAAACCTGGAGCTAGTGCAACATTGCACAGTTGATTCCGTATGACTCCCTGACGCAGGGCGAGATCGCGAGTACGTCTTCGGAGTGTCTGGAGACGCCAGTCCGCACGACTACTACCCGGGAGGATGACCACGAGATGTAGCGAGTCAAGTCAGCGGTTGCGGGCCACAGCGATCACGACCTCACTCAAAACACGTTCCAGTCAAAGGGAGGCGGAATGATTTCCCGCAAGCGCAATTTCTTCAGTAACTGGGTGCAGCAGCAGGTTCGACAGGCCGGACGTCGGCGTCGTCCGCGTCAGGCGACTGCTCACCGCTTTGAAACCCTCGAAACACGCGTACTGCTTACGCACGCAGCATCGCCCACGGACTTCATCAATGGCAGCATTGTCAATGGGACTCCAACCGGCGAATTCTCCTCGGTCGGACTTGTCGGCGACAATCGAGGCCCTCACTGCTCGGGCACGCTGATCGGATCGAGATTCGTGCTGACTGCCGCTCACTGTACCGAAGGCATCAGCAACACGAACGGACGCTTCACGATCAACGGACAGACGTATTCGACGGTCCGCATTCACAATCATCCCAATTATCGACCCAACGAATTCGGCACCGATCGCACGAACGACATCGCGATCATGGAACTCGATCGTGACGTCACAGGCGTAATTCCCAGCGAGATTTTCCGTGGTACTCCGCAGGTCGGTGAACTCCTGACACTGGTTGGATTCGGAGGTGGTGGAACGGGAGACTCAGGTCACAACGGAGATTTCGGAACGAAGCGGGTGGGCACGACTCCCATTGATCAGGTCAGCTCGACTCTGATTCAGTGGGACTTCGACAACAACAGCGAAAGTAATACGGCACCAGGTGACTCGGGCGGCCCGGCGTTTCTTGAAGTAAACGGTGTGTTTCAGGTGGCGGGCGTCACCTCTGGCGGTGACCAGGCGAACGCAGGGATCGGCGACCATTCGTTCGACACACGCGTCGATGCTTACGCGGACTGGATCGATTCCGTCGTCGGCGTTTCGAACCCGAATCCCGATCCTGATCCCGACCCAAACCCGGACCCCGATCCGAACCCGGATCCGAACCCGGACGATCATCAGAATTCGCCTGGACCTGGAGCGACTGTGATCCAGTTGGATGGGTCGGGTAGTGGGTCAGCGTCGGGTTCACTGGAGACGACGGGTGACCGCGACGTTCTGGCAGTGGAACTCGCCACGGACGGCACCCTGGCCGTCAGCATCAACTCGAGCGAGTTCGACACATATCTGCGGCTGTTCGATGCTGCAGGGGGACTGGTCGCGCAGAACGATGATTCGAACGGGACGTTGAACAGCTCGTTGAGTTCAACGCTATCTGCGGGCACGTATTACGTCTCCGTGGGTTCGTACCGGGATGGTGGCGATGGTGCGTGGAATCTGACTGCCAGTGCCACAGCCACTCCGACCCCTGACCCCGATCCCAATCCTGACCCGGATCCAGATCCTGACCCGAATCCCGATCCTGGCGCGAACGCTCAGGTCTACTATTTCTCGCCGGCCAATCCGACGCAGCTTGTGAACGAATCTGACGGCTCGACGGTCGACGTGGATGATTCGGACATTGTGCAGGCGACGGTGTTCGACACAGGCGAGGTTGAGTACTCGGTGTACTTCGATGGCAGTGACGTGGGCCTGACCACCAACGGCGAAGACGTCGATGCATTTTCCATCCTGGACGACGGACGCATCGTCGTTTCGACCCACGGTGGTGTTCGTGTGCCAGGTGTGCGAGGAGCACGCCAGGACTTGCTGGTGTTTACGCCGGATTCTCTGGGTGACGACACGGCCGGCGCGTGGGCCATGTTCCTGGACGGCAGTGACGTGGGCCTGACCCTTGGGCGAGCCAACATTCGAGGCGTCGATGTTCTGGAAAATGGCGACATTATCCTAGCGTTCAACGGCGGTTTTAACCTGACTGGTACCGGACGTGTGGCACCGCAGGATCTGGTCCGTTTTTCACCGGATCAGCTCGGCGGAACAACCCGGGGGACGTTCAGTCTCGAATTCGATGGCAGTGATGTGGGACTGAGGGGCAGCGCTGAAAAGATTGACGCCGTTGATGTCGACGGCAGTGGAGTCTTCAACATATCGACTCGCGGCAATTTCAGTGTTCCCGGTTTGCAGGGTGGCAATTCAGATATTGCTGCGTTTACAGCGACCAGCACGGCATCCCGGACTCAGGGGACGTGGTCGCCTGAACTTGTTTTCGCAGGCAGTGCGCTGGGAAACATCGACGGATTCCAAATTGGCGAATCGATCGTCGTCGATCCTGACCCGAATCCCGATCCTGATCCAAACCCGGACCCTGATCCAAATCCTGATCCCGATCCAAACCCGGATCCGACTGACGATCACGCAAACGATCCCGCTCCGGGAGCGACCGTGATCCAGTTGGCGAACGGAAGTGGCTCGGCTGGCGGAGTGCTTGAAGTCGCCGGAGACCGGGACGCGTTCGGATTTGTGCTGAGCGAAGCCGGCACGCTGTCAGTCAGTGTGACTTCGAGCGAAATCGACACGTTTCTTCGGCTCTACGACTCGAACGGGCAGTTGGTCAGTCAGAACGACGACTCGAACGGGACCCTGAACAGCAGCCTGTCCGTCGAAGTCGGCGCGGGAACGTACTACGCGACCGCGGGCGCTTACGCCGACCGGGGCGTGGGTGCTTATGCCGTCTCGGTCTCGTTCAACGCCGCTCAACCTGATCCTGATCCTGATCCGAACCCCGACCCGGATCCGAATCCTGAACCGACGGATGACCACGCGAATACGCCGGCTCCGGGAGCGACTGCAATCGGACTCACCAATGGCGGCGGTTCGGCCAGTGGTGTGCTGGAAGTGGCAGGTGACCGGGATGCGTTCAGTATCGTCCTTGCGGAGAGCGGTACGTTGACGGTCAGTCTGAACTCAACCCAGATCGACACGTTTCTGCGAGTCTACAACGAGAACGGACAGCAGATTGGCCAGAACGACGACTCGGGCGGAACATTGAACAGTCGTCTGGCATCCAGTCTGAGTGCCGGAACGTACTACGTCACGGCGGGCGCGTACGCCGATCGTGGTACGGGTGCGTACTCCGTCACGGTCGCATTCACCGCCAGTCAGCCTGATCCCGACCCGAATCCCGATCCCGACCCAAATCCGGGGGCGTTTTCGATCGACGTTGTGTTCACTGACAACAACATGTCGGCGTCTCAGCGAGCGGCGTTTACGACAGCCGCTAACCGCTGGTCGCAGATCATCACTGGTGACCTGCCCGACTTTAACGGGATCGATGATGTGCGCATCACGGCTGGTGCACCAAACATCGATGGTCCTGGCGGAATCCTGGGATCAGCCGGTCCGGATGGACTTCGGCCCGGGTCATTGCTGCCTTACAGCGGCGACATGAACTTCGATTCGGCCGATCTGGACAGCCTGGAAGCGAGTGGGGGGCTGGTCAACGTGATCCTGCATGAGATGGGACACGTCCTGGGAATTGGAACGATCTGGTCGCAGCTCGGTCTGGTGTCCGGGACAGGTTTCAACGGTTCGACTGCTGTTGCTCAATACCAGGCGATTTTCGGCACGGGCGACGCGTTGGTGCCGATTGAACAGGACGGTGGCCCCGGCACGGCTGGTGGTCACTGGGACGAAGATGTGTTCGACAACGAGTTGATGACCGGATTCCTCAACGGAGGTGCCAATCCAATCAGCAGAGTGACAGTTGGTGCTCTGCAGGACATGGGTTACACCGTCAACCTGGCCGCAGCGGATGCTTACACGCCACCGGCAACCGTACGTTCACGCAGCGCGAACGCGATTATCTGGGGCATGGGAAGGCACCTTCACGTCGGTCCGAATGGCGAGGAGACGGTTCACGAAGGTGAATACCATGACCATGAAGACGAGATCGCGGTTGTAGCACCGACGGGACGTGGCGTGACAACGTCCGGTGGAGTCGAAGTTGTTGAGGAACAACCGGTCAACACACCGGAAGATCCTGCGTGGATCGCACTGGCTTCCTCAGACAGTTCGTCGGACAACCTGGACGAGACCGATGTGACGGGCGACGACGGGCAATCCGACGCGGTTGACACCAGCGAAACGGCGGATGTCGACAGTGTCATGTCGGACATCGGAGCATTGGTCAATCTCGTGTAATCCGGGCTGACTCAGCGCAGCCATTGCAGGTCAGGCAGTCGTCGTGACTTTCCTGAGAGGACTCCGGTCGAATTCGGCCGGAGTCCTTTTTTTGTAGGTCAATCGGTCAGAAGCAAATGCTGTCCAACCCGGAACCGATCCCCTACGATCCCTCATTCGCCCAGATCAAACGCGGTTCGAGGTCCGGACTGCAGGCCGATAATTCAGCTTTCAGGAACGTATCCGATGGCTTCGCAACCGGATGTCTATTCGCCCTGCCCGTGTGGGAGCGGCAAGAAGATCAAGTTCTGCTGCAGTGCCGTTCTGGGGCAACTCGACAAGGTCGCCCGACTGCACGAAGCCGGTCAGCCTGACCAGGCGCTCAAGTCGCTCGACCGACTGGCCGAGAAGAACCCGGATGCTCCGATCGTTGAGATCACGCGCGCTCAGCTGTTGATGGAGAACTCGCGATTCGACGAAGCCGCACGCTGCATGCGGGATTTCCTCAAGGGCAATCCGGACAGCGGTCACGGCACGGGACTGCTGGCGTTTGCGCGGTTCATGGACGTCGGCTTTCATGAAGCCAAGCCGGAAATTCATCGCGCGTTTCAGATGTGTGCTCAGACGTCGCCGGATGTCGTTGCATCGCTGGCGGCTCAGATTGCCGATGAGGTGTTCTGGCAGGGCAGCATGTCGGCCCGTGAGCACCTCGCACTTGCCTTGCGACTGACCGGTGACCCCGAAGAACGCGAGCTGCTGATCCGCGAGCTGATGAAGATCGACGGCGCGGCAGAAGTCCCATACCCGATGCGAGGCAGCCACTCGCTGGCAGGAGTTGCGGACGTGCCCGAGGAATCGCAGAAGGACCTGCGCAATGCAGTGCGTCTGTCGATGCTGGGGTGCTGGGAAATCGCAGCCAAGCTGTTCCACAAGCTGACGGAAGTCAATCCGGACGACTGGGGACTGTGGAAGAACATCGGACTGTGCCGGGCGTGGGATACTGATCACAGTGCAGCCGCCGATGCTCTGCACAGGGCCGCCGAGCTGGCACCCGAGTACGAGCAGGCTGTGGAGTGCGAGACACTGGCTCAACTGCTGGAGCTGCCGGAGATCGAGGAGCAGTGCGAGGTCATCGCCGCCCGCTACAAGTTGAAGTCGACATCCCACGCGTTGTCGCTGCTCGACAATGTTGATCGCCTGGAACGTCTGGACGATCTGCCGGAGCAGGATGAGGCCGGTCCCCAGGTCGTGGCACGGTATCTGGCTCTGGAGTTCCCGCATCCGGGCGATTCCGAGCCTGTCACTGAAGACACCGTGCCCAAAGTTCAGTCCGAGGTGTCGATCTTTGAACTGCAATCGGAATCAGGTTCGCAGGGAGTTCTCTCCGTCATCGCCCCGGAAAGCGACGCACGCGACCTGGTGATGGACCTGATTGAAGAAGCGCTGGGGGATGACATCGAGCCGCTGGAATCGGAAGGCGGAGATGAGACCGACCCCGTGCTGTATTCCGAACACGCAGTGCGAACTGTCCTGATGGAATTGATGCCAACCCAGGAGCGCAAGTTCTTCGGTAAGCGAATCGATATCAACGAGCGACGGGAGCATGCATCGAAAGATGCACACGAGTTTGTCCAGGAGACCTGGTGCAATCGACCTTTGCGTCGTCTGGGTGGGAAGTCCCCCCGAGAGGCGATGGAAGATGCGGAACTGAAAATCGATCTTGCCGCGGCCGTGAATGTTCTGGAAGCAGTCAGTGATGTCGCGGTTCTGTATGTCGACATGCAGGCGGTGCGTGAGTCGCTGAACATCGCACCGGAAAAACCGCTCGAGGTCGACGAGGATACCGTGCTGAACTCCGTCTCGATCATGCAGTCGCATCGGCTGCCGCTGACGGAGTTGACCACAGTCCAGCTCAATCACATTGTGAATCGAGCTCTGATGATCCGACACGTGCCGTTTGCCTACGCGGTGTTGAGCGAAGTCGGCATTCGCAACCTGGATGAATTGACGGCAATGACGCGTGATCAGTTCCTGGTATCGATCGCTCAGGTCTGCCGGGAAATGGGGCGTCGTGAGGAAGCTCTGAAGTGGATCGCTCAGGGACGCAGTGAAGGTGACGCGGACAACTTCGAAGAGCAGTTGAACTGGACGATGCGCGAGTTTCAGTTCCGCATCGAAAATCGCAATGATCAGGAACTGCCGGGGCTGGTCGATCGACTGTGGAATTTCTACGGCGAAAAACTGCCCGGCATCCGCGAAGCCATTGAGCCCGTGCTTAAGGAGCTGAGCATTCCGATTCCGGGCGAATCAGCCAGCGGACTGGTGTTGCCCGGCGATTCGTCACCAGCACCGGCAGTTGCTGCGTCGGCCTCCGGTGGTGGAGAGTCAAAGCTCTGGCTGCCGGGGCAATGATCTTTGTCGAAGCCATACGGTCCGCGGCGTGTTTGCCCATCGCCTGATATCGAGTCGTTCATATGTGGCGCTGGGGAATTAGTGGCGGCTGCGTGCTGCTCGCCGTCTTCTGCACTTACGGATTCGTAGCAAGCGGCGAGTTGAGCGGGGCCAGTAGAACAGCATGGAAAGCTGGCTATGCCATTCTGGGTGGAATCGCCCTGGTAACAGCAGGCTTGCAGGGGACGAGACGAAACTAAGTACCGGCGAATCAACAACTGGCACCATTGTCGTCTTTCGCTCCGCGAAAGAACGCACTTTCGCGGGGCGAAAGGCGACATTTATTACAGTGCGACCAGGCACCGAAGGAACCTGAAGTGACTCAAACGCAAATCGGAACGCACAAGTCGGAACTTGACACACCAATCCTGTGTATCGATCTGGACGTGATGGAATCGAACATCACGAAAATGGCCGACTTCATGCAGTCGCGTGGCAAGGACTGGCGACCGCATCAGAAGTGTCACAAGACGCCTGCGATCGCCTGGAAGCAGCTTGAGGCCGGAGCGATCGGTGTCACGTGCGCCAAAGTGTCCGAAGCTGAGGTCATGGCCGCGGGCGGTGTCCAGGATATCCTGATTGCCAACATGATCGTCGGGCGTCCCAAAGTGGAACGCGTTGCCGCGTTGTGTCGACGTGCCGACCCGATTGTGGCGATGGACCATTACTCGCAGGCCGAAGCACTGGCCGAGGTCTGTCGCGAACGTGGTGTGGAATGCCGTGCCATTCTGGAAGTCGATATCGGACTGAATCGCGTCGGTGTGCGGCCAGGGACGGACGCTCTGGAACTCGCGCAGGGAATCAACAAGCTCGACGGGCTCGAGCTGGTTGGCATCATGGGCTACGAAGGCCATCTGCTGCGTGTCGAGGACCGGGACGAAAAGACAGAGAAGATCAACGCGGCGATGGAGGTCCTGTGTCATTGCCGCGACATGCTGCTGAACGACGACTTGAACTGCTCGATCGTCAGTGCCGGCGGCACGGGTTCGTATCAGATCACTTCGGACTGCGACGGAATCACCGAACTGCAGGCGGGTGGTGGCATCTTCGCCGACCCCATGTATCGGCTGCAGTGCGGAGTCGAAGGGCTCGGTTACGCGTTGACCGTGCTGGCGACCGTTGTCAGCCGGCCCGCACTGGATCGAGCGATTCTTGACAGTGGGCGCAAGACGCTGCATCCCGATACGCAGATGCCGCTCGTGAAAGACTGGCCGGATGCCGAACCGGTTGCCTTGAGCGCCGAACATTGTCAGGTGCGACTCGACGGCGAATCACGCAACTGGAAAATCGGCGACAAGGTCGAGCTGGTCGTCGGCTATGCAGATTTCACAACCGTTCTGCACGACCAGTTCTATACGTTCCGCAACGACGTTCTCGAGCAGATTCTGCCAATCCTTGGACGTGGCAAGCTGCAGTAGTGATCGAGGTTACTCTTCGAGGCGGAACAACTGCTCGCCAGCCTTGCGCACCAGCAGGATGCCTTCGTCCTCGCGGTCCGCGTATGACTCGACGTCTATCGAATCCGGATCGCGGTAGCCCAGATTGATGCGGGCACACACATCAGCGGGAATCTGCGAAGCCAGCGTGACGCCGACTCGTGGCTTCTCGACTCCGTCCACGAACGTTCCGGTGCCGCGAACGTGAGTTGAGTGCGCCAGAATGCCCCACGGGTAGTGCTTGAACTGTTCCCACTGTTGAGTGAAATAATCCCGCACGTGGTATCCAATTTCCTCAATCAGCGTTCCGTGGGTGATCGAGATTTCACTCAGGTGCGGGGCGTAGATGATCAGCTCGCCGCCGTCGGCAACGATGGCTTCGAGCTTGTACATGCACTTGCCGGCAACCCACAACTCGTCGTACATCGGCGGAGCACACGAGAGAACTGTTTGGAACGGCTGCGGCACTCGCTCGATATGGACCTGAGACGAGATGTCCGATGCGGACTCCCATGCGTCTTCCGGCGTGCCGTAGAACAGGTCGTAAATCTCGGCCTTGCCGTTCACAACAAACGCCAGGCAGCGGCGATCTGTTGGAATCAATCGCGCGGCTTTGTTGACCACGCGGCGGACCGGTGTGTCCTTCACACCAATGATGCCGACGTTGGTAATCAACGCGCCCAGCCAATGGAAAAAGTTGAGCAGTTCCGGTCCGGAAATCCCCGGGAAGAAGTACTTGTTACCGCCGGAGAACCCCACGACCTCATGCGGGAACACCGGTCCAAGTACCAGCAACACGTCGTAGTCGGAGATGCGTGAGTTGATCTGCACCGGGACTTCGAGTGACAGTCGCCCATCCGAAATCTGTTCGACATCGGTCGCGGTCAACTGACCAATTGTCGTCAGCCGATCGGGATTGTCCCATTCATGATTGAACAGACCCACATTGCTGAATCGGCCGGCACGATCCTCGTCAGTTATGCCAAGTAATCGACAGATGGCGTCTTCGGGCATCGACGGATGCGTACCCAGTGCGACGAGGACGTCGAGCCTCGTGACGTGCGAGCCCAACTGATCGTGTACGGCGTCGAACAACAGAGGTAGCGGTGCCGTGCGTGTAGCATCGGGAACAATGAGCAGCACGCGTTTGCCGTCAAAGTCGGAGACGTCAAGGCGTTCAGCAATTCGCTGCCGCACTTCTGATTCGGCAAGAGTCTGCATTGGTGCTCTTCCGTGGTGCGATGTTGAGCGTGAATCAATGTCCGCCGCCGGCCCCGTGGATCACGTTCAGGACGAGATACACAAGATATGTTCCCAGCAGCACGCAGCCGAATCCACGGCCAAGTGTGCCTTTCGACGTCGCAATACCGATCCGGAAAACTACCAGCACAATCAGCATCGCGGGAAACTGCAATCGAAAGAAAATGGCGTCGGCCACCAGCCCGCTTGTGGTGACGGCGGCTGAAGCGCCTGCGACGAACAGCGCGTTCAGAATGTCCGCCCCGATGATATTTCCGACTGCCAGATCTCCGTGCCCTCGACGCGCGGCCTGCACGGCCGTGATCAGCTCGGGCAGCGAAGTGCCAAACGCCACCATTGTCGCGGCGATGACCGACTGCGGCACACCCCACCGTACAGCCATGATCCTGATCGCCGGGATCAGAACGTTCGCACTCAGAACAACGCCGATGATCGCCAGGAGCAGCTTCAGCAGAGTCAGGATCGCGGACTCGTTCCCGTCCGCCCCGTGCTCGGGTCGTTGGGCCACAACTCGGTCGGCAGATTTGTCAGAGCCAGCGGACAACTCGAATTCACGGTGTTCGTATTCATCAACGATCACGGCTACTGGGACTGAATCCACGGCCGCTTTCGACCACTTGACCGACAGCCAGAGGTACACCGCCAGCAGTCCAAGAAACACGAATCCGCCCCAGCGAGGAAACACGCCGGCTGTGCCGTCCGTATAAGGGGCTGCCGGGTTGCTCCACGGGACACAAAACAGCACGAGCAGCACGGCGGCTCCAAGCTGCACCCAGCCCTGACGGTTCGCGGTCTCGAATGGAATCGCCAGCGGACGAATGAGGCAGGCGATTCCCAGGATCAACCCGGTATCGCAGATGATCGAGCCAACGGCATTGCCCAGTGCAAGCCCGGAATCCCCCTTAAACGCGGCCAGCACAGACACGGCCACTTCCGGAGCCGTCGTGCCAAGACTGACAACCGTCGCGCCGATGATGACCTTCGGTACGCCGGAACGCTGGGACAGAACGACGGCATAATCGACAACCAGGTCGGCGAATTTCGCCAGCAGACCCAGCATGACCGCGATCACGACAAGCAGCACCGCATCCGAATAGCCCAGCAGCGTGTCTTCGATGAATTGTTCCATATGGCTCGGCAATGGGCGCAAAAAAGTCGGGCGGTTGCGGCAAAATGCGAAGGAGGCGGGACCCTATCGACTCAGTTCTGACCGGGCCAGTGAGTCGCGCACGGATCGCTCTTGCAACGATGCAGCCTCACTGTCGTGAGTCTTGCCCGTCAGTCGAATCGGCGGGAACGAGTGAGCGTCCATCCTGTGGTTCAGGTCCTGGACCGGTGCTCAAGGCCCCGCGAACAGTTTCGGGCTGAGGTGAATTTCACCCAGGTCCACTTTGTCCTTATCAACCGGTAACCGGTACAGCCCCTTCTTGTCTTCGACGGTCTGACCACCGAGTTCGATGCGGCTCAGGTAGCCGGCCTTCTCTTGCCAGAACCGAAAGGTCCATTCACCCGACGGCATGTTGCGGATTGTGAATCGGCCATCTTTGTCAGTCACCGCCATGTAAGGATCCTCGCGGATCACCAGCCAGCATGTCATCCAGCCGTGGATCGAACACTTAACCATCGACGCGCGACGCTCCGATTTCCTGAGTTGCTGAGTGATACTGGCGCCACCGGAAACCGTTTCATTAAACGGATTGTTGTACGACAGATAAGCCAGCGTGTTGTGCGGAACCGAATCGTCGTTGCCAATGACCAGTGTCTGAGTCGTCCGCAGAAGCGTGACACGCGGTTCGAAGCGACAGAATTCGTTGGTCATGCCGATCTTTGCGTTTTTTGTCTTCGCGTAATCGGGATGAAAGCCTGTCAGCTTTTCGCCCTTCTTCAGTTCGAGCGTCACGATGACGTTCGCGACACCTCGATTCTTCGGATGGACCAGCAACGCCTCATCGACCGGAGGTTTCTTTGAGCAGACCGCAACGTCCTTATTGAGATCGATCTTCTGCGGAACCGGCGGGTCGCCGTCGTACACAAACCGACCAGTCAGCGTGCCCCATTCGGCGGCCGCAAGCGGGTTGGACAACAGGGCCAGCAATACGAGCCACTGAGGGAACGCGAACGTTTGCATGATGTCTCATTCCGCCGGTCGGTTACTGAATTGGAGTGGACTGCCCCGTGAGACGATCGTCACGGATGGAACCAGCGTAGGTCTCGCGCGCAGTTGGTTCCAGTGTCGATCGATCAGTGGCCGGTTGGTGAGGGACCAGGTTTCTGCAAGTTCCTGCCCCAACACCGCGAAAAAGGCTCAAGATCGTGTTGACCGTTTTATGCTGCCTGGGATATCACTCCGCCGCTCTCGTTCTGCCGTGAGGGCGGCGCGTTCCCCTGCGTCGTCATATTCACTTCCCACCACATCTCCCCTCTCTCTCATGGCAGACTGAGCAACGACATCCCTTCGCGTCAAAGTCCCCCCCAAAAAACAACTCATCAGCGCCGAATGTTCCCGTCACGCGAGAACGCACAGCCTTTCTTTGTGCGCATCGTCCGTGCCTGGTTCGTTCGATTTACCGTTTGACACTTCTGTTCGGTTTCACAGATTCTCATATCTGTGGCCATCGTGAATCCCGGAAGCCTACGTTCGATTAGCTTCCGGAGACGGCTCAAGGAGGAACTGACCTTGCGTAAGCTCACTGGTTTCCTTGTCGTAGCGACTGTTGCGGGTTCACTCTGGTGGCAGCACTCCGAGAGGTCGGTCCAGCCTCTGGTGGCACAAACTGCCAGCTCGCGCTCGACGAGCCAGTCGATTTCGAGGCGAGCGAACGCTTACGGGCAGACCGCCCGAACTCTGATGCGTCAGGCGGTTGCATCTGCCAGAAATGGCAACGCGGCTCAAGCCCGGATGCTCGCCCTGAAGGCCAGTCGGTACAAAGTACGCTGGAGCGAGGGTGAAATGACACCTCGACAACTGCTGACTCAGCTTCGCAACACCGATCCGGCTACCGCTCCAGGCACAGCACGAAGTCGGCCGCCGGTTCCATCCGGTCAGGTCGTCACTGCAGGCGGCGAGCAGCCGACACCACCGGCAGGTCGCTCGCCGTCAACTCTGGAAAACCCGATCGTGGTCGAGACCGGAGCCAGCGCGGAAGTCGGGCCACTGCGGAAGCGTGTTGACTTTTATATGAAAGGCGCCCGCGAGGCTTTGGAGCGGGGAGATAACGACAGGGCTTTAATTGACGCGACCGTCGCTCAAGACATTGGTAAGAGCGTCGTGTTTCAGCCCGGTGAGTTTACGCCTACAGATTTGATCGCTCAGATCAAAGCCGGCACACCAGGGACTGCCGCGGCACCAGCCGCTCCGTTCGGTCTGCCACCCGCTGCGTTTGATGCAACCGGGGTGACGCGTCCAATCCCCCCAGCGACGTCGGCCCGCGTCCCAACGATTGTGGACAAAGCGACGCGTGAAGAGCAGCTCAGGGAATCCGGTGATCGCAAGGCTTACGCCAAAGCGCTGCTGGCATCGGCACGCGACGACCTGCAGAGAAATCGGCTGGAATCGGCTTATGAGAAAACACTCATGGCCAGTCAGGTGCAAACGACCTGGGGTCTGTTCGAAGAAACGCCCCAGCAGTTGATGTCGACGATTGAGCGCCGTCAGGGGACGACGCGTTCGCCGCTGCAACTGGTGGAAGTCGAAGCGTCGGGATCGGAATCTGCCTCGGCGGTTGCACCGGCAATCACTGCGATTAATCCAAATCCCCCGGCAACTGGTTTGCCGACTGTCGGAACAATCGGCCCACGCGCGATCGAGTACACGTTACCCGCCATGGGCGGTGTTGTGCCCGAAATTCTGGATCCGGTTCGTCCCAGCGAAGTCGCCGCCGAGGACGGAAATCGTCAACGTGCGTTGAAGCTGATTGCCGAGGCTCGCCAGTTGATCATTCAAGGACGTATCGACGAAGCTCGCGACACGACGCGGCAGGCCGAGAGTCTGAATGCGCACTACGGCGTGTTTGATGACCGTCCGGCTCTGGTGCTTCTCGCGATCGATCGAGCGGCCGGAACGGTGACACTCACGGACGCGACGACACCATCGGCCGTCGGGCCACCACTGGTTGGAATAATTCCCGAGGTCAGTCCATTACCGGGACCACCCGTCGGTCCGCCGACGAGTGCAGAAGCCGCGCGTAACAGTGTTGGTGCACAGGCTCAGCAGTTGCTGCGTCAGGCCACCGCAGAGTTCGACGCGGGGAACATGATGGCGGCCCGTCGTCTGGCGACGCAGGCCGGTGAATTGAATGCGACGTACGGTCCATTCGATCAACGGCCGGAACCCCTGGTTGCCCGAATCGATCGGATTCAGCGGGACGCAGTGGTGCAGCAGGATCAGCAGCACCAGCAGGCTCAGCAGATTCTGGCACGAGCTCAGCAGGCGCTGCGAAACGGTGACACAGCTATGGCCCGTCAACTGGCGGAACAGGCCAACGCCATGAGCACGGCCTGGAAATTACTTGAGACCAGACCGGCTGACGTCGTGGCCGAACTCGATCGTCTCGCTGCTCAGGATCGAGTCACACCGGCGGGTCGGAACGCTCCGTTGCTGCCAGATGCACTGACTCCCCGATTAGTAAGCCCGTTCGAACAACTTTCGGCGGAATCGCCTGCAACAACTCCGCCGGACGCGCCACGCGTCACGGAAATCCCCACACAATCTCCCGCAGTGACACGAGAACCGCCAGCGATTGCTGACACGAGTGAGGCTCCGCGTGTGGTGGACTCGCCTGCGGTGAGGCGGCAGGCCGATTTGTCGAAACGACTGTTGAGCGAAGCACGCCAGTCGATCCGTGAAGGAAATCTACCGGCCGCACGTGCGACGGCAATTGAAGCGTCCCGTCTGGATGTGATTTACACACTCTTTGACGACCAGCCACAGGATGTTCTGGCTGAGATCGCTCAACTCGAAACTCGAGTTCCCGGCCCGAACGTCGCGCAACTGACTCCGCCACCGGACTCGACGACGTTGGTGGAGCCGGTGCCGATGCCCAGCCCGATGCCGAATCCAACAGCGCTGGTCGAACCGATGCCAATGCCTTTGCCGAATCCGACAGCACTGGTCGAACCGATGCCGATGCCGATGCCGAATCCGACAGCACTGGTTGAACCGATGCCGTTGCCGAATCCAACACCACTGGTGAATCCGTTGCCGAGTGAGACTGAACAACCATTACGAGGACCGTCCGCTCGGGAACTGGCGTTCGCGGAACAGCAGCGTCAGCGGGAAGTGGCGGCTGGGTGGTTGCGAGCAGCTCGTGTGGCTCTGGATGCGGGCAATTTCGAAGAAGCCCGTTTGAAGGCGACTCAGGCCGCCACATTGAACGTCACGTATGGACCATTGGATGAACGTCCGGAGCCGATGATCGCCAGAATCGCGCAGGCTCAGGCACGGCACGAAATCGCACAGGCGCGCAACGAGCGGCCGTCGCCGACGATCACGGGTCCGTCACCGGCGGAAGCGCAGATGCGGGCATTCCAGCAACAAAAGGCACAGGCGAAGGAGATTCTCGCCCAGGCTCGCGAGGACATCGCCGCGGGACAACTTGATGAGGCTTACCTCAAGATTGGTCACGTCCGCGGAATGAATCTGACATTCGATCCGTTCGAAGATCGCCCGGAATCGGTGCTGGCGGCGGCCGATCAGAAGGCGCGTGAACTGCAGGCGATTTCGGCCGCCAGAACGAACGGTCCTGAACCAGTCGCGGCTCCACCTGCCGAAGAGCTCTTCCCGCCGGTTGTTCCTCCAGCGACGACGGTGGCGGACAATGCCGTTCAACCAGGGACGCCGGACTTCCCTGCAGGACTGCCGATTTCGACCGCATCGACCAACCCGGTAACCGAGATGCGGCCAAGCGTCGGATCGTTCACGGGCGACGACAGTACGACCAACAATATTACCACACTGTATCCGTCCGGAGTCTCGGCCGAAGCACTGTTCCAGCAGGGTCGCACAAGCCTGCGTCAGGGCGACCGTGCCGCGGCGTATGAAGCATTCCTGGCCGCGTACCAGTCCGGTCAGAAACTGGACGCCTGGAAATCGCAACAGTTGCGGACGTATCTGCAGGAGCTACATCCGCGACGCAACCCGGTTCAACTCGCGTCGTCGGAGTTCCCCGCTGAAACAAATCCGCGTACCGGAACAATTCCGGAGGGGGCTCCGGGAACACCGTCGTATGACGAACGCTCTCCAATCGACATTACTGAACAGCGTGACGCACTGCGTTTCGATCGTCTGCGGACGGAAGTCTTCAACGTCATGCTGCGAGCGGATTCTCTTCAGGAAAAGCGTCCGGATGACGCTGTCGAACTGCTCGACCAGACGCTCGCCAATGTTGAAACGTCCGGCTTCGATTCGGAGCGTGTCGGTCCACTGGTCAAGAAGCTTCGCAGCAGCCGAAGTTCGATCGACGGTTACATCGCTCAGCGAAAGCCGATCATCGAAATGCAGCGTGAGAACGAAGAAGTCATCAAGGGCATCGCCCGCGAACGCGATTACCAAATTCGTCTGGACCAGGAGTTGAAGGACCTGGTGGACGAGTTCAACCGGCTGTTCAAGCAGCGACGCTACGCGGAAGCCGGGATCATTGCGAAACAGGCCAAGGAACTGGACCCGCAGAATCCGATCGCGGTCAACATGACGCTGAAATCACAGCTCGCCGGGCGCATCGCACGCAACGAGGAGATGCGTGACAATCGCGAGAAGAGTGTGTTTGAACAGCTCTTCAGTGTTGAAGAATCGTTGATGGGAATTGATGACCGCAATCCCATCGGCTTCCCGGACAACTGGAAAGAATTGAATCGACGACGGAAAGGCAAATACCCGCGAGAGAATCATCTTCGCAGTGAAGATGAAAAGCGGATCGACAAGAGCCTGAACGATCGCGTGTCACTGCACTTTGAAAACGCGGAGTTGATGGAAGTCATCAAGTATGTGCAGACGGCGACTGGCATGAATGTGGTCGTCGATATCCCGGCGATCGAAGAAGAGGGCGTGTCGACAGCGACGCCGGTCACGATCGACGTGGACAACATTCGTATCAAGAGTGCTCTGGCTTTGCTGCTTGAGCCGATCAACCTGGGATACACGATCGAGCACGACGCTCTGAAAATCACCAGCCAGATTCGGCAGCAGGGGCGTTTGGTGCCGGCCGCCTACTCGGTGGCGGACCTTGTCGTGCCGATGCGGAGCCGGAATCGGAATCCAGGCGACGTCTTCACGAACAACATTCTCGACACCAACGGCCAGATGGCTGTGGCATCCATGGGCGGTTTGCCGAATTCGAATGGTGGCCAGTTCCAGGTCGCACCCGGCATGGGCGGCAATTCGCCGTTCATGGCATCCGGCGGCGGCGGTCTGAATGCCCGACTGAATGCTCCCAGACGTGAGAATCTTCAATTCGACACGCTGATGGATCTGATTACGTCGTCGGTCGAACCGGGTTCATGGACGGAAGTTGGCGGACAGGGCTCGATTCAATCCAGTGAAACGACACTCTCGCTGGTTATCCGGCAAACACAGCAGGTGCATGAGGAAATCTCTTCTCTGCTGGACCAGTTGCGGCGACTGCAGGATCTGCAGGTGACCATTGAAGTCCGTCTGGTCAACGTCAGCGACCGATTCTTCGAACGCATCGGGATCGATTTCGACTTCGACGTACAGGACACCGTGGGCGGTCCCGACTTCAGCAGCGGCGGAGGAGGTCAGGGCGGTGGCGGTGGTGGCGGCCAGCAGGGTGGTGGTCAGCAGGGACAGCAGGGCGGAGGAGGACTGGTCCCGCTTCCGCCATTCGGAAGCGTGATCACTGGCCAGCAGGGCGGCCAGCAGGGCGGCCAGCAGGGCCAGCAGGGCCAGCAGGGCCAACAGGGCGGCCAGCAGGGCGGTCAGCAGCAGCAGCAGACCTTCTTCTCTCCAGGTCCAAGCCGTGAACTGACCGAGCGGGACCGATACGTAGATGGCGGTACGATCATTGGTCTGGCGGCACCGGGTGCATTTACCCCGGACCTGGACATCGCATTTCAGCAGGGATCGTTCGACATCGGCATCCCGGACTTCGGCAACTTCCAGCCAAACGCCGGCTTGCAGGTTGGACTGGCCGTGCTTAGCGATATTGAAACATTCTTCTTCATCCAGGCGGCTCAGGGTGATGAGCGGTCCAACATCATGTTCGCTCCCAAGGTCACACTGTTTAACGGTGACCAGGCGACTATTTTTGACCAGACGGTTCAGCCGTTCGTGCTCAGCGTGCAGCCGACAGTGGGTGCGTTCTCTGTGGGCTTCGCTCCGCAGATCGGGTTCATTCCGGATGGTATTACGCTTAGCGTGACCGCGGTTGTTTCCGCGGACCGGCGGTTTGTGCGACTCGCACTGTCACCATTCTTCAACAACCTGATCGAAGTCACGACCTTTTCCTTCGCTGGTGGCGGAGGTGGCCAGCAGGGTGGCGGTCAGCAGGGTGGTGGCCAGCAAGGTGGTGGCCAGCAAGGCGGCGGCCAACAGGGCGGTGGCGGCGGTGGCTTCGGTGGTGGTGGCGGATTGGGTGGCGGTCAGGCTGGTG
>CAUZFZ010000050.1:0-56951 GCA_963579025.1 Planctomycetota bacterium | reverse complement strand
CATGACGGTGGCAGTGCAACGCCATCGCATCTCACTTGGCCCGCTGGCCACTCACAGACATCTTCAGTGAGTAGAACCCAGTGCGCGCGGTAATGAACAGCGTCTTGCGGTCCTCGCCGCCGAAGCAGACGTTGGCCGGCCGTTCTGGTGTCTCGATGTCGGCGACGTGCTTTCCCTTTGAGCTGTAGACCCGCACGGCACCGGCAGTCAGATACAGGTTGTCATGCTCGTCGAGCGTCATGCCGTCCGAGCCGGACTCGGCGTGCAGCGTGCGGCCTGAAAGCTTCCCACCTGAATCAATGGAGTAACGGAACGTCTTTCCGGCACCGGGATCAGCAACGTACAACCACTTGCCGTCGACCGTGCCGATGATGCCGTTCGGTTTGGCCAGATCGTCGATAGCGCGCGTCAGCTTTCCGTCGGGTGTGCGGTAGTAAACGTGAAAGCCGCCCTGCTCGAGTCCATCCTGACTGCCGTAGCGCGGATCGGTGAAGTAGACGCCGCCATGCGGATCAATCCACAGGTCGTTCGGGCTGTTGAACTTCTTGCCGTCGTAGCTGTCTGCCAGCACGGTCACCTTATTCTTCGGTGAGATCAGCGTCAGCCGGCGGTTACCTCCCTCGCACGCCAGCAGGTTGCCATCACGATCGAAGTACAGCCCATTCGCTCGACCGGTGTCCTCTCGGAACGTCGACAGCTTGCCGTCCGTCGACCACTTGTGGATGCGTTCGTTCGGAATGTCCGAGAAATAGACATTGCCGTCGGCATCACAGGCCGGGCCCTCCGTGAACTTGAAGCCGCCGGCCAGCTTCGTCACATCAGCTCCCGCGGCAACCAGCCCGTCTGCGTCCTGAGACCATCCACTGGCGCATGCAATTAATCCCGTAATCCCGACGATGAGGCCGCGAAGAGCTGTTTGAATTGTCATTGCTGTCGTTCTCCAGGCTGGCACTGTTGACGTTGCGTTCGAAGCCGGTCAACGACTCCGCCGAATCTCAGCTCATATTAGGCCTCATCAGTCGACGCTGTCATCAGTCCGACACGACCACCACCGCACGTGACATCGTGGCGGCGAGTCGAGATCATCTGAGCCGACTCGCGGGAGACCAGGCCACTGAACACGATTCTTCGATAGCAGTTTGAGGACAACCGTTGGACAACGAACCGGAAACAGCGTCATACGAGGCACTGACAGCAGAAAGTCTGCTGGCGGTCACGGAACTGCTGGAGCGAATCGCCGAGGACCGCGGCCACCTGGCAGCACTCGATCAGGCGGACCGGCAGCGACTGCTGCACGCGATTGAAAAGATCGCAATCCCGAACCGCACAGCACGTAAGCAACTGCTTCGCGCATTTCGCCGTAAGGACCAGGCGCAGATCGACGAACTGAAAGCCGAAGACGAGCACGTGTTGGCTCGCACCGGCATCCGCGCCGGGACCGGGCTCCGTCAATTGAAGAAAGCCTGCGCCCCGGCTCCGTTCGAAGTTGAGCTTCCTCCGCCTGTCGATGCTGCCGGTGATGAACTCGGTGCGAAGCTGCAGGTCGCGAGGAGTTGCTACATCTGCAAGCGTGACTTCGATCGAGTTCACTTTCATTACGACGCCCTGTGTCCCGACTGCGCGGCGCTCAACTGGGAGCGACGGAATCAGTCATTCGATCTGTCGGGACGATACGCACTGCTGACCGGCGGACGCGTGAAGATCGGCTATCAGGCCGCCTTGAAACTGCTGCGGGCCGGGGCACACCTGATCGTCACAACGCGGTTTCCGCGCGATGCGGCACAGCGGTTTCTGGCAGAGGAGGACCACGCGGACTGGCATACCCGGCTCCAACTGCACGGCCTTGATCTGCGGCACACGCCCAGCGTCGAGGCCTTCGCCGATCATCTGTGTGAAACCCTGCCGCGACTGGACTTCATACTTAACAACGCCTGTCAGACCGTTCGGCGTCCGCCGGGCTTCTACGCTCACCTGATGGAAGACGAACGCAAGCTGATCGGGAATTTGCCTGCATCAGCACAGCCGCTGCTGCAATCCTATGAAGAGCTGCGCGGCAAGGGAGTTTGCGAAACGAGTGCCGGAACGAACCTGCCGGCTCAGGTCGATGGCAGCCTGGCTGGCATTCGTCGTGCCGCGGAGCTTTCGCAGTTGCCGCTTGCTCCCGGAGACACACAGACGGGCGAGGAGCTGTTTCCCACCGGCCGACTGGACGGCGATCTTCAGCAGGTTGATCTACGAACGGTTAACAGTTGGCGGCTGAAACTGGCCGACGTACCCACCGTTGAACTGCTGGAAGTGCACCTGGTGAATGCGGTCGCTCCGTTCATTCTTGACGCGAGACTGAAGCCGCTAATGCTGCGAGTGCCAACTCGCGACAAGCACATCGTCAATGTCTCGGCGATGGAGGGCGTCTTTTATCGAGCCTACAAGACCGACCGACATCCACATACGAACATGGCCAAAGCGTCTCTGAATATGCTCACGCGAACGTCCGCCCGCGACTATGCCCGCGATGGAATCCACATGAACAGCGTCGACACCGGCTGGATCACGGACGAAGACCCGACTGAGATTGCCCAGTGGAAGACCGAGGAACTGGGCTTCCATCCACCGCTCGATCTGGTCGATGCCGCCGCCCGTATCTGCGACCCCATCTTCTCCGGCTTCCTGACCGGAGATCACCAGTGGGGCAATTTTCTCAAGGATTATCAGATCGCAAACTGGTAAGCCTCTGGAAAACGACTGCGCTGGCAACTTCGCGTCGGTGGGGAAACTGAGTAAACTCCCGCGAGTTTGAAATCCGGGTACAACCCACGGAAGGAACAGACAGGTGGCTAAGAACAAAGACCAGAAGAAGAAAGATCGGGAACGCCGCGTGGCGAAGAAAAAGCTGGCAGATACAGTGAAAAAGCGTGCCGAGGAACGGGCGGCCGAAGAGTCCGCGACCAGTTCTCAGCCGCGGAAAGTGATTCAGCCGCCAGCTCCGTCAGCGACCTCAACCGACCAGACGGACACAGACAGCCGCAGCCCGTTCACAACCCGCCGCCTGGGCGGGTAGTCCACTCACGGTTTACGGTGCGTGTCGGGCCTGTCTTCGCGGCGCCAGCTCTGGTTGCCGCTCGCGCTTTGCTGGGTGCGGCAGTTCGAAGCGTCGCAGGAACGCTGGTCGGTCGTGTCGACCCGTTCGCGTGTAGTCCTGCCAGATCGCGGCTGCCGCGTCGTCTTCATCCAGACCCTGGACCGCGACTAGGAACTCAAACAGATGCTCCGCGAGCCGCACCAGCGAGATTCCGTGAGCGCGCTGTTCACGAGCGAACAGCCAGTCGCACAAAGAAGCAAACTCGGCAAACGCCGACGGGCCGTGGTGCAGAATCAGCCGGCTCGATTCCAGGAAGTTGCCGCTGTTGCCGATCAGGTCCCAGAAGCGTGCGAACCGCCTGAGACGCTGCATGGCCGGGAAATCGATCAGCGAGTTGCTGAGAATCTCATACGGCGGCGAGTCGCTGTAGGTCATCCTCCATTCCGCGTCATGGCGAATGATGGGAGTGCCGCGCAGACGCTTGAGGATGCCGATCTGAATCTCCTGCGGATCGAGCGACACAAGTCGGTCGAAACCGACGGCAAAACTCTCGATCGACTCGCCGGGCAGACCGACGATGAGGTCAGCGTGAATATGGACCCCTGTGTGTTCTCGCAGGAATCGAAAGTTCGCGGCGAGCTGTGTGTTGTCCTGTCTCCGGCTGATCAACTCGCCGACGTCCTCATTGAAGGTCTGCACGCCGATCTCGAACTGCAGTGCACCAGGGGGGAATCGAGCAATCAGTTCACGCAGAGGGTCCGGCAATCGGTCCGGGATCATCTCGAAGTGCAGGAACAGGCCGGGCTCGTAGCGGTCCAGGAAGAACTCCAGGATGGCCCGCCCGACACGTAGATTCAGATTGAATGTGCGATCGACAAACTTGAACTGCCGGGCACCTCGATCCAGCAGACCCTGCATGGCCGCCAGGAAACTTTCGAGATTCGCCTGCCTCACCGGGATGTCGAGTGCCGACAGGCAGAACTCGCAGGTGAAAGGACACCCCCGTGACGCCTCGACGTAGATGACGCGATGGGCGATGTCCTCGTCGGTGTAAAGATCGTACGGCATCGCCAGTTGGTCGAACTGTGGCAGCGGCGCGGGAATGATCCGGTCTGCGACGGCCGAGCCGTTCAAGAGCTGTCCACACAGTTCAGCGAATGCCAGGTCGGCTTCTCCCGTAACGACGTGATCGGCGAGTTCGACAATTGCCTGACCGTCGGTTTCGTAACTCACCTCCGGTCCACCGAGGACGATGGTGATGTCCGGTCGCACGCGTTTCAGATCGGCGACAAGTCGCGTCGCCGGATCGACGTTCCAGATGTAAACACCGATCCCCACAATTTGCGGGTCGTGATCGAGGATCGCTGACAGCACGTCGAGGGTGTTGTCGTTGATGCCGAACTCCAGCATGCAGGTCCGATCACGCAGCGGACCCATGTTCGCCAGCAGATAGCGCAGACCGAACGAGCTGTGCCAGTACCTCGCGTTGAGCGTCGTCAGAATGATGGGAGTGTTCGTTGCGCCTGTCATGCAATCACTGCTTCGTTCCCTGTGCATCTCGTTCCAACGCTCCGCGTTGGGACGCGTCACACGACGCTCCGCGTCCCATGAACGAGAGAACGGGGACGCAGAGCGTCCGACTTCTGTTCCAACGCGGAGCGTTGGAACGAGAAGTCGTGAGCTATGAACCCGTAACCTTGTGAAACATCCCCGCCGATTCCTCGAGCATCTTCATGATCGCCATGAACTCGCCGCCGTGTGCCAGCAGGCGGGCTCCCTGTTCGTGGCGCTTCTGCATCGCCTCTTCCGTCCCGACAGGCAATCCCCAGGCCTTGCCGTGCGTTGCACAGGCAGACGCCACCTGGGCGATGGCTTCCTCCAGGTCCATGGAAGCACTCGGTTGCCGTAACCGAAGGCCCAGGTCTCCAGGTCCGACGAAGATTCCATCGACACCTTTGATGGCAGCAATCGCATCGACGTTGGCAACGGCTTCCGGAGTTTCAATCTGCACAACGAGGAACGTGTCGGCGTTGGCCCGGTCCGTCCAGTCTTCGCTGTAGTCCAGAAAGAAATCGCTATCGAGTCCCGCTCCATCGATTCCCCTGTCTCCGATCGGTGGAAACTTCACGGAGTCGACGAGCATCTGAGCTTTCTCGGGCGTCGACACGTGAGGAATCATCAGCCCGGACGCACCGTCTTCCAGGTACCGATACAGCCGCGTTTTCTCAAGCGTCGGCGGTCGCAGCATGCAGTCGATGTCGTGCAGATGAAAATATGCCAGCAATGCCAGCAGCTCTCGATCGTCGAAGCACCGGTGCTCCGCGTCGAGCCACACACAATCGAATCCAAAGTGAGCCGCATGGCGAATATACGACGGAATGAAGTGCCCGAGTCCACAGATACGAACGGTCTTGTCATCTTTGAGGCGGGCCAGCGTCCTGCTTTTTCTCATGGTGTTTCCAGGCAGAGGTGATTTGGCGAGATCGAACAGAAGTTCGCAAAGGACGCAAAGGAAAACGACCGACTCGGTCCTTCGCGAACTTTGCGGCCTTCTGTTAAATCGCTTTGAAACCTGACTTGTCCGTTACGCGATCTGAATTAGCGGGAGTCTACTGGATCGCCCAACGGCTTGAATCTCAAGGGCCGTCTCCGCGAATATCGCCCGTCTACGTGTCACATTGATCCTGCTCATTGTCGATCATCACCCCGTTGCACGATCGACCTGCCCACCTGGAGCCCACAGCTATGTCATTGACCGAATCTGACCGAGTTCTGCTGCCTAAACACTCTCGCCGCGAGTTCCGGGAACGCATGCAGTCCGGCGAACTGAAGGCCTGCATCATTCCAGTTGCCGCGACCGAGCAGCACCTGGAGCATCTCTCGATGGAGCACGACTGGCGGAGTGTTAATCACATCGCGGTCGAAGTCGCTCAGAAGCTGGACCCGCAGGTCATCGTGGCACCGTCGATGAACATCGGCATCAGTGAGCATCACATGCGACACATCGGCACGCTGACCGCACTGCCGGGAAGCTGGCTGGGAGTTCTGTTCGACACGATTCGCAGTATGCATCACGCTGGTTTCACGAACATCCTGGTCCTCAACGGCCACGGCGGAAATGTCGCTCCGTGTGAGGGCATGTGGGGTCAGTTCCTGCAGCGGCTGGAGATCAACCTCCAGTTTCACAGTTACTGGGAATGGCTGACGGACGAAGTCGCCGAAGCCAACCTGAAAACCAAACGCTGGCCCGGCCACGCGCAGGAATTCGAAACCGCCTTCGCCCTCGCCGCCTTTCCTGAAAATGTCCGCGCCGATGCGATGCAGGACCAGGAAGACAAAGAACCGCTGGAGGCCACCGCCGAAGCCGGCCAGATCATGATCGACGCCATCGTCGACGGAGTCGCCGTGCACTTGCAGAAAATGATTGATGCCGAAGACGTCGCTGAGATTCCGGAGTTTCATTAATGACGTGGATGAGCACCATCAATGCGTCGACCATTTATGTGGTTCGACCATTGGTGATCGACTCAACCCTGGCCAGCGATCGCAAGCCGCGTACAGCCGGATGAATCCGGCTACTACGAACGACGAACCCATGTCAGGCCCGTCCGAGAATCAGACGCTGGGGGTCCACTTCTTCCCGCAGAATTCTCAGGGCTTCGATGTCCGGTTCCGGAGTCTCTTCAATGGACTCGCTGACCAGCAGGTCGAAGCCTGTGTTTTCGCGGACCTGCTGGAGCGTCGTGCCTGGATGCACGGATTCGACGCACATGCGCTTCGTTTCGTCGTCATAACCGAGTACTGCGAGGTTGGTCACGACTTTGTACGGACCAGTCCCGGCGGGCAGGCCGGCGGCTTCGCGGGCTCCGGAGCCGGTCAGGTAGCCGGGCGTGGTCATGAAGTCGAGTTTCTCGACGAAGCGTCGTCGATCGTGAGGCGTCATCACCAGAATGCGCCAGCAGAATGAACCCAGATCGTTTGCTCCTCCACTGCCGGGCAAACGCACTTTCGGCTGCTGGTAATCGTCGCCAATCATCGTCGAGTTGAGATTGCCGTAGGCGTCGATCTGGGCGCCGCCGAGGAACGAGTAATCGACCATGCCTCGCTGACAGGTCTCCATGATGTCGGCCATGCTGGTTGCGACCAGGCCGCGGTAGTGAGTACGTGAGTCACCGACGCTGATCGGCATGCGAGGCAACTGCGGCGCGATCCCGCCTGCTTCGAACATCAGAGTCATATTCGGTGCAGTCGTCTTCTGGGCGAGCATGGCGGCGGCACAGGGGGCACCGGTCCCGACAACGACGAGCTTGCCGTCTTCCAGGTGCCGGGCGGCCGTGCAGATCATCAGTTCGATGGGATTGCAGTTGGTCATTTTTCGTCGGAGCTTTCAGAGATCACGAATTCGAGCCTGCTGGATCGAGTTCCTGCCGTCTCAATGATTCGAGTCGCTCTCGTCCACCGCAGACAGCGAGATACTCGTCGAAGTCGGATGTGTCGAAGATCAGACGCGTGACGAAGTCGAGATGCTGCTCGGGATCGCGTTCCATTTCGAGCCATTCCCGGATGTGGGCTTCGTCAGAGAAATACTCGTATGGCATGTTGCCGGGATAGCTGCCGCAGGGAACCTCGCACACCGCATCGACACAGAAGAACGGGATGACCGTCGATGTGGGATCTTCTCGAATCTCGTCGTTCGGGATGATGCGCTCGCAACTGATGATGAGGCGTCGGGCAGCCCGGGCCAGCTCGAAGTCGGCGACTGATGTCCCGCGGACGCGGCAGTTGCCAAAGCAGTCCGCTTCGTGAACGTGAATGATGGCGACGTCAGGCGAGAGAGCGGGAACGGCAACCAGCGGCTGACCAGTGAACGGGCAGGTAATCGATTTCGCCGCACTGTGTCGGAACGTGTCAGTGCCGGCCATGCTGCGGACCGGCAGAAATGGAACTCCCATTGCTGCAGCCTTCAGCCGAACGGCGAGTGCGTAGTTGGTCCATTCACAGAACTCGACCTCACCGGATTCGGCGACACGGCGAGCGTGCGGGGATAGACCTCGCGCTTCCAGCCCAACGATGTAGGCAATGTCGACTCGCTTAAGAAGTTGACCGCGACCAGTCTGGTTTCCAGCGCACAGGATCTGCCAGTCATGGGTCGCCGTGTGCCCGGCAAAGCTGAGGTTCTGCTTTTTCTGACGCACGATCTCGTGGAGCAGTGCCGTGGCAATGCGATCGCAGCCGAACCCGCCGGACCCAAGATAGTCACCATCGTGGACAAACTGAGTGACGGCTTCGCGCACAGACATGCGTTTGTCAGTGAGTGACTTGTTGCGGTTCCGGAACTGCTCCCGAAGCGCATCGACATCCATGCCGCTGAATAGAGTTCCCGTGCCGTGCTCGGTGCTCATGTTGCGAATCCCGCTTGTGGTAACCACCGCTCGTAGTAACCGCACTTGTGCGGTTCGACGGCTCGCCGACGGGCAACCGCACAAGTGCGGTTACTACGAGCGACGAACAACGAACCAGCAGACGGTCTACTCGCTGGCGGGCTTCGTCACCACCGACCTGGGCGTCTTTGAATCAGGGCGGATGCTGACGTCATACACCCCCGGAAAGATGGGGAGCGACTTCTCAGTCAAACGCCGGCCAATGATCTTGAAATCGTCTCGCTTCATGGGCAGCAGGAAGTACAGATTACCGTCGTCCTCATAGACACAGGGATAAAGCGATTTCCCCGCCTGAACTTCGACGTGGTAACCCAGTCCGCCAATGCATGACGTCAGTCCCACGCTGTTCCGGTACTTGAGCGGGTCTTCGACTCCGGAGTTGTTACGAATCGCCACGTCCCAGTCTGTGAAGAACGCTTTAAGCGAATCACTCAGGCCCTTTCCGCGAGCCTGTTCCAGTTCGTCGAAGTGGTCGTTGTACCAGGCTCGCAAATCAGCATCGATCGGGAAACGGACGAAGCGAGAATCACTGCCGGTCAGCACCTGAATCTGCAGACCTTCGGGCGTTGCCGAGAACCGAGTCTCGACAAACTGACTGCGCATCGTTTCCGGGTCCGATTCAAAGTAGGCCAGAACAGCGGACCGAATCTCGGGCGGGACATTGATCATGGCAGGAGGCACGGTTTTCGGCTGCATCATTGTGCCGGTCTGGCTGTAGCCGATTCGCTTTCCGTCGATGTCCGGTCCGAGGTTGAGATACATCCAGCCGAGTCCACCGGCCAGAGCCAGGCCGCACAGAAGCGGAAACCACAGATTGCTTTTCTTTCTCGCACGGCGCCGCACTTGCCGAGCAATGGACTGAGCGGGTGCGACCGGCGGGATGCCATCGACGGGCGGTGGTGCGGGGAATTGTAACTCACCGGGTTGGCCCGGAGCATTGGCAACCGGAGGACCGGGAAAAGGAGCGGGCGGTTGCGACGTGACCGGCTGCGGGAACGCCGGTGCTGGCGGCGGGACTGGTGCCGCCGGTGGCTGCACGGGCGCCGGCGCGGCGGGCTGCTGCGGAGCCATGAAATCAGGCCGTGCCGGAATCGTGGGGTCAGGCGGCGGTGCTGGGAAGGCTGGTGCTGGTGGAACTGGCTCCACTGGGGGGGCTGGTGCCGACATGGGCTGTGCGGCGGCTGGATCGGGGAGTTCGATCTTCGGCACGCGCAGTTTCACAGAGCAGCTCGGGCAGGTGCCCTTCTTGCCGGATGCCGTATCCGGAACGCGAATCAGGGCTGCACATTCGGGACAGTTGAATTCAATGGCCATTTTTGTCGAGACACTCAATTCCAGAATCAATTGGTCGGACGACCGCGCACAGTGTTGTGTGGTGCGCGACAACGCGATTGATAGACGATTCATAGAAGTACAGGAAACGCCTGACCGACAGCAAGCCGTTGCATTCCAGACAAAGCCGAATCTGCCGAATTCTGTTCGATTACAAGGCAAAACTCGTGTTGAGACACATTTCCAGGCACTGCTAGACTCAGGATCCGAAGCCGAAGTCCGCGAACCGCTTCGGTCGGTTCCAGCCCTGAAACTGGTCAGCTCCTCTGTTGCTGATTGAAGGCGAATGACTCATGACGATTGACCGCGCTGAGGTCCGATCATGGAGATAATTCGCCGACGAGCATTCGCCCGTGCCGGACTGATGGGAAATCCGTCCGACGGATACCACGGGCGGACGCTGTCGGTCACGGTTCCCGATTTCTGTGCGGACGTCGTCCTGTATGAGTGGGAATCGCTTGAAATCATCCTCAGCCAGGACGACCGAAGCCGCTTCGGGTCGATCAGTGAACTCAGCCGCGACGTCGAGTTGCACGGGTACTACGGCGGTGTGCGACTGGTCAAAGCGACGATCCGCCGCTTTTACGAGTATTGCCAGCAGCAGGAAATTGAGCTGCATGGCCGTACGTTCTCGATCCGTTATGAAAGCAACATCCCGCGCGCCGTCGGACTCGCCGGTTCGAGCGCGATCATTGTGGGGACTCTGCGAGCACTGATGGACTTCTACGGAGTGGTGATACCCCAGGAACTTCAGCCGTCGCTCGCGCTGAGTGTTGAGACTCGCGAGCTGGGTATCGCAGCGGGGTTACAGGATCGGGTCGTCCAGATTTATGAAGGGCTGGTCTTCATGGACTTCTCCCCGGAGAAGTCCCGGGAAGAGTCGGGGCTCGAATATGGTCTGTACGAGCAGCTCGATCCGTCACTGCTGCCGCCGATCTATGTCGCCTTCAGCCACAAGGCCGGAGTGCCGACCGAAGCAACACACGGCCCATTGCGAGCCCGTTACGACGCCGGAGACGTTGCGGTGCGAAACGCAATGACACGATTCGCTGAACTCACTGACGAATCGAAACAGGCGTTGCTTGAAGGCGACCACGCCCGCTTCAGCAGACTCATGGATGAGAACTTCGATCTTCGAAATTCGATCTGTGACTTGTCCCCGCTCCATCTGCGGATGATTGAAAGGGCTCGCGCGGCAGGAGCCTCGGCCAAGTTTGCCGGTTCAGGCGGAGCGATTATCGGAACGTATCCAGACGACGAATCGCTGGTCCGACTGCGAAAGCAATTGACGGATATCGGATGCGAAGTCATCCGCCTGGCCCCGACACCGGTCTGACCGTCTCACGCGGAAGTCATGCGTCGCGGTTCTTTCAGATACAACATCAGCACCGTGATGTCTGCCGGTGTGATCCCACTGATTCGTCCCGCCTGGCCGAGGTTTCGCGGCTGCACGTTATGCAGTTTCTCCTTGGCCTCCGCACGCAGATTGGTAATCAATCGATAGTCGAATGTATCCGGAATGCGGACAGATTCGACATTCTGCTGCTTCTCGATCGTGGCTGACTGTCGACGGATATACCCGGCATATTTCGTTTCAATTTCGACCTGCTGTGAAGCTCGCTCGGGAGTTTCCAGTGCCGCCAGCTCCGGTGCCATCTCGCACAGGACCGACCACGTGGTCTCAGGTCGTCGCAGCAGTTCTTCCAGCCGTTTGCCTTCACGCCGCACTGTTGTGATGACCTGCATCGCGCGTCGGATGTCTTCCTCGTGCTGCTGGAACTGCTGCCATCGGTCGTCACCGACACTGCCCAGTTGGTGACCGACTGATGTGAGACGACGGTCGGCATTGTCCTGACGCAGCAGCAGTCGGTATTCGGCTCGCGATGTAAACATGCGATAGGGCTCGTCGACTCCGCGCGTTACCAGGTCGTCGATAAGCACGCCTAAATAGGCCTGATTGCGGTCCAGCACGAATGGCTCGCGCTCGGCAAGTTTCAAGGCGGAGTTCAGACCGGCGATCAGACCCTGCCCGGCCGCTTCCTCATAACCCGTCGTCCCGTTGATCTGTCCGGCAAAGTACAGGCCCGCAACTCGCTTGGTCTCCAGCGTCGCGTGCAATTGTGTGGGGGGAGCAAAGTCGTATTCGACCGCGTATCCGTAGCGCATGATCTCGGCCTTCTCAAGCCCACGCACCGAGTGGATCATCGCGTCCTGCACGTCGCGCGGCAGACTGGTTGAGATGCCGTTGCAGTAAACCTCACGCGTGTTGCGACCTTCGGGCTCCAGAAAGATGTGATGCGACGTCTTTTCGGCGAAGCGAACAACTTTGTCTTCGATCGATGGACAATAGCGCGGCCCCGTTGAGTTAATCTGGCCGCTGTACATCGGGGCGCGGGACAAATTGGCTCGAATCACATCGTGAACGGATTCGTTGGTCTCGGTCAGCCAGCAGGGCAATTGCTCGGCAGTGATTCGCTCGGTCAGGAAGGAAAACGGCTGCGGTTTTTCGTCGCCCGGCTGGATTTCGCATCGTGAGTAATCGATGGTCCGACCGTTGATTCGCGCAGGTGTGCCGGTCTTGAACCGCTCCAGTTCGAAACCCAGCTCCACGAAACTCTGCGATAGCGATTTTGTCGTGCCCTCGCCGGCCCGGCCGCCCGTGCTCTGCGCTTCGCCCGTGTGCATCACGGCCTGCAGAAACGTGCCGGTCGTAATAATCGCGGCTCGGACTCGATACACGGCGTCGCCACGCACGCGAATGCCAGTCAGCCGACCATTTTCGACAATCAGCCCCTCAACGGTTTCCTGTCGCAGCGTGAGGTTCTCCTGTTCCTCGACGACTTCCTTCATGCGGAACTGGTACGCCTTCTTGTCCGCCTGAGCCCGCGGACTGTGCATGGCCGGGCCTTTACTCAGATTCAGCATGCGAAACTGAATGCCCGTCGCGTCGATGCATCGCCCCATTTCGCCACCGAGCGCGTCGATCTCACGCACGATCTGACCTTTGGCAACCCCGCCGATCGCCGGATTGCAGCTCATCTGCCCGACGGTATCGCAGTTCATTGTCAGGAGTGCCGTGCGGCAACCGAGCCGAGCCGCAGCCAGTGCTGCTTCGGTACCAGCGTGTCCGGCACCGATCACTGCCACATCAAAATCGTAAAACGAAGTCGCCATAAGGAAGGTATCTCGATTCGAAAACAGCAGAAGATGACAGTCGGCTGCGCACGTCGCAGGCTTATGCGCGCATCGTGACCGCTTCCTGTTTCGTTTGCCCACGGATGGCAGCGCGGACCCACGGATGTTCTGGTTGTTTTTATCCGTGGGTCCGCGCTGCCATCCGTGGGCCTGAGACCACATTGTGAGGCCGCGGAGCGAATTCGGATAGTTTGCCCCGTCACTAAACCCACGCGACGCTGACTCAAGCCGCTCGGGAGAGTCCTGCTGAAGAAGAGGCCTGAGTCCGATCAGCCAGTTCACGCCAGAGGTCGACGTACTGTTGCATTGAGGAATCCAACTGATAGTCGTCAATGATTCGGCGGCGTGCGGCCAGACCCAGTTGTCGGCGTTCGTCCGCGGATCGGGCCAGCAGATTGGACAACGCACCGGCGAACGCTTCCGGATCCGATCGGGGAACAACGTGTCCAGTGTGACCCACGATGCGGGCCGCATCGCCGACGTCGGTCGAAACACACGGAACGCCACAGGCCATGGCTTCACCGAGTGCGTTTGGAAAGGCCTCCGTCACGGACGAGCAGGTCGCGATATCGAACGAGTTATTCAATGCAGCAATGTCTGAGCGAAACTCCTCGACGCGAACGACTTTGAGCAGCCCCATCGATTCAACGTCCTGGCGAATCTGCCGGGTTGTCAGAAACAGTGGTTCCCCCACCATGACGAATCGCACGTCCGGTTGAGCGTCGTGAACGATGCGAGCCGCACGCAGAAACGTCAGGTGATCCTTCTGCGGATGGAACCGGGCAATCCGCCCGACAATACGCGTGTTCGGACCGAATCCGAACTCCTCTCGAATCTGATTTCGCTGCGATTCGCTGGGTTGCAGTGCCGACGTGTCGAACCCATTGGGAATGACCGTCATCTTCTCGGACGCGTATCCCGCTGACGTGTGAATCGGAACGGCCGCGTGTGAGTTCAGCACAATCCACGACGGCACCAGTCCCGATAAGTGGCTCGACAAGCCGGCCGTGATGCGAATGCCTCGCGTGTCGAGTTCCCGATCCAACGTGCAGTGACGAATCGTCCAGACGACCGGAACCGACGGACAAACAAGCCGCGACATGACCCCTCCGGACAGGTCCGACAGGTAGAGCCAGGTCTGCACAACGTCCGGCTGGAACTTTCGAATGAGCCGCCCCATACGCAGCATGGCGAACGGCAATCGAGTCAACCGACGACGAATTCCCAGCGACTGAACCTCGATTCCCTCTTCCGTCAGCTCTTCGGCGACGCGACGAAAGTTATTGATCGAGATGACAAGGTGCTCGAATTCCGGCGTGTTCGAATAACGGATGACGCGCTGCAGCATACGCTCAGCTCCGGCGCCGCCGGACGTCCCGTTAATGATGCTGCAAATGCGAATGGGCATGTGATGTCCTGAAAATCGTCTGGCTGCCGCGGCGTGCTTAGGCACGGGTCCGATGCAAGTTCCCGATTTCCGTGAGCCGACGGCTCATGAGCTGACACAAATTCGGGAGGTTATTTCGGACCCGTTCCTTACGCGGACGCTTTTTGTGGGCTTGTTACACCGAATTCGTAATAGGCCGGTGTCAGTGCCATTTCCCGGCTGCGTTCGTACGACAGCGCCAGAACCAGCAACATCCAGAGTGGGCCTTGTACATTCCCGTCGGATTCCAGTGGCTGAACGAGTTGCTCGACGAACGACTGATTCATCCATCCGCACTCGCGAAACCGCTGACTGCTTAGACTGTCCAGGGTCAGGTCCCGTAACGGTCCGCCAATCCACTGTCGCATCGGCACGGAGAACCCCTTCTTCGGTCGATCGAACAAGGATCGCGGAACATGCCGTTCGAGCAGTGTCTTCAGCACGGTCTTCAAACCCCGCCTCTGACGGACGCGCGATGTCAGCTCCGCACCAAGGCCGGCAACTCGGTAATCGAGTAGTGGGCAACGCACTTCCAGTGAGTACCGCATCGAGGCCCGGTCCATCTTCACCTGCAGGTCGCCCGGGATGTACAGCGACGCGTCCGCACACTGCGCTTTCGAAACGGCGTCGCAGTCGAGTTTGCTGAAGATGTCCCGATATGACTGTCGAACGGCGTCATCGTCGGTCACGACGCCGTCCAGGATTTCGCCCGATGGACCCGGCCATGCCCGCATGATCTGGGAATACAGGCCTGCCTCGTCCGTGGCATCCAGCCAGCGTTGCAATCGCGGACCGCGGTGTGGATCGATCTTCGGCAGCAATCGGCCAATGAGTTTCCGTAACGACGCGGGAGCGTACTGCGTGAGCAAGGTCTTGCGGAACCAGTCATATCGCTGATACCCGCCAAAGAACTCGTCGCCACCGTCACCGCTGAGCGCCACCGTGACGTATTGCTTCACCGTTCGGCACAGCGCCATGGATGGCAGCCCTGACGAATCAGCGTACGGCTGCTCATAACAATCGATGAAATCGGTCACGAGGTCCGGCAGAGATTCGGGCGGGATCTGGATTTCGATCTGCTCCAGCCCAAGATGCTCCGCGACCTGCGCCGCAAACGGAGCCTCGTTGTGAGAATCTGTATCGAACGCAACCGTAAACGCGGGGATATTCGTATGTCCGGCCGCACTCAGTTCCGCGGCGATCAGTGATGAATCAATACCACCGCTCAGGAACATGCCGACTGGAACATCGCTGAGAGTTCGGATCGAGACCGCGTCGGTCAGCGTTTGGTCCAGGGCATCGAGATCAACCGCCCCGGTCTGGCCCCAGGGAAGATCAGTGAAACTGTGCCAGATGCGGCGCGAAGCGACACAGCCATCCCGCACGGTCACAGCCTCACCAGGACGAAGCTGGCTGGTGTTTGCGAACGCCGTCAGCGGCGCCGGGTAGTGTCCAAACTGCAGAAAGTACGGAAGGCGCTCGGGATCGAACTCGAGGTGGAACGGTGCAAAACACCTCAACTCCGAGGCGAAGGCAACGAAGCCATTTCCCTCGTACACGTACAGCGGTTTCTTGCCCATCCGGTCACGGAACAAAACGGTTTCGTCAGTCCGGTGGTTGTAAACAGCCGCCGCGAACATGCCGTTGCAATCCGGAAGAATTCGCTCGCCATGGCGTTCGAATGATTCAAGCAGAACCTCTGTGTCGCCCGACGTCCGCCGTGCGATGCCGGGACAGAACGCACTGGCGACACCGTCCGGGTTATAGATTTCTCCGGTGAAAACGCCCGTACTCAGCCCGGACGCTGTCCGCATCGGCTGATTGGCGCGGGGATCGCGATCGCGAATGGCGAGCCGCCGAAAGCCAAGCAGTGTGGTGAGGCGATCGCTCGTAAAGAAGCCGTCGGAATCCGGCCCGCGATGCGCGATCGCATCCGTCATGTGGTGCAGACAACCGTCTGACCACACCTGAGGCTCTGCCAGCGACAGGCCGGCCAGTCCGCACATTCGGAGTCCTTTCCGTAGGCAGGAACTGGTTTCTGAACAAAGTTGTTCTTCTCGTTCCAACGCTCCGCGTTGGAACGAGCCACAGGACGCTCTGCGTCCCGTGAGTTTGACGACGGGGACGCAGAGCGTCCGACGAGGCATTCCAACGCAGAGCGTTGGGACGAGTCTGTCGCTCGGATGCTACCGGCGTTTCGCCGGACGCCACAACGCCTATCGAACGCCCCGCAGCACACGCCGCCCGAGGTATCCCCAAATCGTTGGATGAGTCCGCAGTTGTGACGGCAACTCGGGCGGTTGCGACTGTGCTGGCCGCTTGCTCGCGAGGATTTCCTCGACAGTGTGAAGCAGTTCCGGCAGCGCCTCCCCGGTGTGAAGATAGGGGTACGTGACAAAACTATCGCGCGGCGACACGTTGAAGTGAACCTGTCGAATGATGCGGCCGGTATCGATGCCTCGATCCACGTAGTGAATAGTCGTTCCGACCAGTTCCGGATGCCGATCGGCCAGCGCCCAGTATCCACCGTGAACTCCGCGGTACAGCGGAGTCACCCCGTGATGCGCGTTGATGAATGGAGCGTCGACGGCGGAGAGCGTCTTCTCGCCGATGATCCGCGTTCCGTTGACGACGACCACGTCAGCGGCCGCATCCCGCAACGCGGCACGCGCCGCGTCTGAGTTGACGGACTCGACCGTGGTGACATCCGGTCCATCGATCGGGTTGCTCGTCAGCCCGTATTGCTGGTGAATTTCGTCGATCCGTCGCCGGGACAGTCGCTTCAGCACGGGTACGGCGATCACGGCGAACAGCACCTGGCCAAGCACCGTGAGAACACCCAGGCGGCGTATGCGTCGTTTCAGAAACAGCCAGCGGCTTCCGGACTCTTCGCGGACAACAGTGATCCTGCCGAAGTGATCGCGCAATGCCCCGCACACCGATCGGCTTGATTCGCTGTTCGAGCAGAGCAGAACGATGCGGGGGTGATCCATGCTCAAGAGTCCATTCCTGATTGACCAGGCCTGGTGGTGGTCGTTGTCAGCTTTTCAGATTAACGGGTCGTTTCACGCCGCGTGACGGCGTTCTGGAACTGCCACACCGACGCGCTCGGCGACGTTAAGCATCGTGAGAGATTCCATTCCGAATTGGTCTCGCAATCGTTCGAAATGCCCGAGTATCTGGTTGAGCATGGCAATATTCCGATCAGTGTTCGATCCGAAATTGTGAGGGTGCCACCACAGGTGGGCGATCTCACCGTGTCGTGCCGCGTGCGTCAGGCATTGCTCGATGCGTCGCTGCCTCAAACCGGCCAGTCGTGCTGACCACGGCCGCAGCATGAAGCTGGCGGGAACATTGACCAGGCCTGTTTCCGGCTCGATCAGACTTTCCCATCCGATCGTGTTCGGCCCGGACAGGTTGCCGCAACTATCGACCAGTCGCGCCATGCGATGCGTTTGTAAGTCACCTCGATACATCCAACTACGAGCGTTCCCTCGGTAACTGACAATTCCGTTGCGGAGCAGAACATCCGCATACGCGGGATTGTGTTGGTTGCGGGGGAACACGATCGAGCGAAATGAATGCCCTCGACGCGCGGCAATCGCAACGGCACTCTGGAGATCGGCATCGAATGACGCGGCAGTCTGGCCTGCTTCCTGGCAGTAATAGTGTGAGTACGTATGAGTCGCGATTTCCTGTCGCGGACGTCGGCTGATGCGATCGATCAGTGATGGAGCATAGTGCAGCGGATCTCCCAGTTCGTTGAGACCGACGGGCTCGTCCCACGGTGCGAGTTGCGAATTCTCATACGCGGGCCGGATAGCCGGGCAGAACGCAGACAGTTCATCTTGATTTCGGGCAAACAGAAATCCGACGGTCGCCCATGTCGCGGCGACACCGTACCGTTCAAAGCAATCCAGCATCCGCGGCACGGCCTTGCGCACGCCAAGCAGATTCGAGCGAATCTGGCCGTTCGGACGTTCCTTGTCGCGCATACCCCAGTGGAGCTCGAAGTCGAGCGAAATCACGAGGGCTCCGCCCTGTGTTGCCGTCACGCCGCTGCTCCATGTGTTGCTGACGAGTGCGACCGTCCCCGCTCGTAGTAACCGCACTTGTGCGGTTTCCCGGACGGCTGCGAATTGCCAAACCGGTTGGTCAATCGCCGGTCAGCCGAGATCGGCGTCGCACACATCAGCCGGATGAATCCGGCTACTACGAACGAGCGGCTTATAGCCAGGCGAGCCGAAATCAGGCTACGCGAGAATTTCGTCAACGACGCGACCGTAGACGTCGGTCAGGCGGAAATCGCGGCCGGAATGTCGATACGTCAGCCGCGTGTGATCGAGGCCCAGCAGGTGCAGTACGGTGGCGTGCAGATCATGCACGTGGACGCGTCCCTCGACGGCCTCATACGAGTACTCGTCGGTCGCGCCGTGGACGAATCCCGGCTTCACTCCCGCGCCGGCCAGCCACATCGTGAATCCCTTAGGTTGATGACCGCGACCGTCACCACGCGGATCGTCCGGAGTTCGGCCGAATTCTCCACCCCACATCACCAGCGTGTCTTCCAGCAACCCGCGCTGCTTCAGATCACTGAGCAACGCCGCCATCGGCTGATCGACCTCGAATGATTTCTGCGGCATCAGTCGCGAGACGAACCCGTGATGGTCCCAGTTGTCATGCGTAAGCTCGATGAATCGTACGTCCTGCTCAACGAGTCTCCGGGCCAGCAGGCACTGACGCCCGAAATCGTCCGTCTTCTTCTTGTCGCCGATGCCGTACTGATCGAGCGTCGTCTGCGTCTCGTCCGAGAAATCCATCAGTCGCGGCAGTCCGGTCTGCATTCGGAAACCGAGTTCGAACGACTCAATCACGCCCTCAAGCTGATCATTCGCCGGTTGGCGCTCGGCCGTGCCTCGGTTGAGGGTCTGCAGGAAATCCAGTTGCCGTCGCTGTGCGGCGAGGCTCAGCTTCGGGTGCTTTGTATTGGCGACGGTCGCGGTCTTGAGTGCTTTGCTCATCGTCCCGATGGGTGTGCCCTGATAGACCGACGGAAGAAACGAGCTGGCGTAATTCCGGGAACCGCCCAGGATGACCGGCGGCTTGACGGTGACGAATCCCGGCAGATCACGATTCTCGGCCCCGAGCCCATACAGGACCCACGAGCCCATCGACGGCCGGTCAAACACAAAACTCCCCGTGTGCATCTGAGTCAGAGCGGCCCCGTGCTCGGGATTGTCGGTGTGCATGCCGTTCAATATGCACAGGTCGTCCGCGACCTTCGCCGTATGCGGAAACAGCTCGGAAACCCACAGCCCGCTGTGGCCATGTCGGTCGAATTTCCACTGCGAACCGAAGTAATTCTGCCCTTTGTTTCTGCTCGGTTTTCCGTTGTCCGCATTGAGTTTTGGCTTGTAATCGAACGACTCCATCTGCGAAGGCCCGCCGCGCATGCAGAGGAAGATCACGCGTTTGGCTCGCGGAGAAAAATGCGGAGTCCGCGCGGCCAGCGGGTCGCGTGAGTCCGCTGAGGCCTCCTGGCAAAGCCCGGCCAGAGCCAGATATCCAAAGCCCGCGGCCGAGCCTTGCAGAAGCTGGCGACGTGTCGTGGGGAGATGCATTCCGAATCCTCACTGCAGTAGACGAATTTCAATAGGTCACGCATCCAATGGCGGAATCGACGACGTCACTGGTCATCCGGCGTCTCCACGGGAAAGTAGATTCCGTGCTCTTCCCGCTTCCGTAGTCGATTCACACGCTCACGCAGGATCTCGGTCACACGACTCGCGTCGGCGTCTGGAAACTGGCTTCGGATACCTGCCTTCATTCGCTCGCACACTTCATCAAACAGGATGGCACCGTCGCGCAGCTTCTGTCCTGGGGGAGTTCTCCGCGCGCGCAGGATGCGCTCGCGGTAGATGTCGTCTGTGAACTCCTTTGTCGGCTGCATGCGGTCATTCTCGATCTGATCCGTCTGGCTCAATCATTGTCTCAATATCGCCGATCCGCATCCAGCGTCGATTTCGTTCGACGGTGGCGGGACCGATGCCTTTGACTCGCTGCAGATCGTCCAGGGACTCGAACGGACCGTTTTCCTCGCGGTCCGTGACAATTATCTCACTGCGGAACGGGCCGATCAGACGGAGTTGAGTCAACTCGGCGGCCGATGCTGAGTTGATATCGACTCGGTATGCGATGTCAGGATTACGCTGTTTCAGAATCTCCGCCGAGGCGTCGAAGCTGGCCACCTGGTACGAGCGTACCGCCATGACAACGACAAGGATCACGCTCAGCTTGACCAGAAATCGCTGATCGCTGCCGGTCAGCCAGAAATGGAATTCAGGGGGATCCTGTGGTGTGCTTTGTGCCAGGCCTACGGGAGAGGCACTCGAAGGCTGATCGATGGCGGTAGACGTCGTGCGTTCGGATGTCATCCGAAGACCTCATCAGGTTCGACGCGTTTGCAGCAGGTTCTGACCTGGGCGGAGTCTACTGAATGGTAGTCCAGATTTACCGCGAGACTCCAAACCACTTCGACCAGATGGCAGGCAAATCCAGCGACACGCTGATTTCTTCGCTCAGCGTTGGATGCTTCAACGTCAGTGATTGGGCATGCAGCGCGATCGCGCGACGGTTCGAGCACTGTGGGCCTCCGTACTTGACGTCTCCCAGAATCGGCCAGCCGCGTGACGCGAGCTGAACGCGAATCTGATGCGGACGCCCGGTCTGTGGACGAATCTCAAGCAGACTGCGATGGGATTCAGTCCTCAGCACACGGTATTCAAGCTGGGCTTCCCGCGCCCCGGATTCGTCTGAGGCTGCGGTGCGTGACACGTTCCGATCGGCATCCTTTACCAGGTAATCGACAAGCACTTCAGATTCTGTGGGAGGCCGGCCATCGACCCACGCGTGGTAGACTTTTTGAACCTGTCCCTCGCGAAACTGTGCTGAGATCCGCGCAGCCGCTTTGCTCGTGCGAGCGAAGAGTGCTACTCCGGAGACTGGCCGATCCAGACGATGCACGACACCAAGGTACACGTTCCCCGGCTTCGAGTATTTCTCTCGAATATAACGCTTGCCGCAGTCCAACAGCGTGTCGTCGCCGGTCGCGTCGCCCGCCATCAGCAGGCCGGCCGGTTTCGCCAGGACCAGACAGTGATTGTCCTCGTACAGAACGTGCAGTTCCGAATCGGACACGGAAATCACCTGTCGGAAAACTCAAACGGAGCGAACACGTACGGGGTCAGCGGGCAGTCCAGCCACCATCGACGGTCAACAGACTGCCGGTCATATAGCTCGACGCGTCACTGGCCAGGAAGATCGCAGCACCCTGAATCTCTTCCATCCGCCCCCAGCGTTCGAAAGCCACAGCCCCCACGATGAACTTCTTTGCCTCTTCCGAATCGGCGATTGGTTCATTCATTGGCGTGAGGAACGGCCCAGGGCAGATACCGTTGACGTTGATCCCGAATGGAGCCATCTCAAGTCCCAAAGCCCGCACCATCTGCACTGTTGCTCCTTTGCTCGTGGCATAGGGCGTGCGATTGGCGAGCCCCACCACGCCCAGCGTGCTGGCCAGAATGATGATGCGTCCCTTGCCGGCCTTTTTCATGTGCGGGATGACCGCCCGTGAGGCCAGCCAGACACCGTTGACGTTAACGTCCTGGACTTCCTTGAACTGCTCGTAGGTCAGTTCGTCGATGGGACCACGGATATTCACGCCGGCATTGTTGATCAGGATGTCGATCTTCCCGAATTCACTGAGTGCCGTCTCAACCATCGCGTCAACCTGGTCGGGCTGAGTCACATCGCACTCGAAACCCACCGCTTTGTGTCCAAAGCCGTTGGCAACCTCCTGGGCTTTGGCTTTCGACTCGTCGCCATTGCGGCTGACCAGCAGCACGTCAGCGCCAGCCGATGCCAGTCCCTCGGCCATGGCAGCGCCCAGTCCTTTGGAACCGCCCGTAATGATGGCCGATCGGCCAGAAAGGTCGAACTGTCGGATTCCTGGCAGCATGGTGAGTTCTCCGGGTGGGAATCAGCGAGGCGTTATGGGAGGGTGTTCCTAAGCGGGTGAGGCCAGAGAAACCCGCATTGGCTGGTCTATCGGTTGGCGGAGCGGATAATAGTCCCCGACGGTTTGATCAGGAATTGACCCCGTGTCCACCTCAGAAACGGCCATGCAGGACCTCCCCGAAGCCGAGTTAGCACCCGAAACCGACGACGAAACTCGCGAGCGCGAGGCTCAGGCCATCAAAGGTCTGCAGTCCGCCTACCGGCGCATGCGCGAGGAAATCGGCAAGGTCGTCATTGGTCAGCAGGAAATTGTGGATCAGTTGCTGATCTCGCTGTTCAGCCGCGGCCACTCGTTGCTGATCGGCGTGCCGGGTCTGGCCAAGACGCTGCTGGTCAGCACGGTCGCACAAATCCTGGAGCTGTCATTTCGACGCATTCAGTTCACGCCCGACCTGATGCCGTCCGACATCACAGGCACGGACGTATTGCAGGACGACCCGGAAACCGGCCGCCGTTCGTTTCAGTTCATGCAGGGACCACTTTTTACCAACGTGCTGTTGGCCGACGAAATCAACCGCACGCCGCCCAAGACGCAGGCCGCCCTGCTGGAAGCCATGCAGGAACGGCACGTTACGGTCGGTTCCAACACATACCGACTGCCGCAACCGTTTTTCGTTCTGGCAACGCAGAACCCGATTGAACAGGAAGGCACGTACGCGTTGCCGGAAGCCCAGCTCGACCGGTTCATGTTCAACATCGTGGTGAAATACCCCAGCGCCGCGGACGAGCTGCGAATTCTGAAGCAGACAACCGGTGGCGAATCGCCGGACCTCGAAACGGCTTTGACCGGCCGCCAAATCCTGGCCCTGCAGGAAGTCGTCCGCCGCGTGCCCGTCGCCGAGCACGTGTTTGTCTACGCCCGCGACCTCGTGCGAGCAACCCGACCAAACGAGGACGGCGCTCCGAAGTTCGTGAAGGAGTACATCTCATGGGGCGGCGGCCCGCGAGCCGGTCAGAACCTGATTGTCGGCGGCAAAGCCCGAGCAATCCTGGAAGGCCGGTTCCACGTCAGTACCGACGACATCAAGGCAGTCGCTCACCCGGTCCTGAGGCACCGCATGGTGACCACGTTTCACGCCGACAGCGAACAGATCACGACGGACGACGTGATCGACATGCTGTTACGAAAAATCCCGGTCGAACTGGAAAAACGAGCCCGCCGCATGGCAGGCGAGTAGAAACATAAATGGATGTCGCTGCCAATCGGCGTATCTGACAGATTCCTGTTGAATCCCGGCACGGCTTGATCACACTGATCCCGAAGTAGCCGAAACCCTACTTTGCGACAATGTGTCGCCCAGAACCCCGTTGGCCGCCACAGAGCGTTCCGAATCGTCCATGCCCGCCGAGATCAGCTACGACCTCGTCATGGAACGGGACATGGATTTCGTAGAAGGCACGCTGCGTATTCCTCCCGCTGACTGGCAAGTGTTTATCTTCTCAAAACGCGACGTGCCGGACCCAATCGTTACGCCACAGAAATGGCATTCAGGGGTCACTGGTGTGTTTGTCACATTTCCGCGGGCGCAAGTTCTCAGCCAATCGGCAGTCGAAACGATTCTCGGCACACATTTCCGCGTCTCTCAATGGGCGGTTGTTCGCGGCCCTGACTCCATGCAGTTGCGGTAAACCATCCCGTGCGGCGGCCAACATGGCATGGCCGCAGAGTTTTGGCATCCATGCCAAAAACGCCTTCCTTCTTTATCGAACTCGGGCTCTGCCATTAGGATGCTCTGGTCAGGCCACGCGTTCTGGCCCTGTCAAGGGGCGGCGGCGGCCATGCTTCCCGTTGGACGCACGCAATAATTCGGCAGGAACGGATCCGTAATCACATGTATCACAGAGTCAAATCGGAACAAGCGTTGATCCGAACGGGCATTGGTGGTGTCGTCGTCAGGTTCACAGGCCTCTGGGTGCTGCCGATCGTTCATCGCGCCCAATTCATGGACATTTCAACCAAGAAGATCGTGATTCCCCGAAAGGGCAGGCAAGGATTGATTTGTAAGGACAATATTCGAGCTGATATCGAGTTAGCGTTTCATGTACGAGTCCGACCTACACCGCAAGATGTTTTACAAGTTTACCGATCGTTCGGAGCGGAGAAGGCGTCAGACGAAGAGATGTTGTCTTCTATATTTGACGCTAAGTTCGTAGGGGCCATGAAGACTGCTGCCAAGTCGTATGATTTCAAAGACCTGGTGGATGGTCGGGACGCATTTAGCAATCAGGTGACAGAGTTTATCGGTGAGGACCTACATGGATTTGTACTCGAGTCAGCGGTAATCGAGCATTTGGGACAAACTCCCATCGAGTTTCTAGATCCGAACAGTATTCTCGACGCGGAGGGCATTAAGAAGATCACGGAGGAGCGGATGGAGCGTGAGGTGCGAGAAAATACAATCAGGCGAAAGAAGGAGCGAGAAGAAGCCAAGGAAAGAGCCCGACGGGGAGTTTGAAATCTACAATATACGCCCGCGCCCAACATGGTTTTTACGCACAGTCGCTTCGCGATCACCTTCCCTGTTTCGCAACGCGGGCTTTTTGTTGGTAAACTGCCTGGCAGTTCCAAGTCATCCGTTTCGTTCATGGCGGTGACGTAAAAACCTCCCGTTGGATGTTCGAGATACGGTGAAACGCAAGTACCTCTCACTGTCTGGGACAATTGCGATCATCCACCTCTCCGTCTTGGCGCTCCTTATGATCTATGCAAGATCATTTCACGGAAACTATGCCGAGAATCGGGAGCTCTTATCGTTCATGCACAGTGCCAGCTGGGTCCTGATTTCCCCATTCGGCCTGTTTGTGCAAGCGAACATCTATAGGTCGAGCTTTGACGTTTGCGTATTTGTCATTGTCATTGCCATTAATTCAACGGTCATTGGTTTTATCGTCGCGTGGATACTTCGCAGGCTGCTTTCGGGGCTTGAAGGCAACACGCCACAACGTCCAACAAAGCACGTGTCGCAAGGGCCCTGACGGGCACGGGCGACGGCTCACGGTATGGCCATTCTGGGAATGCTCTATTTCCCGTCGGCTGCCTGATCGTCGGAAACTGACACACCCGCAGTTAGGCGAATCAGGTCCTTGTCGAGCGTTGTGGAAAGCCACACACGGTCGAGCATCTGCAGGTATCCATCCAGGTGCTGAAGGCGTCGGGCAGCCTCATCGGCGGGTACCTTGTCCTTCGACGCTCGCCACATGAACCAGGCCTGGTGTGTACTGAGTAACTTTCGCGCGGCCGGCGAACTGGCGACGACGAATTGCAACGTGTTGCGGAATTCGGCTCCGAGACCACTTCGACGCTCTGATTTCGCCAGGAACTGCTCGCAAAGTTCCGGCGAACTCGCCAGCAGCAGATAGCCATCCGCGATGGCGTACGCCGGCCGAAACAACGCCACTGGCTCGGCCCACCGAATGGTGACGTCGCCCATCGACTTCTGTCGGACGACGGCGATCTGCCGGGTCGTACGCGTATTGTGAACCGCCGCGAGAACATTCAATCCCGTGCCGAGCGCGTTGTGCAGAGCGGCGATCGGATCAGAATTCGGATTCGGTCCAGAGTCGTCTCCCTGCAGTTCGATGGCGAACAACATGTCGACCGGGAACGACTTTGAAACGGCGTCTGAATCACCGTCGAATTCGCGCGGAACGGCATACGCCATCCAGCGCGGGCCAAGCACGGGCAACAGATCCTTGACCGGATCAAGTCCAAGCAACAGTCCACTGAGCATGCGGCGGGCCTGCCGGATCTCTTTGGGAAGTTCCGCATCGACGGGTTGCGAGTTCTGAGTCAGGTCCGCAATGCCGGGCGAATCCAGCAGCCCGCTCATGGCCAGCAACACATTGTCGGGAATCCGCTCAACTGGCAGCTCGCTGGAACTGGCGAGGTCAGTCCAGCGGCTCCAGGACTCGGGAGCATCCGTGCTGTCGTAGTCGGCCTCGACATCGAACTCAGGTGCATCGTCGTAACGCAGTCGCATTGTGACCCAGAGGCAGTGTTTCCAGGCATCCTTGAGAGGTTGCGGCGATTCAGGATTGGCCGTGACATGACTGTCCCAGGCTCGCGGGCTGAGGTAAACGGCTGCGACTTCGCTGTCCGTCCGCCGTTTCGTCGCTTTGATCAGTTCCTCACGCCCAGCCAGCGAAGATTCGAGCTGATCGTCCAGACGCAAGTCGATCACCTGCTGTATGAGCACCTGCGATTCCGCCACTGCCAGGACTTTGCCCAGCGTCACGAAATGAAAGGTCTTGCCATCCTTCGTCGTCCAGCGTTCGTAAACCGTGTCACGATGCGTCAACTCTTCAGTCTTCGGATCGGCGAGCCGGCTCAGTTTCGCCACCAGGTCCTCGATACTGGCCTCGCTATCGGCCTCCTGAAGCAGCACGCCATCCGGTTTGCCGCCCGGCACAACGTACCCGGCGAAGATGAATCCCGCACCAAACAGTTGCTGCGCTGCCTGTGGCAACGGCTTGCCCAGGACTCCTTCGACCAGCGCACGAACGTTAGCGAGATTCTGGAATTCCGGACTGTCCTGCCATTCGCGAAACAGGGGTGACGCCGTAATTCGATCGGCGAATTTCGACGACTGAATCCGTTGCCAGTCAGCGACGGGCCGTGGCACATGCAGGCAGAATGCTGCATCACGGTGGACAAGCTGCAACAGGTCGTCGCCCCTGACCGACTGCCAGACAGTCGTCAGCAACAGGACGCTCGCAATCAGCGGGCTGATAATTAAACGGCACATTTGTGTGAACTCCCGCGGGCAATGCTTTCCGTCCTGGGAAGCCTTGCCCGCAAACCTGAGTGGTTTCCGATCCGAATCCAGCTAAGCGACCTTTCGATGCCGTTCTTCCCCATTGGGCCGAGCGGCCGTGTTCTTCTTCATGCAGTCGCAACCTCGTGCCGCCGGTGCTGTCATTTGTCATTAGTTATTTGTCAATAGTCATTTGTCATTGCTGTGCTGCAGATCGCGAGCCGTGCGCCGCGTTGATGATGCATTGCATTGACCTCGAAAATGACAAATGAGAGATGACAAATAACAAATGACAAATGGCAGCCGCCGGACGACATCGGTTTGTCGACGACAACATGTTCGTCATTCCCTACGTCGACGGGCCTAAGTGGTTTGTGGCTCATCCGGTTCTGCTGCCTCAAACAGGAAATCGAACGCCCGATTGACTCCGTCCGGAAGTGGCATGGGGTCGTCGCTGTCTGCCGGAGTCTCCTTCGGCGAGGTTTCGTATTCCGTATCCAGGCCCATGTCGGATCGGATGTCCGGAACAAACACACGTAGATCGCTGGCCTGCTCAGCCGCTCGATGCCTGAGGCTCTCCCAGGCTGATCGGGCGTCGGCAATCAGATGTTCGAGATCGGGCTGCACTTCGGGGATAGCGACGTTCGGTATCGGCACGTCGTCTGTAATCACAACGAAACGTGTGGGTGGATCCCGCGGCACATCGGCCACCTGTTCGGGTCTGTCCCGGAAGACAATCAGTACCGCCAGCAGGACCAGAGCCACCGTGACGACAAGTGGCCACACGCTGCGCTGATGCGACGCACCTCTCTTTGACGGGATCGACCTGGTCCCCGCGACTGAAGAAACAGACTTCGAGGACACCAGGCCTTCGCGACGAGCAGCCGCAATGACTCGGTCGGTCAGATCGACATCGACTGGTTCGCGACTGTCGTTCCACTCCCCGATGGCTCGCTCAAGCAGTAGCCAGTCATCCCACAGGCTCTGGCAATCAGCGCACGCTGCCGCGTGCTCGCTGAGCACCGAGTGATCGGGGGATCGACGCTCCTCAAGACAACAATCAAGTACTGACTGGAACTCATTGCAGTTCATGCTGAGCCCTCTGTTTGTGATGAACGAGCTAGGAACAATGCACGACTCCTCGTCCTCGCAGCCACTCGGCGAGCTGCAGCCGGGCCCGGTGCAGCCAGGTTTTCACCGTGCCCTGAGGACAGCTCAGAATCTCTCCGATTTCCTGATAGCTCAGCTCTTCCTGGTGATACAGGACGAAACACGTTCGGTATTCGTCTCGCAGTTGAGCCAAGGCCAGCTCCATCTCGTCGCCGATATCGACTTCCTGCGCCCGATGCTGCGAGTGCTCGCGACGCTCTCCCGCCAGTTCCAGAGCCACTTCGTTCTGGCCGGGTAGCTTCGAGCGTCGTTCCAGCGCCGTGCGACACCGGTTGGCGGCGATCGTCATCAGCCACGGCCGCAATGGCCGCTCCTGATCCCATTTGCTCAAGTTGCGAAACAACCGCACAAATACTTCCTGCGAGACATCTTCCGCATCTTCGCGGTGACCGAGCATCCGTAAACACAATGAGAATACGAGGTTCTGATACCGTTCCGTGAACGCGCGCATGGCCAGCTCGTCTCCGGTCAGACACTGCTGGACAAGTTCCACATCGTCCGCCACGGTCGGCCTGTCTGATAAGGAAGCAGAGCTTCGAGAGCCGTTCCTGACCTCGAAGCCTCGTCAATGATGTGAACTACCCGCCGGGAACGGTCTCGGTTTCGCCCCGCACAACGGAACCTGCTTTGCCATCCCGACATTCTCGAATTCGCAGAATCCCGAGACCCACTGACCCTTCAATTGCGGGGCGGAACGCGGTCTTTCGAAGTCCCGCGCACGTGAATCATCGTCACATCCTGCCAGCTCTACCTGGTTTCCGCATCCGACACCAAAAAGCTCAGAAGGCGGCTGAAGGATTCGGATTCTACCGCCGATTCTAGTTATGACCTCAGTGATTCACCCAACCGACATCCCTACGCATGAACACTCACGTGGCGAGCCCGCAGACCGATCCGATTCCCCAAGTCGACCGGGCCACCATCCGGGCGGACGGATTGCGCGCCTGGCCAGGCCGCCCGCACCCTCTGGGCGCACACTGGGATGGTGAGGGCGTCAATTGTGCCCTCTTCTCGCGGAATGCGACCGGCGTCGAACTGTGCCTGTTCGACAGCCCCCAGGACACGACGGAATCCGCCTGCATCCCACTGACGCAGCGGACGGGGGACGTGTGGCACGCCTATCTTCCCGATCTTCGGCCAGGGCAGCTTTACGGATTCCGCGTCGATGGTCCGTACCGCCCCAGCGACGGGCATCGATTCAACCGCAACAAGGTCGTGCTCGATCCCTACGCCAAGGCCATCGCCCGCGACGTGACGGATTGGGACGACAGCCTGTACGGCTATGAAATCGGGCAGTCCGACGTGACGTTCAACACCGACGACAGCGCCGCCGTCGCACCGCTGGCAGCCGTCATCAACGATGCGTTCAACTGGGGTGACGACCAGCGTCCCGAAGTGCCCTGGCACCGGACGGTGATCTACGAATGTCATGCTCGCGGGATGACCATTCAGCATCCGAAAGTCTCGCCACCGCGACGCGGCACCTACGCCGGGTTCGCCTCGGCCCCGATCATCAGGCACCTGCAGAATCTGGGCGTAACGACAGTCGAGCTATTACCCATTCACCACTTCACCAAGGACCGGTTTCTGGCCGACCGCAAGCTGACCAATTACTGGGGTTACAACTCACTGGCATTTTTTGCGCCGGAAATGCGGTACGCATCAGCGACGACTCCGCAGGAATCCGTCCGCGAATTCAAGACCATGGTGCGGACGCTGCACCGAAACGGCATCGAGGTCCTGCTTGACGTTGTCTACAACCACACGGGTGAAGGCAACGAAATGGGGCCTACGCTCAGCATGCGTGGCATCGATAACGCCAGCTATTATCGCCTGGCCGGAGATCATCGGTACTACGAGGACTTCACAGGCTGCGGCAACTCGTTGGACGTCAACAATTCGCATGCCTTGCAACTCGTGCTGGACAGCCTGCGGTACTGGGTCGAGGAGATGCACGTCGACGGTTTTCGGTTCGATCTGTGCTCGGTGCTGGCCCGCGAGCCGCGGGATTTCGATCCGGGTGCGGCGTTCTTTGACGCAATTCAGCAGGACCCTGTGCTCTCGAAAGTGAAACTGATCGCCGAGGCCTGGGATGCCGCGGGCAGCTACAACGTGGGCCAATACCCCACGCCGTGGCGCGAGTGGAACGGCAAATACCGGGACACCGTGCGCGAGTTCTGGAAAGGCGACTCAGGCCGATTGCGGGAGTTTGCCACACGCATCTGTGGCAGCAGCGATCTGTACGAGGCGGCCAGACGCAGCCCTTTATCGAGTGTGAATTTTGTCGCGTCGCACGATGGATTTCCGCTGGCGGACCTGGTCAGCTTCAACGACAAGCACAACGAGGCCAACGGCGAGGACAGCGGCGACGACCACAATTCGAGTTGGAATTGCGGCCACGAAGGACCGACCACCGATTCGGCCATCATCAAACTCCGCGATCGACTACGTCGGAACTTCCTTGCGACCCTGTTCTTCTCACAGGGCGTGCCCATGTTGCTGGGCGGTGACGAATTTGGTCGCACGCAGAGCGGAAATAACAACGCCTATTGTCAGGACAACGAGATTTCGTGGGTCGACTGGAACCACGACGCCAGGCAGACGGACTTCCTGAGATTCGCGCGTCGCGTCACGGAACTGTGGCGGAACCATCGCGTTTTCCAGCGACGAACGTTCTTCCGGCATCCATTGAGCGGCGACGATTCGGACCGCGATGTCCACTGGCTCACACCGGCGGCCGAACCAATGACACCGGTCGACTGGGAAGCCGGGTACGCTCGCTGTGTCGGCATGCTGCTGGACGGCAACATGATGGATGAGGTCGACGGATTCGGCGAACCGCTGGAAGACGAGACCGTCCTGCTGCTGATCAACGCCAGCGATCATGACATTCCCTTCCTGCTGCCACCGATCGAATCGAAGCAATTCTGGCACGCCGAACTGGATACCTTTTATCCCCGGCGTCGTCCCAAAAAGTACGAACGTGGCGCGATGTACCGGCTGAAACAGCGGTCTCTGGCATTCCTCGTCCGGCGAGATCAGATCTGGCACAAGCTGCGGAAGAAAGTCACGCGCCAGAAGAAGCGATCGCGTAGTCGTGGTACTTCGTAGGATCATCGCAGGCTTGTCTCGAGCCTGATCAGTCGCCTCGTAGAAGTCTCGGCGAGGAATACTGGGTAGCGACATTCGTGGCGGTGCCAGGCTATTCTGAGTAATCTGTCGTGCTCTTCACGAACCTTCTACCCCGGGCCGCGTCGCATCTGGCTGGAGTACGGGCTTGAGCCTGTCACCACCCTGCCATGCCGCCGACGGATGTACGCCGATCAGGGCCTCACGCCAGAAACCGAGTCGTTGTCATGCCCGTTTCAGTTGCCGGGATTGTTCCCGAATCCACCGAAGACCCGTTCAAGCTCATCGACGAGATTGAAGAGCTGAAACGGTCCACGGACACGACGATCCTTGCGCATTATTACGTCGACGGTGACGTCCAGGACGTCGCGGATTTCACTGGCGACAGCCTCAAGCTGGCTCGTGACGCCACGACCGTGACGACGTCTCGCATCCTCTTCAGCGGTGTTCACTTCATGGCCGAGACGGCCAAAATGCTGAGTCCGGAAAAGACCGTACTGCTGCCGGACATGCTGGCGGGTTGTTCGCTGGCCGAAAGCTGCCAGCCTGAAGCCCTGAAGAAATTCCAGGATGAGCTACGGGCTGAGGGACGCAAATTCGAAACCGTCGCATATATCAACACGTCGGCTGCCGTGAAGTCGCTGTGCGACTGGATCGTGACCAGCGGCAATGCCCGCGAGATCGTCGAACGCGTCCCCGCCGATCGCGAGATCCTGTTCGCACCGGACCAGCACCTGGGCCGCTATCTGGCCGAAGTGACCGGCCGCAAGATGATCCTGTGGCCCGGCGCCTGTCAGGTTCACGAGATTTTCAGCATTCAGGACCTGCTCGCCGCCAAACGGAACAACCCGGGCTGTACGGTGATGTCACATCCGGAATGTCCGCAGAACATTCTGGAAGTCTCCGACTTCATCGGAGGCACCGAGGCCATGCGGAAACACGTGATCGCTCAGACCGAGCCGCACACGTTCCTTGTCGCGACTGAAGCAAACATGCTGTACCCGCTGGAGAAAGCCGCCGGGCAGCACAAGTACATTCCCGTGCCGGGGATCATGGCGTCGACCGGCGAAACGTGTGCCTGCAATCGTTGCCCGCATATGGCTCGCAACACGCTGGAAGCAGTCCGCAATTGCCTGCGTGACGGAACCCCCGAGATCGCCTGGCAGCCCTTCTTCGAGCAGGCCCGCGAAGTTGTCGCCCGCAGCCTGCTCAAGTGATTACGCCGCGTCTCGCCCAAACGACTCGCGGGACTGGATGATCGAGTCCACGTCGAAGCGTGCGCCAAAGTAATGCTGCTGAGCATCCGGGTTGCTCAGGACGGTCTGAGCGTCCCCGCTCACCAGTACCTTGCCCCGAAAGATGATGTAGTTGCGATCGGTGATCGTCAGCGTCTCACGCTCGCGGTGGTCTGTCAGCAACACTGAGATTCCGCGGCTTTTCAATTCGCCGATGATGTCCTGAATGCTGTGAATCGTGACCGGGTCGATTCCCGTAAATGGTTCGTCGAGCAGGATGAGGACTGGATCGGTCGCCAGGCAGCGGGCGATCTCCAGACGTCGCTTTTCGCCGCCCGACATTGTTGACGAAATTTGTTTGCGTTTTTCGGCCAGGCCGAACTGTTCCAGCAGGCTGTCGACTTTGTCAGTCCGCTCACCGCGCGACATTGGCAGGTATTCAAGTACGGCGTGAATGTTCTGCTCGACCGAAAGCTTCGTGAAAATGCTGTGGTCCTGCGGCAGGTACCCCATACCGTTCTGAGCACGTCGGTACATGGGCCAGCGTGTGACATCGATCCCGCGCAGAAAGACACGGCCCTCGGTCGGGGCAATCATCCCGCAGGCCATGCGGAAGCTGGTCGTCTTGCCGGCACCATTGGGACCGAGCAGACCGACGATTTCACCCGGGGCAACCTGAAAGTCCACACCGTCAACAGCTCGCTTGCCCGGAAAATCCCGAACAAGGCCGGAGCACTCGAGTAAATGCTGAGACACTTCGCCAGAACTCGAAGGAGTTGCCGTCGTGTCAGGAACGGTCACCGGTGTTGCGGGCATGACATCTTCCATGATGTTTCAGTTGATCGTACCACCGCTCTTGATCACGCCATCTTCGATCAGGTCCTGTGCGGCAGTCGTGAGCAGTTCTGCAGGGATGGGCACATACGGTCCATCCTGATACGTCAGGAATAACCAGACGTCTGGAAACCTCATCACGCGTTGGATGCGACGCCATTGCCATCTGGAGAACCGGCCTTCCATTTCCACTTCCATGTGATCGTCGGTCAGCCGAATAGTCACGCGTGGGTCGTCCATGTCCCGGAAGTTCGCGTCGGAGTGCGAGTAGTATTGGAACCATCGGAACAAAGTGCCATACGAGATCGTGAGCCCCACGATCACGTACCACGGCTGATAGCCCATCGAGGCTGCCACCGTGCAGCCAATCGCGAGCGCGGTGAGCAATACCAGCCCCGGCCCGATCACGCGTTGAATGTAGCGGCGTGCCGCCAGTTTCCCAATTGCCGGCGTGGCCTCAAACGTGAACTCAATGGGCGTCGTGCTCATGGCGACCGGGTGTGAAATTCGTCTTGGCTACAGGAAAACTGTCTGTGTCAGCGTATCCGCTGCATCCGCCAGATGTTGGGATAGAACGGCGCGCGAAAGTCCGGGTAATCGGATCGCACGATACCGTCGCGCGTACGTTTCTTGTGTCGAGTTACCGGATACCCCTCGCCGCCATTCATGAACGGAATCCCGTGCGGCCAGTAGATGTAGAAAGCCCGACCGACCAGTGCGGACCTCGGCACGGCGTGACGTCGTTCAGCTCCGCGGGAATTAGGCCACACGCGACTGTCCTGGCTGCGCGGTGAATTGTCGCCCAGCATCAGGTACTCGTCGTCGCCGAGTTCGAACCGGGCATTCCGGCCGCGTTTCATGTAGATGTCGTACCATTCAGCGGGGTCGTTCAGGGCCCTGCGCAGATTGAATGGCTCGGGGTGTTCATCGTCGCCGTGCCAGCCGAAACGATCTGCCTGATCGTTCCCCAACTGACTGGCCCGGTAGTAAAGATCACGTTCGACAAACAGATCGGACACCCGTACGCCCGCTGTCAGGGCCGCTATACCGACCGGAATCAGATCGGCGTTCTGCGGACTGGGGCTCAGTGTCTCATCGACGGGAAATTCTGCTGCGGCGCCAAAGTCGATCAGATCGTCGTCCACCCACAGGCACAGCCGGTCATCCACATTAGCAAACCGGACGTGCCATTCGCCCTCACCACTGATTCCGCTGTCCGCCTCGGCGAGAACGTCTTCAGTTCCCTCTTCACCGCTGAATCGCAGGACAGAAACGAGCTTCGCCGTCCCGGTGGTGACATCGATTCGGCAACGGAAGGATCGGATGCCTTCATTCAGTTCGAAGACCACCTCCGATTGCGGGTCTGCCGACAGGATTTGGAGTGTGCAGGACAGCGTCAGGTCACTGCACCAGAAGTAGTCATCGTCGGTCCGGCCGTTGCCACCGTGATACGTATTGTAGCCACAGAAATCCGTGATCAGTTGTGGTGCCGGCCGTTTCAGACCGGGTTCGGCAAACAATGGTGACGACGGCCCGTCCGCATCTTCCGTCACGGCCGCCCAGTCATCGGGCGACGGGATGATGTGACGATACCGCAGCCATTTGAGTCCGAAAGTATTGGTCGCCGCCAACTGAAATGCATGCGCCGCGTCATCCGACTGCCACGTCCCGTCCGTTTCCACCCACCCATCGACCGGAGCCAGATCGAGTGCCCCAGCATCAGCCTCTGTAACGGCACGCACACCAGTTGCTCGCTCCACTGCCGCCCAGCGTTTGGGCCACCCGTGTTCGTGGAGAGGCGTTTCCGGATGGTTGTTGTCATAGACGGGAATCTGCAGCATTTTCTGTTTCGACGGCTTCTTCCGCAGGATCGACTGCGTGCGGTCCTCTTCGATTCGGTAAACATCGCCACGTTCGATCTGGATCGTCTCGCCAGGCAGCCCCACCATCCGTTTGATGTAGTTGGTTGTCGGCTTTTCCGGATACTTGAAGACAGGCACGTCCCAGCGTTGCGGGTCAGCGAATTCGTAGGGGAACTTGTTAACCAGAATGCGATCCCCCTTGAAGACCGGCAAATCACGGACCGGGTTTTCAAAGCGGCAGTTAGGGCACATCGCCGCTCTGATTCGACTGTTGTCATTGTACAGCCCGGTCGAGTCGTCAATTTCGTCGCTGGCCCCGAAGCTGAAGTGAAATTCGCAGGCCTTGCAGTCGGCTTCCTTGTGCCGGCCATACAAAGTCGGCGCCATCGAGCCAGTCGGGATCACGAACGCCTCGGCTTCGAACGCGCGAAACAGAAAAGCCAGCACAAAGGCCACCACGATGGACTCCATCGTCTCGCGTGTGCCGTCCTGTTGATACTTGCCTTTTTTTGAAGCCTTCGCGTCGTCCTTCTGCTTCGCATCGGACTTCTTCGCGTCGGTGTCTTTCGCTGACTTGCTGCGTGATTTCGCCATTGTGCATTCGTAACGAGAGGGGTTGGTTATCCGGAGACAGCCGCGGCAGGATTGACTGGGACAGACTGTACCGCAGTTCCTTTTCGAAGTTTCGCCCGGCACGCTACCTGATGTACCGCATGCGGGAGAAGTCAGGAACGCGGATGTGACTCACCCTGTCGCCGATCCGGAGACGGCCTGGCCGTGACGGCAGATGCACCACGAGCGGGCGTCCAATGAGCAGACGTCGTGGAACGACGGGGTCCCGCCAGCCGCGGCTGTCGAGTGACACCGGGCTGTTGTCGCCCAGCATGAAGAACTCGTCATCACCCAGCGACAGTGGCCGGCTCGTCGCGTGCTGGCCAGCCTCGGCCGTGTAGTGGACGTCGCGGAACAACCTCAGCGAACTGACGCGCGCCGTCCCATTGACGACCCCGATACTCGCTATTCCGCCGGCTGCTGAACCGTCCGGTCCCTGCATGGCCGGAATCCCTTCGCCTGAGCGTCCGGCGATGGCGATCAGCGGCGGTCGGTATGCGGCGACGGGAATCATCGGATCGATCGTCTCGACCGACTCAGGCAATGGTTCCTGGACAAGCACCTGGCCGTTAATTGCCACGGTGACCTGACGATCGAACACAGAGAACTCCAGCTCCAGCGGCCAATCCGCCCACATCGAAGCTTCGGCAATCATGAGCTTCGGCCTGGTTTCGCCCCTCAATCGGGCAGCCAGAAGCGACTCCAGATTTGCCCAATGCGAGTCCGGCAGACAGAAAACGCTCAACTCGCGCCCAGCAGGGTCGAGCAGGCAGACGACTTCGTCGCCGCGGTTTTTGATTCTCGCCGCGATTCCCCCGGTACCGGAATTCCAGTCGAGTTTTGCGGTCAGCATGAGGTCATGAGTCGGCACGCGATCGTGATCGGCTTCGTGTCTGTTGTAACCGTACCGATCCATCACCGGCTGCACCTGAAGTGTGGCCCGGGCGTGGCCGGCACGATCCGGTGATACTTGACCTCGTGACCTCCCGGGAGCGGGTCGCAACCAGTTGTGGTATCTCAGCCAGGCAAACGAGGGTTCGTCCGACCTCCCATCAGTGGCGAGGGATGGTGCAGCTTTCACCGACGCGACGAAACCGCTTTCTACCGGCTGCCATTGACCAGTCTCGTCGATCCATCGCGGAATCCAGTCCTTAGACCGGGATGGAAAGTCGTTGTCGAACACGGGAATCCGGATGGCCCGTTGTACGGGCATCGATTTTCGTTGCCGTTCCCCGTTGACGAAAATGTCTCCGTCTCGAATCTGTACCGCTTCGCCGGGCAACCCGATGGTCCGCTTCACGTAGGCCTGACTGGGGTCGTTGGGATTAAGGAATACCACGACATCCCAGCGTTTCGGCCCTCCGATCCGCAGCCAGCGGCCCAGTTCTGTCAGCCAGGCATTCTTAAGCACAAGCAACTGGTCGCCGTCGTTTCGCGGGACATTGGACACGTCGATGGTGGGCAACCGGCAATTCGGACACGTCGCCACCAGAGAAGAAACACTGCGCGGCCGTTCCACCGACACACCAAAGGCGAAAGAGAAGCCACAATCGGGGCACTGCACGCGTTTGTGATACCCCAGCAGAGACGGAGCCATCGAGCCGGTTGAGATGATGTATCCCTCCAGCACAAACGCTCGAAAGAAGATCACTGCCATGGCCAGGCAGATCAAAGCTTCCAGCAGTTGCCGGACCGACGTTTGCTCGGTCTCAGTCGCTTCCGTCTCACCAGCGGTTTCCGCCTCCGGGGCCGGGACCGCCGTCGCGGCGGAGTGGGGCACAATCGGGTCCGGAGGGGGGAAATCTGTCACAGCGGGCTGACGTCCAGTAGCGCGGTCCAGGCGGAAAGAGAGACGATTCTAAACAGGTCGGTGACCATCTGAAACGGCGGTCCTGCTGTAAACAGACTCGCCTTGACGGTGTTGGGAGAATGCCGAGAATCCCGCCCCCCAGGTTTTTTGGAATGGACTCCTCGACTCCAGGGCGAATCTGCTCGCGGATGAGACTGTTACGTCGTTCGGACATGGAGGTCCGAAACATGCCGCTCTGGCTTCCCGATCTGCCCAGCCCCGTCAGTCTGCGACGGTTGTTTCCTCACGCCAGCTTTGTGGGTTGCGGGAACGTGATTGCGTCGGACGTGACCGAAGACAGCCGCGAGGCCGGTCCGAAGACCATATTTGCAGCGATTCCCGGCACGAAGATCGATGGCCGCCAGTATGCGGCAGACGCTGTTCGACGTGGCAGTCCGGCCATCCTTACGGCACAACCACTGCCCGGGATCGCGGCACGGCAATGCATCGTGCCGGATGTCAGATCGGCATTTTCGCGACTGTGTGACGCAGTGCAGGGCTACCCGGCCAGACAGTTACGGATTTCGGCCGTGACCGGCACGAATGGCAAAACAACAACGGCCTGGCTGATCCGCTCAATTCTGCAGGCAGCTGAGCGTCGCTGTGGACTGCTGGGCACAATCGAGTACCACGACGGCCAAACCGACTCATCCGCCAGTCTGACAACGCCAGATGCCCGCACTGTCTCCAAGTGGTTCCGTCAGATGGTGGCGGCTGACTGTCGATACGCAGCCATCGAACTGTCGAGTCACGCACTGGATCAGGGACGACTCCGCGGGACGGCTCTGGCGGCGGCCGTCGTAACGAACGTGACTCAGGATCATTTTGACTATCACAACACGTACGACGAATACATCGCTGCCAAAGCACGCATCATTGACGACGTGGACTCAGCCGGAATTGTGGCCGTCAACATCGACAACGCCGGCAGCGAGCGGATCGGGCAACTGGCCGTCGAAGCCGGTCGCTCGGTCGTGACATTCTCGCTGCAATCCGCCGCCGATCTGCGTGCTGAAGTTCTGCAGGAAACACTCGATGGAACACGCTTTCGGCTGACGACCGATGTCTGGGACGTCGAAATCACGACGACACTGCCGGGACGTCACAACGTCCTGAATTGCCTGGGAGCGGCCGCGGTCTGCCGGCACATGGGACTGGACGCCGAGTCGATTCGAAGAGGTATTGAATCGATTCGTCTTGTGCCCGGCCGATTGCAACGTCTGGACTTCGGACAGCCGTACCACACGTTCATTGATTACGCCCACACCGACGACGCGCTGCGGAGTGTGGTCGACAGCATCAAGTCACTTAGCGACGGACGGTTGATCTGCGTGTTCGGAGCCGGCGGCGATCGCGACCAGTCGAAGCGACCACTGCTGGCCGCCGCCGCCGCGCGAGCCGACTTCGCCGTCGTCACCAGTGATAACCCGAGGACGGAATCACCGCAGACCATCATCGAAGACATCCTGTCCGGCTTCCCGGCTGGATTCACGCAGTTCCACATCGAATCCGATCGCCGTCGAGCTATCGATTTCGCTCTGGCCGAGGCGAAACCCGGTGACTGCGTGCTGATTGCCGGGAAGGGCCACGAAGCTGAGCAGATCATTGGCACTCAACGGCTTCTGTTCGACGACCGCGAAGTCACACGCAAATTGATTGAAGCGAGATTTCGCCCATCGACCGCAGAACCAGACGCCGTTTCAACATGGTGATGTTCCGCAGTGGGAGAGTTCCGTGTTTGCGGCGCATTCACATACCGGGCCGAGCCCCTTCTGTTATTGAATCATGAAATTCCCCCTGGACGTCATCGCGACAGTCACCGACGGAGCCCACACCGGAGTCGACGGGCCGCGGAGACCGCTGCGCATTGTGACGGACTCACGAGCGGCATCTCCTGGAACCGTGTTCTGGGCACTGCCGGGCGAGACGCACGACGGGCACGATTTCGTTTCACAAGCGGTCTCGGCGGGTGCGGACGCCTGCATCGTGGATCGGCAGTGGTATCTGGAACAGGATCAACTGCCGACGTGCCCCGGCGTACTCGTGGACGATTCGCTGCAGGCGCTGGGCGATCTTGCCGCATGGCATCGACAACGTCGTCCTGTGCGAGTGATCGGGATTACGGGGAGCTTCGGCAAGACGTCAACACGTGAAATGATCCATGCGGCACTCGGCCCGAGCTTCGAATCACTCCGCAGCCCAAAGAACTACAACAACCAGTTCGGCGTCCCTCTGACATTGCTGCAACTGCGTCCGCACCACGAGATCGCGGTGGTGGAACTGGGTGCTTCGGCGGTCGGTGAAGTAGCCCGTCTGTGCGAAATCGCCGCGCCGGATGTCGGAGTCCTCACGGGTATCGGAGCGGCACACGCAGGCGACTTTGGCGGAATCGAAGCCATCGCACAGGCCAAAGGTGAACTGGCACACGCACTACCTGGCCGCGGACTGCTTCTGGTACCGGGCGAAGACGAACGGGCGATCGCGATCGCCCGCACTGTTTCATGTCGAGTCCTGCGAGTCGGCACGGGTATTCACAACGACGTGCGCTGTTCCAGTGTCTCCATGGGGAGCGACGGATTGACCGCTGTCATTAATGGCAGTCGGTTTCAGGTCCAGGCGTTCGGACAGCATTTCGCCCGCTCGGTTCTGTTTGCTGTCGCACTCGGTCGCGAGTTCGGACTGGCTGATCGTGAAATTGCACGCGGACTGGAGCAATTCCGGCCGGTCGCCGGCCGCTGCACTGTATCCAGCACGACGCCCTGGACCGTCGTCGACGACACATACAACGCCAGCCCCGAAGCTATGCAGGCGGCCATCGAATTACTGGCTCAGTGGCCGACAAACGGACGCCGGATTCTGGTCACAGGAGACATGCTGGCACTCGGCGACATCGCATCTGAAGCTCATGAAAACGTTGGCATTGCTGCAGCCGAAGCCGGAATAGACTTCATTCTGTCGTGCGGCGGCTTCGCCACAGCAGTCGTGTCTGGAGCCACCCAGGCCGGCTTTGATCCCGAGCATGTTTCCGGTTTTCCTGTCGTTGAAGCACTCATCCAGAAGCTCGAATCGATGCTGCAACCCAACGACGTCGTGCTCGTAAAGGGATCGCGGTCGACGCACATGGAACGTGTGATCGAACGAATCGTCAAACGACCGACTCATAAGGCGAAACAACCGTTATCCCTCAGCCCGCGGACATAAATGCTCATCTGGTTGATTCAGAAGTTCGCCCCGCTGTTTGAAAAACTGCAGTTGCTGACGACCGGCGACTCCACTGTTTTTCTGACGGCGCGAATTGCGCTCGCCAGCGTGACGTCGTTTCTGCTGGCATTGCTGTTCGGGCCTCCTGTGATTCGCTGGCTGAAGACTCGGTTTCAAGAGCGGGTCGCGAGTGATTCAGAGCGACTCAACGAGCTTCATGCGGACAAACAGGCGACTCCCACGATGGGCGGCGTGTTCATTTCTGCGTCCATCCTGCTGGCGTCACTGCTCTGGGGCGATCTGACAAGCCCATACACCCTGTGCGGCATCGGAGTCGTGTTGACGTTCTGCATGCTGGGTGCATGGGACGACTGGATCAAGCTCAGCACGGATCGCAATGGCCTGCGTGCCCGGCACAAGTTCGTCATTCAGCTTCTTCTGGCAGCGGTATTCGCCACGTTCATTTACTTCGTGAATCGCGACCGGCCCTTCGGCCTCGCGCTGGTCTCCCCGATCGGGTCCGCAACGCTCCCCCTTGGGATGTTGTTTGTCGGATGGGCGATTCTGGTACTTGTGGGCAGCTCTAACGGAGTCAACCTGACGGATGGCCTCGACGGACTGGCCAGCGGCTGCATGGTGTTCGCCGGAGCGGCATTTACGGCGTTGACGTATCTGGCCGGACACAAAGGCATGGCCACTTACCTCGCGATTCCGTACGTCGCTGGTGGTGGCGAATTGAGTGTCGTGATGGCGGCGATGGTCGGTGCCATGCTGGGGTTTCTGTGGTTCAACTGTTACCCCGCTCAGGTCTTCATGGGCGATGCCGGGTCGTTACCGATCGGAGCGTTGCTGGGTCTCGCAGCACTGGTGTCACGGCAGGAATGCCTGCTGGTGCTGGCCGGAGGCGTGTTTGTCATTGAAACGCTGAGCGTCATTGCTCAGGTCGGCTGGTTCAAGCTGACGGGAAATCGCCTGATCGCGTGCAGTCCGCTGCACAATCACTTTTTGTTCAAAGGCGAGCACGAGTTCAAAATCGTCGTGCGCTTCTGGATCGGCTCGGCCTTACTGGCCCTGATCACCGTCGCCAGTCTGAAGATTCACTGAGCCCCACTCAGATCGTCATCGAAGTAAAGCCGCCGTCGACGACGATGTTCTCACCGGTCAGAAAACTGCCGGCATTTGGCGAGGCCATCAGCAATACCGCCCCGGCAAGTTCTTCAGGCGAACCAAACGGGCTGAGTTCCTGTTCGCCTTCGACCGGACGCAGCGTCGGCGTATGGCGACGGATGCTGGCGACGCGATCCGGCGTCAGTACTTTGCGGTTCTGCTCGGCCGGGAAGAAGCCTGGCGAAAGAGCATTCACACGGACGCCGTACTGAGCGAACTCGCGGGCAAGGTTCTGAGTGAGATTGATCACCGCAGCCTTGGTCGCCGAGTACGTAAACACTCGCGACAGTGCAGTGATACCGCTCAACGAAGCGATATTTATGATCGACCCCTTTGTGCCGCGCTCGATCATGTCGCGGGCAAATACCTGGCTCGCCAGACGCACGCCGCGAAGATTGATGTTGAGAATGTTCTCCCACTCCTCGTCAGTAATTTCGAGGAACGGTGTGGCAGAGTTCGTTCCAGCCCCGTTGACCAGAACGTTGCACTCGCGATCACTGACTTTGAGATGGGCAACGATTGCTTCCAGATCACTCTGGCTGGTGCTGTCGGCTTTGAAGAACTCGGCCGAGCCACCGGCTGCTTTGATCCGATCAACGATAGTGCTGCCATTTTCTCCATCCGGCTTGAGTGTTCGGCCAACAATCAGAACGTGAGCGCCAGCTCCCGCGAGTGCCTCGCTGAACGCGCCACCCAATACGCCCGTGCCGCCAATGACAACCGCGGTCAGGCCGTCGAGTCCGAAGAGAGAGGTCAGGTAGCTGGCTGAATTACTCATGTGTATGCGTTTTCCGATTCTTGATTGGTCGTTATCGCGTTTGGCCTAACGGAATGTCACGCGCGCAAGCGAGTGAACTCCAAGTCACATTGTTCAATCGCGTGCGCGTTTTGAAGTTGCAGAGTTTTGCTGCCCCGGAGGGGCAAAGGGGAGTAGCCCGGGGTTTCAACCCCGGGAAACAAGGGGTGAAAACTTTAATAAGCCGCGGAGGGGCGACGGCAGAGACCGACACGGAATCGCCATCGCCCCTCCGGGGCTGTGGTTCAGAAATGGCTGTTTTTCCCGGGGTTGAAACCCCGGGCTATTTGCCCACGTCCCTTCGGGACTGAAGCGTACAACTTCACAACTTGCGCGTCGGGCTTGTACGCGCGTCGTAAACCACTAACCGATGAATTCCAGTTCGACCGGGTTCGGGATTACGCCGGCTTCGAAGCCGCGTTTGAGCAGCAGTTCCACCGCATGCTTACCCTTCTTGCCGAAGTCGAGCGTCCAGTCGTTGACGTACATTCCGACGAACTCGTCAGCCTTGGAGTGATCCAGGTCACGACCGTACTGCAATGCGTGGGCGAGTGCTTCTTCTCGATGGTCCAGGCCGTACTGAATACTCTGCTTCAGCAGTACCGTCACCTCGTTCATCGCGGGCTGACCCAGATCGCGGCGGATCGCGTTGGCTCCCAGCGGCAGCGGCAGTCCATCCGTGTCTTCGTACCACCATTTGCCGAGGTCGACAATCAGGCTCAATCCCTGATTCTCGTACGTCAACTGACCCTCGTGGATGATCAGCCCGGCGTCGACTTTGCCCTGCTCGACAACGTTCAGGATCTCGTCGAAGGGGTGAACTTCGTACTCAAATGTGTCACCCAGCAGCAGCTTCAGTGCGAGGAACGCGGTCGTTAGTTCGCCGGGAATCGCGATCTTCCTGCCCTTCAGGCTTTCGATTGAGCCGGCTTCGCGAGCGACAACCATGGGGCCGTAGTTGTCACCCATGCTCGCGCCACACAGGCACAGAGCATAGGTGTCGGTCAGGTGCGCGTAGCCGTGCAGACTGACCGCGGTCAGTTCGAGTTCGGCTTTGAATGCGCGGTGGTTAAGCGTTTCGATGTCCTGCAGGGTATGCGTGAATCGATATTGGCCAGTGTCGATTTTGTCGTTGGCCAGGGCGTGAAACATGAAGGCGTCGTCGGGATCGGGGCTGTGTCCGACGTTGATGAGAATTCGCTCGTCGCTCATTGAAGGGGGCTTTCAGGCTGAAACGGAAGGAAGTCCGGGAAGGTAGCGGGGCCTCCCAGGGGTCGCAACCAACGCCCGGCGGCGGTGCTGCACAACGTCTGATCCGCACACGCCCGGCGTGTTTAACCGCGTTCGCGCTCGGTGTTGGTCGCACACTGCGACGGTGATCACTTCACGAACACGAACTCTTTCACGTTGAACAGTACGTGACAGAAATCGGACCAGGCCTGCTCGTTCGTCTGCCAGTTGTCGCTGGCTCCGTAGCTGGTCGCCTGCTGTTCCAGGAATTCGAGCCCGTCGGTCAGCTCGTCGTTGCTGGGAGGCCGCGCGAAGGCTCGCTCGTACAGCCGACTGATTCGATCTGCGGGCACGACATCGCCCGCGGTCAGTTCTCGCTTCGCCCACACCTGAGCCTGCTGAATGACGAACGGGTCGTTCATCAGAATCAGTGCCTGGGCCGGCACGTTCGAGATCGTGCGTCGACCGATCGCGGTGAAGGGAATCGGCGTGTCGAATGCCAGCATCATGGGCGAAAGGAAGTTTCGGTTGACGGAAACGTAAATGCTCCGACGCCCGTTGCCGTCTAATGGTCCGCCGCGCGGTCTGCCTCGCCCCTGCATGAACGGCGTCACATAGACCGGCACTGGCGGTCCGGAGACCGTCCGATCCAGACGTCCGGAAATCGTCAGCATCGCGTCTCGAATGGCCTCACCCGGCAGACGACGGATCGGCATTCGGTGCCACCATTTGTTGACGGGATCGACATCCGCGTAGTCCGGGTTCACTCTGCTGTCCATCTGATAGGTCTGTGTCAGCAACAGCGACCGGATCAGCGATTTGACCGACCAGCCCTCTGCAACGAAGCGAGTTGCCAGATGATCCAGCAGTTCAGGATGTGTCGGTCGCTCGCCGAGCACGCCGAAGTTGTCGACCGAGGCCACAATGCCTCGACCGAACAGGTGATGCCAGATCCGGTTGGCCATCACTCGGGCCGGGAATGGGTTTGACGGAGACAGCAATCGTTCGGCCAGTTCGAGCCGACCACTCCCGTCGTCGCCGAAATCCGGCTGGTTGTTGCCGGAGATGGCTTCGAGCATGCGGCGTGGCGCCACCGGACCGAGATTCGCGTGACTGCCGCGAACAAAGACATGCTCGTTCTCGCCCGTGCCGTCAGTCATCGCGAGGACGTATTGCGGCGTGGGAACTTCATTGGCAATGCGGTCCGCTTCCTCGCGAAGTGTGGCCAGTTTGTCGGCGACCACATCGTCTGCCACGAGGTTCTGCGAGCCGAGCCAGCCGGCTAACTGTTCAGCACCACCACTCGCATCGACGTCGGGTGAATTCGACAGTCTGGCAATGGCCAGCGCCAAAGCCTGCTGCGTAGTGATGTCGTCGCTACCCGCGATGGTCAGACTTGCCGCGCTAACGGGATCGACCTGTGCGGTCCCGCCATCAGCCAGCCGGATTTCATCAACGACAATCCAGCCATCACCTTCGTCAATCAATTCGATGTGAGCTCGATGGCCAACGTGGTTCCGCACGTCGCCACCTTGGCGGAACCAGTGCAACTGTTCGTTCTTCAGATCAAACTTGCAGCCTCGGAACAGCAGCCCGTTGTATTCATCCATGACGTAGTTATCGATGATCAATCGGACGGTGACGTTGTTACCGGCAAATCGATACAGGACGCTGGGCTTTGTCAGGGTGAATTCCGGCGATCGGAGCACTCCCCGCAGTTTGTTTCCGTAGCGACCGCTCGAGATGGCGCCTGGGAAACTCGGGGCCTTGCCGCGCGACCAGGCGTGTGGCTGAAGCGGTGCATCCCCAAATGCCCACCCAGTGGAGAACCAGCCGTCAAAGTTGCCGTCGTCGAAATCATCAATCAGATCCGTCTCGCTCTCGAACTTCTCACGAGCCGTTGTCGCGGACTCCAGTCGTGTGGAAACACGGGATCGAGTCGCGGTCAGGTCGCTATCGGTTGACTGAGCTAACTCGCGCCAGGTGAACAACGGATGTGAGGGGGATTTGAGCCCGTCGTCTGACAGCGCTCGAACCCACCGCTCCAACGTTTCCGGACCAACACCGTGCTCTTTGGCCACAACACCTATCGGACGCTTTGTCAGCGTGGCCTTTCCCGAGTCGGTCAGCACGATGTGGTCGACGTTGACGTGCCCCCATCCGCCTTTCTGTTCGTCCACAATCTGAATCACTGCGAGTTCCAACTGCAGGGCAGAGACATCCCATACATGCGCGTCGAGCCGCTCGTTGGCCTTCCCGGTAGCCGTGCGGACGACTTTGCCGTTGACCAGCAGATTCATACATGTGCGGCCTTTGTGCGCTCCGCCGCCAATCAGGAACTGAATTCGACGGCGATCAATCACAAACTCGGGCGATGTCAGTCGACCGGTGGCGTTGTCACCTCCGACATAAGAATTGACCAGTCGCTTACCTGAGAAGCCGGAGACTTTCTGCTGACGCTGCAGAGTGCCGGCAACCGTCCCTTTGGCGAACGCGGCCCCTTCGGCTTTCCATTCGCCGAAGTCTTCACTTTCGAAGTCGGCCAGTAGAATGTCGCCGCGCTTGCCACTCGGTACGTCACTGTCGCCAGGCTTCGGAGAGCCAAAAATTACCTCGCGGGATGCCAGCAACAGTCGCGTTGTTCGATCAACGGCATCCCCGGCTGAACGGTGAACCGACGTGGCTATCAACTCATCCGCAGTCGCGTGCAGTTCCTTGAGCTGACTCACAGCCTTCTCAATACGTCCCTCGGGATCGACGTAGGCATGCTGTCGTCGAGAACTCTGCAGAAATCCGGACAGTGCGTAGTAGTCGCGGGCACTGATGGCATCGAACTTGTGATCGTGGCAGCGGGCGCAGGCGACAGTCAGGCCCAAAAACGTCTTCGAGAAAACATCGAGTTGATTATCGACAACGGTCGCTTCTTCCCCCTTCACGTCAACTGGTGCGTGTTTCAACTCTCCCAGAAACCAGAACCCCGTTCCGATGATCGACTCACTCGTGCCATCGACCGGGTTCCGCCGCGGGTTCTTAAGCAGGTCGCCGGCGATGTGCTCACGCACGAACTGGTCGTACGGGACATCGGCATTGATCGCGCGAATGACGTAATCGCGATAATGATGTGCGTACTTCAGCTTGTAGTCGAACTCGTGCCCGAGCGTTTCGGCGTAACGCACGAGATCGAGCCAGTGCCGGGCCCAGCGTTCGCCAAAGTGCGGCGATTCGAGCAGCGAATCGACGACCCGGGCCAGTGCATCCGGTGTCGACAACTTGTCGTCGAGGAATTCCCGCACCTGCTCGGGAGTCGGCGGAAGTCCGACCAGATCGAAGTACACGCGACGGATCAGCGTGCGGCGGTCCGCAGGTGGAGCCGGAGCGAGGTTTCGAGCTTCCAGTTCGGCAAGAATAAAGCGATCGACGGCGCTGCGTGCCCAGGCATTGTCTTTCACTGCTGGTGCGGCGACGTCACGAATCGGCTGCCAGGCCCAGTGAGACTTCTTACGTTCATCCAGCGGAAACATCTTTTCTTCGACCGTGACAGTCAGGCCTTCGTCGGTCCACGGCAAACCACGTTCCACCCACTTCGTCAGGATGGCAATCTCGCCCTCGGGTAGTCGACCGCTGGGTGGCATTTCCAGAGATTCGTACAGGATCGCCTCAATCATCAGGCTTTCGGCCGGTTCATTCGGAACCGCCGCCGGTCCGGTCTCGCCGCCGGCCAGCAGCAGGGACCGCGCATCAAGCCGCAGTTCACCTTCCAGCCGCTTCGCGTCCTTCGAGTGACACTTGAAACAGCGAGCTTTCAGCAACGGATGCACCTTCGTCTGAAAGAACTCGACGTCGGCCTTTGAAAACTGCGGCTGTTCTGACGGATCAGGTGATTCCTCGGCGACCGCGTTGCCTGTCATCGTCAACACAGCGATCAAACTGGTCAGGCAGTTCGTAGTGATTCGAAGTCGGTTCAGTGTCATGCGGTTATCCCTGCAAAGTCGCAAACCAGTACCGGGAAGGCCTCGACATCATAAGGCCCCATCGCCAGCCCTGTCCCCTTTCCTCACAGCGGGCCTGAATCATCCGCGACGAGAACACACCACTGCCGTACGCGTAAAGCAGCAGCGTGACCATCATGCGGGATGGTACGGGGGCTGTCCGGTGAGGGAGTTTCGGTAGCGTTCAAAGAACGGCGTGAGGTCCATCTCGCGGACGACGTCCAGCAGGAAGTAGACGAGATGATTCGACTCCAGCCAGTCGCGAGGCGAAGGCGGCAGCAGCCACGTCTGATCCGGATACCAGTTGCGAAATGTCCCGCTCACCCGTAATCCGAATTCAGGCTCCCCAAAAGGAATCCATTCCCGACTCCACCCTCTGTAGCGCATCTCCATCGAGAAAACCAGGTCGATTTCCATTCTCGGACAGACTCCAAGGCGGAGTTCTCCGAAATCCGCACGCTGCAGATCCCGATTTCGGAGAAATCGGGCTACGGCTCAGGCACCGCTAACGGTTGAGGCGGGGAGATGAGTGTGGATCAGCGCTCCGTGCTCGAATGGGGCTCAGATTGCCTGGGAGCGAGAGTGAATGCGGGGCATTTGCCGAAGTACCGGGTTCGCGACGTGCTGGATTGAATCCCTGGTTCACGGGAACGATGCCGTCTGGTGGCGAAGTGGATGGCATCGCTGAGGGCGGCGCTGGCCATGACACCTGCCGCGCACCACGCTGTGATGGCATCAGCGGCGCGGGTATGAGCCGGCGGATGGCCATATCGAGCTGCGCGGCGTACAGCTCGTGACCGGCCGTACTGAATCCCCTCGACGTCGACTGGAACAGATTGTCGGGATTTCGGATGCTGCGAAATGCGGTCGAAACGTCGCACAATGGGAGCCGCCTGGTGCGGGCGAATACCCGAATGCGCTCGAACGGTGCATCACTGTCATACTCCGTTCCGGAATACACCCCGTTGACTTCCGGAATCCGGGCGCCACGTGCTGCTGTCGGTGAAATCTGCCACGGCGCAGGATGCACAGCCAGCAGCAACCGCGTGCCGCGTCCCTGGCAATGCGCAGCAAGGTGATCCCAGGCGGATAGTGTCAGATTGAGCGGCAGGGCCCATTCCGCCGAGTCGTCCGACAACCAGTCGTATTTCGTCCGTGGATCACCGAACGAGTCGTCCGCCGGCCTGGCGGAAGCTTTACCAAAGACCCCGCCGATGTTGCCCTGGACCCACTTCCAGATCAGGAAGTTGTCGGTCAGGGGCAGGATTCGGGGCTGGTTGTTCAGGCTGGGATTCACGCACGCCAGCGGCTGCTCGCTTTCCCCCAGATCCGTCAAACGCCGAAACCGCCGGTCGTCCCAGACGTCGGACATGTCGAAGTGGGCAATGATCAGATCCGGGTCGAGCCCGGCCAGTTGGTGCTTCACCTGCAGATACGACAACAGTGGACAGAAATCCGGAATACCCGCGTTGATCACCTCGATGGGTCGATCGCTGACAGCCTGCAATCGTCGCTGCAGCACATTGCCGAAGGTGGCGTCGTAAGCGATCTCCGGAGCCAGAACGGTCTCGTCGCCAACACAGACGATGCGGAACACGTCGCGCGGTTTGGGTACGGCGACCTCAGCCCCACGAAGCCCCAGGCTGTTGGTTCGAAACTCAATCGTCTGACCCGGAGTTTCGGAATCGGCTACCGGAAGATCCGCCGCCTGAAACGGCTCCAGTTCGTGGTGCGCGTGCCAGGATGGCACGGTCGACACCGTCGAGTGCGTTGACTCAGTACGAAATCCGGATCGGCAGGCGGACAGACGCAGCAGAAACTCAAGCACGCACGGCGCCAGTACCAGCACAAGGAGTGCCAGACTGATCGGCTTCAAGTTCTTGAGGACGCGCCGAATCATCCATGATTCCCGCGGGCAATAGCCATCTCACTTCAACGAGATAAGCCGGTTTCTGTGCGAGCTGAGTCATTCGAATCACCGGTGGGGCATTAACCAACGCGCGACCGGGCGGTGTCGCCGAGCGAGTTGGCGACATTCGGGGCGGATCGTATCCCTGGACTCAAAGTGCCACAACACGATTCGATTAGGCCGCCGATTGACTCTCCTGCGTAAGTTGCCGGGCCAGGGCGTCGTAAACACTGTCGACGCTCAGGTCACGCATGCAGCGGTGATGCTCAAGCGGACACACTCTCTTGCCGCAGGGAGAACACGGCAGGTCCAGTTGCAGACGGATTTCGGCAGCGTGGTAATTCTCGCTGGCCGTTTGAATCATAGGTCCGAACAGTGCGACCGACGGGACTCCGAAAGCGGCCGCAAAGTGTCGGATGCCACTGTCGGTGCTGACCACAGCCGCACTTTTCTGGACACAGGCCTTTGTCAGTCCGATCGCGGGTCGATATCGGGCAAGACTGCGGATTCTTCGATGATCTGCCTGTTCCTCGAACTCGGCCGCATCCGCCTGTTCTGCCGGTCCGCATACCATCAGGACAGACGCATCCGCATCGGACACGACGCGTTGAGCCAATTCGACGAATCGCTCGGTCGGCCATCTCTTTGCAGCTCCGTATCCGCCTCCGTTGTTAAACACCACGACCGGACGGTCATCATCGAATCCGAGTTTCGTCCACGTGCGGTCGGCCAATTGTCGATCTGTTTCCTTTACGGCCAGTTCGACGGCTCGCGACACGCGACAGTCACGTCCCCGGGAGACGACCTGCAGATAGTGGTCGACCGGAGAGTACGGCTCGATGCGTCCATTCTGCCGCAGCATCGGCAGTGCGTCGGTTAAGAGCAGACTGCGCCCGTATCTTGCTGAGCCAATGCGACGTCTGGCTCCCGATCGCCAGGCGAGCACACCACTTGAGAGTGAGTTCGTCAGTAGCAGTATCTGATCCAGACGCCGCCGACGCAGGTCGGCCACGACGGCTCGCATTCGCAAACGGTGGTCACGCGACCGTCGGTCATAGAGGACGCATTCATCGAGCCATTCCGTGCCATCAAGGACATCGGCAATCACCGGTTTCATGATCCCGACCAGCGTGGATTCGGGTCCGACGGACTCTCGCAGCGAGCGCAACGCCGGCGTCGCCATGACGGCATCACCGATCCAGTTGGGGAGAACGATTCCGATTTTCATGTGGCCCAATACGTGCGAAACACGAACAACGTCACGCGCCGACGGGCGGCGGACTTCCAATTCCAAACGTATTCAGCCCGGCGACATAGCTGGCGAATCGATCCGGTGAAGCCAGTCCCTCTCGTTTCAGCCGATTGCTGAGCAGTTCCGGATTGGCCCGTGTCGCGAGTTCCTGCAGCCAGCTCAACAGAATCACTTTGGACTCGGTGCCGGAGTGCAGCAGGTAATGCGCCCAGGCCCAGGATTCTTCGTAGTCCGATTGACTCATTTTCCGGACGTCGGTGATCCGCTCGAGCCGTTCCATGTTTGGCCGCCAGCCGTTCGCCAGTGCATTGGAAAGATGTTTCGATGTCGCCGGACGCACAACTCCCGGTCGTCCGTTGATTTCGAAGTACTCGGCCAGACCTTCATCGATCCACAACGGGACCTCTTTCAGGGCACCATGCAGCACGCCGTGCGTGAATTCGTGACGCAGATCTTCCTGCACGCGGTCGCCCCAGAAGGTGTAGACGGCCAGTTCGTAGGGGTTGCCGAAGAACCAGGCGCGCCGATACGGGAGATCCGGCCAGGTCGTCCGCATGTAGTCCGTAAACCGCCGTTCGTCAGAGAACAGATAGACGACAACGGGCTGACTCGACGGAACCAGTTGAAGCGATTCGGCGACGTCATTGCGCAGCTCGTTCAGCTCGGCAATCAGAGGATTCGTCCAGTCCAGCTGAACATCGCACATGATCACAAAGTGATCAGCCACGACTGAGTGCCGACCAGGCAGAGCAACCGCGTTCTCGGCGGGATCAGGCCGCTGGCCACGACTCTTGCAGCCGACGGCAGCGGCTGTCAGCCCGGCGAGCATCGACTGGAAGAACCGCCGTCGCGCGATCGCGCGCGCGGCGTCCGCGCGCGAAAGCTGCACTCGGCCACTCAGGCAACACGTCCCGCGGATCGACTGCAGCATTGTGAGTCCCGTCCGTGCGAAGAGTCCCGCGTCTCTCACTGTCGCTGTGTCGACGACTCCAGGGCGGCGTTGCCCAGCCGGCGGAACGTGTCAAGCAGGAATTCTTCGGGCTCGCTCCGGGGAATGAGACCACCCCGTCCGCCCTTCTCAAGAGACTCTTTCAATTGCGGGTGCTCGCCCCATTCGGCCGAATCCCATTTGGCCACATCGACATAGCAGTCGGCAAAGCGGACTTCCTGTTTGCGGACCATGAACCAGTCCGAATCGGTCTTCACAAGGTGAAAGTGCATGGCGACCCACATCGCCACCATTCCGAGACCGAAACAAAAGACCGTGCCAATCAGTTTGCGCATATGTGCTTCCTTGCAGCGGATCAGGCAGCACAGATTCTGCTGGAACACCGAAAACGCAGCAAGACGGATCGCCAGTCGCCCCGAGTGCCGCACGAAACCTGTTGTTTAAGGGCATGCCGAATGCGTCAGTGGCCATCACGCACGTCGACGGCGTCGGCGTGCCGTCAAACGACCAGTTGTCTGGACGGCGAGGGTGTCCCGGAAAACGACAGCGACGCTCAACTCGGGCCGCGCTAAGCCTGAGTTGCAGTTTCGACGCGGCGGTCGCGATCTCCGCCGCGAGTTCTGGCTCTCGACGTTGGACACCTCGGACGCGATCCCCGCCGCGGCCAAGGAAACTGGCTAAGAATCAATATGACGGCGCGGGCAGTCTATGCTTCTGATCGGATGAATCAGATTGTTGCCGACGCCGGCGTGTCGGACCGGAGCAGGTTCATGACTTCACGTTCGACGCGTCGGTCGCGATCACGTCGACAACTCCGCCGCAGCGAAGAGAATCTGGCTAAAATCGGTGTGATGGCGCTCGGGTGCTGTTGCAGCGACTGGTGTTGATCGGGTCCTGCCCCTTGCGGAAGTCGCAGCGTTCCTGGACGGTGTGTTGGCGCTCGGAAGGACAGCAGAGATGACCGGTAAATGACGTCTGATAACTGTAGTAGCCATAAGTGGCCAGACTTTGGTCGCGCAGTAGACCGGCGGTCGGTGCCCGGGCTACAGAATTGCGGCTGATCACTGATGACCGACAAAGCCAACGTCCTGCTGGTTGACGACAGCCGAACCCAACTGCAGTTGCTCCAACTGGCTTTGAGCGAGCTTGATCACAACGTGCTGACTGCAGGTTCCGGCGAGGATGCGTTGAAGCAAGTGTTGCAGCATGATTTTGCCGTCATTCTGCTCGACGTACAGATGCCCGGCATGGATGGATTCGAAGCAGCCCGGATGATTCGGCAGGGCGAGCGAAACGAGAAGACGCCGGTCGTCTTTGTCACAGGCTACGAAGGCGCGCTGCAGCAACACGACGGCTTTTCGGTTGGTGCCGCCGACTTTCTGTTCAAGCCCGTCGATGCACGCATCCTGCAGGCCAAGGTCGAGTTCTTCGTCGAGCTGTACCAGTCGAATGCCGAACTGCGGCGGCAACGCGAGCGGCTGCAGCGCGAACTCAGCGAACTGGATGAGTTTTCCGAGCGCCGCGATCGATCGAAGACCGCGGAAATGTACCTGGGCAAGCCATTGCGCGAGCAATCCCGCGATACATTCCGTCGACAGGTCCAGAAGTTCGAAGAACTGCTGGAGATGGCTCTGGAGCAGCGGGCTTATCGTGTCGAGTCTCAATTGCCCGCTCGGCTCAAAAGCGTGGCCCACGAAATGGGCACGTTGCGACTGGGGCCGCAAGATGTGGTCCAGGTGTTTTCCGAGGCGCTGAAGAACAAAACGGAAGCAGCTCCGGCCAAGATGGCTCAGGTGTATGTGGAAGAGAGCCGGCTGGTGTTAATCGAATTGCTGGGACACCTCGTGGCGTTCTACCGAGACCGTGGGAAAATGTGGGGTACGGGAAAGGAATCGCCATGACGAAGTACATCCTGAAACTGTTCGTCAACGCCGACCATCCGCGGTCAAAGTCGGCGATTGAGAATTTGCGGCAGATTTGTGAGAGTGAATTGAAAGGCCGGTACGAACTGGTGATCGTGGACGTCATGCAGGAACCGGAGCGGGCCGAAGAAGACCAGGTCATGACCACGCCCACACTGGTCATGGAGCTGCCTGGTCCATTGCGAACCGTAATCGGCGATCTGGGCGACAAAGAAAAAGTGCTGAAAGGCCTGCAAGTGGTTGTGGCGGAAACGGATCGTTGATAACTGATCACTGTAAGTGCGGCTGGATTCGTCGCAGCAAACGAATGAGTCTTCCAGTCTCATCGGAGAACAGGACCATGTCCGAATTTGTGTTACGCCTCTTCGTCGCCGGCCCGACCGCCCGCTCCGCGCGTGCCATCGACATTGTGCAGCAGGCGTGCAACGAAGAACTGAAGGACCGCTGCGAACTGGAAATCGTTGATGTGCTGGCCGATCCGGATGCGGCCGAAGAGGCGCAGATTCTGACCACACCCACACTGCTGAAAGTATCGCCAGCGCCGCCCCGCGGGATGATCGGTGATTTTGCCAGTAAGAGCGGAATTCTTCGCGCTTTGGACCTCCCAGCTAATCCTGGGGGGGGATGAGGAAGACACATGATCGGCTTTGTGCCGCAACCAAACGTAGGACGGGTCTCCAGGCCCGTCCAGGACACGGACGGGCCTGGAGACCCGTCCTACAAAATGCGCGCAGGAAAACAACAAATCGGGAACCAGTAGAACGACGCAGCCAACAGCTCAAACGATCGAAACGAAGGACAGGGAGAGAACGATGAACTCTGGCGAATAATCAGCCGTCGAAAAAACCAGAACCGGCATTGACGGTTTCGACACCATCTCGATGGGCGGGCTGCCCAAGGGGGCCACGACGCTGGTGTCCGGCACGGCTGGCAGCGGCAAGACCGTCCTGGCCACACAATTTCTGGCCGAGGGGATCCAGAAGTTTGACGAAGGCGCCGTGTTTGTCACGTTTGAAGAAACGCCCGGCGCCATCCGCAAACATATGCGCGGCTTCGGCTGGGACATCGCCGCCTGGGAAGAGGCAGGCAAATGGGCGTTTGTTAATGCCGTCTCGCCGCCCGACCGCGAAACGGTCGAATTGGGCGACTTCGACTTTGCCGCCCTGCTGGCCCGCGTCGAAAACGCCGTCAGGAAAACCAACGCCCGTCGCGTTTCGATCGATTCGATCTACGCCCTGTTCGACCAGTTTGAAAACAAAAAACTCATCCGCCGCGAGCTGCAGCGGATCGCCAGCATGATGCGCGAGATGGATGTGACCACCATCATCACCGCCGAACGCGATGACGAGGACGCCCCGGTCACTCGTTACGGCCTGGAGCAGTTCGTGGCGGACAATGTGGTCATCATGCGGAACGTCCGCGACCAGGAGAAGCGGCGGCGGATGATCGAGATCCTCAAGTTCCGCGGCACCATGCACCAGAAAGGCGATTCGGCCTTCACCATCCTGCCCGACCAGGGCCTTGTGATCATTCCACTGTCGGCGATGGAACTGGAAATGAAGTCGTCCACCGTGCGGATCACGTCGGGCAACGACGATCTGGACAAGACGCTGGGCGGCGGCTTCTTTCGCGACAGCATCATCCTGGTCTCCGGCGCCACCGGCAACGGCAAGACGCTGCTGACCGCCCACTTCATCGACGGCGGAGCCAAACAGGGCGAAAAATGCCTGCTGTTCGCCTTCGAGGAGAGTCGCGAGCAATTGATGCGCAACGCCACCGGCTGGGGCATCGATTTCGAGCAGATGGAAGCGGACGGCCTGTTACGCATCGTGTGCGCGTACCCCGAAACCGCCTCACTGGAAGACCACCTGATTCGCATGAAGCACGAGATGGACGAATTCCAGCCGCAGCGGATCGCCGTGGACAGCCTGTCGGCGCTGGAGCGGGTCTCGACGATCAAGAGCTTCCGCGAGTTCATCATCGCCATGACCTCGTGGATCAAGCACGCCGAGGTGGCCGGGTTCTTCACCTCGACCACGGCCGCCCTGATGGGCGGCACGTCGATCACCGAAACGCACATCTCGACCATCACCGACACGATCCTGCTGATGCGCTACGTCGAACTGTGGGGCCAGATGCGTCGCGGCCTGACGGTGCTGAAGATGCGCGGCAGCCGGCACGACAAGGACATTTTCGAATACAGCATCGACGAAACCGGCATCCACCTGGAAAAACCATTCCGCGACGTATCCGGCATCATCAGCGGCCACATGGCCATCAGCAGTAACCCCGAAGTGGACCGGATTACCGGGATGTTCGGGGGTGCGGAGCCTGCGGAGAGTGATCAGTGATCAGTGGTCGGGGAAAGAAGAGATTCGGGTTGAGTAAGCCATTTCCCAAAGCCCCAAAGGGCAGCGCCGTTAAGGATTCTGGCGTTGTAAAAATCGGGGTATCGCTGAAATGGATGATTATGAAAAAAGCCAGACTCCCGCATGTGGTGTGCGGACTGAAGACAGCTCAGCCCCGGAGGGAGTCTGGCGAT
>CAUZFZ010000049.1:0-57949 GCA_963579025.1 Planctomycetota bacterium | reverse complement strand
CCCATACGGCAACACCAATCCTGCCCGGACGCCAGAAACGTCTGCCCACAAGCAGGTCTTCATCTACGAACACGATCCTCAGAATCGCTCGTTTTCCCGCGAATTCCAGCAGCCCGGGAACTGCTGGGGCGCGACGGACAACGGGAACGGCAGATCGCCGACCGCATTGGCAGGGAATCCGGCGGGTCACCGTTCTTCGTGTGGGAACTGGCGCAGCACATGCAGGACGATGCGGCGGGTAATGTCGCGACCCTGGAACTCGATGAAGTGATCTGGTCGCGCGTCTGCCGATTGAATGAAGAAACCCGTCGGTTGCTGGAGGTCATCGCTGTTGCCGGACGTCCGATGCGTACTTCCGAGGCCTACCAGATCATCGACGAAAGAACCCAGGGTCCGAGTCTGCTGGCCCAGCTTCGAACCAGCAACTTTGTGCGCACCACCGAGCAGGAAGACGACACAGTCGTTGAGACGTATCACGACCGCATTCGTGAATCCGTTGTCAATCACCTGTCCGCCACCAAAGTACGCGGACACCGCCTCAAGATTGCGCTGACGATTGAACAGACCGCCGGCTTCAGCCTGTCCGAGATTGAATCACACATTCGCAGCACACCAGACTTTGCAGAAGCCAATGAGCCGCTTCAGATTGATCATCGGCAATGGCAGCGGATCTTTGATCTCGCTCATTTCTTCGACGCGGCGGACAAGCCTGAACGAGCTCTTCCGTATGCGCTCGTAGCGGCAGAACGAGCGAAGTCACAGAACGCTTTCGACGTGGCCGAACAGCAGTTTGAGATCGCGCGGCGTGGAGCAGACGCCAGTGCGGGAGCCGACACCATGCGGTTTCGCATCGCCGAAGGATTCGGCGAGGTGTTGATGATGCGGGGACGATACGACAGGGCCAACCTGCAGCTTCAGGCGGCTCGACACCTGGCGACCGACAGTCTCACACTGGCCCGCATCGATGGGAAACGCGGATTCCTGTGCTTCAAGTCGGGGGACATGCCGAATTCGGCACGTCATCTCGAAGCGGCGTTGAAAGAACTGGGCACTCCACCGCCTCGCAATATTGTCATTCAGGTCGTGGCCGTTGTCAGAGAACTGGTGGTCCAGCTTCTGCACTCGTGGCTGCCGTCGACCTTTACTCAGCGACGAAACCCGGACACGGAATCCGGTCGCCGGGACCTGTTTCGAGCGCGACTCTACGACCTCTTGTCGTATCCATACTGGTGGATCAAGGGCCCGATTCCGAACCTGTTGACGCACCTGCGACACATGAATCTCGCCGAGCGATATCCACCATCGCAGTTGATGGGTCGAGCGTACGCGCTTCACGCAATCATCATGCAGGCGGCACCGCTACCGGGTCGCGGAATCGCCTACTCCGAACAGTCGTACCGGATTCACCACGCAGACGGAGACCTCGTCGGTCAGGGCAAGGCTCGCAGTTACCAGACATTCGCATATCTCACCGCAGGACGATTCAAAGAAGGCGTCGAGTCCGGCCGGGAAGCCGTGCGGCTGCTGGAAGAAGCGGGCGACGTCTGGGAAGCCAACATGGGACGCATCATTATGAGCGTCCCACTCTACTTCTGCGGGGACCATAAAGCAGCGGCAGCCCAGGCCAGGCCCGCAAGGCCGTTCGCATCGGCCAGGAAACCGGCGACGTGTCGTCCGTGGTGATCGCACTATGGTTCTGGACGCTCTACGCCCCGGAGCAGGTGCCAGAGGGATTGATCACGTCCGAGCTTAACCAGCCGTCGAAGGACCCATTGTCAGACACGTCAATCATTCTGGCTCGCGGCCTCGAATTGCTGCACCGCGAAGACAACCCGCGCGAGGCAGCGAAGGTGCTGCAGGAGAGCCTGGACGTTGCCAGAAAGCGTGGACTCCGAAACCCGTGCGTTTTCTGTGGACTGACCTGGAAAACGGAAGCCCTGCGCATCGTGGCCGAACGCGAACCGGAAGGCCCCGCCCGCACGGCGGCTCTGAAACAGGCCCGCAAAGCCGCCCGCAATGCGCTGTTCGCCACAAGGTGGTACCTGACATCCCGCCCTCAGGCCCTGCGGGAAAAGGCACTCATCAGTGTCCTCGAAGGCAACGAGTCCAAAGCCCGTCGCTATTTCGAGGAGAGCATCCAACTCGCCCGACAGCAGGACGCCACATACGAAGTCGCGCGAAGCGAACTGGCCCAGGGCGAAGCCGGCCTCAAATTCGACTGGCCAGACGCAGAACAGCAGGTCGCATCGGCGAGTCAGGAAATCGCCCGCATCAGGCACTTCGCGACGGTCGACGAATCAACGAACGCATCGGCGAGTGCGCCCGTCACTTGATGGCCGGTCGTTTTTCCCAGCGACTGCGAGCTGTTCTCCGTCTGGCGAGAATGTCACAAACGCCGCATGCTGCTCGATCGTTCGCGTCTTTGTGACGATCTTCTCCGGTTCATTGTCCCATACGATGACATGCCGCCATCGCGCCAATCAACTGGCGACGCGAGAAGACTGACGCTTCTCAGCCATGAGTGCGATCAGGCTCTTTTGAGGGTCGGCGAACTTCTGTAGCCCTTCCGGCATCAGCGTCTGTTCGAGATGTGCGAAGTCGACGAGCCGGTCGATTTCTTCGATTACGTCGGTCGGCGGCAACTGGTCGACCAGTGGTTCAAAAACCCGCCCTGCAAGTTGCTGCATCGCGGCATTTGTGCCAGGCGGATTGGTCTGAATATCGGCTCCAGCCAGAGCGGACACGTACTTGTCGACCGGATCGTTGGGATTCTTGGTTCCGGTGCTGGCAAAGATCATCTCCTGTCGCAGGGGCACGTTTTTGTCACTCCAGAATTCCCTGTTCTCAAGAAAGATGCGTTGCGCATTCACGATCCCAACCATCCCCTGTGCACGCTCGGAAAGCTCGGGCACGTACTGTGCCGTGTAGACATCGACCCGGCTGACAAAAATGCTGTAGACCGACTTGAAGAGATCGAGCGATGCACGTCGCTGTGCACCTCGCCAGACAGCGTCCCTGGCGGCCTCGTACTGTCGCTGTGTGAAGATCAACGTGACGTTGACTGACACGTCATGCGCAACAAGTTCCTCCAGCGCCGCGAGCCCTGCTTCGGTGGCTGGCACCTTGATCATGCGGTTCGGCTGCCCATCCGCCCACTCCACACCGCTCGTCACGTACTTTGACGTGCGCTCTTCAACACTCAACGGGCAATTGACATCTTCCAGTAACGGGTCGAGTTCGAAGCTGACGTAACCATCATCGCCCCGAGTCGCTTCCCACACGTCCCGAAAGACATCCTGAGCCTCACTGACCAGTTGATTCGTCATTGCCCACGCCGCGTCCTGGTCGTCCAGTCCGGTCGCCATCAGCGTCTGCAGCGGGTCATCGAATCGCCCCGAACGAATCAGATCGGCGATGATGATCGGATTCGACGTCGCACCTGTCGCTCCAAGCGCGCGGTTCTCGGGGATGAGTTCGGGATCAACACTGTCCAGCCACAGACGAGTCCCGCAGGCAGTGAGAGATTCCAGCGGAGTGAGCGACATCAGAGATCCTCCATGAAGTACTGGCAGGCAGGTTCGCGCGGATTCCGTGAGCGTCAGTTTTCCACGCCAATGACGAGCGGGTTTATAGACGGCATCGAATCGCACGCAAAATCCACCGGCCTGCTACGGTCGAATTTCAACGAGGATAGCTCCGGAGTGAACCGTCAGAACAGTACGCGGCAGTTGGGAAGCTTCTCGCGAATTCGATCGGCACCGACAGATGTGACGCGTGTGTGCTTGAGGTTCAATTCCCTCAGACTGGCGGGTTTGAAAATCGACTCCAGGATGGAATCGGTCACGTTGGTACCTTCAAGGTCCAGGTTCGCCAGCGCACTCAACGCAGCCAGAGACTGCATGCCGTCGGTCGAGATTTCCGTGTAGCGGAGTTTCAGATGAGTGAGTTGGAGCATCTTCACAACGTGCGTCAGTCCGGCGTCCGTGACCTGCGTATTGCTCAAGTCCAGCGACTGGATGTGCTGCAGTCGACTCAGCCGGTCCAGATGCTCGTCGCTGACCGCGCCGCCGGACAGATTCAATGACCGAAGCTGCGTGGCGGACGTGACCTGATCGAGCACTTCATCGGTCACCGATTGCAGTCCGCTCAGATCGAGGCCGGTCACCGAGAAGTCGTCTTCCGGAATGTCATCGACGCTCGTCAGTTGGCTCGTCTCTTCGCCAATCTGAATCTCGACCCTTGAGGCTGTCGCGATCGCCCAGTGAGCCACCTTGATGTCGGGATTCGTAAAACTGGATGGAAACGCCGGGAAGCTCATACGGGAACCGCCACGGTCCGGCGTTTGGCCTCCGTCAGGCACGAATTCCATTTCCGGAGATGGCTGCGTGTCAGGCGTCACGCCGCCTGTGAGCCGAGGTGGCTGTCGTGAAACCGGTCCACTGCCTTTCGACAGGGCGTAGAGGACACCGCAAACAATCGCAATCGCCGTAGCAACCGAGATCACTCCCACCCAGGACGTCTTCTTTTTTCTTCGCCGACGGGCGGGCTGAGTCCGAGCCTGGGTTCCGAGATGTCCGACGAACAGGTTGAGTGTGTCGTCCGCCTCGGCCTCGATTGTTGACTCCGTGGGAGCAGGCGCGCTGACAGTGTGTTGTTCCAGCAGTTGCCGTGAATTCGTCACGAACGACTGCAGCATGGCGCCGACTTCGTCCGGTGTTTGAAATCGCTGACTGGGGTCGCGGTGCAGCATGCGAGCGATGATGTGCACCAGAACTGCTGGAACATCAGGACGCACGGCACTGATCGGTGGCGCGTCCTGGTTGATGCGGACGACCAGCCGCTCCATCACATTGTTCCCGCCAAACGGCAACGAGTTGCTCAGAAGCTGGTACAGAGTCACGCCCAGTCCGTAGATGTCAGACCGGATGTCGGCGTTGCGGGCATTCATCGCCTGTTCCGGAGCCATGTAGTCCGGTGACCCCATGATCTGCCCGGTACGCGTGATGCTGCAGTCCGATGTCTGCTTGTGCTCAAGGCGTGCCAGGCCCAGATCCAGCAGCTTGACTATGGGCTGGCCTGTCTCCGCATGCCTGGTCAGCAGCAGGTTCGATGGTTTGACGTCGCGGTGGATCATGCCGGCTTCATGAGCGTGCTGCAGTCCGGCCGCCGCCTGACGGATGCATTCGCAGGCGAACTCGATTGACAGTTGCCCGTCTCGCTTCAGAACCTGTTTCAGGTCGGAGCCATCGACATACTCCATCACCAGAAAAGCTCGTTCGCCGACGCGGTCGGCATCGAGGGCTCTGACGATGTTCGGGTGATTCAACCGTCCGGCGAACCGAATCTCACGCAGAAAACGAGCTTCCGCCACTTCGTTATTCGAGACGTTTTTCGACAGTACCTTCAAGGCGACCACACGGCCCAACGTCGTGCTCTCGGCTTTCAGGACGGCACCCATGCCTCCTTGACCAAGGACACCAAGCAGCTTGTACTTCCCCAGAAACAGCTTGCTCTTTCCGGCCAGAAGCTGACGCGCCTGCCATTCGGTCAGCCACGTGCGTTTGACCAGATTTCGGGCCGTGCCCACCGCATCGGAGTCTGCAGCGATGCTGTTGGCGGCAGCCATCTGCTCGTGCGTGAGCAAATTACTGCGGCGAAGCGTGGCGAGGAACGAATTGACGGTCGTGGTGGCCATCGAAACGGATCGTACGGGGAGAGGGATTTACACGTACATACGACGAGCAACACCAATGTGAACGGGCGAGCGTTCCGGCAATCGAGTCCGCCGTCTCTGGGAAAAGGGCCTCGGAGTCATTCAGCCCGAGAAAATGTCGAAAACCAACTGCGGCATGGAACGAGGGCCACGGGGAGGGTAGCACACGCAAAACCTCATGCGCATCTGGAACTGGCGTTGTTACCTGCCATTGCCGACTGCCGTGACCGACTGTCGGCTCATTCGGCGGTTTCCGTGCGTCCGGCCCGCCTTTGACGCCAGGTGGCGAATGGGCTTGACCGCGTCGAACGTGCTGCGAGCATGCGGCCATGGCCCCCAAAACCGCGTTTTCCACTCTAAGCTGCCCCGACTGGTCGTTCCGCGAGCTGATCGATCATGGCACGCGCTACGGCTTCGATGGTGTCGAAATCCGACTGCTGCAGCGTCAAACCGATTTGCTGGCTCACCCGGACCTCCAGCCATCGCAGCTCGCAGCGCGTCGTCGCGAACTCGATGACGCCGGGTTTCCAGTCTGCGGCCTGTCGTCGTCAGTCAACTTTCACAACCCCCATGCGGATGAACGAGACAGTCAGATAGAAATCGGATGTCGCTATCTCGATATGGCCCGAACTCTGGGCGCCGGCTGGGTTCGCGTTTTCGGGGACGTTCTGCAACCGACGGAAAGTGGCTCCATCGAAGTCGACCAGGTCACTCCTGATCAACGTCGGACGGCAACCGCGCAGGTTGCGGACGGTTTACAGCGGCTGGGCGAGTATGCCCACTCACTGGGGTTGTCGGTCATCATTGAGACGCATGGCGACTTCGCCGACACGACCGTCATGCGCGAAACACTCGAACAGGTGGAGTGCCCGGCGGTTGGCGTTCTGTGGGACACGCATCACCCCTGGCGTTTCTTTGGCGAATCCCTTCCGCAGTCGTTTGAACGCTTGCGGCCCTGGATTCGTCACACGCACTGGAAGGACTCGATCGTTCGGAACCAGGCTTCCACGACCGGTCTGACCGAATCCGCCGCCGGCGAGGCTCATGGACTGATGAGCGGACACCGGCATGCGGACTACGTGCTGTTCCGGGGTGGCGAGTTTCCCGCGCTGGAGTGCATGTGGCTACTGCGGAACACGGGCTACGACGGCTGGTTCTGCTACGAGTGGGAAAAGATGTGGCATCCCGAGATCGAGGACCCGGAAACGGCCCTGCCGCTGTTTCCGCCGAAGATTCACGAACTATGGTCGGTCGTCGACACGGGACGGCACTAACAGCCGGTTCGTAGGCCGGAACAAGCGAAGCGCAGTTCCGGCGATGCCGTATTTCTCGTGAAACGCGTGCCGGAACTGCGTCGCTATCGCTCCTTGTTGCCGGCCTACTCCTCGTTCAACAGCCTGCTAAGGATCGTCCTTGAATTAAGTGTCATATTGTCGTCTTTCGCTCCGCGAAAGAACGCACTTTCGCGGAGCGAAAGGCGACACTAAATGATCGAACGATCCTAACACCCCAACTGTGCTACTTGCCGACGCAAAACAGATGCTCTTCGCCGCGAATGAGCAGCCGGTTACCGATCGGAACTGGCGACGCGATGAGGCGTTCGCCCATGTCGTTTTCGGAGAGCAGTTTGAACCCGTCTTTGACACTCGCGACGAGGACAACGCCGTCCTCACGAGGTGCGTACAGCCGGTCGCCCGCCAGCGTTGGCGAGGCATAGAACTTGGCCCGGTTCTTCGGGAATCGATCCTGCCACACGGTTTCACCGGTCTTCGCATTAACGCAAACGACGTCGCCGCCATCGCGCACGACGAAAACCTTCCCGTCGGCAATGCTGGGCGACGGCACAAAGGAACCGACATTCTCTCGCGTCCACAATCGGTTGGTTGCGGACACGTCACCTTTGCCGCTCAAGCGGATTCCCGCCAGTCGACTGCCGCGACCGTACGGAATGACGGCGATATCGCCTTCCACGACGAATGACGCCACCTGGACCCAGTTGCGTTTCTCTTCCGGATTGAATCCCGCGCAGGACCACAGTTCTTTTCCGTCGGTTGCGCTGTGCGCAGTCAGATGCTCGGCACCCCAGACAAGAATCGTCTCCTTTCCATCCTGGTCGACGACGATCGGTGTCGCGTAACTGTGGTCACACTCGGTCGGTACTTTGTAGTTCCGCGGCACTTTCCAGGTCAGCTCACCCGTCCGTTGATCGAAGGCGGCAAGAAATGATTCACCGCCGTGCATGACCGCGACGACGACATCGCGAGTGGTCAGCGTCGGGGACGTTCCGAGGTCCCAGTACAGCTTGACCTTGCCAAACCGCTCCTGCAGGTTCGTCTGCCAGAGCACTTGCCCACTTAAATCGAGGCCGGCCAGATTCCCGCTCTTGAAGTAAGCAAACACTCGCTCGCCATCCGTCACCACGGACGGGTTGCTGCCCGAACCGTTGCGGTGCTTACCCGGAATCTCCTGCCCCACGGGTGTCTTCCAGAGTTGCCCGCCTTTCCAGTCGTAAGCGACGACCGAGTCCAGTCCGTTAGCCGCGCTGGTCAAGAGAATGTGATTGTCCCACACGACCGGCGTTGAACAGCCAATACCCGGTAGTTCGACTTTCCAGAGCAGTCCTTCGTCCTTGTTCCAAGTCACGGGACAATCCGCGAGTGCCGCACTGCCGATGTCCGCGGGGCCGCGCCAGCGCGGCCAGTAGCGTTCTGGAATCTCTGCGGCGAAGGCCTGGGCCGTAGTGATCACAATGACGATGGCAGGTAGCAGTCGTGACATGGTTTCTCCTTCGCTCCAGAGTCGGCGGTCGGTCGGCGCCATTGTGATGAACGGTCGCCTGTCGCGGCAGCGAGACCGTCGCATTGATCGCGATTTTCTTTGATTGTCACAGTTCCCGATGTGAACCGGGCATCACTCCGCTTCGGCCGAACGTTTTGTATGGCCACCCACGAGGGCAACTCGAACATCCATCACATTTGTGTGTGTTGGTCCGGTTTTCAGCAGTCCGCCTGCCCGTTCAAAGAATGCGTAGGAGTTGTTGATGGCGAGAAACTCGGCCGGTTCAAGCCGACGCTCTCGCATGGTGTGCAGAACATCCGAGTCGAGCCATGCACCGGCGGCGTCAGTGGGACCGTCTTCGCCATCCGTCCCACCAGACACAATGACGATGTCGCGACCATCGTCCGTGCCCAGTCGCTCGATGGCCGCCAGCACGAGTTCCTGGTTTCGACCGCCCTTTCGTGGCTGATCGGTTTCCGCCAGATGCACGATCGGCTCACCCCCGCTGAGGATGCAGATTGGTGTGGCATCCGCACCTCTTTGCTCGCGAATGCTGATGCACTGCTTAGCCAGATCGCGACCAAGTTCTGCTGCCACGCCAGCCATCCCGCAACCAGAATTACTTATGACATAACCGAGCTCGCGTGCGCGGGATTCCGCGGCTGCAATCGCGAGTGCGTTTTTCCCGATCACGCAATTGACGACGCGTTCTGCGTCAATCGGCGTGTCTACTTCCATCGCCTGATCTGACTCTGTCAGATAATTCCGAACGGCAATCGGGATACGCGACTGATCTCCGACGATGCGTTCCAGAACGGCGAGGGCCTGCGCGGGAGTCGATGAATCGTCCACGGTCGGCCCGGACGCGATCACGTCGAGCGGATCGCCAATCACGTCCGAGATGATCAGCGAGATCACCGTTCCCCGCCTTGCAGCTCGGGCAAGTCCACCGCCTTTGATCTGCGAGAGCTGCTTGCGCACACAATTCAGTTCGTTGATGGTCGCACCGCCGTGCATGAGCAGCCGTGTCACAGCCTGCTTGTCTTCGAGTGACACGCCGTCGACTGGAGCGGGGAGCAAGGCACTGCCACCACCCGAGATCAGCACCAGACACACATCGTTGTCCTGCTGCCCGGCAACAAGCTGCAGGATCTTTCGGGCACCTGCGACACCTTCGGCGGTCGGTTCATTCACTCCGGCAGGTCGGGCGGCGTGCAGATGAATCCGCTGCAGTTTCCGTACGCAGTCGGCCGGGACATTTACCCAGCCTTCCAGTCGCTCGAGCGCGTCGTCACCAATGGCAGCTTCAACGCCAGCCGCCATCCCGGCTCCAGCTTTGCCTGTGCCCACGACAACGATCCGACCGAGCGAACTTAGTGAAAACTCACGACCGGCGATTATCAGGCGGTCCGCGTCCCGAGTAATTTGCTGCTGCACGAGAAGCTTCGAATCCACCGCATGCACGGCGGACTTCCAGATGTCGATCGCGTCGCTGGTCAGAGGATGAGTCATAGGAGATGCCACTCAATCAGTGCGGAGTCTGTTCGTCCGATGATTGAGTTGTATCGACTGACGCCAGCGCGTCGTAATCATCCGACGGACCGGCTCCTGCTTCGCACGTTGAGCGTCAGAGCGGTCAGACGCTCGCAAGCAAAACGGATGGTCGAGTCTCTGACTGTGAGTCGAACAGTCCGGCACACTCTTGAGGCCGCGTTACCTCACGGTCTCAAATCAGAGACTGAACCGTGCTGCTGCACGTCTGCCACGCTCTCTCGGCGTGGTCGACCACCTGCGGCAATTCAACACGACACTGCCAGGCTGCGACTGCAAACGTCAACACCGCTCCGAGAACCCAACTGCAACGTCCTGGAAGCAACGCTTCTGTGCACGAATTGGGCACGTCCTCCGGGATGTGGTGGCTCAGGTGTCGGAACGAATCCCTGTTGATGAATTCGCATCCAACCGCGAAACGGTCCTCTCGCGGGCCGCTCCAGCGGACGTGTGCCGGGAACTCAACATCACCGTCGGTGGACTCGGTACCGACAAGTACGCGTTCGCCCGGTTCCATCTGCTTTGGCGACGACAGGCGAAATCCAGTCGCGGACAGGTTTGTGATTGCCACACGTATGTTATCGATCAGCGTCTCGCGACGAGCAGTACCGGGAATCTGCACATCAGTGCGAGGCGCGCTACGTTGTTCGATGTATCCGGCACTGGCAAGCTTCTTAAGCTGTTCGACGCCAATTGCCTCTTCGAACACGACACCAGCAAGCCAGCGAAAGTCCCGCGCCAGACGCACCCAGCAAATACGGCCAGTTCGCTGTAGTTCAACACCCGCATCCTCAAACGAAAACTGAACCGTCACATGGTCGTCAGTTTTTAATGGGAGCGACACCACCATTTTCGCCCCCGACGGCGAGATGTCCACGACCTCCGCATGGATTGGACTTTGGCTTTCATCGTGCAGGACACTCGCGGGAAGTGACTGTCCCGCGCACGGTGAAAATCGAATTTCTGATCGGTTGACGGCTTCGGTCATGATGGATCGGCTGCGTCCACAGGTGTAACGCTCCAGAAACCGCGGAGCGATCAGGCAGAATACCTGCATGCAGCCTGGCATGTGGTCTCGACGGGACCGAGCCATTGTTGCGTTGGAGGGATTCGCGAGGACCGACCATTACGACTGTTCACTTTGTGACGGACCGACTGCTCGGGCAGCAGCACCTGACATTCACCGCTGCAATCAGCCCGCCTACTTGCCTGGTTTTTCAATGGGCTGCGATTGTCCCTGGCGTGTGTCCGTCTTGTACTGCTCGAAACGCATTTGCTTTCGTGTCAGAGCCCACATGCGAGGGTCAAGGCTCAGCGATTGCGTCGCGTTCAAAACACCTTGTGACTGCAGCTCGTCCGAGTTGAGTGAGTCCGCGTAATAATTCAGATAGTCGACATTATCGAGCAGCACCCGACGGGCACCCTTGACGTCACCATTGTCCCGCAACACGGTCGCGAGTTTGTTCTGCTCATTGGCCAGCAGCAGAATGCCCGCCGCCAGAACTTTGCGATTCACGCTCTCACTGACAGTCTTCGCATCCGTGCTGAAGTTGACGCTGGCACTGCCAGCCAGTCGATCCGTTGCCCGAGTCAGCACGTTACCGTACGAAATCTGCACGTCGGCAATCTTGCGAGGTTTGCCCTCCGGCGACGCCGGGATTTCGACTTCGAGCACGATGAACTTTTCCTGTTCACTGTAAATCTGAGCGATCTGCGTCAGGACCTTCTGCCCGTTGATTTCGGCATGACAACCCAGGACCCGCACGGGACGAATGCCCGCTCCCACTTCAATGCTCACCGCCACTTCCTGGGCCACGACGGACAGCACCGTCTCAAACTCTTCCTTGAAGATTGCCGCGATGTTGCGAGCGTCTTCGATGAAGACATGATTGCCGCCGCTCTGGCTGGCGAGCTGGACCATCAGGTCTTCGTTGTAGTCGAGTCCCAACCCCAGTGTTGAAACGGTGACACCTTCTTTGCTGAGCGACTTTCCGAACGCGCCAAGTTCACTGGGCGAACTCGGACCGACGTTCGCCTTGCCGTCTGACAGCAGAATGATGCGATTGACAAGGTCTCGGTTGAGGAACTTACGCAGTTCGGCCGCTCCTTTGCTGACTCCGGCAAACAACGCCGTGCGGCCGCCGGCCTGGATGGAGGCAATGCGTGCGCAGACCATCTTCTTGTCCGTCAGCTTCGTGGCGGGCACCAGCACCTGAACGGTCGAGTCGTACGTGATGACTGAGACGATGTCGTTGGCATTCAGATTCTGAATGGCCGCGATGGCCGCCTTGCGAGCTTCCTCGATCCTCGTACCGCTCATCGAGCCCGACTTGTCCAGAACAAGCGCCACATTGACCGGCAGGCGCTGCCCCGGCCGGACCATCTTGAATCCGGTCAGACCGACCTTCAGAAACGTCGTCTGCTTTTTCTCGGCCTTCAGCACGGGATTGGACATCGCAACCTGCAGTCCCACCTGGCTGGCGTCCGCGGTCGCTGACAGGGCCACGCACGAAAGGAGTCCAGCCGCTATCAACCGACGAATTCTGATCGTGCACATGAGAGACCTCCGAATTCCTGAGAGAGTGCTGCACTCGGCACGGCCAACAGCGGCCAGTACGAGACGCATTGGATCAGAATTCAGCAATTGAGTGGTCAGCGAACCGTCAAAGCTTTGTCAGATGTTTGTCAAATCGACTTTCTCAGGGCGACTTGCATTCATCATTCCCCACCCAGTGTGATCGAGACACCGCCGTAGGCAGAGATGTCGGCTGAACTGAACCCGAAGACATCTTCATACTGTTCGTCGGTGATGTTGTCGACACGGCCGAACAGCCGAACGTCCTCCGAAAGCTCGTACCAGAATGACGCGTTGACCAGGAAGTATTCGTCCAGAGTCACACCGAAGTCGTCGCGGTCGCCGACGAATCTGAGATTGAGCGAGACCTGTGCCTGTCGGTCGCTCAGGAACTGACTGAGTGAAAGGTTCGCCTTGTGGCGCGGCCGACGCAGCAGTTGATTTCCGGTCGAGTTGTCTTGAGTTTTCGTGTTGGTGTACGAGGCCAGCAGGAATGTCTCGGGACCCAGCTCAACCTGAGCCGAGGCCTCGACTCCGGCTGTCAGGGCACTCGCGATGTTTACTGCGGTGAAACCTGTTGCCGGCGGAAAGTCGATCAGGTTTGTTAAGTCGTTACGAAAGTAAGTTGCGTCCAGGATGACGCGGCCATCGAACAACTGCTGTTCGGCTCCCGCTTCCCAGCCGAAGCTCTCCTCGGGACGTAGTGCCGTATTGAAGCCGAAGCCAGCGGCGACCTCAGCCAGAGCCGGAGCCCGAAAACTCGTGCCGATCGCTCCGTGCAATGCCGTGTCGGATTCCGGAATCAACAGGCGACTTGTTACGCGGTACGTGCTGGCGTGTCCGGCGCGACTGAAGTCGTTGTAGCGATACCCGGCCGTCGTGAACCAGCGGTCAGCCACTTCAAACTGGTTCTCGGCAAACACGCCTGTGGCGAACTGGGCCGCCGTCGGATCGAACGAAATGAAGGCATTCGATGTGTCCTGCAGCACATCCTCGCGCAGGTGGTCGACGCCGCCGGTCAGTGTGTGACTGAAGCAATCATCATCGTACGTCCGCAGACTGGCCCGGTAATCGAACTGGTGCGACTCGCCGTCAAAGAACGCCTGGAAACCGGCCCGGTCATCTTTCTTGTAGCTGGCCAGACTGTACCCGGCCCGATGTTCCAGCAGGCCGTCCAATTGCGTGTACGTGGTCTGGGTGCGCAGGAAGAAAGCTTCAGTGTCGATGTTCCGCGGAGCGTCGGCCAGAAACCCGTCGAAGTCAGCGTCGGCGTCGATGTAGCGCCACGAAACGTCGACGTCCAGATCATCGGTGAGCAGCGTCCCGATCCGGCCAGACAGAGTCCCGTTCTCGTAACCGTCGTCTTCGGTGCCGAAGCTCGATGTCGAGAAGCCGTCGTTCTTGAACCAGGCTCCGGAAAATGAATACCAGAATCGCTCACTGCCGCCGCTGAGCGTCGTACTTTGCGTGTACGTGCCGAAGCTGCCACCTTCCTGCGTCGTGCGAATCTGCGCCGGACCATTGCCTCGCCGAGTCACAATGTTGATGGCGCCACCAATTGCATCCGACCCGTACAGAGTACTTTGCGGTCCACGGATCACTTCGATCCGCTGCACATTATCGAGCAGGAAATTCGACGGATCGAAGGCGCGGCTGGGACCGGACGGATCATTCAACGGGATACCGTCCAGCAGGACTTTTGTCTGAGAACTGTTTGTACCTCGCGTGAAGATTGACGTGGGCTGGCCCGGTCCGCCGCGCGAAGTGATATCCAGAGCTGGCACAGTCCGCAGGATTTCGTTCAGCGTGCGCGCTCCTCGACGCTGAATGTCTTCTTCAGTGATGACCGTTACCGAACTGCCGACCTGTGGTCTGCTGACGGGAGTCGCCGTCGCGGACAACACGGTGTCATCATCCAGCGGCTGCCGCGGAAACGGAGCGGTCACCGTGACTTCAGGAAGCGTCTCGGGCACATCCGGCGTCTCGTCCTGCAGTGACGCGATCCGAACCATGCCGGGAGTTGCGTCTGCGGTTTCATCGAAGACGGTAGCATCCGGTGGCTGGGCCGACACAGTGTCCGGAGTCAGCAGGACTGCAGCGGTGAGCATCGTCAGCGAAACGCGAGTCGCATGGCCGACTAACGTGCCACAACGGCGCAGCAGAGAACTCTTCATTAGGAAGCTTCCTTTCGCGAGAAGCGGTCCGAAGAGCTTTCTGACGAGGTATCCTGGCTCAGGTTCAACCTACTGACCGCGCCTTCCCGATTCACTGCGTTTGAGCAGAAACCAGTGGCTGAATGCGGCGTTCGTCCCCCTCACAGTCGCGCGACGGCGGGAGAATCGTCCAGCAGACCTCGCGCAAACAGCGTCTGGTCGGCACCGGACTGCACTCCGCTTCCCTCCACACAGAAAGCATGTCTGTACTGCTTCTATGCATCGGAGCGGTGAGTGCGATCGCTGCGGTCCTTCCGATCAAGACAGCTCAGAGTGTCCCGACGAGACAAATCTGCCCGATCAACCGACACAACCGGCATAACCTGGCACAAATCGGACTGTCGCCCTGCCCTTTTGCGCTGTGCCACTACAGCGGCGTTCTGAGCAGTCGTGCCTCAACGACGGCAGTCCGTATCCAGTGGATAGATTGGGCGACGGACGTTGCGGTAATCGAAACATGCAAAGTCCGGCCGGTGAATCCCCGGAGTGTCGGCGTCGAAGATGTGAGCTGCCATCGGTCCCAGATCAGCTCGAAAATGGACCGCACTCTTGGCGACCAGTAAACGACGCGACGCGGGATCAATACCAGCGATTCGCAACAACTCCGCGTCCAGTAGCTGTCGTCGGTGCGTCGAAACAACGACCTCGACACCGCCCGCAATCAGAGCGGCTGTCGGTCCGAGGTTGTCAGCGATGCCCCGCATCATCGGGCCGCGATATGTAAAACTGCCGTCACACAAAGCCCGGACGTACGCCTCACATTCAACCGGAGTCCCGTGCTGGTCATCAATCTTCGCCCCCAGTCGGACGCGAATCGTCTGGCCCACTCCGGCAGCGTGGGCCTGCGCGGCGGTCTCCGGATCGCAAATGACGCCGACAACAGCCCCGCCGAATTCCGCATCGATCAGAGCTCGCAGGGCCACTGTCCCATCACAGGGAGCACCGCCCCCGGGGTTGTCAGACCCATCAGCGAAGATGATTAGTCCGTCATCCGGATGCTCATTCGCGAATCGAATCGTGTCTTCAATCGACGTCAATTGCGGCTGCAGGTCGTCCCGCAAATCCCATAACCAGCCCGCGAGTTCATCCGCCTTCGCATTAGCGAGATCCGCGTCACCATCCACAGTGACCAGTACCGACACGCCGACATCGTGAATGTCGGCAAACGGAAACCCCATCGACACCGTCGCGGTTAAGACACCCGGTTCTGCCTCCATGTCGTGAACACGCCGCATCAGCGACTGCATCGGCTCACGCAAAGTGCACTGCATCGGCGGCATCGTCATCAGGGGCAACTGCCGATACTCCTGCACCGGTCGAACTTCGCCACGAATCATCGACGCCAGTAGCCGAATGGCTTCATTCCCACGTTCCTGCATGTCGACGTGCGGGTAGGTGTCGAAGCCAATGATCACGTCGGCCAGTTCGGCGAGACGTGCGGTGATGTTCGCGTGCAGGTCGAGCGTGACAATGATCGGAATGTCCGGACCGACAAGTTCCCGAACGGCGGCAGTGAAGGCGCCTTCGGCGTCTTCGTGGTCTTCCGTGACCATAGCGCCATGCAGATCAAGCAGAATGCCATCAACCGGCAGCACGACCTGCAGTCGTTCCCGAAACCAGCCCAGTATCGTGTCGAATGCGCCCGGGTCGACCCTGCCGGACGGTTGGGCCTTCGCGGAAAGCAGCGGGATCAACTCGACGCCAATCGCCTGAGCGCCGGCGATGTACCCTCCGTGAATAGAACCGGTTCCTGAGAACCGATTGAAAATCGTCTCTCCGCCGGCCAGATCGGGACCACAATTGCTGTCGCGTACGAAGTCCGCAAAAGTTGTCGGCGTCGACGAAAAAGTATTCGTCTCATGCTGTACACCGCCGCTGGCAATACGCATAGCCAATCCGATCGTTTGTAGTAACCGCATTCATGCGGTTCGCGCGCACTCAATGCCTGGTAGCATAGGAACGCTTTTCGCCCTCCGGACCGATCTGAACTGTGTAGTTCTTTCCATCGGCCGCAACGGACAGCTTGACATACACCCCTTTGCACTCACCCAGCTTTCCGACGTTGGCGATGTTCTTTTTCGGCGCCTGCTGCTCAAGCGGCAGATTGACGCTCGCATGCAACTGGTACAGGTCTTTCAGTGCTTTGACTTTGCGAAGCGTGGTTTGAGTTTGTCCGGCTCCACCCTTGGTTGGCCCATTGCACATGACTGCCACAACCGGATCAATTGCAAGAACAAAGGCCGGATTGTTACTCGACGGTAAGCCATGGTGAGTCACCATGAACACGTCAACCTGACCGATCGGGTTATTGGGGGTAACAAGCTTCGCTTCGATATTCCATGTCAGGTCACCACAGCACAGGAAACGAAAATCTCCAAATGAGAGTAGTGAACTGACACTGGCGGCGTTGTCCGATTTGTCTTCAGCAATCGCATTGTGCAACTTCGCAAACGGGTTCGGCTTACCGGTATTGGGAATAACATTGCGACTTGCTGTAACAACTTTCATTAACAGAGGCGTGTCACCAGACTTCAACGGAATCATGTCGCCAGGTTGGACCGTCTTCGACTGATTCTGTGACGCCTGGCGGTACAGCGCGACGCGGTCGACAAACTTCTTGTCTTCCACCAGAAAATCAGGAATGCCGCGGTCCCAGAACGTCCCGATCCTGATCTTCTCCGTCAATGCCGCGTGATTGCCGTAATGATCCAAATGCCAGTGACTGACCACCGCATGGTCGATTTGGTCAACTTTCGCGTGGTTCTTTGCAACATCCACGATGCGATCGCGATCGCGAAAGTCGTAGCCAGGATAGCCAGAGTCAATCAGAATGGATTCCCCCTCAGGAGTCACAAACAGCGTCGCTGCACCACCTTCGACATCAATGAAGTAGATATCGAGACGCTTGTCTTTCTGATCCGCGGAGGCCTGCTGAAGAAGACACATTGAAGCAACAATCAGAAACGTCCAGCGCATGATGAGTTCTCCCGGAGAGGTGCCGATGATCTTGACCACGAAATACACGAATTACACGAAAGGAAAAGTGAAATGGTTGAGATTCTTTCAGGAAGACGAGAGCGATAAGGTGGTGGAGCTCGCCAGGATGCATCCTCGTTAACGTCGGTCATTACCCGAAAGTCGAACAGGAACGATCCATCCGCTGAAAACAAATCCTTTTTTTCGTGTAGTTCGTGTCTTTCGTGGTCCTACCGGAGTGGGCCGATGGACGTAACCACGAAATACACCAATGACACGAAAGGAAACCGAGATGGTTGAACTTCTTTACAAAGACGAGAGCTACAAGGTGATGGGGGCTTGTTTTGAGGTCTACAAGGAGAAGGGCTGTGGATTCGTTGAGCCTGTCTACCAGGAGTGTCTGTTTCTGGAACTTGGAATTCAGGAGATCCCTTTCAGAGCGAAGGACAAGCTGGCTCTCGAGTACAAGGGATATCCGCTGACGCAGAGTTACGAGCCGGACTTCACCTGTTGTGAAAAGATCATTCTGGAAATCAAAGCGGTCAAGGCCTTATGCGACGAGCATCGAGCACAGGTTCACAACTATTTGAAAGCGACAGGCATGAGACTCGGCCTCCTCGTGAACTTCGGCCACTATCCCAAGGTCGAATGGGAGCGAATCATCCGCTGAAACAACTTTCCTTTTTTCGTGTAATTCGTGTCTTTCGTGGTCACGTCAAAGCGAAACGGGCTGACTGCCACTCCTTGCGGACTCAGCGCAGGCGTCCATGACCTGTTGGGTTTTCAGCGCGATGTCTCCCCACTTCGGATCGACTTCGCCGTCGAGGACCAGGTCCGCGAAATTGCGGAACATGTTGGATTCCTGTGAGGTTGGGTGGTTATTTCCGTACTCTCGTACCACTTCGCGACGCGTGTGCTGTTCCATCGTGAAGAAGCACCCCTGCAAATCAAAGAAGGGGTTGGCAACGTCGAACGTGACCTCCGAACCGTAGTACGGCAGGACGAAGTCCGGGACCTGCAGAGATCCTTTCGTACCACTAACGTGCGCCCACTGCTGATGCTCGGCCAGGAATGAGCAGTAGAAACTCGCGGAAACTCCGCCGTCGAAAAACATCTCGCCGGAGAATTCCGTGGGAGTCGGTTCGTGGCTGATGCCGCTCTTGATGCTGGAGATCAGTCGGCCGGTGACCGACGTTGGCATGGCATAGTCCATGGCCCACAGCGTGAAGCGGATGTTGTACCAGCCAAGATCGCCCAGACATCCCTGCGGCTCGAGCGAACTGCTGACGCGAATGTTGCCTTCGAGGAAGTCGTCGGGTGCCAGGAAACTGAACTGCGTCGCAATTCGTTTCAGGTTGCCAATACTGTTCTCGTCATTGATGACTTCGCGGAGCCGATCGAGGCGGGCGCTGTGCATGAACATTACGCCGTCCATGAACTGCACGTTGTTCTTCTGGCATGCGTCGAGGATGCGCTGCAATTCTGCCGTGTCCAGCCCGCATGGTTTTTCACACATGACATGCTTGCCGGCTTCGGCGGCCTTGATCACCCATTCGGCGCGAACTCCGGTCGGCAGCGGGATATAGACGGCGTCGATATCGTCGGCTGCGATCAGTTCTTCATAGCTGCCGATGGCTCGGGGAGTCTCCGGGAACGGGACCTGGGATGAGCAGTCGGCGATGAACTGTTCAGCTCGCTCGACGCTGCGACTAGCTACGGCGGTCAGCACGGAATTCTGCGAGCTGTGAATCGAGTGCCAGTTCTTCTGAGCAATGCAGGCCGTTCCAAGAATTCCCCAGCGGCATTCTCCGGTGGAGAAGATAATTTCAGGCATTGTGGCAGACTCCGAGGATGTTCATTCATGAGCGAGTGAAGTCGCCGTCGGCTGACGGCACTCCAGTCGGGACCGCTGTAATGTCTTGCCGGGGCTGAGTGCAACCGTGCGCGAAGTCAGCTCAGCCGGCCCATGCGAATGCGATCGCGAACACGGCGGCGGCGCCATACAGCAGCGGATGAACATTCCGCCATTGCAAGGTGAGCAACTGAATCGCCACATACGTCAAGATGCCGTATCCGATTCCATGAGATATCGAATACGAGGTCGGGATCAGCAGCAGTGTGACGAATGCCGGTACGGCGGTGGCGGCCTGAGTGAAATCGATACGGGTTATGGATGCCGCCATCAGACATCCGACAACGATCAGAGCCGGCGCCGTTGCTTCCGGTGGAATCAGTGCCACCAGCGGTGACGCGAAAACACACAGCAGAAAGAACAGGCCGACGAATACCGAGTGGAGTCCTGTCCGTGCACCCTCGGAGATTCCGGCCGCGGATTCGATGTAGCTCGTGACCGAACTGACTCCAAACCATCCGCCGATCGCGGCGCTGACCGAATCAACCAGCAGAATGCGCCGCAGGCCCGGCACTCGGGCATTCGCATCCTTGAGCCCGGTCTGATCTCCCAGTGCAGTCACGGTGCCCAGCGTGTCAAAGAAATCAACCATCAATAGAGTGAGCAGCAGCGGGAGGAACTGCAGGCTCATCGCCCCCACGACGTCCGCCTGACCGATGATCCTGAACGACGGCAGGGCCGATACTCGTTCGTGATCGCTCGGCTGGCCGACGTGTGCGTCGGCATCGCCGACAGCGACCGGTTCGAGGGATGCCGATACGTGTGATGCCACCGCGCAGGCGACGATGCCAATCAGGATGGCTCCAGGAACTTTGCGGGAATGCAGGGCCGCGATCACGACGATGCCCGCGAGCGTGATCAGCACGGACGGCTCTACGAAGTCGCCCGGCCTCAGCGGCGGGACTGGCATACCCGATGACGAGACCAGCCCCGAGTTCACGCAGCCGATCAGTGCGATGAACAGCCCAATGCCGGCCGCCATGCCGCGACGCAGGTCGAGCGGAATGGCATCGAGCATGGCTTCACGCAAACCGATCACAACCAGCACGGAAATGATGAGTCCGTCGAGAACGACAATCCCCATCGCGGTCTGCCAGGAACCCGTCGCGGCGGCGGCCGTGTAAGCGACCAGCGCGTTCAGCCCCATTCCGCTGGCCAGCGCGAGCGGGAAGTTCGCGATCAGTCCCATGGCGATTGTGCAGATGCCGGCGGCAAGGGCCGTACACGCGACCGCGGAATCCACCGGCACTCCAGCCGCGCCCAGAATCGCGGGGTTGGCCGCGAGGATGTACGCCATCGTGAGAAACGTCGCCACAGCTCCGCGGAATTCGCGGCCCACGGTTGTTCCGCGGGATTCCAGTTCGAAGTAGCGGTTCAGGAAGTTCATAGGTTGTTGTTCGGAGACCGATGACAGGGAGACCTTCGGTCAGCCAAGTGGGCGGGTCGGGGCACTACTCTGCACATCTTGAGACGGCTTAACTTGAGATCACATCGGCCGTTATAAGCCTTCAACGTGTAAACGAAGGGTTTCTGCCCACGGATGGCAGGGCGGACCCGCGGATGAAGTTACCGTCCGCGTTCGTTCATCCGTGGGCCCGCCCTGCCAACCGTGGGATTTCCCTTTTATCTCCCGCCTGATTCGGCCTTGCCAGGGATGTGCACAGCATTGGGGTCGGCGGCCAACAACTCAGTCGCTCGCCAGTTGTCGAGGTTAACCGTCAAGTATCGGGGCCTGACTCGCGCGTTCGTACAGGTCGCGCCACTCGGGAGTGCCGTCGTCTTCGACACGGGTCAGATGCACGCCGGGGATAAACGCCGGCAAGTCGCCTGCCTTGAAGGTGTCCCATAACTGCTGAGCGTGGGTGAACCAGGACTTCGTTCCGCTGGGCCAGTCCAGCCGCAACAGCAAGTCCGGATACGGATACGGCTTGTCCTGAGGTTCGCAGCGGTACTGATCCACGACGTCCCAATCGACGGTGACTCCGATGCCGGGGGTGTCCGGTACTACAGCGAGGCCATTGGACACGACCCACGGTTCTGTCACGAATTGCGCGTCGTACATGTGGTTACAGTGAATTGCCGGCCAGCGGGCGTGTGACAATGCCGCCTGGACGTGCAGGCAGAACGTCGCTCCCAGGTTGGAACCAACCCACTGCAGCCAGAAGGGCTTGTTGAATTCGGCACACGTGCGACCGCGACTCAACGCGTTACTGATTCCGCCTTCCATGACAAAACCGTCGCAGATGTTCTGACGGATTTGAGTTTCGAATGCGGGGCGGTCGATGTGCATCGCGATCGGAACGCTCAGGTGATCGCGCAGGTTGCGGTTGCCGGCGGTGTCTTCCTGAGTGATCGGGCTCTCCCAGATCATGATCTTGCTGAATTGCTCAAGCCGCTTGCACAGCGGTCGCGCTATCGACGGGTCGAGGGCGAAATCGTTGAAGTCGAGGTCCAGGCGAAAATGGTCCGGGACAGCTTCCGACAGTCGCCGGGCCTGATCCTCCAGGTCGAACCACGGCCGGGCCTTCGTCTTGAATGTTGTGTACCCGCTGGCTGCCGCTTCTTCGCACTCGCTGATCCAGTCTTCAGCTGGCATGTCAATCGCCCACCAGCCGACGTGTGCCCGTGAACGGACTTTCTGACCAAGCAGCGCCCAGACCGGCGCCTCGACCGATTTCGCAACTGCGTCGAACAGAGCCATCTGCAGACCGGCACCCAGTGTGTCGTCCCACATGACCGTTGCGGCGTGTTGCCCGGTGGCTCGTTCGACCGCTTCGTCGGTGACTTCGCCCCACGTGTAATACGGGATCGTCTCACCGACACCGACCACGCCGTTGCTGAGCGTGACTTTGCAGATTTCGAACAGCGACCAGTGCGGAATCTCTCTGACCATGTTCCGCCACGGCACTTCCTTCAGTGGCAGGTCGACCCAGATTCGTTCGATTGAGGAAATCTTCATGGGTGTTTATCTCGATGGCAGGAGAGCGTGACCGGAGCAGTACATTTACCGCTCCGAGCATCACATTGCGAATCGATGGAGGCAGCGCCCGCCTCACACGGCATCGAGCCACGGGTCCTGTCCCAACTGCACGAGTTGGCGGGCGCGCATTCTTGCCTGGACAAGTAACATCTGACGTTCCTGCTCGTGCTGCCGTTCGAGCCGCTTCTGTGCGCGTCGAAAGCCAGAGACGAGCGCTGGCGCATTCGATCGAATTGATGCCGATTTCCACATTGAGTCCATGTCGGCTTCGCTGAGACCTTCACGCAGGACGGCATCTTCCAGCGACATGAATTGACGAAACGACCCGGGGTCCCCCTGCCGGGAACATCGCCCCACAAGCTGGCGGTCAATCCGCGCGGCTGCGTGTGGCTCCGAGCAGATGACATGCAGTCCGCCCAGTTCCTCAGCATTGCCCTGCAGCACGATGTCGGTTCCGCGGCCTGCCATGTTGGTCGCGACGGTAATTCGTCCGGGATGACCTGCTTCCGAGACAATCTCTGCTTCCAGCGCGTGGTTGCGAGCGTTCAGGATCTCGTGTTCCAGACCCGCCTCTGTCAGTAGCGACGAGAGCTGCTCGGACTGCGCGATCGTCCGCGTCCCGATCAACACAGGACGTCCGCTCGACGTGATTTCCCGAGCCTCGTCGGTAACCGCCTGCCAGCGGGCATCGGAAGATTCCAGTACGAGGGGCGGTTGCTCGTCTCGCCGTACCTTGCGGTGTGTCGGGATGCGGTAGACGGGCAACTGATACACAGACAGGAGTTCGCACGCCGCAGACGTTGCCGTGCCAGTCATGCCGGAGATGCGGTCGTACAGTCCAAACAACTCCTGCACGGTGATGCGGGCACAGTGTGCGGTCAGCGGACTGACGTCGACGCCTTCGCGTGCTTCGACTGCCTGATGAACCCCGTTTCGCCACTTGCGCCCTTCCGCGATTCGGCCCGTGAATTCGTCAACGATCTGAACTTTGCCGTCGCGAACGACGTAGTGCTCGTCGCAGCGCAGGTTGCTGGCGGCATACGCGGCCTGCAGCAGCGCGTCGATGATGTCCGACATCGGCAGTTCGTCGAGTTGGGGCGGTTTCGGTAGTGCTCGCATCAGCCGAAAGCCCGGCCGCGTCAGTTCGAAACGCCCGGTGTCGGCGTCCGCTTCCAGGTGCTCGTTCAATTCAAACTGTCCGACAGCACCGGCACACCAGCGGAACAGAGCTTCCTGAGTCAGGCGGTCTCCCTGCTCGCTGCTGATGATTAACGGCGTGCGTGCCTCGTCAATCAGCAGACTGTCCGCTTCGTCGATCAGGGCGAAGTGCAGAGGGTGCCGCTGGACAGTCAAACGCTCACGCAGCGAACGGGCTGGTCCGGCCTGTAGCTCCGCCAGCGACCGCACGTGAAGCGATTCGGCGAACAGCGAAGTCTCTTCGAACCCACGTGCTTTCAGGGTCAGTCGGTCGCGCAGAAAGTCGAACCCGAACTCGCGAGCCGTGCCGTAGGTGATATCGCAATCGTAGGCAGTGCGACGTTCAACGGGGGACATGTCTCCGGTGACAGCTCCCACGCTGAGCCCCAGCGATTCAAACATCGGTCGCATCAGATCAGCGTCACGTTGCGCGAGGTAATCGTTGGCCGTGGCCAGATGGACGGGCTGTCCGCGGAGCGCGTTCAAAAACAAGGGCAGAGTGGCGGCGAGTGTCTTGCCCTCGCCGGTCTGCATTTCAGCAACACCGCCGCTGTGCAGGGCAATGCCGCCCAGAATCTGTACGCGATAATGCCGCAACCCGATGTGCCGCCGCGACGACTCGACAACCAGTGCGAACGCGTCGCGCAGAATCACGTCAAGGGGTTCACCCGAGCGAACACGGAACTGAGTTGCTGCCGCGAGTGTTCGTAACTCAGCGTCGGGCTTCGCTTCCAGCTGCGTGGCCAGCCGGTCAATCTGGCCCGCCAGCCTCCGCCAGCGACCGGGCGGATGCCTCGGCGAGCGAAACGTACGCGTCAACAGTTCGTTGGCGTGCTGGAGGATCATGCCGGGGGCGTAAGGCTGAAGGATGAAGCGGGCCGTGGCTGAGCTGTAGCCCGATTTCTCCGAAATCGGGAGGTGCGGATTTCGGAGAAATCGGCCTACCGCTACGTGCCTCGACAGGTACTTAGCTCAGTGGTGTGATCTCGCGGTACTTGCCGGCGTAATACAGCAGCGGGTCACCGACGTTGACGTCTCCCGCCACGACTTCACCGATGAAAATATCGTGATCGCCGCCGGGCAGTACATCGACGACTCGGCAATCCGCCCATGCCAGCGCGTCGGCCAGAATTGGGGCTCCCGTTTCCGCCGTCCTGATCGACAGGTCCGAAAAATCCTTCGGGCCTGGAGTCGCAAAGCGGTTCGAGATGTCCTGCTGTTCCGTCGTCAGAATACTCACCGCGAATCGGCGGGTTTCGTTGAAGGCGGCCAGTGATCCGGCCTTCTTGTCCACGGCAAACAGAATCAGCGGTGGGTCCAGCGACAGTGATGTCACGGAGTTTGCTGTCAGCCCCGTGGGCGGGTCAGTGTCCGTTGTGACAACTGTCACTCCCGTCGCAAAGCTGCCCATGATCTTTCGCAGTTCCTGGCCGTCAAATGCCATTGCTCACTCCCTGTTCTGGCATGCTTCCAATGATTCCAGCATTGCGCTGCGGACATCCCGCAAGCGTGTTGGCTGAGTCAACAGTTGTGATGAGGCGTGCGGCGTCAGTTGGTCCAGCAACGCCTGCTCGCCCGACCTGAGCACGACGACGCAGCCGATATTCTGCAGCTTACTCCAGCTAAGCGCTTCGTCGTATGCGTCTGCGTGGCCCCCATCCAGCGCATCACCCATCAACACCAGCCCGTCTGGTGGGTTGCTGCGAATGCGTGTCAGCGCCCGCTCCCAACTACTCAGCATCAGAACCCGGAACCCGTGTTTCGACAGATACTCGCGCAGGAGGTCCTGCTGTTTTGGGCGGTATTCGACGCACAGTACAGTTGGGATGCTGTTGGGCCGTTTTTCCTGCGTGTTGCCCGGCTGGCCAGCCAGGGCCTGTTTGCTGTCTCCCAACCCCGAGAGCGCCGGTCGCAGGTCGGCCACTGCCTCTTCGGCGGACTGATACCGTTCGTCCGGGTTGATGCGCAGCAGTCGATCGATGATGTCGGCCAGCACACGCGGTGTGTTTGGGTCGGCCATAGCCAGCGGACGAATTCCGGAGTACCGAGAGAACTGCTTTCTCTCCGCGGGGTCCGCTGTTCTTTTCCACGGGCAAACGCCGGACGAAAGCTCGTACAGGACCGCCCCCAGAAAAAACAGATCGCTGCGTGGGTCGTTAATCGGAGCATGCGTGTTCTTTTCGAGCGCGGCATACTCGACAGCGTGGACGCTTTCATCCTCCCCGTCTGTCGCATCACCGGCCAGTCCGAAATCGACCAGTTTCGCCACACCACGTGAACTCATCAGGACGTTGGACATCTTGAAATCACGATGTGTCATGCCCTGCGACAGGGCGTACTTCAGCCCTTCGACCATGTCGCATCCACAACGCAGGACTTCGACGGGATCGAGCTTCTTGCGGATTCGGATGAAGTCCCGCAGGTTTCCGCCTTCGATGAACTCCATCGTGAAGTAATGCCATTCGTCGTCGATACCGACATCGTAAATCGGCACGACATTCGGGTGCCGCAGCTTCATGCAGAGTTCGGCTTCTCGATGAAAGTGCCCGATGGCTTTCGGGTCATCCAGGAATCGCTGCCTCAGCACCTTGACGCCGATCATGCGATTGTCCGTGGGATCGAGCGGCGCCGCCCGGAAAACACGTGCGAAGCTGCCTGACGCATTCTGGTACTGCAGCTTGTAATCACCCAGAACCAGTGGAGCCTTCTCACCGGAACGCAGCTTGCCCGCCTGGTACGCCGTCAGGAAATGCTGAGCTTCCAACGCGTCCAACAGCGATCCGGGATCTGATGTGACCGGTCGAGACTGATGACACTCCGCAACCTGCGCGTCCGTGACAAGGCGGAGACGAATCAGCTCGCGTGCCAGCTCATCTGTTGTTTCGAACTGCATCAAAATGCGAAACCGATCCGGTCGACCTTGCCCGCAACAGTCGCCGAACAGGTCCTCGTGATGGACTCAACAAGATATGAGAGTAGTAAGAAGCATATAAACAGATCGGATAACAGACGCCAGCCAACGGATGCGGTTGTCGGCATTCGTCACAGCACCTTGAACCTGGCCTGTCCCGACTGATCAGCAAACTGTCAGATCGCTCAGACAGCGCAGTATAGGGAGGCTCTTCATCGACTTCGACCAGATACGCAGGAATCTGCCGTCAATCCACTCTGGCCAGGGATTTTCACCCGCACCTCCATCACCGCACGCGCTAACACTGGCCGAGTTGGATGTGACGTACTGGAATCCGTCCACAGGTTCCACTGCCCGAGCCCTGGTTTCCTGCACGGCACGTGTTTGGTCGTTCAGCCGACACGGGCCATAGGATCGTGCGAGTCGAGGTGCACAGCCCAGGCCCATATGATCTCTCCAGACCCGCACGGGAAATCAGTATTCGGCTGTTGAAGGACTGCGTTCGAACGGACACCGCGTTCGTGTCTGTGAGGGTCGACTGCTCAACGAGCCGTGACGGTTGTCAGTTGCTTTCCATGGACGACGACATCGCGAGATTTCAAGAGCAAAGTTCGTAATCGGCGAATGTTGCAGGGATTCTCCAAGTCCGGTTTTTTCGTATCTGACAGATGTTCGGCCGTGCCTGAGGCTGGAAATACTCAACAAGATGGGTAGTCTAGGTTGTTTGATCGTACGGGCCAAACTAGCGCACGCGGACAAAGGTGCCAATCGAGACAGTACATCCGGTCGCGTCCCCATCACGCGGTCCATCAGATTCACCAGGGAAGATTCAACCGAGGGCAAAGCAATGCAACTGACGAACTGGCTGCTGGGATTTTCAGAACAGATCAAGCGTCGAGGCCGAGCAACGAGGCGCGCAGCCCTGCGACGCCGGGATGGAGCCAAACAGAATCGGACGCTGACCAGACACGCCGAGTTCCTGGAAACCAGGACACTGCTGGCCGCCACGATTGGTGCCAACGCGGTTGACGATGTCGGCGACATCACGACTCCGCTGACGAACAACGGCACTACTGATGACACGCAACCGGACTTCACAATCAACTCGACCGCAACAGTTCCGGCGTTCGTCGATTTCGCGATTCACGACACCACCGACGACAGCGTGGTGCAGTCCGGCACACTGGATGTCAGCAGCGGTGCCGCAACACTGACTCCTGATCCTGATGGAGCTGCTACTGAACTTCCGGACGGAACTTTCGTGCTGCGAGTTCTGGATGACACAGCCAATCCAGGAACGCACACGGGGGGAATCACAGCGGGAACAGCTGAAGCCAGCTTTACGTTTACCGTCGATACAGTAAGGCCGACGGTCACCATCACTTTGGCCGATCCGGATCCGACCAACGCGAACTCGGTCGTGTTCAATCTGGATTTCGGTGAAGACGTCACCGGCGTCAGCGAGAATGACTTTGTTCTCACGGGCGCTGCGACCGGCAATTCTCTCTACACCGTTGGCAATGCCGGTGATGCCAATGCCTCGACCTACACGATCACAGTCAGCGGAGTCGCTGGCGACGGAGCACTCGGGCTCGACGTGAATGCCCCCAGCCAGACGTTTGCCGCGGGCATTGTCGATACGGCCGGTAACATCTTCACGACGATCAACGGACCGAATCCCAGCTACACGATCGACAATACGGCTCCAACGGTCAGCAGCATTCAGACTCAGCCGACTGGCAACGTCACCACGAATGCAGACACAGTGACGTTTCGCGTGACGTTCGACAGCGAGATTGATCCCACCACGCTGGACGCCTCGGACTTCCAGTTGAACGGTACGGGAACAACCGGTGCGATCATTGGTGCCCCCGCTGTTGTGACGCCGAACACTGTTTTCGATGTCACGATCAGCAACGTCGACAACAACAACGGGACGGTCAATCTTGACTTCCGGACGACCCAGAACGTGGACGATGCGGCCGGCAACCGTTTGACCGGCATCACTCCGTCGACGGATGAGACATTCACTCTGGACAACGTCCTGCCCACCGTTTCAACAATCGTGCGTGCGGACGCCAACCCCACCAACGCCGCGACAGTCGATTTCACGGTGACCTTCAGTGAAGACGTCACTGGTGTCGATCTAAATGGATCTGATTTCGTCATTGACGACCCCGACACTCTGGGTGCCTCGATTGCATCGGTCACACCCGTGTCGGCGACCGTCTACACCGTTCGTGCCAATACGGGAACACCAACGGCGGAGGGTTCACTCTCGATCGATTTCGATGCTGATGCCAGTGGCGGTGTGACCGATGCCGGTGGCAACGTGTCCACGGCCGACTTCACAGCAGGTGAGGCTTACTCATACGACAACACAGACCCGACGGTCATGATTGAGCGTCTGACACCAGACGATTCCACGACGGAGCCGGATGGTCTGACCAACGCCGACACCGTCGTCTTTCTGGTCACGTTTGATGACAACGTGACCGGCGTCGACGTGGGCGATTTCGTGGTTGCCGGCGGTGCGTCCGCAGGTGGCACCGCGGTTAGCGACAACGGTGATTTGGACGCGGCTACATACGCCGTCACTCTCAGCCTCGTGACCGGCGACGGCACTCTCGATCTGAATTTCGATGGGGCGGCGACCATAGTTAACGAAACGGCACTGACGTTCGATCCAGGCCAGCCAGTCACGACCGATGAGATGTTCACGATCGACAACACACGGCCGACGGTTGCCATCACGCGGCAGTCACCGGCTGGCGAATTTACGGACGCGGACTCGGTCACGTTTCTGGTGGACTTCAACGAAGACGTGGCCAACGTGGATGCGGCGGACTTCATGGTCGCCACCGGCGGAGCCTCAACGGGTGCGATCACGGTGGGTGACAACAGCGATGCGGACGCGTCTACCTACACCGTAACGGTGTCGTCCGTCAGCGGAGACGGACTACTCGATCTGGACTTTTCCTCAGGCCAGAACGTCGCCGATCTGGCGGGAAATACCATTGCCCCGGCAACCGACATCACTGCCGAAGAAACCTACACGATCGACAACACGGCTCCGACCCTGACCATCACACGCCAGGTTGCCGCGACCAATCCGACGAATTCAGCCAGCGTCAACTTCACGGTGACGTTCAGCGAAGCTGTGACCGGTGTCGACTTCGGTGATTTTGTCGTATCAACACCTGCCGGCCTGACATCAAGTGCCACGGATGCCGGTGATTTCAACATGGTGAGCCCCACGGAGTTCACAATCACAGTCGACGACCTGGCCGGCAACGGCGACGTGAGTCTGGTGATCGATGGTTCCAGCGGTATCACCGACATTGCTGGCTTGGCGCTGAACACGACTCCCACCACCAACGAGTCCTTCACGATCGATCAGTTGCAGCCGACACTGCTGTCGATACTGCGCCAGAGCCCCACTGCCGAATTCACCAACGCGGACTCCGTGACGTTCCGCGCCACATTCAGCGAGGCAATGGATGCCGCGACCGTCCAGACCGCTGACTTCGCGCTGTCCGGGACGGCTGCCGGCGACGGGACAATTGGCACGCCGGCGATGGTGTCGTCGACTGTCTTTGATGTCACCGTGACGGGGCTGACCAGCAGCAATGGAACCGTTAATCTCGATCTGGCCGGTAGCCCCACGTTGACGGACTCCGTCGGAAATGGCCTGAGTGGTGGCGAAGGCGGCGCGGATGAGTCGTACGCGATCGACAATACCGACCCGGCGACCGTGATCACGTTCCCCGCGGCGACGTCGTACAACGCAGCCGGCTGGACGGCGGGCGCGACGGACCAGATCACCGGCAGCGTGACGGAAGCCACGTCCGACGTGGCCACCGTATCTGTCACCGTGCAGATCAAGGACGGGAACTTCTGGAACGGCAGTGCCTTTGCCAGCATCACGGCCGTTCCGCTGGCGGCGACTGTCACGCAGACCGGCGGCGGTGCCACATGGGTGCTGGCTTTCCCGGCGTCCAATTTCACCGACGGCACATTTGTCGTCACTGCGATCTCGACCGACACGGCCGGCAATGCCGAAGCCACAGCCACATCTACAGAGTTTGACTTCGACAACACGGCACCGACGGTCGTTAGCATTCTGCGACTGACTCCGACGGATGCCGTCACGCAGTTGGACATGCTGACCTTCCGTGTCACGTTCAGTGAGCCTGTCACCAATATCACTGCAGGCGATTTTCTCGTGACCGGTGGAGTGACCACCAGTATTACCATGTTCACAAATCCCAGTTCGGGTGTGTTCGACATCGAATTGTCGACTGGCGGTCTGGCGAACTTCGATGGCACCGTCGGCCTGGATCTGGATGCCGGACAGGACATTCGCGATCTGACTGCGCTGAACTTCAACACACTGACAAACCTGACGCCCACCGGTGTGGAAGAGGAATACCTGCTCGACAACACCGTTCCCGTGGCCACGATCGCTCTGGCTTCCGGCGTCAACGATCCCACCAATGCAGATTCGATCGTGTATGACGTCACCTTCACAGAGAACGTCACGGGAGTCAGTTCCGGCGACTTTACGGTCACACTGACGCCCCCCACCGGTGGCGCGGTAACATCGCTGCCCGTGGTCGTCGCCGGTACCGGAGACACCTACACCGTCACCGTTAACGGTGTTTCAGGTGACGGTGATCTGAGACTGGACATCACCACTAACGACATCGTGGACCAGGTGGGTCTGGGCGTGGCAACAACAGTCGGCGAGACAGTGACCATCGATAACACAGCGCCGACCGTGACGATCGAGCGAGAGACGCCGATGGGCGAATTTACCAACGCCACTTCGGTCACGTTTGCAGTTGATTTCGATGAGGATGTCCAGAACGTCACGGCCGCTGACTTCGTCGTCGCCGCGGGCGGTGCGTCCACTGGCGCAATCTCTGTCGTCATGCTGAACGCTACGGATTACGACGTCACGGTCGACGGCGTGAGTGGTGACGGTCTGCTCGATCTGAACTTTGTCGGAGGCCAGGACATAACGGACGACGCTGGCAATGCGTTTGACCCCGGCGCGGGCATCACCGGCACTGAAGAAACCTTCACGATTGACAACACAGCTCCGACGGCCGTCAGCATTGAACTGGATACACCCGCAACGAGTCCGACGGACGCGGATTCGCTCGTGTTCCTGGTGACGTTCAGCGAGGACGTCATGAGTGTTGGCACTGGCGACTTTGCTGTCGACAGTACTTCGACAGCGACGGTGACGAACGTGAATCCGACGTCGGACAGTACCTATGAGGTGACGGTCTCCGGCGGAGACCTGGCCGGCTTCAACGGCACGGTCGGGCTCGACCTGGCTGTCACTCCCACAATCGAAGACGACCCCGTGGGTAACCCACTGACAAGTACAACCGTCAGCGGTGCGGATGAGGTCTTCACGGTCGACAACACGGCTCCCTCCGTGACCAGTATCACGCGTCAGTCGCCGACGGCAGAATTCACGAATGCCGACACGCTGGTCTTCCTGGTCACATTCTCTGAAGACGTGGACGCCTCAACTGTTGCGGCCATGGATTTTGCCGTGACCGGTACAACGGCGCCGATCACCGACGTGTCATCAACGTCAGCCAGCACATTTACCGTGACGCTCAACGGTGGAGACCTCGCCGATCTGGATGCCACAGTCCAACTGAACTTTGACGATTCGGCCGCTGGCGGCGTTGACGATCCCGCTGGCAACAACACAGCCGGCGATTTCACAACCGGCGAAACTTATACGGTCGACAATACCGCCCCCACACTGGTCAGCTTCACACGGCTGACACCCGCCGGTGAGTTCACTGCTGCCGACGCTGTCGTATTTCGGGCGACGTTTGCGGATGCCAATAGTGCTGTAAGCAGTGTCGGAGTTTCAAACTTTGTGGTGGACAGCACGTCGACCGCGATCGTCACCGATTCGACGAAATTCTCTGATCTGGAGTGGGACGTCACAGTTTCCGGCGGCGATCTGGCGAACTTCAACGGGACACTGGAACTCGATCTGTCCGCCACGCCGACGGTCATCGACACGGCCGGCAATAGTCTGGCCGCGATCGACAATGATACCTTGCCAACTCCAACTGCAACGAACGACCAGCAGTACACGATCGACAACATCGCGCCCACGATTTCGGTCACGCGCGACAGTGCCTCCCCGACCAATGCCGGGTCGGTCGTGTTCAGTGTGGACTTCAGCGAAGACGTCGCGGGCGTTGACATCGCCGATTTCGTGGTCTCCACATCGGCAGGCGTCACGGCCACTTCCGTTGTCGGTCTGGTCGGCGGCGGTGACACGTTTACCGTCACGGTGAATGGCGTGTCCGGCGATGGCACAGTGGGACTCGTTCTGGATTCCGGTGCTGGAATCACAGACCTGGCTGGGCTGGCGCTGGTCACACCTCCGGTGCCCAACGAAACGTACACAATCGATCAGACGACGCCGACGGTCACAATCGAGCGGGCGACGAGCGAATTCACGAACGCGGACAGCGTGGACTTCACCGTGACCTTCACGGAATCCGTCAACAATGTGGACGCCACGGACTTCACGCTGGATCAGGCCGGCCTGACCAGCCCGGCGATGATCACGGGCGTTACGGGATCAGGCAGCACGTACACCGTCAGCGTCGCCAGCGGTACGGGCAATGGCATCCTGTCGATCGACTTCAACAACGGCGACGTCGCTGACGCGGCGAGCAACGATGTTGCGTCATTTTCAGCCGGCGAAGAATACACGATCGATAAGACCGACCCCATCACTTTGATTTCGTTCCCGGTCAGCGGTGACTCATACAACGCAGTCGGCTGGACGGCCGGAACAACGGCCACGGACCGAATCGAAGGCACAGTCACGAATAGTGGTGCGGCCTTCATCGAATCCGCGTTCGCTCAGGTGCAGGTGACGATTCAGCAGGACAGCGGCAATTTCTGGGACGGCGACGGATTCGACAGTTCCACAGAGGTGCTGCTGGACGCGGATATCACCGGACTGCCGAACTGGTTCTTCGAATTCCCAGCGGCGAACTTCTTTGATGGCGATTTCACGATCACCGCATTCGCGACCGACGTAGCCGGCAACGTGGAAATGACGGCCACGGCGAGCATCACGTTCGACAACACGGCCCCGACCGTCGTCAGCATCCTGCGGCAGAATCCAACCGATACGCAGACGCAGGCTGACGATGTCACGTTTCGGGTGACGTTCTCTGAGGATGTGGATGACCTGTCGAACGGTGGTGCCGCCGCACTCGACACAGACAACTTCATCGTGAGCGGTGCCGGAGCCGCCGGTGCGACGATCACGTCGGTTACCGCAGTTACTGGATCAAGCGTGTTTGATGTACTCGTTGACGTGGATGACAGCGGCGATGGCACGGTTAGTCTGGCGATCGACGGAACCAATCAGGACCTGCAGGATCTGACGGACAACGATCCCAATCTCCTGACCGTTCTGACCCCGGGCACGTCAGAAGATTACACGCTCGACAACACGGCTCCGACGGTCGACTTTGAGACACGTCCTGCCGGTGGCGGTGTGATTACCAACGCGGATTCGGTGACGTTTGACGTGACGTTTGACGAACCGGTCAGCAACGTCAGTGAGAATAACTTCGATGTCGTCACAACTGCGACTGCGACAGCGAATTCCCTTGTCGTTGTTGGCGACGCAGGCGACTCCGATCCGGCGACCTACACGGTGACGGTCTCTGGTATCGCTGGTGACGGAACGATCTCGCTGGACATCGACGACATGAATCCCGACATCGTCGATGGAGCCGGGCTGGCTCAGATCGACGCCAATGTTGGTAACGACGAGGCATACGCAATCGACAACACCGCGCCGACCGTGGATATCTCGCGACAGACACCTGCCGGTGAGGATACAAACGCGGATACGGTCACGTTCCTTGTTGACTTCGATGAAGACGTCACCAACGTCACCGCTGGCGATTTTGTGGTGGCATCCGGTGGTGCGACCACTGGAGTAATCACCGTTGGCGACAACAGTGACGCGGACGATTCGACCTATACAGTCAACGTGGCGTCTGTCAGCGGCGACGGCCTGCTGGACCTGGACTTCGCGTCCGGCCAGGACATCGCCGATGTGGCCACGAATGCCTTCGCACCGGCGACCGGTATCAACACCGAAGAAACCTACACGATCGACAACACGGCTCCGACGACCGTCAGCATCGAACTCGATACTCCGGCAACAAGCCCGACGAATGCGGATGTGCTCGTCTTCCTGGTGACGTTCAGTGAGGACGTCGCAAACGTTGGCACGGCCGACTTCGCCGTTAACAGTACCTCGACAGCGGCCGTGACAGACGTCATGGCGACGTCGGCGAGCACGTATGAAGTTGAGGTTTCCACCGGTGACCTGGCCGGTTTCAACGGCACGGTTGGGTTGGACCTGGCAACGACGCCGACGATCGATGATCTCGTGGGTAACGCTCTGACGAGCACAACTGTCAGCGGTGCTGATGAGGTCTACACGGTCGACAACGACGCTCCGGAAGTCGGCAGCATCGTGCGTCAGAGTCCCGCTGGCGAAAACACGAATGCTGATACGCTCGTGTTCCTGGTGACGTTCGACGAAGACGTCGACTCCACGACTGTCTCTGCCGACGACTTCGACGTCACGGGCGTGACAGCGCCAGATGTTGCAGTGAATTCGACCTCGGCAAGTACCTACGAAGTCACCGTCTCCGGCGGGGACCTGGCGGATCTGAATGCCACGGTCGGCCTGAACTTTGATTTTGATGACGGCACGGGCCTGGGCGTGGACGATCCGGCCGGCAACTCAGCCACAATGGACTTCACTGGCGAGACATATACCGTCGACAATACCGCTCCCACACTGGTCAGTTTCACACGGCTGACGCCTGCTGGTGAGTTTACTGCTGCTGACGCTGTCGTATTTCGGGCGACGTTTGCAGATAACAACAACGCCGTATCCGGTGTGGGTGTTTCAAACTTCGTGGTTGTCAGCACGTCGACCGCGATCGTCACCGATTCGACGAAATTCTCTGATCTGGAGTGGGACGTCACGGTTTCCGGCGGCGATTTGGCGAACTTCAACGGGACACTGGAACTCGATCTGTCCGCCACGCCCACTGTGGTGGACCTGGCCGGAAACGGGTTGGCGGCCATCGACAACAGCGTGGCACCGGGCACCGACGATCAATACACGATTGACAACATCGTGCCGACGATCGCCATAACACGACGGACGCCCGACGATTCAACGACAGACCCGGATGGTCTGACTAATGACGACACCGTCGAATTCGACCTGACATTCAGCGAAATCGTGAACAATGTCGATTCAGGCGACTTCGTTGTCGGCACCACGGGAACAGTCACGTTCAATGAATTCACTGTCGACGATCTGAGTGACGGTGATGACACAACCTTCCGTCTGACGGTCGATGGGACGTCCACGAACATTCTGGGAGACGGCACACTGCGTGTTGTGCTCGACTCGGGCACGGACATCATCGACCCGGCCGGTCTGGCATTGAACCAGACTCCGACTGTCAACGACGAATTCACGATCGACAACACGCCACCGACCGTTGCTTCAATTTCGCGGGTCGACAGTGACCCGACGAACGCGTCGTCCGTGGACTTTACTGTCGTCTTCAGCGACATCGTCACGGGCGTCGAGCTGGCAGACTTTACCGCCGACGCTCAGGGTGCCGGGCTGATGGGGGCGTCTCTGGATGCCATCTCTGGCAGTGGAGACACCTACACGGTCACGGCCAGTACGACTTCGGGCGATGGCACGCTCTCCGTCGATTTCAACGCGACCGCCAGTGGTGGAGCGACGGATCAGGCCGGAAACGTGTCGGTGGCCAACTTCACGGCGGGCGACGAATACACCATCGATCGAACGGAACCCGACAGCGTAATTGTCTTCCCCGGTGCTCCTGGTTCGTTCAATGCGACCGGCTGGACCGATGAAATTACGGGTACTGCCAGCGACACCGGCGGGGCGGATGTGGCGCGCGTGGATGTCAGCATCCAACTGGACTCGACCGGCAATTTCTTTAACGGCTCCAGCTTCAGCAGCCCCACTGAGGTCCTCCTGCAGGCCAGCGGGACGACCACCTGGATGTTCGCGTTGCTGGACAGCAATCTGGCGGACGGTGAGTCTTACACGGTGAACGCCGTGACGACGGACACCGCCGGGAATGTCGAGAGCACGCCCGGCACTGCAGTCTTCACGTTCGACACGACGTCACCGACGGTTGCCAGCATCCTGCGCAATATGCCGACAAACGCCAGTACCAGCGATAACGCTGTGACGTTCGAAGTCACGTTCAGTGAAGACGTTGTTAACGTCGATACGGCTGACTTCGTGTTGAGCGGCACGGCAGCACTTGACGGGACAATCGGAACCGTCGTCGTGGTCAATGCGTCAACCTACAGAGTGCCCGTCAGCGGACTGACCAGCAGCAACGGCACGATCAATCTGGACTTCCTGGCTGGTCAGGACGTAACCGACATCGCGGGCAACGTGCTGACGAACACGACTCCAGCCACCGAAGAGGAGTACACCATTGACAACGTACAGCCGACGGTGGCGTTCACAGCGGCCGATGCGAGTCCGACTAATGCCACATCGGTGACGTTTGACATCGTGTTCAGTGAGCCGGTCAATGGCGTGGTGAAAGAAAACTTCGCCGTTGATGCGGGCACTGGTGTCACAGCCAACTCGATCGTGACAGTGACCGACGCGGGTGATTCCGACCGGGCAACGTATTCCGTCACGGTCGACACAATCACTGGTAACGGCACGTTGGGACTGGACATTGTGGTGGCAGGCATCACCGACGATGCCGGCCTGGGGATGGTGGCCAGTCAGGCCGGTGTGACAACCGACGAACAGTACACCATCGACAACACGGCTCCACGGCTGAATTCGATCGTTCTCGGCACTCCCGCGTCGGCTCTGACAAGTGCCACGTCGGTCACATTCCTCGTGACATTCAATGAGAATGTTGCCAATGTCGACCTGGCCGACTTTACGGCTGTGACGGACACGAATCTGACTGCCGGGGCGATTACCGTCACAGACGCGGGAGACACGGACGCGGCGACCTACGCTGTCAGCATTACCGATGTGAGTGGATTCGGGTCGCTTGGCCTTGATCTTGCAGCCAGCCCGACGATTGTCGATCTGGCCGGAATTTCACTGACCGACACGGCAGTCATCGGCGAGGATTTGACTTACAACATTGACCAGGCCGCTCCGGCAACCACGCTGGTCTTCCCGGTTGATGGCGAGTCCTACAATGCCACTGGTTGGACGGACGTGATTAACGGAACCGCACAGGATACCGGTGCTGCCGGAGTCGCGCAGGTGCAGGTCAGCATTCAGGAAGTGTCCTCGGGCCAGTTCTCTGGCGGAGGAGCATTCAACAGCTCGACGGAAGTCCTGCTGACAGCGACCGGCACGACAGCATGGACACTGAACTTCTCGGACATCAACTTCGCGGCAGATGGTGATTACATAGTCCGTGCGCTGGCCACAGACACACTGGGGAATACGGAGTCGACCGGGGCATCCGCCACATTCACAATCGACAGAGTGCTACCGACAGTCAGTTCCATCGTGCGTGCGGGATCTGACCCGACGAACGCAGCCAGTGTCGACTTTACCGTGACGTTCAGTGAAGACGTGACAGGCGTTGGCACCGGCGACTTTGTGATCGACACGGCAACGGTACCAGGCGTCACCGGTGCTTCGGTCACGGGTGTCACGGGCAGCGGTTCCGTATTTATTTTGTCGGTCGATACCGGTACCGGAGACGGATCACTGTCAATTGACTTTGATGCCAATGGGGACACGCTTGATCCGGGTGTTACCGACGCAGCCAGTAACGTTTCGGGTCCGTTGGTCGATTTCACGACGGGCGAGACCTATACGATCGACAAGACGCTGCCCACGGTTGTGTCCATTGCCACGGTCGGGACGACGACGACCAATGCCGCGAGCGTCGATTTCACGGTCACGTTCAGTGAAACCGTGACGGGCGTTGATGCGGGCGACTTTGTGATTGATACCGCGACGACGCCCGGTGTTACCGGAGCTTCGGTAACTGGCGTCTCTGGAAGCGGGACAGTGTTTACTGTTTCCGTGGCAACGGGCACTGGCGACGGTTCGCTTTCCGTCGACTTCGACGCGGATGCCAGCGGCGGAGCAACCGACACGGCCGGCAATGTGAGCGACACGGACTTTGGAGCGGGCGGCGAGTTCACGCTGGACCTGACCGACCCGGTAACGACTCTGACGTTCCCCGCCGACGGTGGCTCGTTCAATGCCGCCGGCTGGACCGATGCCATTACCGGCACGGCTACAGACCTGAATCTGAATACGGTCACGGTCAGCGTCCAGCGTCTGTCCGACAGTCTGTTCTTCAACGGTACTGATTTCGTCAGTCCCACCGAGGTGCAGAACACACCAGCCGGAACAACAAGCTTCTCGCTCGCTCTGCTGGACTCGCTCCTGACAGATGGCGTGTCCTACACGGCCATCGCGACTGCCACCGACACCATTAGTAACACGGGCACAGCCACCGCCACGTTCAGTTTCGACACGACCAACCCGGCCGTCAGTTCGATTACGAGAACGGATACGAATCCCACGAACGCGTCGACGGTCGACTTCACTGTCACGTTCAGTGAATCCGTCGACAGCGCGACCGTGGCTGCGGGCGACTTTATTGTTGCAGCCGGAAGCACAGTGACCGGAGCTTCAGTCACGGGCGTCGCGGGCAGTGGCTCAACCTACACGGTAAGTGTGAACTCGGGATCGGGCGACGGAACGTTGTCCATCGAGTTTGACAACGATGCCGATGGAGGTGTTCTGGACCCGGCTAATAACGCGACGCAGGCTGATTTCACCGGCGGCGAAGCCTATACGGTCGACAAGACTGCTCCGACCGTAGCGGTTGGTTTTCCCGTGGAGGGAGTGTCCTACAACACCAGTAGTTGGACTGATTCAATCACCGGGACGGCAGCAGACAATGGCGGCTCAACATTGACAGCCGTAACAGTCAGCATTCAGCGAGCTTCCGACAGCCTGTTCTTCAGCGGTTCTGCCTTCGACAGTGCCACCGAATTTCAACTCGCCGTCGTCGGAACCGACACGTGGTCGCTGGCGTTCCCGGACTCCAATCTGACGGATGGCGACTCGTACACGGTGCGGGCCACATCCAATGATGGAGCAGGAAACTCGACGGTCGCGCCTGTTGGATTCAGCTTCGATGTCACGGCTCCGACTGTCAGTTCAATCACGCGAGTGAATTCCGATCCGACTAATGCGGCCACCGTCGACTTCACGGTTATGTTCGGTGAAAGTGTCACAGGAGTCGGCTCCAGCGACTTTGTCATTGATCAGACCGGATTGACGGGTGCATCGGTGGCAAGTGTGACCGGAAGCGGATCGACCTACACGGTCACCGTGAATACGGGCAGCGGTGAGGGAACTGCATCGATTGATTTCGATGCGGATGCCGACGGCGGAGTCACTGACGCGGCTAACAACGTTTCGACGGCGGACTTCACGGCCGGCGAGGCATACAGCGTCGACCGTACGGCTCCCACCGTGACATCCATCGTTCGCACGGGAGCGGAACTGACCAATGCGTCCAGTGTTGGGTTTACGGTCACGTTCAGCGAAGCGGTCACGGGCGTCACGTCCGCCGACTTCGTACTGGACAGCACTGTTTCCGGCGCGGCAATCACCGATGTGACGGGCAGCGGAACGACATTCACGGTGACGACGAGTACCGGAACCGGCGATGGCAGCCTGTCGATCGACTTCGACGCAGACGCGTCCGCCGGGGCGACGGACACTGCCGGTAATGTCAGCACCAGTGACTTTACCGCGGGCGAGTCCTACACGCTTGATCGCACGGTTCCGACCGTTGATATCGTGGATGTGAATCCCGACCCAACAATCGCAGCGGTTGGCAATATCACGATCAACTTCAGTGAAGACGTGACCGGCGTGGATATCAATGATTTCTCGCTGACTCAGGACGGAATGACTGTCGGTCTGACTGGCACGGTTGAGGCGATTTCAGCGTCGCAGTACCGGATCAACCTTTCGTCAGTTACGGCAGAAGACGGTGACTACGTTTTGACTCTGACAGCAGCCGGTTCGGGTATTACCGACACAATCGGCAACACCCTGGCTGCAGACGCCTCCGACAGCTTCACCGTCATGTTTGACCCGACTCCCGAGTTCGACCTGGACGGCGGAACAATCACAGTGTCGATTGAAAACGGCAACGTGGTGATCCGCGAAGACGGCGACGTCATTGTTCAGGTTGCGGATGGTGCACTCGACTCGATCACCTTCATCGGCGAAGACAATGTGGATGACTCGTTCGTCTTCGACCTCTCCGGCGGAGTTCCGAATATTCCGATCTTCGTCGATGGTGGAGTCGGCGGAAACGACGTGATGGCAGTCACCGGCGGGACGATTACACGGGTTGAATACGATGCCGAAAGTGTCGGGGCCGGCACACTGACATTCGACACTCAGACAATCACGTTCACTGGTCTGGAGCCAATCGATCTGTCGGGGTCAATTCTGGAGACAGTTGTGATCGATGTGAATCCGCTGGGTTCTATTTCCGGTGCGGTCACGACGACCGTGACTGACAGTGCAATCAGCGGCGCCAGCGAAGTCACTTTCAGTGGCGGACTGGAGAGCCTGATCTTCAGCAATCCGACCAGCCAGTTGCAGATCAACGGCACGGATGAAGTGGACATCATCAACATCGTGTCGGTCGACGCCGCCTTGACCACTGTAATCAGGATCGATTCCCGAGGCGGTGACGATGTCGTCGACGGTTCTGGTGCTACCACCGATCTTGATGTGCAGGGCGGCAATGGCAACGACATACTGACTGGCGGTTCAGGCGACGATCTGATCAACGGAAATGCGGGTGACGATGTCCTGGATGGCGGTGCTGGGAACGACCGCATGCTGGGCGGCGCCGGCTTGGACACGCTGTCTGGCGGAGATGGAAATGACAATCTGTTTGGCCAGGGAGGCGACGACACGATTAACGGTGGTGCCGGAGCTGACAACATCCGTGGCGACGCGGGCGGCCTGACGCTGACCGACGAAGTGGCCGGAACAGTTCGCGTGCGGCGTAGCGGATTCAACAGTAGTCGGTCGGGCGAACGAGCACAGGGACGATTGACTGGCATCACGCTGACCGGCGGCGATGGAGACGATCTGATCACCGTTCTGCGGGCCGTCCGCATCGACGTTCGCTTCGAGGGCGGTGACGGCAACGACACACTGGCCGGTGCCCGCGGAAACGACATCCTCCTGGGCGGCGACGGTAACGACGTCATTCGCGGCTCGGGTGGTCGAGATTCCATCGACGGCGGAGATGGCAATGACGTCCTTCGAGGTCAGGGCGGAGCAGACATTCTGTTCGGTGGTGACGGTAACGACCGGCTCGAGGGCGGCGCGAATAATGACACCATCGGCGGTGGCATCGGTGACGATCGACTCATCGGACTAAGTGGTCGGGACGTGTTGATCGGTGAAGATGGGACCGACACAGTCGACGGCGGATCGGGAGTCGATCAGGTCACTGCCGCTGGCAACGGAACGACGCTGGATGCCGCCGATTCGGTGGTCGGTTCCGCGGGCGAGATTGACAACGCCCTGACATTCGACTTCGACGCAATCTTCAACGGAGCGTAGGGTTGAGTCAGCGTCAGATTTGACACGCCCGGCTGCCGGAAGATTCTGGCAGCCGGGCTTTTTTTGACGAAGCCCTGCGTCGAATCATTAACACGTCGAAGGAACGTCACATCGTGAAACACGCACGTGTCATCGCGCCGCAAGCGACTACGAGCTTTCGGACCGTGTGCTATTCCCGGCGCTTGAAGAATCGCGTCAACCGACCCACGACCGCCGGGTTGGTTGTGCCGTTCTCCTGCAGCTCTTTCAGGGCACTCATACATTCCTGACGGCGTGCTTCCAGCTCTGCTCGGGCCGAGGAAAAGTTGGTCATCTTCTGCTGAAGGCTCGACTGCTCGCGAAACAAACGGCCACGCTCCACCGACAACTTCACCTGATGCGTGCGGTGCTCGGCCAGCAGCATGTGCCGCGCCTGCTTGATCTTTTCGGCCGCGTCCTCCGAAAACTGCTGTTTAGCGAAGTACTCCATCCAATCGTTGATCTTCGTCGCAATGCTCGCGATCTGGCCGCCCAGCCACGCGATGTACTCGTCGCGCTGCTGCACCATGCCATTCCATTCGGCGTCCGAGTTTTCGCCTCCCGGGGACTTCCAGTCGCGCCACAGCTCCAGCGGCTCGTCATCGTCCCGGGCCACTGATGGAGTCAGCAGGACAATGCGCAGGGGAGCAAATTGCGGTGTCAGGTCGTCCGGCTCAATGACTGGTTGCTCGGTGACTCTGGCAGGTGCATCGTCACCGTGGGTCGCCGGTTGCGAGCTGTTGCTGTGCGTCAGCGTGTCCGTCGTGGGATCTTCAGGCACAACGGCCTGTCCGCCCGGCAAAGGTGATGGAGTGAACTGATTCGCTTGTACCAGATTTGTCAGTTCTTCAAGCCGTTCGGAGAGTTCCCTCAGTCCACGCATTTCGGGGCGAGAATCCCACCGCGCGTAAAAGTCCTTGACCTCATCAAGCATCCGCTGCTGCCCCTGCTGTAGCTCCTGGACATCCTGGCGGGAGACCTCGGGCACAACATGCGGTGCCGGAGGGGACAGGGTCGATGGACGGGGCTGTGCGTATTCCACATGTGGAATTTCCGCGGACCGTTCCGTACGGACCGGTTGCGATGTGGCCTGACCGGATGGGCTCAATCCATTGTTGATCGCCTCCAGCAACGCGGAAAAACGATCAGCGACAGCGGATTCGACCGTCGACTGAAAGTTCGCCGTATCGGGAAAGCTGGGCAGAGATGGAGGTGGACCGGGTGCGTGCATGGAGATTCTCTCCTGCAGCCTGGCTCAGGTGTATTCCTCCGGACGTGCGTTTTTTCACCTGGCAAAGTGAGATCGCCAATTCCCTGGCCGGTCGCAGTGGTTGCATATGCGCCCTGGTGGTTATCGCATGCCGGCCGGCCGGGCTGCCTGTGTTCGCGTCCGTTCTGATCTGAGATGTAGGCGGATTTCTCCGAAATCCGCTGCCTTGGACCTGGCAAGACTGAGCGGCGGTCGATGTGCCGGCAGGTTGCCATGTCGTCTGGTCCCGATTTCGGAGAAATCGGGCTACGGCTCAGGCACGGCCTTTCACGCCAGCACGCACACGGCTTCCCAATCTTCGATGCCGGATCCCTGGGCAGCTTCGGAGACTTCGCTTTCGCTGGCGCGGACGATTCCGGAATCGGTGATCGTCCCGGGAAACGCTGCATACAGCGAGCGGTCATCCTGCATGGGCTGCCAGTCTCGGCTGCACATCTCCTGGCGAAACTGCTCCTCCTGATACGGGCTGGCGTTACGGAGTTCCACAACCAGCAGTACTTCTTTTTCACTCATTGCAACCCGTCCGTCCATTCGGTTGCGAGCATGGAGTGTGGAACCACTCCGCCTGGCCCGTCATAAGAAAAAAATGCCGTTGTCCCAGCACCCGTCTCATCACCTACGCACAGACCTGCCACAGTTTGCAGTCGGGTCCGTAAACGCACGTACCAGCTAATAAGTCACCACTGATACATGCAAGATCATTCTTATGAAACGACAAAACCCCCAATCGATTCGGTTAACCGCGAACACGCTGCTGCAAAATCCGCACAACCCCTACAGGTCACCCAATGCGATTGCGGGTTAGTGCAGTTGGCGCGACGAGTCAGTCAATCCGTGATTGACAGCCGGATTTCATCGGAGTTGGCCTTCAGCTCCGGTGCATACATGGCGGATGCACGACACGGCAATGCACTGAATCGTCCCGGGATCTCGGCACGCAGCCGGTAGCTGACCGAATGCCGTCCGCGAGCCAGATGACGAACGAACAGGCAGACCCGTTCGTCGCGGTACTCAACATAGGCGCCCATCTCGTTGCCGTTGTAGCCGCTGCGGACTTCGACGGGCTCAAAGCCGGCAGCCTTCATGTCTTCGAACAGCAGATACTCGTAGTCGTTCTTACTCTCGATCTCGAGTTCGACCTCGATCAGGTCGCCGCTCTTCACCGTGGCCAGGTCGGGCAGTTCTGTTCGTTCGTACTTTTCGACCTTCTGTGAGATCACCTGGCCGCGCGAGTCCGCCACCTTGATCGACTTGTCGATCTCGGTGAGCTTGTAGTACTTCCGGTTCACCTTCACTTCCAGGCCCGCCCGCGTAATGAACTCTTCCAGTGTGAAGTTCGTCAAATACGCGTTGAAGTACACCGGCCCTTTTCCAGTACGACGGATTTCGACGGTGTGCTCACCCGAACCGAGTGCATCACCTTCCAGTACCAGGCGGTTGTCGAAGCTGAACAGGTTGGACGCGTCGACCTTGACGGACTTGTGTGGCTCGCCGTCAACCAGCACTTCGATCGTCATGTCCGGCCGATCTTCGCCGCTGGCTTTCAGGTACTCGGCCAGTGCCTCGATGCAATACGCGGTGTCGCGCGTGCTCTTCCAGTATGTCCCATGACGGCGGTTGTTCAGGATGTACTTGACCAGACCGGCCGACCGGTCGCTGCCCGGTTCCGTGCGTGAGAGCAGCTTCAGGTACCAGGCGTTTGCCTCAATGTCGCTGCCCCACCAGTACCACCAGTACGTACCTTCCGGGAGCTTCAGATACGCCGACTGATTCTCATCGTCTTCGACCAGGAACTGCTCGATGTTCCGCAGAATCGTGGCCAGCTTCTCGTTCTGCTCCTGCTTGTGCAGAGCGATGCCGTAGACCGATTTGCCATAGGCCGACAACTGCGTCCGATCGCGATACAGGAATTCTCGCATCGCCGTGTTCACTTTGCCGGAATCGCCCAGCACCATGTAGACGAGCGCATCGAGGTTATTGGCCTTCGACTGCCTGTACTTCTGAAGATGACGGACCCGATCTGTCTGCCAGCGTTCGAGCCATTTGACTCCACTCTCCAGCACACCCGGCACGATCGCGACGTCGTTCTCGGTAGCGATCTGCAGCCCGTGCACGACAGTCGCGGTTGTGTGTGGCCACGAGCGTTCTCCGTAACCTGAGAACCAGCCCCAGCCACCATCGGAAAGCTGCATCGAGATCAAACGCTGGATGTTCTCCTTAACCAGGCGTTCGACTTGGGCCTCGTCGAAGACCGGATTACTTTCGAACATCTTCCAGCGTTTCGCACGCTCGACGTCGTCACCAATTTCCTGAGCGTTGAGGTTGGTCCGCTTTTCTTTGATCGCCGCCAGATCGAGCCCCATGCGTTGCAGAACGCGTTGCGTGATCACGGTAGGAATGAAGCGGTTAAGCGTCTGTTCGGTGCACTTGTGCGGGTACGCGACCAGGTACGGCAGCGCATCGACCATCGCGCCGGCGAGCGTAGGTGAGTACCGCACTTCCAGCCGCGTATCCTCTGGACGCCGCTCGGCCGGTACCTTCACCTTGAATTGCTGAGACGCGTCGGCCAGACGCACGACGCCCGAGAACGAATCCGTCTTCAGCATGCCGTGGACATAACACGGGAACTTCATCTGCATGGCGTCTGACTCTTCATCGGTCAGAGCCTTCATCGTCACCGACGCTTCGCCTTCCGCGATCACCTTCACTCGCCAGTCGACTCGCACTTCGCCGCCCGCGGGAATCATGACGGTCTGGCCGAGCGTGAAACTCTTCGACGGCAACTCGTTCCCACGCTCTGCGTTGGAACGCTTCTCTCGACGCTCCGCGTCCCGTGCATCACCGGCTTTGTCAGAGGACGGGACGCGGAGCGTCGGGTCCGGCGTTCCCACGCGGAGCGTGGGAACGAGCGAAGTCGTTGCACCGGGCGGAATGGACCCTGGCTGAGCCGGAACGAGCGTGCCGCCCTCCAGCACAAGTTGAACGGTCGCTTCCTTGTCGGACTCCAGGTAGTTGTGGACGTTGGCTGAAAGCACGACTTCGTCCTTCTCGACAAAGAATCGTGGCGCCTGAAGTCGCACCAGCAGGTTCTTGGCCGTGACAACTTCTGCCTCGCCTTCACCGACCTTGGTGCCGTGGCCCATACCCCAGGCCTTGATCTTCCAGCCGGTCAGGTTCTCCGGCATCGGAAAGCGAACCGTGGCCAGTCCGTCTTCGTCCGTCGTGATGGCCGCGGCCCAGAACGCCGTGTCCGCGAAGTTGGTGCGGACGGTGGGCTGAATAAGGTCCGCAGCACCGCCGGCGACTCCGTCATTCTTGGCGAAGGCCGCCAGGTACTTGTCCGACGAGGCCGCCCGGTCTAGTGAAAGAGCGCCGTTCGCAAATCCTTCGGCCAGTTGCGGCATTGACTGACCCGGCTGGTCACGCCGCGCCGAGCGTGTTCGCACCTGTCCCTTTTGTCCCCCGGCTTGCGCAAATTTCTCTTCGACGACCGAGTGCCCGAAGATGCCGAGGTTGGACATCGGAGTCTCACCAGACTTCAGCACGTTGTAGCCCCACTTCAGACTGGAGTGCGTGCCCGGGCGATGGTGTCGTCGCCACTTCCAGAAAAAGTCGCGGATGGCCGGAACGTTCGAACCGCCAGAGATGTACTCGACACTGCGGTCGTAAACGCTCAGGACGGTCGATCCCACAAACGGCTTTTCCTCGTGATCGGTCAGTCGGATCTTGACCGTCGCTTCCTCGCCCGGCTGATACGACTCGGACGAAGGCTCGACATCGATATTCAGCACGCGTTTTTCGGGCGGCACGACGACTTCACGCATCTCGGTGTGAATCTTCGCGTCGGCGATCGTCAGTGCTTCGATGAAGAAGTTCGGCATGTCCCGTCTAATCACGGGGATTTCGTAGACAGTGCTCTTGCCTTCCAGCCGAATCGTCTGCGGTGGCAGATAGACTCCGTTGGTCGGACGCAGGAACAACAACAGCGTTGCGTCTTCCCGCTCAGTGTTGATCAGCAGCCGGACTTTCTCACCCGCTTTGTACTCGCGTTTGTCCGTGATCAGCTCGACATCATTGAAGCGGAATTCCCGCCCATTGAATCCGTCGCCGATGACGGTAAACAGATAGCCGCCTTCCTGAGTGTGCTCTTCCGTATCCGTGAGTTGCAGCGCGATACGGTATTGACCCGGTGCTCCGGCTCGGAACTGCTGCCGGGCACGTCCTTCTTCGTTCGTGTCGACATCCCATTCCTCAACCAGACGCTCGACCGGTTTCCCGTCGACATACCGGATGCTGAAGAGCTCCAGCTTCCCTTCCCCGGCGACTGGCTTCTGATCAAGCGTGTGCGCCTGAAACTCTGCGGTCACATCGTCACCGGTCCGGAAATGCCCACGGTTCACCCATGCGAAGACCTTGAACGGCTCGCGGGCCACCAGCACTTCACCCTGACCAACAATCGTCCGCCGCGAATCGTCGACCACTTCCGCAGTGATCTGATAGCGATGATCCTGATCCGGATGCATCTCCTTCGCGAGACCCGTGTCAATTTCGACTTTGACTATGCCGTCGTCGCCGATTTCGACTTCCGCTTCAGCAATGACCTCTGGCGGAGTACGGGCGCCCGCCCACCATGACCAGATGGGAGCCTTGCAGCCCCATTGGCCCCAGCCGGGATACCACGCGCAGTCGTAAGCGAACCACCAGTACCCGCGACCGTAGTACCAGTCCCAGCGACCGTTCGGGAACCAGCGGCCGTCATGGTTGTTCCTGGTGACCTTGTATTTCACTTTCCCTTTCGTCACGGGGGCACCGAAGTAGTACTTCGCTTCAATCGTCGCAGTGATCTTCTCGCCCAGTTGAACGGGCTTGTCCGGGGCTTCGATCTTCACTTCGAATTCCGGCTTCTTGTACTCCTCGACGCGGAACGAACCACCGCCATGGCCCTCGACCTGCAGGTGATAGACACCCAGTTGTGCTTCGTCAGGCAGAGTGAATTCGCCGGTAATCCCACCGTAGTCATCCGCTTTAAGCTGCCGGTCCAGGACATGTTCGCCCTGTGGAGTTGACGCGAGAATGCGAAACGTCCGGCCCGCGAACTGCGACACATCGTCCTTGTCGTATTGAGCGTGCCGCACCCAGAACTTGAACTGCACTTTTTGTTCGGGGCGATACACGGGACGGTCCGTGATCAGAAAGACTTTCGTCTGGTTGTATTCCGGATCATGCCGCTGCCCGAACCACAGATAATCCCAACCCAGATGCGCCAACCGCTTTCGGCCCTTGTCAGTTCGCGCGATTGCGACCCAGCGGTGATTGTCTGGGATGCGGGTCTTGTCGACGGTGAGTTGTCCGTCGGCATTTGAAAACTCGGAGAAGTTGATCGTCTTCACTCGATATTGAGCAGTATTGCCAACTCGTTCCGCGCGGTAACCGAAGAATTCGACGTTGGCTTTGCTGACAGGTGCACCCGTCACAGCATCCGCCACGAAGTACAGCACTTTGCCGTCCAACTGCTTCTTAGCGATGACTGTGTCGTTGACCCACAGAATCATGCGGCTGACATTCCCGTCCGACATCTTCGCCGTGATCAGGTACCCACCGGGTTGTTGCAGCGGTGTTGTGACAGTGATGCGGTCATCAACGTGGTCGTCCGGCGGATCGAGTTTGACGGTCCAGTCAGCGGCTTTCTCGTCGAGGTACTTCGTCTGGTTGTGAGTCACCAGGCGGTAGCCAATGTTCTGCACTTCCATGTGTTCGCCACGGATGCGGGCCGGACTGCTCTTTAAGTAAGCCTTCGCATCCTGGATCAGCTTCTCCACCTTGATCGGCCATGCTTCGAAATGGACCGACTTACCGTTTCGGAACCGGTATTCGACGACTGCTCCGCGTCCGGACGGTTGCGACGTCGAGTTCTCAAAACGTCCCCAGTTCTGCACGATCTGGTTGAGTCTTTTCTGCCAAGTGTTTCCAGGACCGGGTCCGTACTCTCGAATCCCGTCGCGCCACGCGTCGGCAGCGGTCGGGTACTGTCTCCGGTTTTCGAAGACCTGAGCAAGCTGGGCGCGCGCCCGTTCGCCCTGGTTCGACTTCCCCGCCGCGGCGACTTCCTGGTAAATGCGGATGAAGTTGTGCTCGTCCGGCAGCTTGAATCGTCGGACGCCGGTCGCCAGGCGAGCGATCGTCTCGTCATCGCTCAACGTATGCAGTTCGTACGTGCCTGTGCCGGCCTTCTGATCGTCCTGTCGGGTTCGGCGGGCTCCCCACCACGAGAACTGCTGCATCGTCTGGCAACTGAAACTCTCATACAGAAGCTGAGCAAACCGCATGCGGAATTCCAGCTTCCGACCGGGAGCTAGATTCGCAGCTTCGGTCAGTAGCCACCGCCAGCGTTCGCCGTCTGACGCGGCTGCCTCGAACGTCAGCGGGATGCGGTGGTAGACAGGATTGCCCTCGGCATCGACGGGCGCCCCCTGACTGCGACCGTACCCACGCCAGTGCCCTTCGGCGTAATCCGGCAGTACTTCAAGATCGGTGAGAGCCTGCAGTCGCCAGTTCTCGGTATATCCTGTGCCTGACCGAAGCGTCAGGGCATATTCGCTGTACAGAGTCGCGACATCCGCGCGACTGGCATCGTCGGCCGCCAGCTTTCGGGCACGTTCGAACAACTGCAGACCTCGCGTGCGGTCTCTCGACATCGCGTTGACTTGTTTTCCGCCACCACGACGATTGCCTCGCTCGAATTCGCCGGTAACCAGATAGCCCCAGTGAGTCGCGGTTCGATAGATCTGCGCAGCACGCTTCAGCAACCGCCAGTTGTCGCTGTGCGCCTTCACGCTGTCCTCGATGAGCTGATCCACTTCACTGTTGCGACCCAGGTTGTTCAGCGAATGAACCGCCAGTTGCAGATCGTCAGTGACCTGCAAACTGTCCGTGTCGGCGTCCAGTGCCAGTTTGCGGTACCGCTCCAGAGACTCCTTGTAGTTGCCATTCTGAAACAACTTCCGAGCCTCGGACCGCAGCTTTGCATGATCGGGCGGCACGGCGGCGATTGTCATGACTGCGACAGCAAGGACCGTGATCCCGGACAGCAGCAGGCTGAGTTTCCTGGTCATGGCGCGAATTCCACATTCGGAGTTGGACACAGCCGGATTTTGCCGACCTGGCTGGCGGCTGACCGCGCTCGGCGCGTGCAAGATTGAGTGGCCGGAAGTGTCGGTCTGCTGTCTCAACGAATCAATCGGGATTCACCTGGTGGAATTCCGGATTCCCAAACCAGGCAGCCGAATTGACGAAGTCAGTTCGGACGCCTTCCATGATTTTGTTCTTCATGATTTTGTCAAAATCATGAAGAACAAAATCATCAGAACACTTCCCCCGCCATGTCCACCCGACGGCACAATTGGCCGAAACGGCTTGTTCTTCCTGGCGGGTACTTAGGATCGTTCGATCATTCAGTGTCGCCTTTCGCTCCGCGAAAGTGCGTTCTTTCGCGGAGCGAAAGACGACAATATGACACTTAATTCAAGGACGATCCTTACTTCAGCCAGTGTGTGAAGAACCGCTGCCATGCCGCGTCAATGCGCGGGCCGGTCGGACGATGGCCGCCCGTTTCCTGCACATACTCGAGCCGCTCTGAGACGCCCAGCAATTCATAAACCTCGCGCGCCCGATTGATGTATGCGATGCTCTGGGCGTCGTCCGAATGCGTCTTTGTTTTCTCATCCGTACTGCAACCGATGACCATCAACGAGCGAGGAGCACACAGCGCCATCAGCTCGTGATGATTCCGTTCGAAACCAGGTCGCGTCGGATCGGCATCGATCAGACTCCAGATCGTGCCACGCAATTCCGGCACGGGGTAGTCGTCCGTGCGGATATGCGGGAACTTCCGTTTCCAGTCCAGATACCACGGGTCCTGGTAATTCGTGTCCCCGTGCATCGCGATGTGCGGATCGATGGAGACGGTCGCTTTGATCTCCGGGGCGAAGGCAGCAACGTACAGCGCCGTCTTCGCACTCAACGAGAACCCGATGAACCCGATCCGCGAAGCATCGACCTGCGGCAGCGTGTCCAGGTACTCGACCTCACGCTGTACGTCGTGGACCATCTTGCCGAGCGGCAGCCAATGGCCGAACCGCTCGTAAACAGCCTCGTTGACGTTGTTGCGGTAGCTGATGCCGTCGCGGTAATTGCGAATGTGCGACCAGCCAGTCAGCACGACGAACCCACGTTGAGCTAACCAGGACCCCCACCATTCTTCCGGCTTCGCATAGTCGGGCGAAGTCGATGTCCATGCGATGACCGCCGGAAACGGCCCGTCACCCTGTCCCTCCGGCAGCAGCAGCAGGTGTGACTGCAGGAAGTCAGTCTCGATGGGGATTTCCAGCTCGATCCGCGTGTATCCATCCTTCTTCTCACGTGAGACCTCGGCGGTCCTGGCGACATCTCCGAACCACTGGGCATCGTCACGACCGGGGGCGAGCTTGCCGAGAATGCGCTCCCAATGCTGCAACAGCTCGGGACGCCGCCGCTTCGTCCACTGGTCCGCAGTTTCAACGCGAGTTCCGTCGTCAGACACGAGTGGTGACGGAATTTCGAACTTGTGCTGATCCTGCATGAGCGGGATCGTCCAGCTCGGAGCGGTGTGATAGTTGAGTCGCCGGTTCTCTGGTGTTTCGCCAGCGTACGTCGCCCGGGCAGTGATGAGGGCTACGGCAATAACAAACCTGCAGGATCTGAACGTCATGAATTTCCTCGTATCTCTGGACAGTTCCAAAGTGACGCTGTCCAAACAGGGAAAACGCCGTTTTGTGTATGACATCTGACAGAGCAGCTTTCGGTCACGTTTCCACCGACGCAGGGACGGTGGGGAATCACTCACAACTTCAGAGCGTAGCAGCGAGTCGCATTGCCGGACTGACGTGTCGCTGCGACAATCGTTGGCTCGTTTCTCACGATACGTGATGTCAGGTCGTAAACGATGTCAATTGCTGGCTGTGAATCGTCTCACGGTCAGTCCCGCCAGTCCAGGGCACCGCAGACGGTGCTGCCTCCTCGGAGATGACCCATGCTGATGCGTAATCCGCTTCCCGTCTGGACTGTACTTACAGTCGCCCTTATCTGGCTGCCCGGTTGCACATCCGAATCGGAGACAACGTCCACCGGTGGAGCACCCAGCGGATCCGTGACAGAACCGGGGCAGCCACCCGCAGCACCTCCTGAGGTCGATGTTGCCGGCACCACGTCCGCGGCACCTTCGCTTCCAGATCAACTCACCCTGCCCGAGCCGGCCGGGCCGGATGGCGACCCTCCCGTCGGACTGCCGCAACTGTTTAATCCCGAACCTCCGGCGGGAGCAGAACAAATGGCGTCCGTGGAAGCAAAAGCCAGTTGGATGACCGACCTGGAGCAGGCCAAGGCGAAGGCTCAGGCCGAGGGTAAGGACCTGCTCATTGACTTTACCGGTTCGGACTGGTGCACGTGGTGTATTCGACTGGACAACGAAGTCTTCGCGTTTCAGCCGTTCTACGATTTTGCGGACGAGAACTTTGTGCTTGTGAAACTGGATTTCCCTCGCGGCCCCGGTGCCATCACTGAAGAACAGAGTGCTCACAACAATGCCGTGAAGGATCATTACGGTTCGGTCGTGGAGGGCTTTCCCACGATCCTGCTCGCCGATGCCGAAGGACGCGCGTATGCCCGGACGGGCTTTGAGTTCGGTGGACCTGCGAACTACGTCACGCATCTGACCGGACTGCAGGAAATTCGAACCGAGCGAGATGCAGCCTTTACCGCGGCTGCTGAACTGCAAGGCGCCGAGAAGGCGAAGAAGATTGAAGAGGGCCTGCTGACAATGGACCCGCCTCTGTTCTTTCCGAGTTACGAATCGGAAATCAGCGCGATCATTGAGCTGGATGCCGACAACGCCGCCGGACTTAGTGAGAAATACACCGACCAGCGCCGCGATTTTCGTTTTCTCAAACGCGTCTCTGCTGTGGAAGAAATCGCCAACACAGGCGAGCTGAGTGAGGTCGCTGATGAGGTGCTCAAGGAAATGGACAAGCTGGCGGCTGATTTCCCGGACCACAAAAGCGGTCTGGAGATGATCTCGTCGTTCCGCATGGTCGTCTTGCGGTCTGCGGAACGCTTCGACGCGGCCATCGAACTGGCGGACAGCCTGCTGGCCGCTGAGGACATTGAGCCGGAGTTTCAGTCCACCGTGTTGAATCAGAAGATTGGAACGCTGGTGGCAGCAAAGCGACTGCCTGAAGCGATTACGACGATGGACGCCCTGCTGACCACAACGGAAAGCCCGATGGAGAAGACCCAGATGATGGTGGCGAAGGCCACGTGGCAGGTCGAACTGAAACAACTCGATGCGGCCAAAGCGACGTTTGTCCTCGCACGTGAAACGGGTGGCCCGGAGGTGTGGGAACAGATCGACGCATACGAAGCCCGTGTGCTGGCCAAACCACCGGAACCGGAAAGCACGGATCCGAGTGATCCGAAACCGGCGGCTCCTGCGCCGACCGCTCCAGCGCCGACCGAAAAGCCGGCCGCTGAGTAGTTTCGAGAGGTAGCCGAAGTCGCAAGGCTTTGGCTGGACTCGGGCAACCAAACTCTTGCGAATTCAGCTACATCCATCACTTCACAACTGACACGCCACTACCTTCCGGTGGGTGTCAGTCTGCACGTCGTGTTGACGGATACGGACGTCAGCGGGCTAACACGCGATGCTCGCCTCTCCCACTCCCTCACTGGCGCACCGTAAGTTCCATCCGGAATTAGTTGCCTGACCTGAATCGGCGCCGGGCATGAACATGGGGGACGATTGCGATTCCGCAATTTGGGGAACTTCTCTGGTACCCCAACGTCCCAAGTACCAGACCGTTCGAACGTTGTGTTCGACGAGTTCGCCGGGACTGGAGGCCCGGTCGACGCATTTGTTGAAAAGCTTGCAGTTGCGTCAGTACGCATTTTCCCTCATGCCATCCGGCCTTAAACTGTGTCACCAACGCATTTTGACTCCGGTTCGTCTCCGCATGTTTCACAGGGAACAGGACTATTCGCCATGAACGGCACGCCTTCTGATGACCGGATTTCCGCGTGGCTCGACAACGAGCTGCCGCTCGCAGAGCGAGCTGAAATCGAAGAACAACTTGCGGGGTCCCCTGAAATGAGACAGGACACCGAAGAACTGAGGCAGGTCTCCGAGCTGGTGCGTGGTCTTCCGACCGAGCGTGCTCCGGAAGAGCTCCAGGCAGCAGTCATGCGGAGCATCGAGCGTGACACGTTGCTGGCGGGCGATGCACCCGCAGCGGCGCGATCAATACGGCTGAGCCAGATTCTATCGGTGGCAGCCGTCGCCGTTCTGCTGGGCGGGATCGCCTTGCTGCTGGTGGACCGTGGGGGCCAGCCGCGACCGGATGATCGTCCGGAAATCGTCGAACGATCTTTCGCGCCGACCGAAGTTCAGGCGCAGAAACGGCAAGAGCCTAAGGCGACGGAACAGAAGCAGGACGACGACAGCGAGTCTGGTACGGACAAGCCTGGTTCGGTTGAAACGCCGTCGCCGGACGCCCAGTAGGGCGAAACGGACCGGACATTCGTCGCACTTCGAGTCTTCCGTCGTCAGGCATGCGCGCCGTGCGCGCGCATCGTAGGATGGGCACTCCTGCCCGTCCCGGCACCGGCAATGGACGGGCAAGAGTGCCCATCCTACTTTTGGTTGCGGCTCTGCCGCTTTGGTACCTGTCCAAGAACAAAACCGTGAAGCGGTAGGCGGATTTCTCCGAAATCCGCTGCCCTGGACCTGGCAAGATTGAGCGGCAGTCGATGTGCCGGCAGGTTGCGATGTCGTCTGGTCCCGATTTCGGAGAAATCGGGCTACCGCTCACGCACGGCCTGCTTCGCGGTCTTGTTTGTGGTCAGGTACTTACGTGCTTGGCTGCGGTTCGCCGGCGGTCTTCATGTGCGGTGAGGCCAGCAGCAGCATCTCGCACAGCAGAAACGCAAGCACTGCTCCGATCAACCATTTCCACAGGTCACGGCCGCGGACGCGGGCACCTTCGACACTCAGCGGTTCGTCCGCTTCCAGCCAGCGAAAAGCGTCCTCACCCATTCGCTCCTGAAATGCGAGCGAATCAAATGCTTCCAGCTCGGACTCTTCCGGCGGGCAGTTGAACGACAGCGGAATCTCGCTGCGGAACGACTCATCCTCGGCGTCTTCTTCGGTCGAGATCGAAGCGACTCGGTAATGCCCCTGCAACATTGTGCGTTGAATCCGGATGCCGAATCGTTCGGCGCTCAGTGCCTCGACGGCCAGCGTCTCCTGGCGTTTGTCTGGCAGCGTCAGCTCCCAGCGGAGCTGATCGGAACGCCGGGCCGGTAACGTGACGTCGTCGCCAGTTTCAAAGGTTCGTCGCGGGAGCGTGTCTTCCAGCAATTGCCGCAACATGCGATCGAACATCAGAATCGCATTCGTTCCCGTGAGTGTGTTCCAGCTTGAGAACAAACCGGTCGAGACAAACAGGATGCGGCCTGCTCCCACGCGACGTTCCACCAGAAACGGGCTGCCGCTCCCACTGAAACGCGCCAGTACACGCGGTCGTGACTGCGTGGCCAAAGCTTCGGGAGTGAGTTCATTAATTGCGGCCAGCGTGTCGGTGTCCGCCCAGGCCAGCCATTCGGGGTTCATCTCGCGACGCTTCTCGAGGTCAAAGATGCGCTCCGCCTCATCATCCTCAGTCAGATTGCCGACGCGTTCCTGATCCTGCCATGCGGCGATCCGGGCGTCTGATTCGGACAGGAACGTACGCACCGCAGCGATACGTTCTGCCTCGGTAGTCGTCATTGCCTCGACGATCGGGTCGTCCAGCTCGACCTGCACTGCTTTGAAGAACAGGGGGAGCTGATACAGGTCTTCCTGTACTTCGAGCGGTTCGCCTTCGATCAGGAAGAAGTCGTGCTGCATCGTGCGGAAGTCGAGGTAGAACGGTTCGAGCGTTCCGACAGCGACTTCGGGAAGTTGTCCGATGGGTTCGCTGCTGAGTGGTCCCGGTAGTATGCCGGAGCCGTCCAGCCATGCAGCTTCGTTCCAGCGATCCGCGTCGAAATCGGCACCCGCGGCAATGATCAGCGGACCGCCCTGTTCGGCGTATTGCCGGAGCAGGGGCGTCATCTCTCCAGGGGTGGACACTCCGGCGACCACGACCAGCCGCGCGTCGCTGAGTGCTTCCTCAGTCAATCTCTCGGGCGTGAGATGACGAATGCGGACCAGCTGCCGACCCACTTCTTCGTCAGTCGATGTGCGCGGAGCCAGCAGGCGTCGCAACCGATACGTCTCACCGATCTCGGCCTGATCGAGGTTCTCGTCTTCTCCGAACTGGTCAATGAACAGCACGGGCAGCCCGGCGACGACCGGCACGACCAGGTGCCGAGCGTTGTCACGCGCCAGTCGGTCACCCACGCCACCTTCCAGACTGACCGTGGCGCTTGCTTTCAGATATCGCGCAGCGGCCACACCTTCGCCGAGGGCTCCGGTATCAGTTACGTCACCGAGCTGCTGCCGAAATTCGATTTCACGCGACTGGCCCGGTTCCAGATCAATCAGCCGGCTGGCCAGTTCCTCGCCCTCGACTGACAGCGCGACCTGCACGTTGGTGACCGGCTGTTCGCCGCTGTAACGCACGGTCGCCAGAAACACTGCCGGCGTTTCCGTGTCGGCAACTCCGTCTTGAAGCTTGAAATCGCTGATCCACACATTTTCGACTGTCTCGGGAGCAATACGCATGATCTGCACGTCCGCCAGTGCTTCCAGCCGGCTCTTCGCCGTCCCGCCCAGCCACAGATGTGTCTGCTGGTCGCTGATCAGCACGATCCGCTTGGCCGGCACTTGCGGTACCTGGCGACACGCCTCGTTGGCCAGTTCCAGAGCCTGTCCGGCGCGTCCGATGCGGTCGACAATCTGAACCCGATCCAAGGCACTCTTTGCGTCCGTCTTGTTGCGGTAGGCGCTGGTCGCTTCGACCTCGCTGGAACCACAGATGGGAATGATGTGCACCTGACTGCCTGCCGGGAGCGCATC
>CAUZFZ010000048.1:0-59227 GCA_963579025.1 Planctomycetota bacterium | reverse complement strand
CGATCAGGATTCGGAAGGGGCTTCGTCCGGCTAAGGCCGCATTCAATGTTCGTAGTAGCCGGACTTGTCCGGCGTCCCAGCCGCGTTGCCGCTCTTCCAGTAACTCAATCGTCTCGGGTAGTGGCACGCGCACTCTGAACCGGACGACTCCAATTCTTGTACACGGTGGTTTCAGCTCCGTGGCGGGCAGCCGGACACGGTTTCCCGAATCCGGCTGCCCGTTCCCACGAGCCAAACCTGCGCCATCGCCTCTAGATCATGTGTTGTTTCGTCATGTTACGTGTCCCGCTCGACGTCGGGTTACGCAAATCCAGTAGGCCGGAACAAGCTCCGCGCAGTTCCGGCAGCTATCGGGGGACCGTGCGGGAACTGCGCGGAGCTTGTTCCGGCCTACGTTGTGGCTGGTCCACTTAGTATTCGCCAACCACACCGCTGCTCACGATGTCCCACTGGCTGTCGCAATCGTCGTAGTCGTCGTTGAACTCAGAGCCGGCCGTGCATCCTTTGCCTTCGGAGTGAACGCCGCTCACGTAGTACGACTGGTTCAGTGAGCCGATCGCGGACGAGACGTCTTCCATTTCGTTGTTGATTGCGAAGGAAATCTCGGACATCCCGACGATCAGGCCAAGCACGGCGATCGTGGAGATCAGAATCAGCTCGGCGGAGACCAGGAAACCGTTTTCGTCATTCAGCAGGTTGGTCATGAGATTCGTCATCGTGGTGTCCCTCAATCTGGCAGGTTTGGGGTTTCGACTGCGAGGCGGCTCAGTGCCTCGCGTCGCTCATGACAGGATGTAAAGCAGCCTGAATGCCAAAGCAGATTGGCGCGCAAAGAAAACTACACAATGCGGGCATCGGCCGTCGCTAAACTCTGTCTGCCAAACAGGTTCTGAATCTGGAGCGTCATCGCTCGTGCTCAGGGACGCGAGTCGGCGGCCTCTTGGATGAGGCCTGCCGGCAACAGGCGCGGTTCAGCTGCAATGCCAGTCTGTATCGCAAGTGCCTGCAAACAAATGACTTAAGCAGTTGTTGCATTCAGGCATCAGATTGTCTGCGGCAGAGAGCGATCGCGCCAGTCGGCGCAACCCGCATCGACTGGCAGCAGTCGGCGCCGCCGAGTTGCGATATCGCTCACTAATCGAGAATGTCCCGATCGACGATTTTGAACATCTGCCCCATCGCCTTCTTCACGTTTGCAGGGTTGTACCGTTGCCGAGTCAACGTCTCCTTCCGTCGGAAGATGGACTCGTGCAACTTGATCGGCACCGTCTTGATGCCTTTTCCGTTCTTCATGACCTGCAGCTTACGCGGGCTCAATTTGTAATCGCCAGGCCGCTCGGGATGACGATGCAGAAAGCCGAGTCCGTCTGGATTGGGAACGATCTCACTCAGTATGTCAGGATCAAATTCCAGCCCGAGTCGCCGGGCTTTGTCGATCATGAATTCGAGTGTGATGTCTGCCAGGCGACGGAAGTCGTAGCCGCCGCCAACATCCGCGTGGACTCCGGGAAACCAAATCTCCTCAATGCGATTAGGTTCGTAATTCATCAGTGCCGAAGTGAACGCGTCTCGGTTTTCATCGACCGATACCAGATGCACTGCCCGCTTGACGTTACGAGCAACGGTCAAATCGCTGAACAGGTTGATTTTCTGAAACGGGATGCCTGCCAGGTTCACGGGGATTCCAATTGCGGCCACCGTGTCCCAGACACCCAGCATTTCGATTTTGACGCGCTTCTTCCGTCCGTGAGTTTCGAAGTCTGTAACCTGTCCGTCAGGGCTACGAGTGATCGTGATTGATTCGGGAATTCCCTGCTCATGAATCAGATTGGCCAGCATGCGAGCAACCGCGGCACCGCGACTGAAGCCTGTGATGAAGATCCTGTCTCCGGGACGATATTGTTCGACCAGAGCCACATACGCCGTATCCCGCAGTCGGTGCGCTCCTGCTCCGAATGCTTTTCCGAAGAGTTCGCGAACAAAACCGCCATTCGTTTCTGTTGTTCCGACGCCGGCAAAGTACAGCGAGTGTTGTTCATGGCCAGAATCATCAATGGCTCCATGAAAACGCACGACGTTCGTGACGTCCGACCCCTTCTCCGTCGCATCCGAGAGACTGTTACCTGTCCCATCGATGTTGATCACGAAGTTGCGAGAGCCTTCTGAGAACTGACTCAGATTCGGATGGTAGGTGTTGGTTGTTGCCATGGCCGGACTCCTGTTGTGGTTGCATCGATTGCACTATGGAATGCAGACCCTCACGAACACATTAGATATGCATAGGTTAATGACGTCAGAGTATAACTATCCACTCGGGCTCGTGGACAAATCTTACGAATTCGATGACGTACTCGGCACGGTCAAACGCACGTCGCGGTTTCGACGGCAGTCAGACTCCGTTGGCTGTTGACCGAATGACCTCCTCGGATTGAAATCGTCTGTACGAGCAACCGTCGGACGCCGCCGCAATGGAAAGAGATTCATGTCAGATACAACGGCGCTGAATGTGATCCGTCAGTCGGTTTCGGAGGAGCGGTTGCTTGATACGGCGCTGCGGTTAATCGAAATTCCCAGTCCGACGAGATCGGCCGCTGCTGTGGCTGATCGTCTGGCTGAGGTTCTGGTTAATGATGACTTCACTGTCGAGCGATCTGACTGCGGCTGGCCGGACGCTCCCGCCGTTGTATGCCGGTTCGATTCGGGTCAACCCGGACGCACGCTGCAGTTCAATGGTCATCTCGACACAGTTCATCTGCCGTTTGTGCCGCCGCGTGTCGAGAATGGGTTGCTTTACGGCAGTGGCGCATCCGACATGAAGGGCGGTATCGCAGCGACGGTCGAGGCCCTGCGGGCTGTGCGAGATTCAGGCCTTTTGACCGGCGGCAGTATCCTGTTGACAGCACACGAACTCCACGAATCCCCGTGGGGCGACGGGTCCCAGGTCGACGGCTTGATCGAGGCAGGCTTTATCGGCGACGCGGTATTACTGCCCGAGTATTGTCACGATCCCATGCCGATCGCTGGACGTGGATTGGCGATCCTGGAGATCACAGTGACACGTCCGGGCGAGCCGATGCATGAAGTGCTGGGCGGAATCGAACAGCCGTCGGTACTCCTCGCGGGAGCCGAAATCGTGCAAAAGTTCGCCGAGATCGACGCCAGCCTCGCGGACGAGAAGCATGCGACAGCCGGGCGAGCCAGCCTGTTCATTGGGCAGCTCCATACAGGCGAGATCTACAACCAGTCGCCGACAGAACTGAAGCTATCGGGGACTCGTCGCTGGCTGCCCGGCACAAACGTCGATGAAATCCGTACGGGCATTGAGGCCACACTCGCCGTGATCGCTGAGCGTCACGGAATCTCCATCGACAGCACATTTCACTTTGTGCGCGACGCCTACGAGATTGATCCTGCGAGCGAGTTTGCCGAGTCATTCCAGTCAGCGCATGAATCGGTCACAGGCCGCCGTCTTTCTACTGGTGCCAAGCCATTCGTGGACGACGGCAACACGTTTGTGCATCGCGGCGGAATTCCCGCGATCACGCACGGACCGAACGCGCTCGGTGCCCACACAGTGAACGAAGAAGTCCCCGTCGCGGAACTCGTTCGCGTGGCCGAGGTCTATGCGATGACGGCGCTGAACTTCTGCTGCTCACCGTCTGCATAGCGTTTGTTGAACGCGGGTTGCCAATTGTCTGACGCTACTGGCCGTTGTTGCGCGCGGCGACGGCTGTTTCGACGGCCTTGGACAGCTCTCCCCGCGTGAAGTCCGAAATGGCTGTCAGGTCACCGGTCTTCGCCAGCTTGAGGTACTTCTCGACCAGCGGTGCAGCCACGTCATCGCCCTGATGCGAATGGATGTAATAGAGAGACCCAATACCACCGATGCCACCGCACCCGACCATGCTGCTGCCAAACCATTCTTCTCGCGACTCGACACTGGACGTAGCCCAGTGATGCTTGTGGCGGGGGGAAAGCGTGTCGGCCCAGCGAGAATGGTCGTATTCTTCGACCTTCGTGACCGGGGTACGCCTCCAGCGATTCTCGACGGTTTGGCTGCGGCCGCAGATCAGACATTCGTTCCAGCGGACTTCAAAGGGAGCGTATTTGTCTGCCAGGTTCGGCATCGATGCCCCGGCAACAAACAGTGCGATTAACGTCAGGACCAGGATGATAAGAGGCTTCATGTTTCGTTCTCCTACCAGATAACGAACGTGGGGGCTGGTTCCTGGCCAGTTTTTCTGAATCGCAAATGCCAACGTCCCACAGTTCACTCAGAAGTTGGATGCACGCCGGAAGGGCGAGTTGAAGGGCCAGCGCACTGAGGACTATTGTTGCTGCGAGGACAGACAACATCCAACCGATTCGGAGAGCGAAGTGCATCAACGTATCACAGGAATCACAATCTGGATCGTCGTTGTGGCGGCGATCAATTCTCAGGCGGCGGCAGTCCGTGCAGAGACGGTCGGTTTTGATGCGGACATCCTGATTGTCGGTGGCACCGAGTCGGGATGTGCGGCTGCGGTCCAGGCGGCCCGCATGGGCGTTACGAAAATCGTTCTCGTGAACGACATCGATTGGCTCGGTGGGCAATTCTCGGCCGAGGCGCTGGTGGCGATCGACGAGAATCGCGGGCCGGCCGGCTACGACCACACCGTTCCATTTCCGCGAGCGGGTTTCTTCAAAGAAGTGGTCGACCGTATCGAGGCGATCAATAAGAAGAAGTACGGTCGGGCCCGGCCGGGCAACACGCGCGTCATCACGACGTGCAAACCGAGCGACGCCGAGCAGGCGTTTCGCGAACTGCTGCAACCGTACGTCGACTCGGGACAGATTCGCGTTATCTCAAACTGCTATCCGGTGGCAGCCTTGCTCGACGAATCGAAGTCGCGATTGCTCGGGCTGGAGTTCAACTCCACGACGGACGCGGAACTCAGTCTGACCGTGAAGGCGAAGATCACGATTGATGCGTCCGACTGGGGAGATGCCATCAAGTTCGCCGGCGCCGGCTACGAATTTGGTCCAGACCTGAAATCGAAGTACGGCGAGCCGCTGGCTCCGGAATCGCGCGAGGGTTATCCGCTCACGGACATGAACCCCATCACCTACAGCATGGTGATCAACGAGACCGACGACTACGAACCCATCCCCGCTCCGCCGCGTTACGACCCGCGAAACTACCGCACGCACAAATGGCCGAAAGACCCACTGTGGCTGTACGAAAGCCGCCGAGTCATCGACCACTACAACTTCGCGGACGTCACTCATCCGGACGTGTTGCTGCTGTGCTTTCCGGCGATCGATTATCCACTCGACGTGCATCCTCGGTGGCTCGCGGACGCGCTGGATGCCACGGAACCAGGTGCGTCTTCAAAGAACATTGTCGAGCTAACGCGGCAGCAGCGGCGGCTCGTGTTCCAGGACGCGAAGCAGTACTCACTGGGTTTTCTGCACTACCTGCAGACGGAAGTGCATGAGGCCATGCCGGACAAGACTCACAGCTACCGTCGCTTCGAACTGACCGACGAGTTCGGGACTCCAGACCGCATGCCTTTCAAGCCGTACATTCGGGAATCGCTGCGTCTGAAAGCCGCCTACATGATGCGACAGCAGGACACGACAGGATACGCGAACAACGCCCGTAATTTCGCCCAGGCCATGTATCACGACGGCGTCGCATGCTGGCAGTTCGAATACGACTTTCATCCGACGAAGCGCGAATTCCTGAACGACGGCAACACAGACGGTCCGTGGCACTGCGTCTTCCGCGAAGGTCGCACCTGGGGCCCGCCCTATAGCGGACTGAGTTTGTTTCCGCTCCGTAGTCTTGTCCCGGAGAAGATCGACGGCCTGATCGCCGCTCAGAAGAACCTGGGTTACACGAGCATCGTCAGTTCAGCGTTCCGATTGCACGACCAGAGCACCGCCATCGGCACTGCCGCCGGTGCTGTGGCCGCCGTTGCTGTCGCCGCGAAGATCGACCCGCGCACCATCCCTTACGACCGATCATTGCTCAGCAGGTTGTGGCAGGGGTTGTGTTCCAGAATCGACGGAGGCATCCCGCACGCATTGTGGCCATTCCGCGATCTTGAACCGGAACATCCCGCGTTCGTCGCAGCCAACCTGCTGGCAATTCGCGGCGGGCTGCCGATGAACCCGCGAGTGACTGACTTCCGTCCCGACGAGCCGGCGACAGACGAGTGGAAAGAACTCGTGTCATACCTGACGTTGGAGACGAAAGAGGCCGACATTCTCCCGATCTTCTCTCGGGAACCCATCACACGCGGTGATTTTGTGCAGGGCTTCTGGAAACTCGTGCAGAAGTTCCCCGACCGTCCGTTCAAACGCGTAAGCCCGACAGACGCAGACGGGGACGGTATCGCGGACGGTGACGACGCATTGGTGCTGTCCGCACAGAAGACGAGCTGGGACGACTTCGTGCTCGCCCCCGAGATCGACGGGAATCCCGATCAAACCAACATCGCGGCCGACCGCATCCGGCTCATCAATTTCACCGGCAAGGAGTCACCGGTTGTCGAGGGCTTTGCCAATGACAACGGATTGCCGTTCAGTCAGGAACGAGGCTTCGGCTGGTCGCGAGACATCAGCGCCAGTCACCGTCGCCGCAAGCAGATCGAAGGCGATTGGCGGGATACCTTCCTGTTCACTCGCAGTCATGACGTCTGGGAATACACGCTTCCCAATGGACGCTATGCCGTCACGGTCTGTGTGGGCGACTCAGGACACGAGCAAACCGGTCAGAACGTGACCGTCGAAGGTGCAACCGTGTTCAAGAACCGCGACACGCCCATTGGCGAATGGGCAGAAGATGAAACGGTTGTCGTAGTAAATGATGGACGCCTCACGGTCGAGATCGGTCGTTCAGGAAGCAAGACAAACACGTGTCTCAACTGGCTGAGGATCGTCAGTGAGGACGAGTGAAGCGGCGGCGCGATTCGTCCAACGCAGCAAGTCGTTTTGGGCACTTCCAGAATTAGTTTTCAATCTCGATACAAGCCAACATTGAAAATGCTCTAGCTGCTTGCGCTGCGGTAGCTGCGGAGTGACCAGTTGAAGACCAGCCGCGACACCACAAGACCCACAGCCGACGCTGTCAGGCCGATCATCGGGAAGGTCCAGTCGGACAACGACTTCGCAATCAACTGAGCAGGCACGGTCACGACAAGCAGAATCGGTACCACCCAGGTAAATGCGGACTGAACCACCTCACCCATCTCGATGCGGCTGGAATCCACACCGTTGTAGATGCTGCGTGGATATCTGGCGAAAACGGTGATGTAGAACCAGAAATCGTACAGCCCCTGATTGCGGCCCAGCCAGATGCTGGTGCTCGCAAGGATGATCATCAGGCTGTAGAAAAACGCCACGCCGACAACAATGAACAGCAGATAGATCGCGACCTGCGTCACGCCAATCGGCTGGCCGATGACGATCAGCGAATAGATCAGGAGCGAACTGGCCAGCAGCGTCTGATTGACCATGGCCAGCTCCATCTTCTCGCACGAGATCAGGAACTGCGTGTCGATCGGCTTGAGCAGAGCGAAGTCGAGATTTCCGGTGCGGATCAGCTCGCTGAAATTGGCACAGTTGGGCATGAAGAACGCTTCGACAATCGCGTTGATCAGCATCCCTGTGGCCATGAATGCGAAGTATTCCTCACGGCTCCAGTTGTTAATCGAGTCGACGTTGCGGTAGATGATCTCGAACAGCGTGATCTGGGCGACAAACCAGAATGCCCGCGTTACGAGGTTAATCACAAAGTTGCCACGAAACGTCATCTCACGAATCAGCGCGTTCGTAAAGAACGTCACCCACACGCGTCGGTAGTTTGCCGTTTCGGGGTTCTTCATGAATCGAGATTCCGCAAGTTCACGCCATCATAACGCGCGTCCGGTGGGATGTCCGCCGGCTGTTACCAGGTTGCACTCACCGCGTGACACTGAAAGACTGTCCCCTGCAATCGCACAGTCACTGAAGACCTGTTGGCTGTGACGCATGGAGACCGGGCTGGCGTTGCCGTCCCGGTGTCAGCCATGTCGGTGCCGGGGAGTCTGCTGCCATGAGCCTCGAACTGAACCTGCGTTTTGCCGGAGCCGATCGCGTTGAGGTTCGGCTGGCTGGCGACGATTCCGGGTCGCTTGAGTTCTCGAATCCGCTGACCGAGTCCGATCGCGACGACATGCGGTGGTATCTCGAAACGTACGGGGCGCGGTCGATCGGCGATCCCGACGACGATCAGGCGACTCGGGTCCGGAAGAAGCTGCCGCGCATCGGGAAGGCCCTCTTCGACGCGGTGTTCAGTGACCGCGCGGCTCAGCGGCTGTTCAACGACTTTCAGGACTCTGACGGCACGGACCGGCAGTTGACCATCAGCGCGGACCATGCCGATTTGCTCTCGCTGCCGTGGGAACTGCTGCACGATTCGGCGACTGGCGGAGCGTTCCTGTTTCGCGAGCATCCTGCCGTCAGTATCCGACGAAGACTGCCCGGAGCCACCGGCGGACGCACGTCGTACACGGTCAAGTCCAAAGACACGCTGCGGCTGCTGTTTGTTGTCAGCCGTCCCGAGGAATCCGGTTTCCTCGATCCGCGGGCCGACCCGCAGGCCGTCATGGATGCACTGGACGCGGAAGCTCCGGGACGCGTCGAGTGTGAGTTTCTGCGGCCCGCCACAATCGACGCGCTCAACGATCGCCTATCCAACGAGAGCCTGCCGCCGGCGGATATCGTGCACTTCGACGGGCACGGCGTGTTCGATGCCGACGGCCGCATTGCCGACTCGCAGCGGAAGAACGAAGTCGGTGACCGCGACGATGTTCGTGACCGCACGCGCGAAGCTGGTGGCGATGACGACTCCGATCCCGCCGGCATGGGGTATCTGCTGTTTGAAGACGCCGACGGAAAGCGCGATCTCGTTTCGGCCGAGTTGTTCGCGCAGAACCTGCATCGGCGCAAGGTCGCGCTGGTAATCCTGTCAGCCTGCCAGTCGGCGATGGTCGAGGGCCAGGCGGATCCGCTGGCGATGGTGGCGGCCCGGCTGACGGCGGCGGGCATCCCGGCCGTGCTGGCCATGACGTACTCGGTGCTGGTGCACACCACGCGCACGCTGTTCGGTGAGTTCTACCGGCACCTGGCCCGCGGACGGCGGATGGGCGAGTCGCTCGACCAGGCGCGGGCCTGCCTGCAGAACCATCCGCAGAAGTACGAAGTCCAGCGCGGCCAGCAGCGGCAGATGCTCGAACTGCACGACTGGTTCGTGCCGGTGCTCTACCAGTCCGGCGACGATGTGCCGCTGCTGAATCAGTACGACGCGCAGCCGATCCCCGTGATGGGGGGTGATCGCGCGGTCCGCGTGTTTCTCTCGCACAGCTCGGCGGACAAACCCGTCGCCCGGCGGCTGGCCGAGTCGCTGCGGGTACACGGCATCGACGTCTGGATCGACGAGGGCGAGATCAAAGTCGGCGACCCGATCGGCCGGAAGATCGACAAAGGACTGCGCGACTGCGATTTCCTGGTGGCGCTGCTCTCGCGGAACAGCGTCGAATCCGAGTGGGTCCAGCGGGAAATCTCCAGCCGCCTGCACGCCGACGCCGCGACCGGCTCCCACAGCATCCTGCCCGTGCGTCTGGACGACTGCGACGTCCCGCCCCTGCTGGCCGACCTGCTGCACGCCGACCTGAGCCAGAATCGCGAGGCCGCCGTGTCCGCGCTGGTCAACGCCATTCGGCAAAACCGTAGGCCGGAACAAGCTCCGCGCAGTTCCGGCAGCGAAATCACAAACGACGCCGAAACCAATTCGCCGCCGGAACAGCGCGGAGCTCGTTCCGGCCTACAGGAGACAGCCACTGGCCAGCTCCGGCCTCAACACGAAGCCGGCTTCTTCGGTCGCCGGCGTGAGCTGTGGGACATCGAGTGCTGGTTCGCCGGTCCCACGCAGCGGATTTCGATGTCCGGCTTCGGCGGCCAGGGCAAGACAGAACTCGCACTGGAAGCCGGTCGCTGGCTGACGCGCATCGGCCTGTTCCAGCGAGCCGTGTTTGTGGACTACTCACGGATCCAGGCCGCGGCCCCTGAGAGTGTCGTGCGTGTCGCGGTCTCTCACATCGGCAGCGTTCTGGACCAGACACTGGCCAGTCCCGACGAAGCCACCGCCGCCCTGGCCGGCACACCGACGCTGGTCATTCTCGACAACCTTGAAGCTCTGGCGCGCGAGTCGCTGCAGGCGTTGCTGGACGCGGCCACCGGGTGGTCCCAGGCCGGCGGTTCGCGCGTGCTGCTGACCAGCCGCCTGCCCGAGTTCCCCGTGGCTGGGGCTTCCAGCCCCAGTTCTACGATCGACCATCCCGACTACCGCAACGAGGGCACGCTCAAACACCGCCACATCACGCTGAGTGGCCTCGGCAGCCGACCGGCTCCGGACGACGCGCTGGAGTGGTTCAAAGCGTTGAGCCATCTGCCTCCCATGCCGGCGGCCGACATCCCGCGCCCCACGCGCGAAGAGCTGATCGACCTGTTCGAGCAGGTGCGTTTCCACCCGCTGTCAATCTCAGTCCTGTCCCAGCAGTTAAAGACCCGCCAGGCCAGCGAACTCGGCCAACGTCTGGAGCAGTTGCTGAGCGACGACTCAGAACGTGGGGCAGGTTTTCAACCTGCCCGGGACGTACAGGAAACGGCAGGTTTCAAACCTGCCCCACAGGACGACACGCCGCCGTCGCTGCTGGCGTCGCTGCAACTCTCACTGGACCGGCTGAGCGACGCCGAGCGTCACGCCGTGCGTGCCCTCGGCGTCTTCCGGGGTGGAGCGATGGAACCCGACCTGCTGGCGATCACCGGCCTGGGCGAATCCGACGTCGATGCGCAGCGGGAAAAGCTTCAGGCCATCGTCACGGCGATCGAGTCGCGTGATGCCCGGACCGTTCTGCCGCTGCTGGGATCGGAAATCTCGGCAGACGCGGAGATTCCCGAGGAAGTGCTCGCTCAGATTCCGTGGGACGAACTGCAGGCGGACGTGGCTCAACTCCAGCAGCAACTCGCGGAAATACCAGAATCAACGGGCGAGAACGTCTGGCCGAGTCTGCGGAAGCAACTGGAACGCGCGGCGTTGATCGAGCCGGAACATGTGCCGGGAGTCGGCCCGCCGTTTCTGCGGTTTCACCCGACCCTGGCTCCGCTGCTCTGGTCGCAGCTCGACGCCGGCGAGCAATCCGGGCTCACCGACGCACACTGGCGGCGGTACTACCAGTTGTCCGGCTATATCTTTAACGAAGACCACAACAACCCGCACGAGGCCCGGGCGATCGCATGGCGGGAACTGCCCAACCTGCTGCACGCCGTCCACATCGCTCTGGACGCCGCCGACCCGGACGCCGTGGAGTTCGTGACGAAAGTCAACCGGTTCCTGACGTTTTTCGGACTAGCGCGCGAGGCCGAGAGGCTCACCGGCCGGGCGGAAGCGATCGCCCGCGACACGAGCTCGCAGGCGTGGTTCCTGGCCCAGTCAAACCGCGGCGACCAACTGCTGGCCTCCGGCCAGGTCGCCGCCGCAGCCGAAGTGTTTACGTCGATCCTGAGCACGCTCGGTGATCAACCGACGTTCGAGCGAACCGTGACACTGGGTAGGCTCGGCCGCTGTTACACAGCCCGCGGCCGTCCCGATCTGGCCGAAGCGTCCCACCGCGAGGGACTTGAGGTCACTGATCATCTCGATCAGACCGACACCGTGAAACGCACTCGTGGTACGCATCACAAAGACTTGGCCGATGTGCTGAGGGATCAAGGCCGATTCGCCGAGGCCCGCGAGCAATACCAGACAGCACTCAGAGTTTTCGAGGAACTAGATGAGGTGCGGAGCCGAGGCGCAATTCTCGGCCAGCTCGGGGCGCTGGCGATGGCAGAAGGAAATCTGGCCGACGCTCAGACGCGATACCGCGACGCCCTCACCCTGTTCCAGCATCTCCGCGAGCCGACGAGCGAAGCCGTCATCTGGCACCAGCTCGGCATTGTCTTCAAGGAAGCCGGGGACTGGGACGAGTCCGAACGCCACTTCCGCGAATCCGCCCGACTCGAGGAGACCAACGGCAACCTTGCTGGGGCCGCTCAGACTTGGAACAACCTGGCCGCCGTCAGCCTATTCGCCGGTCGGTCCGACGCCGCGGAGACCTGGTTTCGCAAGGCGATCAAGGTGAATCGCGCACTGGCAAGTTCGATTGAACTCGCGAGCAACCTCAATAACCTCGCCGTGCTCCTGCAAAGTCAGCCGCAGCGGCTGTCCGAAGCGCGGGAACTGGCGGAAGAAGCCTTGGCCATCAAGAAGACGCTTGACCCCGGTGCCGCGCAGATCTGGACGACGTACCACATTCTCTCCGAAATCGCGGATCAGCAGTCGCGCGGGGACGAGGCCTCCGAGTACCGCCGCCAGGCCCGCGAGGCCAAACGCGACTTCCCTGGCACCCGCCACAAACTCCGTCAGCGCGCCCAACTCATTATCGCCACCGTCGCTGCGTGCTCCGGCGACGAGCAGGCCGCCGAACTCGTCACCGCCCATCAGGAGCAGATGCGGCAGGTCGACCCGGACTGGACGCGCTGTGCCAACGCCCTCGACCGCGTGCTCTCCGGCGACCGCGACCCCGACGCTCTCTGCGACGGACTGGATTACGACACTGCGATGATCATCGAAGCCATCCTGGCGGGTTTATCGGACCCGTCCTCGCTCTCGGACCTGCTCCCGACGGACGACTGACCCACCGTGCCCGCGCTTTCGAAATCTCGCGCAGAGGCGCGGAGTTTTGTTTTTCCGACAAAGTTTTCAGGTAACCCGACGCGTAAGGAGGGACAAATAATGAGTTACGGGCACATCCCTCGCTGACACTTATTGATGTTGCGCTATTTCAGTCCCGTAGGGACGGCGGCAAATAGCCCGGGGCTTCCAGCCCCGGGAAAAAGACCATGAATTGACCTGAAAGCCCCGGCAGGGGCGACGTGACGAGTGCATGCATTCTGCCGTCGCCCCTCCGGGGCTCGAAATGCTATTTGCCCCTGTTTCCACGGGTTGAAACCCGTGGCTATTCGCCTTCGTCCCTTCGGGACTGAAATAGCGCGACTTCAAAACTGACGCTTCGGGTTACCGTTTGGTTGCGGCCGAAGGCCGGGCCAGGTCTCAGCACGACGTCACCTGTTTGCGGCTCTGCCACTTGGGGAACTCGCTGAGTTACTTCGTCTGCCAGCGCTGCCATGCGGCGCCGGCATGTTCGACTCGGAACTTTACCAGTCGGGTGTGCTCGACTTCGGTGACGTACACCGTGCGGCCGTCCGGTCCACCGAAGCACAGGTTGCTTGGTCGCTCTCCCAGAATGTCGATTTCCTTCAGAACGTCTCCTTCAGGTGTCATGATGACGACCGTGCCTTTGCCGTAGCGCGTGATGTAGAGGTTGCCCTTCACGTCGCACCGCATTCCGTCGAATCCGTGATCCGGAAACTGCTTCAGTAGTCGCTTCTTCGAGAGTGACCCGTCATCGCCGATGTCGAATGCCCAGATATTTCGCTGTGCACTCTCGTTGACGTACAGATGCTTGCCGTCGGGACTGACTTCCACACCGTTCGTTGTCCCCATGTCGGCCGCGACTTTTGTGATCTCGCCCTGCGTGCTGACTCGCCAGATTTGACCGGTCGACTTGCCCCAGTTCGGATCGCTGGCATACAGCGTGCCGTCCGGTGCAATGGCCAGATCGTTGGGCTGATTCATCGTGGGTTCATTGGCGAACACACTGACTTTGCGTGTCTGCGTGTCGATTTTCAGCACGTTGTGCTTTGCGTAGTCGGCGACATACATCATGCCCTGCCTGTCGAATCGAATGCCGTTGCCGACGCTGCCCTGCGGCAAACGCACGAACAACTCGCTCTTTCCGTCCGGCGAGACGCGACCAATGGTCCCCTGCTCGGCAAAGTTCACGGCATAGACGTTTCCCTCACGGTCGGTTGCCGGACCTTCGATGCCTCCGGTGAATTCCTTCGGCTGAGTGACTGGAGTGGCGACGTAGAGCTTGTCGGCCACTGCCCTCGGCAGATCGGCCACGACGAAGGCGAAACTGAAAACGGCTGTCAGACAGGCAAGTTGATTCACGGTTGGCTCCAATTGACAGTGGGCTGAGCCGTAGCCCGATTTCTCCGAAATCGGGACGTGCGGATTTCGGAGAAATCCGCCTACCGCTTCCGCTCAGCCCAGGGAAACTCGTTCGGTGGGGTATTGATAATTTGCGTCTCGAGCCTGGCGTGTTAATGCGAGCAGCAACGTTAACGGACCGACTCGCCCCAGGAACATTGTGACGATAATGACGAGCTGGGATGCTGGCGATAGATCGGCGGTGATTCCTGTCGACACTCCGACTGTCGCAAACGCGCTGGTGGCTTCGAACAGGATGTCGATGAACGGCACTGTCGCCGGCTCGAAGATCACCAGCAGCAGTGTGGTCGCGACCAGGGTCATGTTGCCCATGGCCACAACGACGAACGCTGATCGAACCTGATCGTCGGGGATCATTCGTCCGTGACATTCCACATGCTTGCGTCCCCGCAGGATCGAAATCAGTGACAGGACGGTGATGGCTGCCGCGGCCGTCTTGATTCCGCCGCCGGTCGAGCCGGGACACGCTCCAACGAACATCAGCATGCAGGAGAACAGTTTCGTGGCTGGCTCCAGAGTCCCATGATCCACCGTGTTGAATCCGGCCGTGCGAAAGGTGACCGACTGGAACCAGGCTTCAGCAATTCGTTCCCCGAACGATTGATCGCTACGGACTCCCGTGGATTCCAGCAACCAGTAACCAATGGCGCCCACCACCAGCAGCGACAGTGCCATCGTCAGGTTGATGCGGGGAGACAGCGGTAACCGTTCCGCCAGACGTCGCTGTCGAAACAGGCCGCTTCCACGGCGGTCCTTCCATGCATCGACAACTGCGTCAAAGCAACTGCTGACCGTGCCGAAGCCGAGACCGCCGGCGATGATCAGGAAGCACAGCACGAGCCAAACCTGCCAGGCCGTTCCAAAACCCACGAAGCTGTTGTCTGTCAGTGTGAACCCGGCATTGCAGAACGCGCTGATGGAGTGAAACGCTCCGAAGAACGCGCGTTCGCCCGGCGGAAGATCAGACCAGAAAGTTGAGAGCAGCACGGCACCAACCGCTTCCGCCAGCAGCGTGAACGTGAGGATTGCTACCAGCACGTGCCGAACATCGCGCAGGGTCAGCGCTTCGGTCACTTCCGACACCGCCGCGCTTTCACGGAAGGCCAGTTGTCGGCCGATAATCAGCGCGAAGATCGCACTGATACTCATCATGCCCAGACCGCCGATCTGGAACAGGAGCATAATCACGACCTGCCCGAAGCGGCTCCAGTAGGCATCAGGTCCGCCGGTCGGAACGACACTCAACCCGGTGACACATGACGCGCTCGCCGCGGTGAATAATGCGATGCGGATCTGTTCCAGCAGACTCAGTGCCTCACCGGTGCCGGTTCGGCTGCCTGGAAGCAGCAGGAGAATGGTCCCCACGAGAATCAGTCCCACGAACGAGACGACGAATATGAGTCCCGGGTTTCCGCGACGGGTGGTACCGCTGACAAAAATCAGCAATCGGGCGGCGGCATTGAGCAACAGAAACAGCTCGGACCAGGCGACGATCGCGACAACACGACCTGACGTGTACCACACCGGCAGCACCGGCCCGAAGACCAGCAGCACGAAGACGCCAAGCAGCCACGCGGCGGCGAATCCACAGGCACGGCGATGACCCGACCAGAAGCGAACGCGGTCATCGGCAAGGTACCATTGCAGACCAACGGTCAAAGTCTGCACCAGCGTTGCCACGACGACGATCAGGCCGAATTCCCACACCACATGACCGATGCCAATTCCGTGTTGCAGCACGGTGGCGACAAGCCCGCCGATATACGCCGTCAGCCAACAACGGTTGAACACGGTTTGCAGTTGCTCAAGCCGTTCGGTCAGGACGGGGGATCGGTGCGGTGTCATGGCTGCGTCAAACGTCCAGGTCGTCGACCAGAGCTGACTCGTCCATGATGATCCGATATCGCTCGGCGGGGTCTTTTCCCAGCAACTGCTGGAACGTCTGGTCTGCGTCCACCTGGCTCTCGATGCTCACCTGCAGCAATGTTCGAGATGCCGGGTCGAGAGTTGTTTCTTTGAGCTGCTGCGGCGTCATCTCGCCCAGACCTTTGAAGCGGGTCACATCGTATTTTCGATTGGAGCTGAGCGATTCGACGACGTGTTCCAGGTGCGCGTCATCCTGCGCGTAGTACACATCGCGACCCGCTGTGAGTCGATACAGCGGCGGTTGAGCCAGATAGATGTGGCCCTGACGGACCAGGTCCAGCATGTGCCGGAAGAAAAACGTCAGCAATAAAGTGCTGATGTGATAGCCATCGCTGTCGGCGTCCATCAGCAGGATCACCCGATCGTATCGCAACTGGCGGATGTCGAATGAACTGCCGATGCCTGTCCCGATCGTCTCCACCAGGTCACGAATCTCCTGATTCGCCATGACCTTTGTCATGGTCAACGATTCGGTGTTCAGCACCTTGCCCTTAAGTGGCAGGATTGCCTGCGTGCGACTGTCGCGGCCCATTCCGGCCGATCCGCCGGCTGACTGGCCTTCCACAATGAACAGCTCGGACTCATCGGGCTTCGACGAACGGCAATCCAGCAGTTTGCCCGGCAGCGTTGTTTTCTTACCGGCTCCCGATTTGCGACGCACGTCCTTCGCGGCGTCGCGGCTGGCGGCCCGCGCACGCGCCGCCATGATGATGCGACCGATGATCAAATCGGCCACCGTCTGATTGTTGTTCAGCCATGTCTCGACACCGGGACGCACAAGCCCTTCCACCTGGGCATTGAGCTCCGGGTTGTTCAGCTTCTCTTTGGTCTGGCCCTGAAACATCGGGTCCGACAGGAACACGGAAAGGATTCCACACGTTCCCTCACGAATATCCTCGGGGCCGATACTGACGCCTTTCGGCCGTATCTCGTGGACTTCCATGTAGTTCTTCACGGCCTTGGTAATGCCCTGCCGATAGCCGGATTCGTGAGTGCCGCCGGCGTGAGTACGAATGCCGTTGACGTAACTCCGCACCCAGTTGTCAGTCGACTCGGTCCAGCGCATGACGACTTCAACTCGCGTGCCCCCGTCGATGTCCTTTTCCACTTTGCATTGGTCATCGTGGACGGGTTTCCGATGCTCGTCCTGCGTGATCTTTTCCAGATACGAGGAGATACCGCCCGGGTTCTGAAACTCGATCGTTTCTTTGTGGATCTCGTCTACGAACGTGATCCGCAGACCGCCGTGGATGAACGAAATGTCTTCCAGGTGCTGCCGAATGACATCCGCTTTGAAATGGATCGTGCGGAAGATTTTCTCATCGGGGCGAAAGAAAATGCTGGTGCCATGTCCGCGAAACGGTTTGACTTTTTTGACTGGCGACTGTGGTACTCCCCGGCGGTATTCCTGGACCCATTCGTAACCATCCCGCCGAACAGTCGCCGTCATCCGAACCGACAGAGCATTGACCACGGACGACCCGACGCCGTGCAGGCCGCCGCTGCGTATGTAGTTCTTGTTGGAGAATTTCCCCCCCGCGTGCAGCATCGTCATGATGACTTCCAGCGCCGACCGCTTGTACTTGGGATGCTTGTCGACCGGGATGCCGCGACCGTTGTCGGTGACCGTGCAAGTGCAGCCGTCTTTGTGCAGCGTGACTTTGATTTCGCTGCAATGCCCGGCCAGATACTCGTCGACCGAGTTGTCCACGACCTCCCACAACAGATGGTGCAGGCCCTTACTGTCGACTCCACCGATGTACATCGAAGGCCGCATGCGGACGGCTTCCAGACCTTCGAGAACTTCAATATCGCTGGCACGATATGATGATTTCGGTTCTGCCACTGCTGCCATTGTGGTTCCGTTTTCCGTTCGATCCGTCGGTGAAGCAAGTGTCCATTGGCGTCGCAGGAGCGGCGCGCTGGAGTCATACCGTGCGCGCGTCCGCGTTCGCAAGGATCGGTTCCACCGGCTCGAATCAGCTCTCGTCCGGTGGTGGAATCGCACCGGCGGGCGGTTTGCCCTTACCGGCGCGGATGTAATTTCCTCGAGCCTGAGCGTAGTCGTCAGCGGTCAAATCTTCGGGCGTCCCGCCTTGTGCTGATTCGTCGAAGTACCGCTGCAGAAACGGAATGCACCAGCCGCAGCCGCTGCCGGCACCACCACACTCGCTGATCTGACTCGCTCGCTTCGGTTCGTGAATACGTATGAAGTTGAGGATCTTCCGCTTCGTTATGTGGAAGCAATAGCAGATGCTGTCGTCAAGTTGCATATGCGAGGTGGCCTGTTCGAAGTAAGGAAGCGGGAGTTTTCTCGTTTGTGATGAGCCGCTTGCCGCGGCTGAGATCCAGGAATCAATCGGCGTCGAATCACCTGTCGGCGGGAACCAGGCGGATTGACTCGGAATCCTCATCAACGATTGGACGGGCTCCAGCAAGACGCGCGGATTCCGCAAGGATTTCCAGAGGTGTCGTGGCTTTGAGAGAAAACGAGACCGGCTTCGTCCGCGTTTCCGTGGGAAGACCATCCATTGTAATTCGTACCTGAATAAGCTGTTCAATCACTTCTATGAGACCAGACAACGGAACTGGCTCCTTCTGTTCGAACGACGGGATTTCGATCTGCAATCGCTCCTCGAAGGAAGACTGCCTAGGGCGCTCGACAACCGGATCGACGGTATTCGCCGGGGGGACCACAGCGCTGGTGTCGGCGATCGAATTGTCAGTTGGAGCATCAACTGTTGACGGAATTCTCGCCGCCGGTGCGTCGCTGATGGACGACTCAACCGGAGTCGTGGGCGTTCCGAGCACGGGAATCTCAATTGTGTCGGTCAGTTCGACCAGCGGTTTGTCGAGCGAATCGTCGCGCGGACGGGCCGGTTCTGAATCGTCACGAGCCAGCTCACCTGACAGTGTCGGATCGATCGTCGCAACTGCTTCGACGGACTCGGGTGTTGAGTCGGGGGCATCGTCGGGACGGACAATGTCACGGGTCGAATCGCCGGAAAACACGAAGGCCAGAACCAGAACGGCAGTGCCTGTCGTGGCGGCCACGGCGATCCAGCCGGAACGCGTCAACTTCGGCGTCCGGCTGGCGGGCTCTGAGGTGGCGGAAGTTGAAACCAGCCGCAGGTCATTGCCCGATGTTTCCACCCGCAGCACTGCCGAGCAGTCGGGGCACTGAAACTCGTCCTCGGGAATATCGGTCGATGACAGACGCAGTCGCGTCGAGCATTCCGGACAGACAAGGCTGAGCGACTGAGATTGCTGCATGGGCTCACTTGTGCACGCGTCGCATGTTTGACGTGGAGCAGCTTCGGCGATTCGATACCGAAGACTGTTTCGACGCCATCAAGATGATCACCCCCCGGGTGTGCCGGTGACTGATGGCCTCGACTACTCAAACTTGTAGGGCGTCTGACCGTCCTGTTCGGCGAACTTTGTCGTCGTGATCAGGAACTGTTTCTTGTCTTCCTGAATCACCACACACATGCCTTCGTAGGCGTCGACGATCTGTTTGATCGCAGCCAGGCCGGAATTCTGCATTTCGAATGTCTGAGCCATGTTCTGCGTGTAACCCTTGTCCTTCAGGGCATCGCCGTTGATGGCCGATTTGAGTTTGCACTCGCCAGCGATGTAGGCGAACGCTTCTTTGAGTGGTTCGCGGTTGAACTCGACGTCAATTTTCATCTTCAGTCGATCGACCATCAGGTCCGGCAGCTTCGGACCCGAATCGGTGGGCACCTGCGGCACGGCTGATGCGAAGTCTGTGTTTCTTGACTCGTCCCAGGCCAGCAACCCGGCCAGTGCGATGTTCGGTGCCGCGCGTTCTGGCAACTGCGTCGTCAGTTGGGCGTACCGCGTACCCATGCCGCCAATCGTCGACTTCGCGAACATCTGCATCATCGCCGGAAAACGTCCGATCAGTTTGCGACGACCGGCCTGTTTCGGATTCATCAGCTCGACCATCTTCAGCAGATCGAACGGCATCTGTTTCAGTTTGCGACGCATCTCCTTCTCAAGCAGGTGCTCGCGGATCGTCGTCGTATTCCGCATCAGGATTTCTGAGAAGAACTTCTGCTCGCCCAGATGCATGCTCCATGCGACCGACTCGATCTCGACATCGTTAAAGAACCGCAGCGAATGTTCGATCAGATCAGCAGTTTCAGGTGCGAACAGCGTGTCCCGGTGTCGGTTGACGACGACCGGTTCGAAGATCACGGAGATGTGCCGGTCAGCGTCTGTCTCCATGAGGATGGCATCGATGCCATCGGACTGCACGCTCGGGTATTCGACCGAATCAGCCAGTTCTTTCGCGGCGGAGGCGGGAGCAATCGCGATCGTTCTCAGGTCTTTGATCACGTAGCTGCGTTCGTCATCGACGTAAACCGGGTAACCGTACTCGCTGGTTTCTATGCCGAATCTGGTGATCAGTTCTGACTTCTTCTGGTCCTCCAGAAGACGCACGACTGCAGCAGCCTGGGGGATCTCACCACGTTGTCCGGTAATGATGCCAATGACGGCATGCTCAATCTGTTGTGGCGGATACAGGCACAACCGTTCGATTTCCGAGGCAATCCAATCGCCGAACTCTTTGCCTAGACAGTAGAGGAATTCCTGTCCCTGGCTTTGTTCCGCCCAGAGTTCCGCCGGGCGGATACTGATGATGACTTTGCAGCCCATCGGCAGCATGTTGGTCGGGATCGGTCCGCCTTCCGTGGGGCTGGCCGCCTTCGCCAGTTCACGCTGATTACGGAGCCCTTCCTTCGTATCGACCAGCTGCTCGTCGGCTTTGGGCCTGGCGTCCTGGACGCGCCGTTCCTTTTCGCCTGACTCGTAGGTCTTTGCCGCGTACACGACGCCCGCGACGGCGAAAGCGGTCACGAGCCCGGCGATGATCGATGTTTTGCGACGCTTGGCACCCTTGCGCTTGATCTCCTTCAGTGCGGCAGCTCCACCGAGTTCCTGCTGACCGACCTCAGCGAGTGACTGCGGCTGAGGAGCTGGAGCAACCGCGACCCCGGGAAGTTGTCCGGGAGCCTGCGGAGCCGTAGCCACTGACGACGGCTGGCCGGCCGGAGCGTTGTCCGGGACCCATCGGGCGTCGGTGCCTTCGACCGGCTGCGGAGCCGGCTGTGCCAGTTCCATCTGAATCTCGTCGTCGTCGTCTTCAGACTCGGGATCCGGGGCGGGAAGCTGCATCACGAACACGTGACTGCACTTCGGGCACCGGGCCTTCTTGCCAAGCTTGGAAGAGTCTCGGAGTTTCAGACCCTTGGTGCATTTCGGGCACCGGATAACCATGGCAGCAGTGCTCATAACACGTCCCCGAAGACGCTTCGGTTCGATTGATTTGGTGTGAGAAGTTGCGACAGACGCCGCGAAAGTCAGATCCGGACCGTACAACGGCAAACCGGTTCATTCATGGTAAATTGGAAGACAACCGATTGCCAGGTCGCAAGTCACGCGAATGGATTCACGACAGTGACCGAGTCATACGTCTGACCGTCCGACATATCCTCGCTATAGAGCGTGTCGACGCCGGCGTCGAGACAGGCCGCCAGCAGCAGGCTGTCCCAGTGCGACAGGCTGAACTGAGATTGAAGCTCGAACGAGCGATCAAAGACCGAGAATGACGGCAGGGCCAGGGGAAATACCGAAACTACTTCGGCGAACCCGAGTCGAACTTCGGCCGGGGTTAGATGTCCGGAATGCTCGCGTCGCCGGAGCCAATTCAGGAACTCGCATGCAACCTGCCACAACAGGATGGTTTCTTCTGACCCGGTCACCAGCTTCTCAAGAAGAGAGATCGCCTGGCGTTGTTTGTCTGATTCCCTGTTGTCGGCCGTGTAAACAACGACGTTCGTGTCAATTGCGATCATACAACGCCTCGCGGTTGAATGGCTCTGCGTCATTCACGGAGTGCTGATTCATGAATTGGAGAAACCGTTCAAGTGCCTGGCGTCGATCTTCGTCGGAAACATGTGACGACTGAATGACAAGTTCCACTCGCGAATCGTTTGGAAACTGAAGTGACTCATCCAGCTTCAGCTCGCCATCGACAACTCTCGCTGTGACGTGTTGAATCATCTCTCGTTCCTCCAGAAACATGCCTGTCAGTCCAAGTACAGAAACTCGTTCGAGTTCAGAATCACATGACACAGGTCGGCCAGTGCGTGCTCGGGGATTCCGCTGCGTGAGCCGGCTGGTCCGCCTGCGATGGCCAGGTGATTGCCGGCCGGTGAGGCGTCCTGACCTGCGGCATCCTGCTGATTGAATTGCCAGAATCCGACGACACGGCGACCGGCTCCACTGTTGATGAGCAACTCGTCCGCCTTCAACGCGGCAGCGGAGATTCGGACGTTGTCGAGCAGACCATCCCAGCGGCTGCTGCGGCCGTCTCGATCGCCAAGTACCAGATTGAGATCGGGCCGGAAGTGGCCCGTGACGGTGTGCGAGATCGCTGCCGTTTGCAGCCTTGCGTCCGGTTGCGACAGGTCCTGCAGGTAGAATGTGATACCCGCTTCTGATGACTCGGCAAGCTTGACGGAGACAGCGACGTAATGCGGACGATTCAATTCCGGCCTGAGGTTAGACGCGATAACCTCGTACGTCGGTTTGCCAGTACCTGCCTGACCCGGCGGGCTGCCGACGAGCTGGAGAATCAGGTTGCGAGGCTGATAAGCAGACTTTGTGCTGGTCACTCCGAAATTCCATCCGCGCTGGGCCGTGTTGCCACTCCAGTGCGACACAATCGTGCGCACGTTGGCGTTTGGATACAGCGATCGCAGGTGGATGACAGCTTCAATCGTGAAGTCTCCGTCCGGCAGCGACTTCGCGTCGCCGAGCTTCCACTGCGTGCTCGCATCGGTCGCGCTGATGTTTGCGGCTGCGCTGTCGGTTGCGGCAAGCGGTGCGGTCAATGCCGGGCGAACCTGTTGTTCGCTGGCTACTCCACCAAGGAAGCCAACGGCGCCGTCGACTTCTCTATCAGTCGGTGATCGCCCGTAAGCGAGTTGCCAGGCCGTCTGGACTGCCATGCGTCTCGGATCGGATCCCGGACTTCCGCTGTCCGCAGCCAGGTCATCAACGCGTTTCGCAAATGCCTTTGCGCGGTCCAGTGGCCAGGCTCCGTTGATCATCAGCAGCGACTGTGTTGGCGTCGTTGTGACCTGTCGCTGAACCGTGCTGTTGAATCCGTCCGTGGCATCGAATGACTTCAGCACTCGGTCGGGAGAATTGCGGATGATCTTCGTGTAGATCGAGCGACGCGGTGTCTTCGCATCAACCGACGGGCCACCTGTTTTCAGGTCGAGTTCACCGGAGGCTGCCAGCATGGCGTCGCGAATCTGTTCGGCATCGAGCCGCCGAACATCCCACCGCCAGCGAAGCAGATTAAGAGGATCAACTTGACCCAGCGCATCGGCATCTGGATGAAACGCTGACTGACGGTACGTTGCTGACAGCACAATCATGCGATGCAACGTCTTTGTGCTCCATCCGCCTTCGAGAAATGCGGTCGTCAGCCAGTCGAGCAATTCCGGGTGACTGGGCAATTCCCCCAGCCGGCCGAAGTCGCTGGCTGTCGCGACGATGCCTGTTCCAAAGTGCTGCAGCCAGATTCGATTCACGGCGACGCGGGTCGCCAGCGGGTTATTCGGATCACTCAGCCATGCAGCGAGTGCCGAACGGCGTCCCGTTGACTGCGGGACCGCATCAGGCGGGATAATGTCTGCTGGCGCCGGATTCAGCAGCGTCAGGTGGCCCGGCGGAATGTCCCGTTGCTTCGAGTCACCTGGTGTAATCGTCTTCGCTGGTATCGAAGCGGCATCCGTTACGGTGAAGCCGACGGGCAGCGGAGCAGGCTTCAGTTTGTCGAACTTCTTGAGCTGTTCCGCCAGCTCAGCGAGTTTCTTCTTCTCCTCGTCTTTGAATGCGATCCGCGAGTATTCGAAGTAAACCTGCCGGTCGACAAGGTCCATTAGCTGGCGGTCGAGAGCCTTCCATTCGGACTCGGGCTGCTTCGCAATGACACGGATGTCCGGCGGAAACTTCTCGACAGCGTCGCGCCATTTCGACTGCTCGTGTGGCTGACGGATGATGGCGATCTGATCGCGGATGCCTTTCGTCGCGGCTTCCCACGCGGCCTGCTGCGTGGCGTACCCGTCCTTCTGTTCGCGTGTGCCCAGCGGCAGATCGTCGCGCGGCAGAATTGACGAGAAGAACGCCTGGAACCGTAAGTAGTCGTCGCGCAGGATCGGATCAAACTTGTGGTCGTGACACTTCGCGCAACCCATACCGAGTCCGAGAAACACTTCGCCGCTGACATCAGTCAATTCGTCGATGATTGCCTGCCAGTGCGTGCGGACGTCGCGCTGGTTGTACTCATACAGATACAGCCGCCAGTACGCCGTGGCGACGACGGCATCGGGATTGTCGGGATCGATCTCGTCACCAGCGATCTGCTCCTGCACGAAACGGTCGAACGGTTTGTCGGCGTTGAAGGAATTGATGACCCAGTCACGGTATCGCCACATCGTCGGCCGGAAGTCATCTTTGCGGTAACCGTCCGATTCCGAATATCGCACCAGATCGAGCCAGTGTCGCGCCTGTCGCTCTCCATAACGCGGGCTGTCCAGCAGGCGGTCGACCAGCTGCTCGTACGCATCTGGCGACTCGTCGCTAACGAAGGCATCGACGTCGGCTGCCAACGGCGGAAGCCCGGTCAGATCGAAGTACAGACGGCGGATCAGAGTGCGTCGGTCGGCCTCGGGAGCCGGCGTCATCTTCTGTTCGGCCAGCTTCCGCCAGATGAAATGATCGACTTCGTTCCGCGCCCAGCCGTTTCCGTCGGCCGGGGGAACATCGGGTTTCGCAACGGGCTGAAACGCCCACCATTGCCGGTCCTCGTCAGTGAACTGCGAGTCCCCGTTCTCAGCCGGCCGAGGTTCGGCATCGTGTTCTGGCCAGAACGCTCCGTCAGCGATCCACTGCACGAACAGATTGATCTCCGCGGGCTTCAGCTTGCCGTCCGGCGGCATCTCGAGTGACTCGTAGCGGACTGCCTCGATGAGCAAACTTTTGTCTGGCTTCCCAGGGACGATGGTTGCACCGGACTCGCCGCCCTTCAGCATCAGGCTGCGGGCATCCAGTCGCAGACCGCCCTTCTGCTTTTTGTCGGCGTGGCACTTGAAACAGCGTTTCACGAGCAACGGCCGAATCTTCGACTCGAAGAACTTGAGCTGTGCGGCTGCATCGGTATCTGCGGCGCTGGACATTGCCGACATCGCAAGAATCGCGAAGCCAGGCATCAGGAAATTACGGATGCTGTTCATGGGAGTTCCGGTCGGCAGACGTCAGAGCGGCGAGTCGAACCATTCAGTATAGCTCTGCTTCGGCAATTAATCGTGCAGTGCATGTCCCAGACCGCCCTCCCGCGGAGCAAACAACTCCGGTTCGAATTCAATCACCCTGCTCGAGAATCTGTCCCAACCGTACATCGGGTTCGTAACATTCTTCAGTTCTGTAAATCGTTTCGCCTTGCCGGATTCGATGGTCGTCGGGTTCCCATATTCATCGGCACCTGAGGCCGCCTTGGGTTCAAATTTGACTCGCCCTTCCAAGACATGGACAGCCATAGAGCTGCGATTCCGTGATACGGCAAACCGCGCGTTCTTTGAGTCAACGAAAACGTCTGCGTTGGGGGGGAGTTCCAAATTGAAACTGGGGCCTCGCTGCTGAAGAGCCCGCTGATATTGCGTCGTCTTCACGAGTGAATCCGGCGAGTCGTCCGGATGATTCGAGCCATGCCCCACTGCGTCATCAGACCGTTCGGACTGGAAACTGAAAATCACGGTTCCAGCCGTCAGCACGACGCTTTCACAGGGATAGCGGTCATCATCGGAGAATCCACCATCCATCCAGACCGCTTGGCCAGCAGCACTGACTACAGCGTTGCAAGGACCTCTTAGAGTCACTCTGGTCCCGGAATCAAGCCGCAGTTGGGCCACACCAGTGTTCAGCAGGAAGTCCCCGGAGATGAATCGTTCTCCACGGATCGGAGGAGGTTGAACCCATGCACAATTGACCTGCTCTTCAATGACGCCGACCGCTTCCGACGGATCCCAGAGTTTGACGAGGCGGTTTGGCGCTGACGATACGGGCGTGACAGGCAATTCCGGCGCGTCGACGTTCGTATCCGGCGACGTTGGCCAGATGAGCCACACGACCCACGCAGTCAACACAATCGCAGTGGCTGCAGACCGACAGAGCTGTCGCGAGTTGAGCACCTTCACGACCATATGCTCCCTGGACGAATCACGTGCTGGTCACTACGAAGCGGATTCTGTCTCGGATGCGTTCTCAGCAGCGCGTCGGGCCGCTCGCACGTCCTCGACCCGGCCAATGTACTTCGCCTTGCTTAGTGCACTGCCGAGTCGGAACAGTTGACTGACGATGTCGAGCCGGCGCGAAACCGCTTCCGGCGACATGTTGCTGCTGATGCCACGACTCAGACGTTTGGCTTCCTCAGGCGTCATCGGTGTCCCATCCGAGTTGTTCAAGATCATTTCGATCCTTGGGCCGTCCGGCAACTCGCTTCATCTTTGTCAGACCGGCTCGCGAAACGACAGCGATTTCGCGACCGTCAACTTCAAAGAATGTGCGGTCCGCCCATACCGATTCAAGAAACGGACTGACAAACATCCAGTCGATCGTGAGCAACTCGTTATCAACGGCGCGCGACGTTCGATAAATCTCTCGTTGAGTACTCTTGCCCCAGTCGAAGGGAAGAATGCCCGCATTCAGAATGTAGCCCATCGGCTCAATCGCTGGCAGAACGGTTTCCATCGACTCTTTGCGAATCATGATATCGATGTCGAGCGTCATCCGCGGGAACCCGTGAATTCCAACGGCAAGACCGCCACAAACGGCGTAATCAACACCGACCGAATCGAGTGTCGCGATGACCCGATACAGTTCCTCTTTGACATCAATCATCGGGGCGAACCCAGCGCTCAGTGGTTGATGATGAACTCGTTTGAGTTGATCAGCGCCCAGAAGACGTCCTGCAGTCCGACGACCGGGTCGGTATATCCGGCGGCCTGATAGGCCTCGTCGAAGGCGTCCAGCTCGGACGCAGTGGGCTTGCGCGACAGGGCGACCAGGAACAGCGATTCGATCTTGTCCGGGATGTTCTGGCTCTTGGATTTGGCCGCCTTGATGGCAGCGAGTCGAGCCGCACGGGCTGATTTTGGACGAACGAATTTTTCATTCGGTTTGCCCGAGGTCGATGCGACGATCGCCTGCAAAGTGCTGCCTCGTCCGCCGTTCAAAGCACTCTTCGTCAATCCGCCATTCATCAGCAGCAGGGCTTGAGGAATCGTGCCGTTGAAGGTCGTTGCTTCATCGTTCTCGTCAGTGCCGAACGTCTGGACGAACTGCCGCAGCCATGTCTGACGCTGGGCTTCCGCCCGGTCTCCACTGCGGCCGGACTCGTCGGCGGCCGTGGCGATCAGCAGCGAATCGTACAGTTGCGCGGCGCTGAACAGCTTCAGATACATGTGACTGAACAGTGGCATTTCGCCAGCGGCCGGGTTGTCGTATGCGTTTTCGGAAGTGCCCTGGCTGGTCAGTCCGTAGGCCTCACTGCCGGCGATCCAGCGAATCAATCGCTTGTTGTCATATCCGGCTTCCTGAAACTGCTTCGATAGATACGGGAGCAGTTCCGGGTGCGAAGAGGGATTGTGTGGTCCCATGTCGTCAATCGGCTTTGTGAATCCGTAACCGAAGAAATGTCCCCACATGCGATTGACCTGAGTCTCCGCCATGTAAGGCTTTTCCCGGTCGAGAATGTAGTTGGCGAGCTGCTGACGCGGTCTGGCTCCGGCCGCGTCTTCGTCGACCGGTGTTGTACGGACGCCCGCTTTGACGAGGTTCGTGAAGTCACCGGTGGACGCGTCCTTTGTCGACCGCGTGCCGTCAAAAAACATGCGACTGGTAACAATCGTTGTCCCGTTGCGTTTCTCGAAATCGACTTCCAGCGGTGCGGGGTCATCGGTCAGTGTGATCCCGCCCATGTTGCCGCGACCCTGCCGTCGAGTTCCGCGGAAGAACGCGTTCATGCCCCAGAACTGTGACTGCTGCCAGTCGTTGAACGGGTGATTGTGGCACTGAGTGCATTGCACCTGCCGACCCAGAAACAGCTTGGACGTAATCGCGGTGGCGGGTACGGCCATCTCGTTCAGGTGGCTGGCCAGAAAGACGACCGCTCCGTTTTCTTCGCTGTTGCCCGAGGCCGAGACCAGATCGCGAACGAATTCGTCGTACGGCAGATTGACTCGGAATGTGTTCCGCAGCCAGCGATTCAGTGAGACGCGGCCGCCGCCGTTGTTGTTCTGCCGCCCAACCAGCTTGTCGCCCCAGATGCTGGTGAAGCTGCGGATGTAGCCCGGATCGTCAAGCTGCTCGTCGATCCACCGCTGCCGCTTGTCGCGCGACTCGTCTGCCAGGAAATCGATGAGTTCCTGGTACTCAGGAATCTGCCCCGCGACGTCCAGGGCGGAACGACGGGCGAACTCGGCGTCAGACGCGACTTCCGACGGCTTAACTTCGTTGTCTTCCCAACCCTGCCGAATCAACTCGTTGATCTTCGCAATAATCTCTGAATCCGAATCAGCCTGGCTGACCGAAGCAGTCAGCAGCAGTCCGAGGGCGACTCCAGAACCGACGATCAATCGCTTGAATTCGATGCGGATCATGACTGGTCTCTTTTGTCTGAAGTGAACGGTCGCAGCAGAGAAATCTGCTCTGGTGGATTCATGCTGATGGGATTTGATACCCGCGCCGAATGCCCAGAGCAACCGGATCGGGAAACCCGACGGTAGTCAGCTTACCCGATTTTCCCCGAACTGTGTTCGTCGGATTCCCTCACAGAACAGGCCCACCAGAGGTCTCAGGCGAGCGGCCGGCACATTTCTGGACTGCGGTGATGCATCACCGCTTTCCTATTGTGGCGAAGCCACTTTTGCGGCATAGCCGCTTTTCATCTCCTTTCGAGGGCGTGTCTGCCACGCCGCCCAGGACGGGGCGAGAAGAAAACACTGAAAAGATAAGCGGCTTCGCCGCGAATGGAAAAAGGGGAAAGCGGCGATGCATCGTCGCACTCCATAGTGTGCGACTCCGGCCGGTTCGCCTGACACTCTGCCGGAAACGTCGGTCGCCTGAATCAGGAAGAGGGATGCGAGGTTCATTCGGTCGTCCCGGAAGTTCGCACTCGGATCCAGTGATCTGTAAATCTGAGCTGATTGTTGGCCGGAACCTTTGGCATATGACAGCCAATGCAATCGGATTGCGGAGGCTGCGATGAACAGGCGACGTTGCCCCTTTCGGCTCCCGTATGGCAACGCAGGCAGGCCTTACGAAAGATCTGCGCATTCGGCGGCATGGCTGCGTGCGGATCGTGACAGGTGAGGCAGTCCAGACGCCGGGGACTGGAACTATCGGACGGTCTGCGGGATTGATTGATGAAGCAGGCACTGAGAGACAGTCCGACCGGAGCGAACCGGACAAGCGTCTGATTCTCCGGGACGAGTTCGTCGGCCGTGAAGTGGTCGGCTCGGCGGTGGCATTCGCCGCAACGGTTAATGGACTCCATTGGCGACAGCTCTGACCAGCGGTCCACGGAAAGTGTGCCGTCTTCAATGGTCCGCGAGTGCTCGTCTGCACGGACATGGCAGCGAATGCAGCCGACTCCCGCGACGACGTCATGCGGCCACGGGTCAGATTGCGAACCTGTCCCCGGATCTCCGAGATGCGATGCGTGACAACTGAAGCACTCCCGAGCAGCGCTCGGGCCGTGGTGGTTTCCGAAAGCCAGCAGCCCGGCGCGTCTGACAGACGGTTCCGATTGACCGAGTGTCGTGCCGAGTCCTGATCCGGGATACCACGAAACCGCGTGCTCGATCAGTTCCAGACGTCCATCCGGCCCCGACAGGACGGAGACGGGCGTCTGAGCGTGATGCCCGGAACCGAAAATCCAGTCGACCCGCAGCGAATCAGGAGACGCATCCGACTTGGCCCACAAACCGTCGTCACGCTCGACAAACCGTATGACTCCGCCGGCATCCGCCAAGGCGAATGACTGGCCCGCGAATCGCTTAAGAACATTCCCTTCCGGCCTTGCCAGAGTATTGTGATGCGGGGCCGATTTGAATTCTGCTACGAGTTCGCCGTGGCACTCGGCGCACCGGCTGATTGCGGGCGGTCGAGATTCTGCTGAGACAAGGAGCTGCGGGAGTTCATCGCGCGCGGTCGACCAGATGACTCCCGCAACTGTCAAACCCACGCAGATTGTCAGCCCTGCGAGCCGCATCATGGCGGACCTCCACCGGATGATTCCGGTGTCATCGATTCGGTCCGTCGCGCGGTCCACGCGAGTTCCTGTCGGCACCTGGTCAGTTCGTGATTGGCAGTGCGATCACCGCCGTCAACCACGGTCTGCAGAACACGAATTGCAGCGGTGTGCAGGTTCATGGCTTGGAACACGCGCGCCTGTCGCAACGCCGTCTGTGAGCGGGCGTCATCGGTGAACAGGCCCAACACATCGACATGCTGCCGCAGTTCGAACCCAGTTGCCGGCGCGTAGGACCATTTCCCCTGATCAACGAATCGACGCTCCTGCAGCACTTGAATCAGTCGCGTTGCACAGTCCGGATCACCCGCCCGGCCGAACGGAATGACTGGTGCATCGAGCGACAGCGGTTTCCACCACGTTGGCTCCAAAGCGCGAATCAGACGTGTCTGCTCCGCCGGGACCACCAGCACAGACACACCTTGCCGTTGAAGAGGCACCCACCACCCGGCCCACGAACCATCTTCACGACGCTGCGGATTGCGGACTCCGGATTCAAGGTCGTGCTCCAGCAGCACACGATCTCGCAATCTGTCACCCAGCAGCGCCCGGACTGGCACATCGTCCAGTTGAAGTTGCTGTAAGTCCGCGGAGCCGCTGCGTCCAGCGATCCAGGCCAGCATACCGGCGGAACGCAGCCCCACACCGTGAGCCGTTCCTTTGAGCGGACAGTTCTGCAGGGACGATTCGAACAACCGGATATCCAGCCGGGGCGACAGTCCGATCCCCAGTCGTGCCCGCGATTCGGGCAGGAATGAACCGGCAGCGCCGGCGGCCACCACGATCAGTGCGAGCACACTGCAAACTGGGATGAAACGACCGCGCGACTCGGCGGCCGGCGCTGCGGTCACACCGTGTCGCAAACAGCCCAGAGACTGCATCGTGATCCACACGGCGGCAGGTGCGACATTGGATCGTGCCGACCAGCCGATCCCGATGATCGCGAATCCCACCGCGATACGTGACCAGTTCTTTTCGAAGCGGATCAGGCAGACCGCAGCAATCAGACAGGCCAGGGCGTACGTCACGACCTGCTCGTCCCAAGGGCTAGAGACTGTCGATCTGAACTCTGTCAGACGCAGTGTCGCGGCACCGTGTGTCAGTCGCGGCACCAGCAGTCGAACGGAATCCCACAGCGTCCACACACCACGAGGTGTCAGACAGGCACACATCGCGCAGGCCGTAAGCGTTAAACGACTTCGTCGAGACAGGGTTGAGCCAATGGGATATTGAACAGCTAAGAGCACTCCGAGGATCGGCAATTGAGCGGCGTTGGCCCACACGACCATTACCAGGCAGAGTGCGATATTCGTGCGACTCACAGCTCGTTTGCCGGCGTGTTCCAGCAAACGTGCGACGACCACCAGGAAAATCAGATCCAGCGACCGACTGACAGAGTCAAACGCATCCGCAGCGGCGAACACTCCGATACCGGCAACGCACAGTGGCACAATCGTCGGCTGTGTGGATCGCGACACGAGCTGCCGCGGCGTCGACGGCAGTAGCAGTGCGAGCAGTCCGCACGCCACAACAACTTTCAGCACCGTCAGCCCGCCGAGTCCGAGCAGTCGAAACACGAGATAGCCGGGAACTCCACCCAGCCAGTCGGCCTCAGGTTCCGTCTCATTGGCCAGTAGATCGCGAGCCGGCGAACTCGACCCGGCGAAAACGGCACGTCCTCGGGCCTGGTCCCACCAGAAGGCGTCGTGCGAGATCGGCGACAATCCGGCGCAGACAACCACGATGGCGAACAATGCGCCGCAGGACTGTCGTCTATACTTGCTGCAGTGAATCACCGGGAAGGCACCGATTTCAGACGGTCGCGGCTCTCGGGCGGAAGTTACTTTGGGTTCAGCCGGCGGATGATGGCGGACAGGCGAGTGTTTTCTGGAGTATGGTGGTTTATCATGCGCGCGGGATCTTTCCTCCCCTCATTTGTTTCCTGACGATCGGGAGTAAACCGCATTTACGGTTTCGCTTCAGCTCGACGCGCCGGTTTAAAGTCGCTCTCAGTCAGTCGTATCCAGTCGATGACCCTGCGGAAAGTTACCCACTGATGGTCACGGAAAGTTATCATTGGCGTTATTGTCTTGTCTCATTGCTACTGCTCGCCTGTCTGATGCTGCCGATCAGCCTGGTGGGCTGCGCTGGATCCGGTGGAGAGCCCTGTTCGGTCACCGGCTCCGTGACGTTGAATGCGGAACCGATCAAGACCGGCACTATTGTATTCGAACCAATGGGTCACGGCGGAGCTCGCGGAGGGGCGAAGATCACGGACGGTCAGTATCAGATTGCAACGGATGGCGAGATGTGGGCGGGTACCTTCACCGTGCGCATCATCGGATTTCGCGAAACAGGAAAGACGACAGCGGCATTCGAATCATTCGGCGATGAACCGGTACAGGACATTGCTGAAGTCGAGGAAATCGTTCCGCGCAAATACAACTCAGAAAGCACGCTGCAAGTGACGTTGAATGCTGGTAAGAACACACAGGTCTTTGAAATGACCGGCGAGCGGACGGACCTCCCCGAAGACGACGGGCCTGATGCCGAATAGCCGGTAGACTCTGCTCAATAATCACATTCTCTTCATCGTTTTTCGAGTTCTGTAATGACTGGAGCCCGGCTTCAAAGCCGACTCCGGCGGAGGTTGCTCAACATGTGGTTTTCTCTTCATCGACGGCGACGAGGCTTTACTCTGATCGAGCTGCTGGTCGTGATCGCCATCATAGCGATCCTGATCGCATTGCTGCTTCCCGCCGTGCAACAGGCGCGAGAAGCAGCTCGGCGTTCATCCTGTAAGAATAATCTGAAGCAGATCGGTCTGGCTTTGCACAACTACCATGACCAGTTTCTGACTCTGCCGCCAGGGGCCATCCGTGACTTCGGATACAGTCGCGGAAGCTGGACGACCAGCCAGATCTCATGGCTGGGCCGCATTCTGCCTTTCATGGACCAGGCACCTCTGTTTCAACGTGTCGACTGGGATCGCTATCCGGGTAGTGGAGGCAGCAATTCCGCTGTTCGCAATATTCCGATTTCGACGTACCGCTGTGCATCCGATCCGGGCGTCCGACCCAGCAATTCGTATGCGCCGACAAACTACGTCGCGTGCATCGGGCAGGATGATCAGCCGAATAAGACAGACGCCATGTTCGCGATCAACGGTCACACGCGGTTCGCGGATATCATTGACGGATCGAGCAACACGATGGCTGCGTCGGAATGCCTCATCGGACGACCCTTCATCAAGCGGTACGCTGGTAACACGGGTGGATATGCCGCCTGCCAGGTGGGAGGCGCCCCTCCGATCAGCAGTAATATCGGGAACGAAGGCCGTGGATATTCGTGGTTCTACGGCATGCGAAATCAGGCCTGGAACTACTCGACGATTCTCACTCCCAACGACAAGCCCACAAAGGACCAGGAATGTGAGAAGTGGACGAGCACGGGCGTCTTCGCGGCACGAAGTCTGCACGTCGGCGGAGTTCAGGTGCTATTCGGAGACGGTCGAGTCCGATTCATGAACGAGAACATCGACCTGAGGATTTGGCGCGGAGTTGGCAGCCGCAACAAGGGAGAGACCTTCGGCGAGTTCTAAGATCGGGAACGTGAAACAGGCGCGTTCCTGGTGCTGCAGTGCAGAAATCGTGTCCCATTTCTGAGCCGACGGCGCTAGCCGCGGGCTGCCAGCCAACACCCGATTGCACCTGCGGCTAGCGCCGTCGGCTCACAGGTCAGGCCGCCGCGTGTGGGACACCATTTCTGCACCGCGGCGCTAATTGCTGTTGAACTGAGCGGCGGCGACGCCGAACAGGGCGCTCTCCAGAATATGCCGTTCGATGAATGCGCCGACGGCTTCCGCCTTCGTGTACTGCAGCAGGATGTAGTCTCCCGGCTGGATGTTGATCCGTTCCGAGAGGTGCTCACGGGCGCGGTACAGATTGACGAGGATCGGCACCTGCGTGTTGTTCGGCAGCCGTCGCAGCACGATTGCCTGGCTGGGGCTGATCGAGACATCGTTGTTCAAGGCCGAACGACCAGCTCCGGCCGCGGATTGCGACGCTGATTCGGCGATCGCGATGGCTTCCAGGATGTCCAGGTTTCGGTCGCGAGGGAGATTGTACTCACCGCCGCCGAGCAGTCCGCCGGTGTAAAACACCTCGTCGTCACGCGAGCCGATGAACACGATGTCGCCGTCGCCGAGAATGACATCGCACTGCGAGATTTGCAGTGGTTCGTATTCGGTCAGCCGCAATGGAATGCGAATCACGTTGGAACCGGAACGCAACGCTCCGCTCGCGATCATGTTGACGTTGGACCAGGCGGCCGGTGGCTGCCAGTTGCCCGGATTGTTCTGCAACATCGGTGTCGGACCACACGTGTCGCACGCGGGAACCACCGGTGGTCTCCCGGCATTGGTCGGAAACGTGGTCGGGATGTTCGTGTTCGTGTTCGAGTAAGAGTTGTTGCTCATCGGCGGCGGACTTGAGTACCGCACCGGAGTGATTTGCGATGTCTGCACCGGACCTGTCGCTGGAACCGTCTCAACGGTGATTCGCGGCAGCGGAATGCCAGTGATCTGCTCGGCCATGCGCCGTGGTGATGACATGATCCGACGACTCATCTGCTGGAAGCGACCGCCGGACTGAGTTCCGTCAAGGGACTGAGCCGACACATCCGGAGACTGACCGCGAATCATTGTCCCAGGCGGGAACGCCTGACCCGGCACACCAGCGGGATACGGACGCGCGATCGGCGAGTGTCCGGGACCAGGGCCTGGGCCCGGCGAAAACGGCTGCTGTTCGGGAATGGGTTGCAGAGGTTGCTGCTGCGGGGGCATCGCGTACTGCTGCGGCTGTCCCGGCATCGGATTCAGGTTCTGTGGAGCCCCGTACGATGCCGGACCGCCGTATGCGGCTGGGCCGTAACCATACGGGACAGTCCCAGCGGCGGATGCATACCCGGGAGGTCGATACGAGGGCGGTCGGAAGCCAGCATGAGACGCAACCGGCGGTGGAGTCTGACACGCCTGCATTCCCGGCCCGCCACGTTGAGCGCGAATGACATACACGACAGCTTCCGCGTCCAGACCAGGCAGCCCGCCGGATTGGACGAGGGCATGCAAGACATCGTTCTTGTACGCCGGCAGTGACACCGCCTGACTGTTGCCGCGTTTCGCCCGCCCGATGTTCCCGCTGCCAATGCTGACTCCCGACAGGAAGTCGTCTTCGGACTCCTCGCGCACAACCAGCACGCGGTACTGCCGCGGCTGCTGCAACGTCACCAGAATGCGTTCCTGTCCGGATCGCAGTAACCGTCGCTGCACTGTGTAGGCATGGCGAATCTGCTGCTCAATCTCGGGAATCGTCCGACCTCGCACGTTGATCGGCGCGACCAGCGGCAGCGACAGCATGCCGTCATCACGTACGGTCAGCGGATAGCCGAGAGTGGGCGGTTGTGACGGGTCGATTGGACGGTTGATCGGGGGTTGCTCGCGCTGTCCCAGAACACTCTCGATATAGATCGCCAGGACATCGCCGGCATCGACGCGGTAGTGGGCCGGAGTGGGCTGACCAAGTCGTGACAGGTCGACTCGCTGAGCGGCCGCGCGGTCCACGCCGCGAAGTTCTTCCGGCAGGTAGCGGGCCGGGACGCCATCCATCGGCCGCATCGCCGCACAACCGCTGAGTCCCAGCAACGTCAGGCATAGAGTCACCAGTACGGATCGCCGGATCAGGGCGCAATCCAATCCGGCCGACGACTGTCGGGCGGCGGCTCCAAATTGTTGCGTTCCCTGCGGGACGTGCATGGACTTGCTGCCGGATAGGTTTATTCGAGTGGAATGACTATCGAGTGTTCTGTGGTGGTCGAGTTCGCCACACCGGTTCGTCACGCGGGATACCGGCTGGCAGGTTGGCATCCGTCGAGAAGCCCGGTGTCATTTGCCTGGGAGCGGGACTCGCAGGTCCAGCCCCCGGAGTGCGTCCACCTTGGCCGGCTGACCCGGCCCCATAACCGGGGACAAGTCCCCCGGCGCTGGGTTGAAGCGTTCGTAATTGTGGATCAGTCAGAGCGCCCGTTCCCGGCTGTTGCTGGGGTTGCACAGCGCCACGAGGCGGATTCGCCTGAAACTGTTGCGGTCCCGCCGGATTCACAGCGCTTGGAGCAAAACCCGGATCAACGAATCCTGAGCCCGGCCCGCCCGGCGGTGGTCCTTGAGGTCCACCCGGTGCATAACCGAAGCCCGGTTGGCCCGACTGAATCGGTGTATTCCCATAACCCCGGGCCATCGACTGCCCAGAGAATCCGTTGTAAGGGGCTGGCTGTGTCGGGAATCCCCGTGGCCCGAATGATTGACCCGGATACCCTTGGGGCCCCGGCATGGCGAATCCACCGGCCTGCATGTATGGACCACCCGGTGGGACGCCGCAGGAATTGTTGAATCCCGCGGGCGAACCAACAAATGGAGGCTTCGGCTTCTCAATGCTCCAGTCGTAAGACGGCGTAATGCGCCGCAACGGCTGCATCTGAACGAGCGCGACGGCTGAACCGGTGCGGTAGCCATCAAACCACCGCTCGATCCGCCACTCTCCTTTTGCGGAACGGAAATGAGTATTCCAGTATCGGGGCGGTGGCACTGCTGGAAGTTCGCCGTTACCGCCGTTGGCAACATCGATGAAGGCCTGCGCATACCCTTCACGGTAATGAGCGTTGATCCAGCTCTTCGTTTCCCACATCTGCTTAAGCAGATTCTTGCGGGCACACTTGAGCGCCGTTCTTGTCGTCCTCCATTCGTCGAGCTTCGGCCAGTATTTTCCGAATGTGAAGTACGGCAGCGGATTGCAGAACCCTTTAGGCGCACATGCGTCGGGCAGCTTTTTTTCGACGGACCCGAAGCGGGACATCGGCGATACGTACAGCGGCTCGCTGGAGTTGCAGGCACCGCTAAAGCACGGGGTGATGCAGCCGCTGCTGAGCAGAAGCATGGCCATCGCCAGCCAGTGAAGGCGCGACACGCGAGGCACGTTCATCGACACTCGGTCTGGTCTTCGGGATGGAAGACCAGGCTCAGTGCCAAAATCGATCATCAGCCATTGGCTGCGCATCGAGACCTCGTCAGTGCGAACAAACAGACACACCGCGCATCGAGCGCGCGGGTCGTCTCCGTTGAAATATCGGCTGACGATTCTCCTGCGATTCACGGTATTTCCGATTGTGCCACTTTCGCGTCCGCATTGCCGAGACCACGGGGGGTATCTCCTCGCTACACAGTCTCCGGTTTACCTATGTTCCGGATCCTCACGTTTCGCGGACGTTGTTCCCGCGTGTGCTGATGTTTCTTTGCCTGCCCGTCCGGTCGTGTTCCGCAAGGTGGCCGTCACTCGATCCATTGAGTTGTTCGAACACGCGCGATTGCAACGCTGATGGCGACTTGCGACGGTTTCCAATCGGCATGAATGCAGTTACTACGCTCACAGCGCAGGAGCGTACTGGCGGCAATTAACAGGCGCAGAGGATGGCGAACGGATGGACAACGGATTGACGACACCGCAACGGGCCGCGGTTGAACATTTCACCGGACCGTTGCTGATTATCGCCGGGCCGGGTTCGGGCAAGACCCGAGTGATCACGCGACGAATCGCGCGGCTGGTTGAACGCGGGGTCGATCCGCGAGCCATTCTGGCTATTACGTTCACGAATCGAGCCGCGCGGGAAATGCAGCACCGCGTCGATGCGCTGCTGCCGGGTGCTCGGGTCTGGGTCAGCACGTTTCACCGCTTCTGCGCGAGTGTTCTCCGACGACGGGCGGATGTCGTCGGGCTCGACTCGAATTTCACGATCTTCGACAAGGCCGACCAGTTGCAGGTCATTCGGCACGTGCTGAAGGAACTCGACATGGACGCCGTCCGCGCGCAGCCGTCGAAGATCAGCGCCCGCATCAGTCGAATCAAGAACAGCTTCACGGAACCCGACGAATTCGTCCGCACTCTCGAATGTCGGATCGGCGAACCATTCGACACGCTCGTCGCGCAGGTCTACCCGCTGTATCAGTCTGCGTTACTCGAATCGAATGCGGTCGATTTCGACGACCTGCTGCTGCATGTCGTGCGACTGTTCGCTGACAACCCGGAACTGCGCGCCGACTACGACATGCGCTACCAGTTCCTGCTTGTGGATGAGTATCAGGATACGAATCCCGCGCAGTACCAGCTTGTGCGGTCGCTATCGGTCAACGTGCCGAACGTATGCGTCACTGGCGATCCCGATCAGTCGATTTACGCCTGGCGCGGCGCCACGATCGAGAACATCCTCAACTTTGAACGCGACTACCCCAACGCGCAGCTCATTCGACTGGAGCAGAACTTCCGCAGCACAGGCCTGATACTGCGAGCAGCGGATCGCCTGATCGCTCACAACCGGCAACGCAAAGCCAAGTCGCTGATCACTGACGCCCAGGACGGTCATGCGCCCAGACTGCTCACCTTTCCGGACGGGCGGACAGAAGCAACAGGTATTGCTGACCAGGTGCGCACGCTGCGTGAGGAAACCGGACTGAGGTGGTCGGAAATCGCGGTGTTCTATCGAGTGAACTCGATGTCGCGCGAACTCGAGCTGGGGTTCGCCCGGCAGAGGATTCCGTTCCAGGTCGCAGCCGGGCTTGCCTTCTATGACCGTGCGGAGATCAAGGACCTCATCGCTTACCTGCGAGTCATCGACAACCCCGCGGACCAGATCGCGTTCCTGCGCATTGTGAACAGACCGGCCCGCGGGATCGGCGGAAAGACGCAGACGCACTTGCAGCGCTGGGCGAACGAACGCCGCGTCAATCTGCTGGAAGCGGCACGATCGGCTGATCAGATCGATGGAATCTCGAAGACGGCGCGGCCGAAACTGAAAATGTTCGCGCGAATGATGGAGGGCCTGACGCTGGCGGATTACGGCAACGTCAGTGGGTTGCTCACTGGAATTGTCAACAAGACGTTCTTCCATCGCACTTGGGCGAATGTCGCCTCAGAACAGGCGATTGAGAAAGAAGCCAACGTCACCGAGTTGATTAACGCGGCGGCTCAATATGACGAGCTGGACGAAGACGATCCCTCGGTCACAGGATTCCTGGAAACAACCGCTCTGGTGAATGACGGCGACCTGCTTGATCCGTCGGCCGGCAAGGTCACGTTGATGACGATGCACGCGGCAAAGGGGCTGGAATTCCCGTGCGTGTTCGTTGTCGGACTGGAACATGGGCTGATTCCACACGAGCGGGCCGTGAAGTCCGACGACCCGAAGCAGATTGAAGAAGAGCGGCGGCTACTGTTCGTTGGCATGACGCGCGCGATGCAGCGGCTGTATCTCACCACAGCGCAGGTGCGGTCCGTGCGAGGCAAACCGCAACTCACGATCCCGAGTCAGTTCCTGGTTGAGACGGAATTCGAGTCCGAGGATGGGGTGGGCTTCGAACCGGATGATGCCCAGGCCAGTCCCAAACGGTCGGCGTTTACGGAAAAGGACCTTGAACTGCGAAAACGGCTCAAGGAATCCCTCGGATCCGCCGAAAGGCCGCTGCTGACGACTGGCGCGGGTTTGCTCAATGGAACGCATGACGCAGCCGATTTGCCGCAGTTGTTTGCGATCGGAATGCGCGTCCGGCACCCGCAGTACGGCGTCGGAGCCGTCACGAACGTGACGGGATTCGGTCGCCGCAAGTCGGTAACCGTTGCGTTTCAGGAGCCGTCGGAGAGTCACACGTTCGACGCTGCCCGCTGCCCCCTGCAGCCAGTTGGTATGCGCTGAGACCCGATTGATGCGCGTTGCACGTCGGGATTCGTTGCGAGTGGATTCCGCACGGCTCCAACGCCGAATTGAGAGCAGGGACCGTTCAAACGTGCGCCGAAGAATACGCATCCCGACGTCCGCTCGGCGAATCGACTCTCATTCACTCGGCAGTTTCCATGCCTCAGCGCAAGCGTCCGCCATCTGACGGCAATGGCTCAGTCCGGAGCAACCCGGTCGCGACTCATCTCGTTCCCTTCCTGCACTACCTGGAAGCGGAATGCGGGCTCGCGAAAAACACGTTGCGTGCCTACGAGTCCGATCTGAACCAGTTCGCGATCTGGTATCAGCCTCATGGCCCGGCCGATCCGAATGACATCACTCTGCGCACCTTCACGGGCTATCTGGAGCATCTGCATAACCGGAATCTGGCGGCGACGACGATCTCGCGGCACCTGGTCGCGATCAAGATGCTGTTCCGTTACCTGGTGCTCGAAAGCCTGCTGCTCAAATCTGTCGCAGACACGCTGAGTTCGCCGAAGCTGTGGCAACACCTGCCCAAAGTCCTCAGCCCGGACATGGTCGAACGGTTACTGAGCGCCCCGGCCCGGCAGGATCGCTTTCCGCTCCGCGACCGCGCTCTGTTGTGTCTGCTGTACGCCACAGGCTGCCGAGCCTCGGAAGTCGCCGACATCCGGCTGGGAAATGTGTTTCTTGACGAGCGGTATGCACGCTGCACAGGCAAGGGCAACAAAGAACGCATCGTCGGCCTGAACCCAGTTGCGATCTCCGCTATTGAAGCATGGATCGAAGGTGAGCGTTCTCAACTTGTCGGCGACGGCGATGCTCCGTGGCTGCTGTTGAACGGTCATGGCCGGCAACTCTCGCGAGTCTCAGTGTGGCAGTTCGTCAAGAAGTACGCTCAACGCGTCGGCTGCGGAGACGGAGTCAGCCCGCACACTCTGCGGCACAGCTTCGCCACCCACATGCTCGCCGGTGGTGCGGAAATCCGAGCCCTGCAGGAAATGCTCGGCCATGCCAGTATCGCGACCACGCAAATCTACACACACGTCGAACACAGCCGCCTGAAAGCAATTCACGCGCGATGTCATCCGCGTGGATGAACCCGGCCGGAGCGAACGTCACCCGGTGGCGGCCGAATGTCGACCCGCGGTCATCGCGAGACACGCATGTGGTCAAGTCGCGATCTCATTTGATTCGGGAAAATTCGCAAGGCTTCAATTGTGGCACTGCAGAGGGCCGATGTAGACTTCGCCACGCATCGGCGGCTGCTGATATGAAAGCCGATCAGCTTTACTGGGCCCTCTCATCAGGACAATTTGGAAGGAGCAGGATTTATGCTGACTTTCGAGACTGGCAGGCGTTATCGGGACTGTGATGGGAGCACGCGGCGTGACTTTCTGAAAGTCGGGGCATTGGGCGCTTCGTCTCTCACGCTGAGTGACTTGATGAGGGCTCGATCCCAAGCCGTCGGCAACGGTGCCCCCCTGGCAGACACGTCCGTAATCTGGGTCTGGCTGGGTGGTGGACCAACTCACGTTGAGACGTTTGACCCCAAAATGACGGCTCCGAAGGAGTACCGCAGCACCACGGGTGAAGTCTCCACAAATCTGCCAGGCGTCACGCTGGGCGGAAGTTTCTCAAAGATGGCCCAGGTCGCGGACAAGATGGCCTTCGTCCGTTCGTTCGCTCACACCAACAGCGGGCACGGCGGTGGCACTCACTGGCTGATGACCGGCTACGACAACCGCAATGTCGACAACGGTGGCCTGCCGTCGCGGCCGTCGATGGGTTCGATCCTGTCTCGCGTGCGTGGCTCGAATCACCCGCAAACTGGGATGCCGACGTACGTGCGACTGGGCGGCATTGGCTCAGATGGTGCGGCGTTTCTTGGAGCGGCCAACAGCCCGTTCGACCCGGCCGGGCAGGCCCGCAAGAACATGGCGCTGACCATCAAGCAGAATCGCCTGGACAACCGGCGTGCTCTGCTGAGCGGCCTGGACAACATCAATCGTCAGGTCGACAGCACGGGTTTAATGGAAGGCCTGGACGCGTTCGAACAGCAGGCATTCAGCCTCGTGCTGAGTCGATCACAGCGGGCCTTCGATCTGAAGTACGAAGACCCCCGCGTGTCAGCCCTTTACGGCAAGGGACTGGGGCAGCAGATGCTGCGAGCCCGGCGGCTGGTCGAAGCCGGCGCTGGCTTTGTCACCGTGTCATACGGCGGCTGGGATATGCACGGCAAGATTCAGGAGAGCATGAACAAGACGGCGGTCCAGCTCGACCATGCCGTGCATGCTCTGATTGAAGACCTGAGCCAACGCAGTATGGATCGCAACGTTCTGGTGGTGGTCAGCGGCGAATTCGGCCGTACGCCGAAGATCAACAAGAACGCTGGCCGCGACCACTGGGCTCCGCTGACCACGCTGGCTCTGTCCGGCGGTGGGCTGCGAATGGGTCAGGTCGTCGGTGAATCGGCCTCCAAGGTCGACGTACCGAAGACAACGCCGATCCGTCCATCCGATCTGATGGCGACGGTGTTCCAGGTGCTCGGTGTTGATCCGAAGATTCAGTTCTTCAACGAAGCCGGACGCCCGGTTTACATGCTGGAAAATGGCCGTCCGATTCGCGAACTCGTGTGAGTCACACGCGTGACTGACGAATGACCCAGAGCCCGGCTTCGACCTATCGAAGTCGGGCTTTTTTTGTCGAGATGGTGGCGGCAAGGGCACGACAGGACACCACATGCGCGTCCTCAATCTTCTAGTGCCTACGGCTCACGGAAAGGCGATTCTGAAAATGCTCTCAGCGCTCGATCCGTGCTTGTCGTTCGTAGTAGCCGGATTTATCCGGCTGGGTGCGAGGGGACGTCCGTCTCAACGGTGTGGGTGGCTCAGGCGACTGCTGTGCGATCATCCACGTCGCGGGCGAACCGCATAAATGCGGTTACGACGAACGGCGGTTACTGCGGGTGCTGCTATCGCTGGTAAATGGGCAGGTACTGATATTCGACGGCAAGCGCCAGGACCGACAGGCTGGTTGCGTAAATCGGGCCGTAGCCGCCTTCGCTTCCGCCGTTCTGGGTCTTGTGCCAGCTTCCATCCTGATGCTGGTTCGCCAGTAGAATCGACGTGATGTGATCGCGGCTCGCCTGCCAGTGCCGTCCGCCCACCTGAAACATCCCGACCGAGCAGTAATAGACTCCGTAGAAGAACCACCCCTCGTTGAAACGCAGTGGATTTCGCAGCAGGTAGTCGGCGGCGGCCAGTGTCTCGGGCGCATGATGATCACCACAGACTTCCAGGCACAGAATGCCCGTGCCGGTGCGAGTTGCTGAGACACTGTGCCGGGGGTGATACGAGAAGCCGCCACGGGGATCGGAGCACTGTTTGACGTATTTGACGGCATAGTCGATCGATTCGGCCGGCACGTCACAGCCGATGTTCTTTGCTGCCCGCAATGCCAGCAGTTGCCAGCCGGTGACGCTCAGATCGCTGTCCGGGCTGTTTGGCTGATAACGCCATCCACCTGCATGCGATTGCGGCTTCGGAACTGCCTGCGCACGCAGAATCAGCAGGACCGCTTCTTCGAGTCCCTTTCTGATCCGAGGAGCCAGCGTTGAATCAACCATGCCGGCAACTTCCGCCAGCATCAACGTGCAGATGCCGTGTGTGTACATCGGCCCGCTACCCGCGCGATGAGAGAACAGGCCCGTCGGCTGCTGGTTATTCAGTACCCAGCGAATGCCGCGTTCCATCGCGTCGCCATACGGACCTTCGCCTGGCACGTGCCCGGCCGACATGAACGCCATGATCGCCAATGACGTGGTCGAGGCACCGTCATTGTTCCGGACGCGCCACGCTCCCGTCGGCCGCTGCTGTGACGCCAGAAACCTCAGAGCGCGAACAATCGCTCCATCCACCTGTCGGCCTGTCGGGCCGTTCTGCGCGCTCGCCAGCTGTGCGTCCGGGCCGCTCATGACGGCCAGCGCGAACAGGAGGCACATGGCAGGTCGGGCTATTCTCATCGGCATGTCACGTTCCGAGTCCATTGTCTTCCCGGACGACTGAACGCTTTCCGTAACGCAATCCGGTCTCAATATCGCAGCATTCCCGGCTCAATCTCGACGGCCCACGCATCGATTCCGCCAGCCATACTCTGGGCCTTACTGAAGCCCTGCTGACGCAGCCACGTCGCCACCCGCAGACTGCGGCCTCCATGATGACAGTGGACAATCACATCTGAGTCGCGATGAGCGTCCAACTCGCTCACGCGTTCGCCCATCTGGCTCATCGGAATCAGTTCAGCGCCATCAATCCGGACTTTGTCGAATTCATCCTGCTCGCGGCAGTCGACGAACAGGAATTTGTCGCCTGCGGACTGTCGACTCTGGACGGACCGGCACTCAACTTCGATTGGTGTTTCTTCCGCTGCCATTCCGTCTATTCCTGTGATTGAGTTCGTGCACTGCATCTGCGGGAGCCCACCGTACCTGATGCCACCCGCTGCAGACAGAGATCGTGATTTCATGCGGGCAGCTTGGAATCAGAGCCGAGACCGGGGTCATTTCGCGAGCTCGCAGTCAGCGGGCTACACTTCGCGCTCACGAGCCACTCCTACGCACCAGAGTCAAACATGGAAATCGCAATCGCACTCGTCGCCCTTACCGCGATGGAGATCGTGCTGGGCATCGACAACATTGTCTTCATCGCCATCCTGACCGACCGGCTCCCGGTGGAACAACGCAGTGGCGCCCGGCGTGTGGGGCTCGGGATCGCCATGATCATGCGAATCATTCTGCTGCTGTGTATCAGTTGGGTCATGGGATTGACCACGCCTATGTTCGAATGGACAGACATCGGCGCTCCAGAAAGCTGGTTCACGGTGGAAGACCACGCGACCGGCCCGGACGGTGAGACGCTCACGGAAGTCGAGATCGCCATCAAATCCAAACACCTGGAAGACGTTCGGGGCGTATCCGGGCGCGACCTGATTCTGCTGCTTGGCGGACTGTTCCTGATCGTGAAGACGGTGAAAGAGGTCCACGAAGAAACCGCAGGAGAGGAGCATCATGCGGAAACCGCCAAGGTCGTGACCTTCCAGGGTGCTCTCATTCAGATCGCGCTTCTGGACCTGGTTTTCTCGCTGGATTCGGTCATCACTGCGGTGGGTATGGTGGACGAGGTCTGGGTGATGATCGTGGCAGTCATCATCTCGGTGGGCGTGATGGTGCTGTTTGCCGACAAAGTGAGCAATTTCGTCTCGACGAACCCGTCGCTGAAGATGCTGGCCCTCAACTTCCTGCTGCTGATCGGCGTAATGTTGCTGGCCGAAGGTGCCGGGACGCACGTCGAGAAAGGCTACATCTACTTCGCAATGGCGTTTTCGCTGATCGTCGAGGTTCTGAACATCAAAGTGCGGTCGAAAACAGAAGCCTCAACGACAACTGCCAGCATTGAATGAACCGTATGTTCACATTGCTAAATTGATATGTAATTGCGATCAGTTGGCGTGTCCGTTTTAAGATTTCGCGATGATTTTTTGGAAACTCTAAACCCCATATCGACACTGAAGTTGAGGCGATCCAGGCACCTCGCAGAGGCACACTGCGGCGAACCGAATCTTGACACTCTGGCCTGTCGTCGTATCATCCCGCCCCGCTTGAGATCACAATATCTTGAGCAGTCGCGAACGCGGTAACACTAGCAGTAGTGGTCTACGGAGAGGCACTTGCCTCGCTGTTCGCATTCGACATTCCATTCGGATATGTCAAAACTTGTCTTTTGTATGGGAGTCACCGTCGGCGGCGTTCCTGTCTGTCGGCAAGCTCACTTCTTGACCCCTCAGTCTCGGCAACCAACGGATGGGCATGCAGGGATGCGATCTCTCATGTCGGGATTCTAAACATTCTCAATCTTCCTTCATGGATGAAAATATGCGCAGACTCGACCTGCTGCTCGTCGGGTGCTGCGCAGACAGATTCCAAACTGAAGATGTGCGTTGGATGCAGGCTGGTACAGGATGTTGAGCACGAATTTGTCGTGAGCGGGTTCTTCGCGGTCGGCTTCACTGAGTGAAACCGGCCTCGGAACTTCTCATGGCGGCCCAGGATTGGGCAACGGGAAACCAGGATGTTCAGATTTCGTGTGAACTGATTGCAAAGGGAATGCACAATGCATCGCAGCAAGGAATTCTTTGGCAACGATTTCGGTGAAGACATGCAGGACAGCGGACGTACCACGGTTGTTTCTGAGGCCAGCCCGATGACGGTTGAGCCGTGCTTCTGTCCCGAAGGCGTTGACCCGTTCGATACCGTCGAGTGGGAAGAACGAACGGCACAGATCAAGGACGAAAACGGAGGGATTCTGTTCGAGCAGAAGAACTGCCAGATCCCGAAGTCGTGGAGCGCCCTCGCGACGAATGTCGTCGTCAGCAAATACTTCTACGGCGAGCCAGGAACTCCCGAGCGCGAGTTCAGCGTCCAGCAGGTCATCCACCGGGTTGCTCGGACAATTGCCGACTGGGGCATTCAGGACGGTTACTTCGCCAGCGAGGAAGACGGCGAGACGTACTACCGCGAATTGGCCTGGCTGTGTCTGCACCAGCACGGTGCGTTCAATTCGCCCGTATGGTTCAACGTGGGCCTGTTCCATCAGTATGGAGTGAAGGGCTCACGCGGCAACTACCGCTACGACGTCAAGACCCGCTCGATTCGCCGTCCGGAAACGCCATACGAATTTCCTCAGGCGTCCGCGTGCTTCATCCAGTCTGTCGAAGACAACATGGAAGACATCATGCGGCTGGCCCGCAGCGAGGCCATGTTGTTCAAGTTCGGCTCAGGCACCGGCACCGACCTGTCCACGATCCGCAGCTCAAAAGAGAAACTGTCCGGCGGTGGCACACCATCCGGACCGTTGTCGTTCATGCGGGTGTACGACCAGATCGCGGCCGTTGTGAAGTCGGGCGGCAAGACGCGTCGGGCCGCCAAGATGCAGAGCATCAAAGACTGGCACCCCGACGTGATGGACTTCATCCGCTGCAAGTCGAAAGAGGAGAAGAAGGCCCGCACGCTGATCGACAGCGGCGAGTATGACGCCAACTTCAACGGCGAAGCGTACAGCTCGATCATGTTCCAGAACGCCAACCTGTCGGTCCGCATTTCCGATGAGTTCATGCAGGCCGTCGAAGAGGACGGCGACTGGACGACGCACTGGGTGACGGATCCGTCGCAGCCGGGACCGTCGTTCAAAGCCCGTGAAATGATTGGTGAAATGGCCGAAGGGACGTGGTTCTGTGGTGACCCGGGAGTCCAGTACGAAACGACGATCAATCGCTGGCACACGTGTAAGAACGCAGGTCCGATTAATGCGTCGAACCCGTGCTCTGAGTACATGTTCCTGGACGACACGGCCTGCAACCTGTCGAGTATTAATCTCCGCAAGTTCCAGCAGGAAGATGGCACGTTCGATTTCGAGCGTTACCGACGCGCCGCGGCGATCTACATCACCGCACAGGAAATTCTCGTCGATCACGCTAGTTATCCGACTCCATCAATTGCCGAAAACAGCCACCGGTTCCGGCCGCTGGGGCTGGGCTATGCCAACCTCGGCAGCCTGCTGATGTCAATGGGCATTCCGTACGACAGCGATGCTGGTCGTGGCATGTGTGGAGCATTGACGGCATTGCTCAACGGGCAGGCCTATCTAACGTCCAGTCGAATGGCCGGCATTGTTGGTACGTTCGCCGGATACTCGGAAAACGAAGAGACGATGCTGGAAGTTATGGAAATGCATCGCTCAGCAACGCAGGACATTGATGAAGCGTGCCCGGCGTACCTGCGCAAGGCTGCCAGTGATGTGTGGGACGAGTGTCTCGAATCTGGACGCAGGTTTGGATATCGCAACGCTCAGGCGACCGTGCTCGCTCCGACTGGAACGATCGCGTTCATGATGGACTGCGACACGACCGGCATTGAGCCGGATATCGCGCTCGTCAAGTACAAGCAGCTCGCGGGCGGTGGCATGATGAAGATCGTCAACCGCACGGTGCCGCTGGCTCTGGAGTCGCTTGGTTACTCAAGGCAGCAGTCCGGCGAGATCATCTCGTACATCGATGAGCACGAGATGATTGAAGGCGCTCCGCATCTGAAGGATGAGCACCTGCCCGTGTTCGATTGTGCCTTCGTTCCAGCGAACGGCACACGGTCCATCCAGTGGCGGGCACACGTGACGATGATGGCGGCGGCTCAGCCATTCCTGTCCGGAGCGATCTCGAAGACGGTCAACATGCCGAAGGAGTCGACCGTTGAGGACGTTCAGGAAGCTTACAAAGAGGGCTGGAAGCTGGGTCTGAAGGCTCTCGCGATTTACCGTGATGGTTCAAAGCAGAGTCAGCCGCTGGCGACAACGAAAGAAGGTGATCGCAAAAAGGGCGAAGATAAGACTGCCCCGTCTGGACCAGTCCGGCGACGTCTGCCCGCGACTCGCCAGTCACTCACGCATAAGTTCTCAGTCGCCGGACACGATGGTTACATCACGGTCGGCGTGTATGAGGACGGGACGCCCGGCGAACTGTTCATTGTGATGGCCAAAGAGGGTTCGACCATCGGCGGCCTGATGGACACGATCGGAACGTTGACCTCGATGGCTCTGCAATACGGAGTACCTATCGAAGCTCTGATCAACAAGTTCACCCATATGCGGTTCGAGCCCTCTGGCTGGACAGGCAACCCGGAGATTCCCAACGCGAAAAGCGTCGTGGATTACATCTTCCGCTGGATGGGTATCCAGTTCCTGGCGGGCTATCGCGAAGCGAACACACCGCAACGCGAAACACCAGCGCCCGCGGCGTCGACTCCGACAGTCGTTGCAACGAAGGTCGACTCGCCGCGGAAGCTGAGCGAAGAAGTGGCATCACTGATCGACACGCACCTGCCAAAGGCGGCTTCGGAAAACCGAAACGGTTCGTCGATCCCGGGTGTCACATTGGACGGTCCGCACAACCGCAGCGAGCAGTTTGCGGATTTCCAGTCAGACGCGCCGGCGTGTGACAACTGCGGAGCGATCACCGTCCGCAACGGCAACTGTTACCTGTGCCATAACTGTGGAAACAGTATGGGCTGCAGTTGAAGGATCAACCGGTCCATTTCTGGACGCACCCCGGTCCTGCAAAGGGCCGGGGTGTTTTTTGTCGTCTCGCCTTATGTCCGAACGTGCAGGTTTTGAAGTTGCACAGTTTTGCTGCCCCGGAGGGGCAAAGGCGAGTAGCCCGGGGTTTCAACCCCGGGAAACAAGCGGTGAGAGCTTCAATGAGCCCCTCCGGGGCTGTGGTTCAGAAATGGCTGATTTTCCCGGGGTTGAAACCCCGGGCTATTTGCCCACGTCCCTTCGGGACTGAAGTGTGCAACTTCAAAAGGCGCAGGCCGGTCACCATCACACGAAAAAGTAGACCTTCTCAGCCGTCTTGCCGAGAAGCCATTTGCGGTCGGTGTCTGAGAGGAAGTCGATTCGCTTTGTAATCAGGTCGACTGATGCCGCGTACGTGTTGTCCCCGCCAAGTTGATACGGGCAATCGCTGGCCCACATCAGTCGCTGTGGGCCGAAGGCGTCATAGACACGACGGATCATCGGGATCAGGTCGTCGTAGGGTGGCTTCTTTTTGCCAAGTGCGTAATAGGCCGAGATCTTGACCGAGACCTTCGGGTGCCGGGCAAGGTGGCACAGATCCTTCAGCTCGTTTTCGTGAATCGTGCCATCGGCACCGACTCGGGCGAAGTGGTCGATCACGACCGACGTGTCCGGATGCTTGCCGCACATGCGATCCACGTCCAACAGGTCGGACGGGTTGATCAGGCAGCACATTGCCTGCTTCGTGTCGGCACACGTGCGCCACATCTCTGCCATGCCGGGCGTAGCGAGCCAGTTCTTGCCGAGCAGGAATGGTGTGATGCGAAACCCGGTGACGCCCTGCTTGAGCAGTTTTCGCATCTTTCCGCCGGAACCGTCTTCGCGGGAATCGACCATGCCGACGACACGGAAACGTTCCGGGTGACGCTTCCAGGCATCCACCAGGTAGGAGTTGTCGAAGCCGTGATACTTCGTGTGCTGGATGAGCACGACTCGGGTGACACCCGCGGGTCGGGCGGTCGCCATCAGTTCGTCGTCTGTGAAGCTGAGTGGTTTCAGGTCGGCTTTCGTGAGACCCGGTTCGAGCGGATACCGTTTGAGATCCGGAGTCCAGATGTGCGAGTGCGCGTCGATGAAGCCGTCCTTCTTCTCGGCGGCGAGTCCGGCTGATGCTGTCGGCATAATGAGCGTTCCTGCTGCGACCTTCAGTGCGTCTCTGCGATTCAATTTCGAGGGCATTTGCATGATGTGGTCTCGTCTGGTTTTCAGCTGGCGGGTTGACGTGCTTCGATCATAAGCCGCTCAACACAAAAACGGGACGCAACGGTCATGTGGATCGTACTGGCGCTCATTCGAATTCACTGACGATCATGCGGACTGAATAAGGTGGATTCTGTTGAGAACGCCTATGGTCACCGAATTGCCAATTCACAATTCTGGAACGGTTCCGAAGCTAAGATAGTGCTGCTCTTATCATTCGCTGATCCGATGCGATCCAACGGGAATGCCTGGATGAGTTGGTTTCGATGTAAGCCGGACAACCGCTTGTGTCGGCTGATCACCGATTGTCGCCTTTCGCTCCGCGAAAGTAGCGCTGCTTTCGCGGAGCGAAAGGCGACAATCAGCACAACTCCGGGGCCATTGGGCTGGCGCCCCAGGCTGTTGCCTGCCGCCGCTTCACGGCTTGTCGCCTGGCTTTCCGGCTCCGCCATTACTCGAAATGGAGCCCTGCTCGCGATTCTCGTCACGCTGATAACGCCAAGTCTCGGAATGGCCGGTGAACCGGATCCTGTCAGCGCAGCGGAAGAGTCCATAACCGCAGCGGAACTCAAGAATCACGTCAACTTCCTGGCCAGCGACACACTGGAAGGACGCGAAGCCGGGACTCACGGTGGTTATGCTGCAGCGGCGTACATCGTGCAGGCGCTGCGAAAACTGGAAGTGCAGCCCGGCGGTCAGGAGCGTGACTTCTACCAGTACTTCCATCCCAACTATCGCAATGTGCTGGCCGTACTGCCTGGCTCCGATCCAAAGTTAAAGGACGAGCACGTTCTGATTGGAGCCCACTACGACCACGTGGGATACGGCAATCGGAATAACAGCCGCGGTACGATCGGTCGTATTCACAACGGAGCCGATGACAACGCCAGTGGTACTGCGGGCATTCTGGAAGTCATCGAGGCACTGGCTGGTCTCGACAAAAAACCAAGGCGTTCAATTCTTGTCGCGTTCTGGGACGGCGAAGAGGAAGGTCTGCTGGGTTCGAAGTTCTACGTGTCGTATCCGACCGTGCCGCTGCGGCAGATCCGCCTGCACGTCAACATCGACATGATCGGTCGATTGCGTCCGGAGAGCTTCGAAGTATTCGGGTGGAGAACGGCTCCCGGACTCCGTCGCATGATCACGCGACACAACGACGGACTGCACATCAATTTCAAGTACGACTATCTGGCCGACAGCGACCACTGGCCGTTCTACCAGCACTCCGTCCCGAGTCTGATGCTGCATACCGGCAAGCACGACGATTATCACACGTCGAAGGACGATGCGCCGCTGGTCAATATCAAGGGGCTGCGGCAGGTGTCGCAGTATCTATTGCGGATGGTTCTCGACTCCGCGAACGCCGACGTCCTGCCCGATTTCCGCGAGCAGTCATGGCGCGAACTGCAGTCAGTCGCCCACTTGCCAGAGCGACAGTCCGACCCCGAGCGTGCTCCATCGCGTCTTGGCATCAAGTTCGACAGTGAGCTGTCGGACCAGAACATCGTGCGTGTGACTCGTCTTACGCCTGATGGACCGGCCGACGCCGCGGGTCTGAAAGTCGATGACGAAATCATAGAGTTCGCCGGAGTCCGTGTTTCGGACGTGCCGGATTTCCGCCTGCTGGTCGCCGCCGCCAGCAGCCCGGTGTCGACGCTGGTTCGGCGCGAAGAAGAGGAGCTGGAAATTGAAATCCAGCTTCGTGGCGAGCCGACCGAATGGGGATTCGAATACCGCCGTGATTCCGCCGAACCTGACTCCATCGTTGTGACCGCAGTGACCGCAGCCGGACCGGGCGACCTGGCCGGTCTCAAACGCGGTGACCGAATTCACTCGTTGTCCCAGGAGCTGCCCGAAGACAATGCCGAACTCAAACAATGGTTGCGTGAATCGACAGGGCCGCTGAGTGTCGACATTGAGCGCGACGGAAAGCTGTCGACGCTCATGCTGCGTCGCGTTGTTGTGGATGAGTGAGTGACGTCGAGACAACGGCAGAGGCAGGCTGCTTTATTTTCGGTATCGGGTCACGACGACAGTCACGTTGGGTACCATTGAGGCTCTGGAAGTCGCTTCCATTCTGTTGCCTCTGCTGACGATCGCGCATGGCTCGCTCGAAACCTCAGAAAACGCTGGCCGATTATCTGGCGATTGCTGTCACGCCGGTGCTGATCATGTTGTTGGTCGGCAGTCTTGTGTTCTTTCTAAACGAGCTGTTTCAGACTGGCCGTTACGGAAGCCGCATCCGTTGGATTCTGTTCTGGTTCGTGCTGGGCATGGTGCTTGTCGCCCGCATCGCGATCGAAAGCGGGCGGGCCCAGGCCAGCATGTTCACGCTCGCTCTGGGTGCTGTGACATCGATTGCCATCTTCAAATTCGCGCCTGACTCGCCGTGGGTGCCGATTGTGTGTCTGGCGATTATCTGGTGGTGCGCGGACAAGCTGACATGGGACTGTTCGCTGATTGACGACTCGGAGGACGCATCAGGCGAGGGATTGCTGCAGGTCGCCGGAGTCGCTGAGGAAGCCGAACTGAAAGAGGACTCTGACACATCCCCGCGAACTGAGACGGCGGCGGATGACGCGTCGGTTGAGAGTCCTCAGGAGCAGCCGGATCGAGTTCCGTTCTGGAAGCGTGTGTTCCAGAACACGTCCGAGCGAGAAGGCAAGCCGCACGCTCCGGGATTGTGGGTTGTGTATTTTTCGCTGGCGGCTCTGCCGTTGTTTGGCTTCGGCCAGCTCGCGATTCCGTCAAGCAACGAAGCCTCGCGTGATTTCGCGTTTCAGTGTCTTCTGGTTTATGTGGGCGCGGCACTGGGGCTCCTGATGCTGACCAGTTTTCTCGGATTACGTCGGTATTTGCGGCAGCGGAATCTGGAGATGCCCGCCCGTATGGCGCTGACGTGGGTCGTCATGGGGACCGTGATCGCTGCCGGGATTCTCGTGACCGCTCTGCTGTTGCCCCGGCCGGACAGCGAGTACTCGGTCACCGCGATGATCGATTCAGCGGCCGACAGTCTGCAGGAGGCGTCCGACCGCGCGTTCCTCGACGACGCGGGGGGAGAAGGGGATGGTGAGCAAGGTGGCCCGGCCGATGAGCGCGCCGAGCAGGGTGATGCCAGTGACCCGAATCAGCCGGGACAACCCGGAGGTCAACAGCCGGGTCAGCAGACCGCTCAAAATGCACAGCAGGACGGTAAGGATGGCCAGGCGGCCGGCGACGAAGAGCCGGGCGGCGGACAGGACGGAGACCAGCAGGGTCAGCAGGACAATGGCAACCAGACGGCTCAGCAGAACGAACAACCGGGACAGCCCAACGACCAGGCCGGCCAGAATGATCAGCAGGCTCAATCGGGGCAGCCGGGCGATCAGCAGACTGCGCAGAATGATGCCCAGGGGGCTCAGAAGCCTGGTGGTGATCAGAACGCGGACGCTGGTGAAGAGGGCGACGCCGACGAGCGAGAACAGCAGAACGAGAACGATGATGAGAACGATGAGGGAGAGCAGTTCGCCGGGAATGAGGATGCTGAATCACCCGAGGAGTCCGAAGATGGTGAGGACGCCTCTGAGTCTTCGGCAGACTCGGGGTCTTCGTTCATGGATTCCGTGATGGAGATGATCGGCACGCTTTTTAAGTGGATCGTGTACGCGATCATCGGTGCGGTCGTGCTGTACTTTGTGATCCGCAACTGGAAGTCGGTGGTTGAGTTTCTGCAGCGACTGTGGCACGAATTCCTCAGCCTGTTCGGTCGACGGCCTGAAGAGCAGCCGGCGGTTGCCGATGAGGTCGAAGAAGAGGTGGCAGCTCCGCCGCGACCATTTTCAGCGTTTCGCAACCCGTTCGGCTCGGGAGCCGCCGCCCAGCATTCGCCGGCCGAACTGATCCGTTACACGTTCGAAGCGCTTCAGGCCTGGGCATCGGAGCAGGGTTGCGGACGCAGTCCGGATCAGACTCCCATGGAATTCGGCCAGCAGCTTCGGATGCGCCGACGTGACGACGTCGGTCCGGACGCGCATGAATTGAGTCAGCTTTACGCGCAGGTTGCTTATGCCGGCCACCGACCGAAGGACGACAGCTTCCCGTTGCTGGAACGCGTATGGCGCCGGCTGTCGCAAACCGGGTGAGCGAGCTGCTTTGGAGCGCAACTTTGGACTGCGGTGATGCATCACCGCTTTCCCATTTTCACTGCGGCGCAGGTGTTTTCCGCGATCCCGCACTTACGAGCCGGGGAGAAAAAGCGGCTACGCCGCGAATAGAGAATTTGAAAGCGACGATGCATCGTCGCACTCCAGAAGTGGCGCTGTCCGATTAGTCGATCCCAAAGAAGATGAGCCTGTCGCACACAGACACGACGTATGGAAGCTGATTATCATGCGTCTTCCGGTTTCGCATGTGTCTACGGTGGGCCCCGTCGGCCGCCTCTTTCTGGATTCACAAATCACGACTCATGGCAAAATCGCTTCAGGAATATGCCGCGTGGCTCGACTCGCGCGATGATCTGATCTGGCCGCAGCCGCCTCCTTTCGCGTCGGCCAATGCGAAACCGTCTGTCAAACCCATCGCGGGGATCAAGGCGGTTACCTGGAACCTGTATGGCACCCTGATTCGGATTACGGACGGCAGTCTGATGCTGCTGCACTTCAAAGAACTCCGAATGCAGGTGGCGCTTGAGAAGACGATCAACGAATTCAACATGTGGAACAGCATGACGCGGCGGCCGGGGGCTCCGTGGGAATACATGCTGCAGAAATATCGCGGAATTCTGGAAGACATGGAGCTGGCGGGGAACGTCCAGTCGGGTGACTTTCCTCAGCCAAACTCCGCGAAAATCTGGCGACGGTTGCTGGGCATGCTGGAGCAGAAGGAGTACGAGTACGACCGCCAGTTTTACGGCGACATGGACGAACTCGCGGAGAAAGTCGCCTACTTCTTTCAGTCGTGCCTGCAGGGAGCCGAAGCATCTCCGCACGCCGTGAAGGCGCTGACCAGCGTCGCTCAGGCCGGACTCGCTCAGGGATTACTGGCTGACGCGCAGCCGCACTCGTTGTTGCAGGCGTTGCGGGTGTTTGGAGCGCAGGATAAATTGCCGCCACTGAACAGCCTTTTAGACCCGGCGTGTCTTGTGCTGTCGCATCAGCTTGGAGTCCGTAAGCCGTCCGCCTCGCTGTTCCATGCCTGTATTCAGCGTTTCGCGGCCAAGGGCATCCAACCGGAGGAAATCCTGTACGTGAGCAATCAGCTGCAGGGTGACCTGGCAATTGCGAAGCAGTTCGGTATGCGGACCGTGCTGTACGCCGGCGACAAAACAACACTCAAGGCGACCGGGCCGGAGATTCGGCATCCGGAAATACGGCCCAAACGATTGCTGACGGACCTTGAGCAGATTCGTCTGTTGATTTCCGGATAAGAACCCGACACCAGGTCGTTGAACGCGGAGTTTATTGATGCGTCCCGAGCCGATTTTTGATCTCGAACAGCTCGAACTGGATTTCGACAACCCGCTGTATGACCTGGACGAAATCCGCAAGGTCAATCCGCAGCGGCACGAGATGGAGCAGCTCTCGGGGATTCTGCTCGTGGACGAAGAGACTCGCAGGACCATCGGGTTCAAGGACATTACGGAGAGCGAATTCTGGGTCCGCGGCCACATGCCCGACTTTCCGCTGATGCCCGGTGTCGTCATGTGCGAAGCGGCTGCTCAGCTGGGCGGTTTTTACGCCCGCAAATTCAAGCTGATCAAGGGCGACTTTCTGGGTTTCGGTGGCATGGACGGCATCCGATTTCGGATGCCCGTCCAGCCCGGGCAACGCCTTGTCCTGATGGCCAGAGTTCTCAATGTGCGCGCCGGAAAACGCTGCGAGTTTGAGTTCCAGGGATACGTGGATGGTCGTCTGGTTTTCAGTGGGACAATGATCGGAGTTTCGATCTCGCGACCTGAGTGAACCCGACTCGCGAAAACGCCGGGGCTCAGTCACCGCTCTGCAAGACATTCCGAATCGACGTGTCTTGCTCGGAAAGTTGCCGGATGCAGTCCTCGGGCAGACTCACATCGAGAATCAGCAGTTCGTCGATCGCTCCAACGTATCGTTGCCCCAGTCCGATGGTCAGCGCATCGATGTCCCAGGTCAGTTGATGGCGGTAGCCCTCCATCGTGGCTCGTCGCACCCCGTCAATGTAGACCGCCGCTGTGCCGTCATCCTGACCACTGTTGGCATTCTGCCAGGTGCCGACAATGTGATGCCAGTTGCCATCGTTCCAGCCGAGTTCGCCAACGACCAGCAACTGGCCTCCGACAAACATGTCCTGAGCTGGACTGTCGCCGTAGATTCCGAACCGAAGTTTACGCGGCGACCCGTAACGCCAGTCATTGGGTCGAGTCAGGTCCAGATAGAACGATCCATCTGCCGCGTGCCGGCTGACATGAAACGGATCGACCGGAAATTCGTCGTTGAGATCCGCATCCGGATCGCCTCGCAACCACATCGAGACCGTTCCCGCAAAGCACGATTCGCGGTAGGGAAAATTGTCGCGAGCGGGGAATGTGAATTCGTCTTCGGCCCAGCCGTGGTCTTTCGCATCAAACACCAGGCCGCCGCCACAGCGTCCAGCGTCCGTGACGTGACGGACGACGTCAGAGTTGAGCGTCGCTCGACCATCGCCGCGACTGACGTCAGCATCGGGTCCATCATCGAACGAGGCGTACAGGCAGGTATGATCCCGCAGCAGACTGGTCAGTGAGTCGGACATGCTGGTTCCTTATTCGTCGCAGAAGCCATGCCGGGTGAAACATCGTGATTAACCGAATTTGTAGTCCCGACACAGAGTTCGGGGAACGTACAGCGATCATCGACGCTGGCGAGTCCTTCTCGTACTCGCGGTTGCAGGCCGAGTCCGCAGCCACATCGCAACGCCTGCTGGATGGATCGACCGATCTTGAAGAAGCTCGCGTCGCATTCCTGATGCCGCCCGGATTCGATTATGTGGCGACGCAAGGGGCAATCTGGCGAGCTGGTGGGATCGCCGTTCCGCTGGCGTTGATGTATCCGCGCGTCGAGCTGGAGTACGTCCTCGACGACACTCAGGCTGCGGCCGTCGTCGTGCATCCGGAGTTACGGGAACGGGTGGAACCTCTCGCCCGGTCGCGATCGATTCGCCTCATCGAGAATTCGTCGCTGACCAGTACGTCGACTGCTCCCCATCTGGAAATCGATCCATCGCGTCGCGCGATGATCCTCTACACCAGTGGAACGACGAGCCGGCCGAAAGGTGTCGTGACCACTCACGCGACGATCCAGGCCCAGGTGGAATCGCTCGTCGAAGCCTGGGAGTGGAGTCGCGACGATCACATTCTCAACGTGCTGCCGATGCATCACATTCACGGAATCATCAACGTCCAATGCTGCGCGCTGTGGTCCGGTGCGACGTGCGAGTTTCTGACTCCCTTCGACGCAAATCGTGTGCTGAACCGGTTTGCTGATGGCGATCTGTCCCTGTTCATGGCGGTGCCAACGATTTACTCGAAGCTGATTTCCGCATGGGAGCAACTTGCTCCTGATCGCCGACGGGCCGTAAGCGAGGGATGTCAACGTATGCGAGTGATGGTTTCCGGCTCAGCCGCGTTGCCGGTCAGTACTTTGGAGCGCTGGCACGAGATCAGTGGGCATGTCCTGCTGGAACGCTACGGCATGACCGAAATTGGCATGGGCCTGTCGAACCCGCTGCACGGCGATCGTGCGCCTGCACATGTCGGTCGTCCGCTGCCCGGAGTCGAAGTCCGCCGCTCGGACGAATCAGGTGGTGGTGTGACCGACGATTCCGTGCCCGGAGAAATCGAGGTCCGTGGCGACACGGTCTTCCGCGAATACTGGAATCGACCCGAGGCCACCAGGGAGGCCTTTCGTGACGGATGGTTTCGGACGGGTGACGTGGCGGTGGTCGAGGATGGTGCGTACCGCATCCTGGGCCGGAACAGCGTGGATATCATCAAGACCGGTGGCTACAAGGTCTCGGCGCTGGAGATCGAGGAAGTCCTGCGCGGTCACCCCTCGATTCGCGAATGCGCCGTGGTGGGCGTACCGGATGATGAGTGGGGTGAACGGGTCGCTGCCGCGATCGTGTGCGATACCGATGACGCGGAACTGGATCTGGCCTCGCTTCGCGAGTGGGCTCGGGAGTTGCTCGCTCCATACAAGCTTCCGACTCGCCTGCAGGTTGTCGAGTCGCTGCCGCGTAACGCGATGGGCAAAGTTCAGAAGCCGGAAGTTCGGCTTCTGTTTGGCACCGGCCAGAACGCCGAGTCGTAGCCGAAGTCGCCAGACTTTGGACGAGTATCTGCAAAGGTCCAAAGTCTGGCGACTTCGGCTACGGATCAGCTCTCTTCCGCTGCGTGTCTTAGCTAGTGCCCGTCGGGAAACTGGTTTGTGTCTTGAATTGGTGGTGGCCGGACAGACGGCGAGCCGCCGAAGATTGGGATTTTGTTCCCTGACTGCGGAGTTGTGACGGCAGCAACGGGCT
>CAUZFZ010000047.1:0-60823 GCA_963579025.1 Planctomycetota bacterium | reverse complement strand
TGGCGCAAAACTCGTGCCAAAAGTCTCGAAAATTGTGTGTAAGGGTGAGGGTTGAAACCCCGGGCTATTTGCCCACGTCCCTTCGGGACTGAAGTGTGCAACTTCAAAAGGCGTGAGCCAGGGGTCGAACGAACACGCAAGAAACGGTGCCGCGAAGCGGCGGCAGCACGACGCAACGTTGTGTCTGCCACCGCTTCGCGGCTCGATCGGCCTTGCTCGCAGGATCTGCGGGTTGACGCCCGCAGCTATGTGCTGTCGCCGCTATCGCGGCTGCCATCGTGAAATCCACCACCGGCCAAATGCACGATTAATTTCGCCGCCGCCTCTAAGTGCCCCGAGTCACGCGGCGCGGCCGACGGTCTGCTCGTCGGCCGGTCGGGTCTTCCAGCGACGATGGATCCAGAAGTACTGCTCAGGTGCGCGACGCACGGCACTTTCCAGTGCCGCGGAAAACCGTTGTGTGATCTCCTCGATGCCGGTGTCGCGGTCGTAATCGCGTGGATCGATGACGTCCTCGCAGCTCACTTCATAACGCACCCAGCTACCCTGGTGAGCGTCGTCGGGCTGCCGAATTCCGCAACCCATCACAATCAGTGCATCGTTGCGCATTGCCAGTTGCGCAACTGAGGGATAGGCGGACGCTGGTCGACCGAAGAAGTCGATGAAAACACCGCGATGCCCGGCGTCCTGATCGGCCAGAATGGCGACGTGTCGACCCTCGGCCAATCGGGCTTCAATCGCGGCCCGCGCGCCGCCCTTGTTGATGATTGTGTGACCGGTCGATTCGCGAAACCGCTCGAACCAGGCGTCGAGGTACGGATTGTCGAGTGCCCTGGCCACGACGCCAAGCTGGAAGCCGAACACACCGAACGACGTCACTGACGTCTCCCAGTTTCCAAAATGTCCACTCAACAGAATCACCGGCCGGCCTGACACAAGCGCGCACACGGCATCTTCCCGGTTGCGGAACTGAATGCGTTCGAACGTGTTTTCCATCGTGATCTGCTTCGGAAACTGCACGACTTCGGACACCAGTCGGAACAGATGCTGCCACATGTCGAAGATGATCCGATCGACTTCGGCATCTGAATATTCGTCGCCGAACGCCTGCCGAATGTTGTCGAAGGCGATGTGATAGCGCGTCAGTTTCTTTGGAAGCACGCGGCATGCCAGCGTCGCCATCAACCAACTGACGAGGCGCTGGACGGGCACGGGAATGATCCTCAGCGAGCTGATTACGCTGAGAAACGCCGCATATTCGAGACGATGCCGCAATCTTCGCCCATTCATCGAGGTCACTCCGTTGACCGTGGGAAACTCCAATCGGTGCAGACTCTCGCGCGAATCGCGATGGCGGTCAATTCGACTTTCACTTCTGAGTCTCTGGCTCGAAATACATGTCCGTCGATCCGCCGAACTTTGCGGGTAGCGGCATGTTGGACCAGGAGGGGTCATCGCCAATCCGAAACTGCCAGCGTCCTTTCAGTGGGAGAGAGGGCAGCATCGGCGCTGTGTGCAGGCCACGCGGTCCCTTCCCAAACTTTACGCGTATCACTATCAGGTTGGCGTCGTCCGGAATCCAGGCGTTGGCGAATGTATTCAGTCCCAGTCCGGCAGAGGAAACTCCCCACATGGCATTCCCGTTAACCCAGGCACTGATCTCGTCCCCCGCGCGGGGAGCCTGCATGGCAAGCGTTGGCCCTGTAGCCAGGGTCTTGTCCTTGTCGTCCTTCCGGCGAGGAATCCAGTTCCCCGGGACGCGGACCACGCAGCGATACCAGGCGACTCCGTCATAATCCTTCAGGACGCCGTTCGACCCTGCAGCCCAGGTGGATGGGACGGGCATCGTGCTCCAGTGTTTCCGGTAGTCGCCCGAGCTCAGTGCGACATCCTGCGGAATGGCGAGGTCAGTCGCCCAATGCAGTCCGTTCAGCAACACTCGCACGAACGACGGATTGTCGAAGTCCCCCGGATGTCCGAGTGACGTGTAGAACGACCGCCCGCCATCCGCTCGTTTGAATGTCCATGCGACTGGCTCGGAAGGCAATCCTTCGATCGACCCGATCAGCAACGCCGTTGCTCCCTTTGCCAGTGGAGACGTCCGGTACAGCGACCCGGATTGCGGAAAGTCATTCTTGATTCCACCTGCTACCGGGTGTTCGGCAGACTGCGGGGCGAACTGAACGGTCGACTTCAATGCGTTGCCATGATGGCCGTGGTAATTGCCGCCAAAGACCTGAGCGTCGAATTCCGGCCAGTCAGCGAGGCCATCAGGAATCTCCCCTTTTCGCACAGAGAACGCGTGACTGGCCGTGCGAATTCCAACGACGGGTTTTCCGGCAGCTACGAATTCCCGTACGAGCTTCATGGCAGATGTCGGCAGCAGCCGACGCCGGACGCTGATCAGGATCACGTCCGCGTCCTTCAGCACTGTCAGACCGGGAATCAAATGGCGTTCTTCCTCACTGCCGTAAACGAAACTGACGCGGAAGTCGCGGCCCAGATGTTGAGCCGCGAATTGCGGCAAGGTGCGGTCGGTTTCGTACTCGTCCTCGGCGACCACGATCGCGATGTGCGGACGCGTGTCGTGCTTCAATCGAATTGGCTCTCCGCCGATGAACTGGTCGCTGGTAATTGTCGGGCAAACGAATTTCTCAATGTGTGAGATGACCAGGTCCGTGCCCGTGAAGTGGCTGACGTAGGGCCAGCGCCGCGGGTTGTACATGGTGTCGGTCATGTCCCGCATGAGCACGACGTTGCGTCCATTGCGCACCATCTGACGCAGACCAAACGGTCGGCCGAGAACGCACATGTTGGTGTGCACGCCGGTCAGGATGACGTTTCGAATGCCACGATGTTCCAGAATGCTCCAGACTTCGTCGCCGCGATCGCTGATGTAATCGTGCTCTGAATCGATCGTGATCATGTCCGACTGTCGCTGCCACGGGAGTCCCGGGTTCCGACCCAGTGCTTTCAGCTTCGCCGCCCATTTCGCGTGTTCGTCGGGATCATCGTCCTCGCCGCCATCTGACTGATCGATCGGGTAGGCGGCCAGTTCCTCGGCTGGAATTCGTGAACACCACGCGCCGATGTCTCGTGGCAGCTTGCCTGCCTTTGGTGTCGCGGTGGTACGTTCACGAGCCGGATGACCTTCGTAAGCGGGCATGCAATCGCTGGGTGAGTGAATGATGGTCATGCCGCGACTGCGGGCGTGGGTCAGCACTTCGTTCAGTCGTGGACCGAATTCTTCCAGACGACGAACGGCGTTCAGGCAATGGTGATAATCCCACACGTCACAGACGATGACCGCGGTTTCCTCCGCCTTCCATGTTTCGTTACGAGTCAGTCGGTGATGACGACCACTGCCGGATGATGTTTCAACCTGATACCGAAGACTCAGATCAATGTCGTCTGCAACGGCGGGAAGCATGGTGGTTCCGATCACGATCAGAACGGTGGACAGAACACACAGACGGGACATGGTCAGCTCCAGTGTTGTGGGATGACGAGAAACCTAAGTGGCAAAGCCGTGCTCGCGCATCCATGTGACGTACGCTTCGGCAAAGCGGTCCAGGTTGTCGATCGAACCGCCGCCGCGGACGGGGGAGCACATCTCGAAGGTGGCAATACCGTCGAAACCGCCTTCCCGCAGGCCTGTGAAAAAGGCCTCGTAATCGATGAAGCCCGTGCCAAAGGGAACAGCCCGTACGAGATCGGCCGATGCTGTTTCATAGGAGATCAGCTCGGGGCGATACCGGAATCGCGGCAATCGCACGTAGTCCGCGCTGGTCGTGATTGCCGTGTGTGGCGCCAGCTTGCGGGCTGATTCGTAAAGGTCTTCGCCACGCAGGGCAGGGGACCAGGCATCGGCACCCAGCCGACAATTCGGTCGATCGACATCGTGCAGAAACTCAAGCAACGCATCAGAGTCGACGGCGATGTCGTGATGATTCTGAATGGCAATGGTGATTCCGTAGTCGGCCGCGCGATCGCAGCATTCCTGCAGACAGCGAGCGGACTGAGCCCACGTTGTATGCGGGCTCACGCCATCGACTTCGTACGCCGTAAAAACCCGGCAGACCGTCGCGCCCAGTTGCTGGCCGATCCGGCACAGGTCCTCGACGTAACGGATCTGCATTTCGAGAAACGGCACTTCGGCGGCGACCTGCCCGCCAAAGTCGGTGTAGCCCGCCATCACACCACAGCGGATCCCCGTCCGCTCAAGAGCCTCACGCAGTCGACCAATCGATTCCTCATCCATATCGAGCGGCGACCCGTGTGGCCGTTTACCAGCCAGCATGATCGTGGAATAGCCAAGCTGCGCGGCCTTCTCGACAAAGCCGACTGCGTCCAGGGAATCCTGGCCCCAGTAGCCCGCGTAACTTACAGAGAAAAGACTCAGGTTCATGGGAGCCCCTACAGATTCAGAACTCACCGGGGAGGTGGCCGTCCCTGATTGTCAAAAGGTGACGATAGGTCATCGCGTTGACGTTTTCGTTGAGGAATTTCACGGAGCCATCACAAAGAAGCATATGAACGCCGCCCGTGTGCGCGCGATCCTGTAAGAACTGGTATGCCTTATCGAGAGGGATATCCTTGGGCTGCATCCAGTGAACGCTGCGACGGTCCACTTCGGTCACCAGTAGCGTATGCGACACACCGTCGGTTATTTCCGACAACGCAACAGAGTGAGCACCGGGAAACGCGGTGCCTGGACCGGTGACGCACTGGTAGTTGGTCATACCGTCCCGTTGAACAGAGCTGGGGCAACGAAAGAGATATGGCATTTGATCCGCCAGCTTCGAGTTGTTGGGCCCGTCCCACGGCTCATCAAAGCGGTACGCGGCATACAGGTCTGCCCGGTCCAGGTACGGGAGTATCAGCACGCGCCAACTGTGCATGCGTTTTCCGTTTTCATCGGCGACATACGCCGGAGGCAGAGAGCCGTAGAAGTCACTGTAATTGTGGAGTGCCAGTCCGAGAATTTTCAGATGCTTGTTGCAGTGCGTCCGGCGTGCGGCCTCACGCGACGCTCTGAGACCCGGACCAAGCAGATACAGCAGAACGCCCACAATACCGAGCACTGATCCATAACGAATTACGCGGCCCATGCTCCATCTCCCACTGGGATGTTACGTGGTCGTCTCTAGATTCAAAACTTGCCGACCGGGTCGCCATCGGCGATGGACAGCAATCGTTCGAAGATTGTCAGCGGAACATCCTCCTGGATGAATCTGACCGAACCGTCCCCGAACAGAAACTGTGCTCCACCTATGTGAGTGTGATCTCCACTCTTCAGATACTCGTAGGCGCTTTCTGCGGGGATATCCTTCGGCTGCATCCAGTGAACACTGTGTTGCTTCACCTCGGTCACGACGACAGTTTCTGAAGGACCATCCAGGATCTCCGCGGTGGCAACGGACGCCGTTCCGGGAAACGCAGTCTGGGAGCCGGTAATGCACAGATAGTTGGACATGACGCTCGAATCTTCCAGGCCCACGAAAGCGGCATCGTCGAAACTCGGGCAACGAAACACATTTGGGATTGAGCCAGCCAGCTTCGAGTTATTTGGACCGTTCCAAGGCTCATCGAAGCGGTAGGCGCCATGCAGGTCTGCTTCATCAAGATATGGCAAAAGCAGGACACGCCAACTGTGCATCGGATGTCCGCTATCGTCGGGAACGCATGCGGGTGGGAGGCATCCATAGTCCGCGTGATAACTATGGAGAGCGAGTCCAAGCTGCTTGAGGTGGTTCTTACACTGCGACCGTGGTGGTGCTTCCCCACAGAAATGCTGGACGGGTCGCGTAGCGCAATACAGGATGCTTCCCAGGATCACAGCGCAGGCTCCAAACGCGACGGCTCGAACCATGATCCACCTCCCACTGCGGAATCACGCCGTCCTTGCGTGATAACTGAGCCGGTATGCAAGAATCTGCTCACAGAATGCTGCGACGATGAGAATGACCAGCAACCAGAAGCGCACTTCCTGACCGGCTTCGCGTCCGGCGATCCACGAGAACGTGCCCGGCTCCTGAATCTGCACCTCGACATCGCCGAGCTGTTTGTGGATCAGTTTGTTCTCGGCAAGTTCCAGCTCGCTTTCGTCGGTCGGTACGTTGAACGTGATCCAGCGTTCGACCGTCGTCTGACTTTGGTCAATCAGGCGGACGCGATAGACGCCGGGTGCGTCGGTATCGCGGAATGCGGCGGTGAGCCGAAGAGCAGTGGGCGCTGTGGACGTGTCGGATGAACCTGACTGCGTGGGAGCGGCTTTCAGACGCGTCGTACGTTCGCCGTCCTGTTCGGGCCCGACGATCTCGACTTCATCCAGGAATTCGGCGGGATCAAGCGACAGGCGGATTGGTTCGCCCACGGCGCGGCGTTCGAGCACGCGGTCCTTTTTTGCGATGTGTTTATCGAGGTCGAGCATCATGGGAGGGTAGCCCGGCAGACGAGCCCAGTTGTTCCACACCGGTCCACAGCTTGTCAGGCAGATAAATACTTCGCCGGCGCCGAACTTCGATTCAAAGATCAGCGGCTGGCGATTGGTCAGACGAGCGAGAGTTCGAACATTGTCACCGCGACGCTGATCGTCGCGTTCCCAGTCCTCGGCCACCGGGAAGAACTGATTGACGCGCATCAGCGCTGTGAAGGGATTGTCCTGTCCCTGAAAGACCTGAAAGATCGAATGGTCCTCGAACTCGGTGTCCGGCCCCGAATCGTCGGCGAACGTTGAGGCCTGGTTGGCGATCAGTCCGATGCGGACGGGAAACAGTCCCTTTCCTTCCTGGTACAACTCACCCAGATAAAACGCCGGGCGAATCTCGTCACCCAGGAACCAGGCCAGCCCGCCGCCGTCCCGAACAAACGCTTCCAGCGGAGCGAGCGCGTCGGCCGGCATGTCAGCGACGTTGAGCATGAAAACGCTCTGGAATCCTTCCAGTGACCGTCGACGCAGGAAATCCACGGTGTCGATCTGCGGCGAGTACCCGGTAATGCCGGGGTCCGCGGCCAGAGCGTCGGCAAGGTATTCGCCTTCGTCGCTGGCCGGGTTGCCTTCAATGATCAGCACGCGATTGACCGGCGCCACATCAACGGCCAGATGACGTGCGTTGTCTGAAGTCAGTGGATCGGGCGACAGCCGCAGTTCGATCTGATGGCGTCCCGGTGCGTCGAATGTCAGATCGAATTCCTGCTGGACTTCCACGCCCGCTTCGATCTTGTCGAAGTTCACGGCCAGCGGGAGTTTCTGACCGTCCTGGAAGATCGCGACGCCGACGCGACTGGCCACCTGATCGCCAAAATTCTGCACGGTCACACTGAACCGCACGGGAACTCCGGCCGATGCAATCTGCAAATGCCCGGTCAGCTCCGTGATGCCCAGATTCTGGTTCCGCTGCCCGACCGTCTTGACGAGATTGAGTGTCACGCCCGCCGAGTCAAGTTCCTTGACAATGCGTCCGATCGACTGCTGTTCCTGCCAGTCCGCCTCTCGAAAATCTGAGATGACGTGCAGGTGCCGAATGGTGGCCTTGTCTTCGAGCAGGACATTTCGAGCACCTTCCAGGCCGCTCTGCAGGCTTAGTGACTGATGCGAGCACCGGAGCCCCTCCAGCCTTGTTTCGAGCTCCGCGAGAAAGTTCTCGTCCACTTCACGCTGCGTAAACAATGGCTGGTCGGGATTCGACAGACTCAACATCGTGAACTTCTGCGTGCCGGGACGACGTGAGCCTTCGGACACAAGTCGGCGGACAACTGCAATCGATGACTCAAAAGCGGATTCCTCCCCAATCTGTTCGCGCATCGAACCGGAATCATCGAGCAACACGACATGATGCGAACGAGCCCCTTGAAACAGACTCATCTCACTGGGATCAATCACCAGTCTGGAGATCAGTGCGACAATGGCCAGCACGATCAGAATTCGCAGCAGGAGCAGCAGGATCTGCTCGATGAGAATCCGTCGGCGGTTGCGCTGCTGGCTTTGGAGCAGAAACTCCATGGCTGCGAATTGAACGCGCCGATACCGCAGGCGGTTGATCAGATGAATGATGATCGGCGCCGCAACCAGCGCCGTGCCAGCGAGCACGAATGCCGGGTTCAGGAAGTGAGACGCGATCCAGGTTTCCATGTCAGCCTGTCAGGTTTTCGGCAAGAAGCGGCCAGACCGTCCATGTCGGACGTACCGTCGTAAATTCACCAGCCTCTTAATCTTAATCCTACTCATAATCTTACTCCCCGTTCCCACCTGCAACGGCTACTCGTGACACTGTGGAGATCAAGATTAAGAGTCAGGGCGGCTCCGCCGTGAAACGGGCTCAACGCCTCACACTTTGATGCATACCTACGCGGTGGTTCAGGTAGTGAGCGAGCACGGCATCAAGGTGTTCTGTCGTGCGGATCGTCTGATAGTCAATGCTGCTGCTGGAGCAGAACCGACGCAGCTCGGTGAGGTAAGCTTCGACCGCTTCCTGGTAGCCCTCGCGGAGTGACTGCGGATCGCATGTCAGATCGCCTGTGGCTTCGAGGCCCTCAAACTTAGTTGTCCCGGTGAAGTTGAAGTCGAGTTCCTCGTCGTCCATCACGTGGAAGATCATCACATCGTGACCACGGTAGCGCAGCAGGTTGAGGCCTTTGAACAGGCCCTCCCGCGGAACGAACAGGTCAGAGATGATGACGATCATGCCTCGACGGGCCTGCTCTTCGGCGACCTGTTTCAGAATGCCGAAGATATCTGTTTTCTTAGCCGGGTTTTCCGCGTCGAGCGCGGCCAGCAATGAGTGCAGATGCGTCTGCTTGCTGCGATGCTGAACTCGACCGCGAATGGCCTCGTCGAACGACACCATGCCGACAGCATCAGCCTGCAGGAGCAACAGGTAAGATAGAGCGGCCGCCAGAGTGCAGCCGTATTCGTACTTGGTGATCTTGCCCGATCCATACTGCATGGACTCGCTCAGGTCGACCAGCATCGTCGTCCGCAGGTTGGTGTCTTCTTCGAACTGCTTGATGAAGTACTGATCGGTCTTGGACCAGACCTTCCAGTCAATATGCCGCACGTCGTCACCGGGCGTGTACTCGCGGTGCTGGACGAATTCGACGGATTGCCCAAAGTAGGGGCTGCGGTGTCGTCCGGAAAGAAAGCCCTCGACAATCCGGCGGGCGCGAACTTCCAGTCGCGAGATGCGGGAGATCTCTTCCGGTCGCAGGAACCTTCGATAGCCATCGCTCACGGGTCAGTTCGCCTTACGTTGACGGGTTGCTGGAGTCTCGCCTTGTTGCGGACAATGGTCGGGGCGCATCGTAAAGAGTCGTGAGTTGCGGCGAGAAGTAAGCGGCTAACATTAGGGCGGGGACTATACTGCACGCGGCAACCAGCGTTCCTCGGAACTGACTCGGACAGGACGAATGCAGGAATCAGAATTCACTCGAATGGACCGAACTGCCGTGAGGCTCATCCGCCCCGGCGAAGCGGAGCCGGATGATTTTGTCGCAGGAACGCCTGAGGAACGGATTGCTGCGGTCCGTCAAATCACACTGAATTGCTGGAGCATCATGGGTGTCGATGTACCTGGAACCCGATTTCAACGACATGTTGTCCGCGTTAGACGACCAGAACGTTGAATTCCTTGTGGTCGGGGCGCACGCTGTCGCGGCACATGGATACCCCCGCGCGACGGGTGACTTTGACGTCTGGATCGCCCGGTCCCCGGAAAACGCCAGGCGGACAATGCGTGCTCTCAAGCAATTCGGGGCTCCGCTGTTCGATCTGACGGAAGCTGACCTCGTAACACCCGGGATCGTATTCCAGATCGGCGTCCAACCGTGTCGTGTCGACATCCTTACGCGGATTTCCGGGGTCGAGTTTGAAGAGGCGTGGCCATCACGCATCGAGGTAGACGTTGACGGCAATCGGTTTGGTGTCATTGGGCTCGAACATCTCATCCGAAATAAGCGGGCCACCGGTCGACCGAAGGATCTGTTGGACGTAGATTTGCTCGAAGCGCACTCAGAAAACGACTGACCTGTTTTCGCACGCGTTTAAAATGAACTTTCAGGCTGCAAAGATCTTCTGCAGCCGTGGATCACTCGTCAGTTCGCCCTCTTTGGATGGTGTCTCTGCCACGAGCTTCTCGACCACTCGGTCCGGTGTGATGCCTTCGCTCTGTGCGGAGAAGTTCGTGACGATGCGGTGCCGCAGGACCGGTTGCGCCAGCGCGGCGACGTCGTCAGTCGATACGTAACTGCGCCCGTGCATCAAGGCTCGGGCTTTTCCGCCCAGAAGCAGGAACTGGACTGCTCGCGGGCCGGCTCCCCAGCTCAACCATTCGTCAACGAATCCAGGGACACCGTCTTCGCCCACTCGCGTCTGGCGAACCAGGGCCAGAGCGTAATCGACAACGTGATCGGTCACCGGGACCTGACGTACGATGTTCTGCAGTTCGATGATTTCTTCGCCAGTCAGCACGGGCTTGATGTCGTCGCTCAGGACACCGGTCGTCTGTTTCGCGATCGCACGTTCTTCTTCGAAGCCTGGGTACTCGACGAAGACCTTAAACATGAAGCGGTCCTGCTGAGCTTCCGGCAGCGGGTAGGTGCCTTCCTGTTCGATGGGGTTTTGTGTCGCCAGCACAAAGAACGGGTCGCTGAGCTTGTGCCGGGTCTGACCTACCGTGACCTGTCGCTCCTGCATGGCCTCCAGCAGTGCGGCTTGCGTCTTTGGCGGCGTCCGGTTGATTTCATCGGCGAGGATCACATTGTGGAACAGTGGTCCGGTGATGAAGCGGAACTCGCGTTCGCCGGTCTCGCGATTCTCCTGGATGACATCGGTGCCGGTGATGTCGGCCGGCATGAGGTCCGGTGTGAACTGCACGCGGGCGAATGTCATCGACAGGCAGCGGGCCAGCGTGCTGATCATCAGCGTTTTGGCCAGTCCGGGTACGCCTTCCAGCAGGCAATGGCCGCGGCTGAAAAGTGCCGTCAACAGATGATCGATGACGTCGTCCTGTCCGATGATGACCTGCGACATCTGATCCCGGATCTCACTCGCAGCCTTGTTGAGCCGATCGATAGATTCCTGCGTGATACCGGTGTCAGCCATATTGTTTCCTTCGACAATGTGTGGATTTATGAATCGAGTTCGCGTTAGACCTTCAGCAAGCCAGATTTGTGGTGCGCGGATCGTATCGACTTGGATCTGGTACGGGGAGCGATTGGAAAGCCGAACCGAAATGGCACGTGATAGCAGTTTTTCAGGAACTCCTGGATCGCATGCTCGTCGAGGAACGTCTGAATCTGCCGCGAAAGCGGGTCGTTTGTCGAATTCGCACATCAATTCCGTAGGACATCCGGGTAAAACAGTTCTGGCGGGCCAACCGTCGTCTTAGCGATGTCGGAAGCAGGGCTGGTTACGGGAGTCAGGTTCCTGATGTCAGTTGCGAACTGCGAGAGGGCGTTTTTCGGTGGAGCAATTGGGAATACTCAATCAGCGAGTCCATCTGGGTGTGACAGATCAGTGATCGGGGGAGTGACTGTTCCATGCTGCGGCGCCATTGGCTTGGAGGACTGTTTTCTCAATTGTCTGCGGCGAAGCCGCGCGCCCGTCTGGATCGCGCACGGCGCGCAGACAGGCGGCGCCCCGTCGAAACCCTGGAGACACGCGTCCTGCCCGCCGTCACGTTTCAGTTCGACTATTCACGTGATGCCGGAGGGTTCTTCGACGACCTCGCACGGCGTGACGTCCTGGCGGAAGCCGGTTTTCAGGTTGGCAGTCAGCTCGAAGACGTCCTGTTCGAGATCATCCCGCATCAGCTCGACATCGACGACACCTGGACGGCGCAGTTCGTGGACCCGTCCAGTGGCAGTACATTCGACGTCATTGACCCGATCATTGGTGAAGACACGATTGTTGTGTATGTCGGAGCCCGGGACCTGGGTGGCACCCTGGCGTTTGGTGGTCCTGGATCCATCCCGTTCGTGTCGGGTGTCCCCGAGTTCGTCGACACGGTCATCGCGCGTGGACAGGCTGGGGCGCTGGATGCTTTCGCGACCGATTTTGGTCCCTTCGGCGGTGCGATCGCCTTCGATACGACCACGAACTGGCACTTCGGTCTTTCGGACGGTGGACTCGATGCCGGTGAGTTCGACTTCCTGTCGACTGCCGTGCACGAGTTGATGCACGTGATCGGCTTCGGAACAGCTCCCTCGTTTATGAGTCTGGTTTCCGGCGGCGTGTTCACCGGCGGCCAGGCTTCGGTGGAGTACGCAGTGGGCGGCAGCGTTCCACTAAGTGATCCGGGGCACTGGCAGCAGGGCCTGATCGACGACGGCCAGGAAACGGCGATGGATCCGGACCTTGCTGACGGAACTCGTAAACTGCTCACGGGACTTGATGTTGCCGCGCTCGCCGACATGGGCTGGCAGATTTCACCTGGCAGCGGCCTGACCAGCCCGACGATTCTGCTGGCCGCACTGGCTCCGAATTCCATCGTGATTTCGGATAACGCAACGCCGAACGACGGTGTCTCGCAATACACGATCAATGGCGACCCGCCGATCGAATTCGACACAACGACGTCTGACATTTTCATCGCCGGCGGCAGCATGGCCGATACGATCGAATTTATTTCACTGGACAGTCAGTTCAGCGCGGACATCTTCGTCAACGGCGGCAGTGGCGACGACCTGCTTGACGTCGAATACAGCCTGTCTGATACGTTTACGTATAACGGCCAGGGCGGAAATGACTCGCTGGCATTGCAGGGCTCGACAGCAACGCAGGTCGGTCACACATTCCTTAATTCGAGCGACGGTTCGGTCTCGGTCGACGCCGCATCACCCGCGTCCCTGTTCTACACCGGTCTCGAACCGATTGAGGATCTGATTGCTGCCACCAGTCGTGTCTTCACGTTCTTTGACACAGCCGATGTCATCACACTCGAAGACGACGCGACTATCGGTAACGGGCTGTCCACGATTCGCAGCGTTTCATCCAGCGAGACGGTCAACTTCACAAACCTGACGGGTCAGGTTGTGGTCAACGCTGCAGGCGGAGACGACAGCATTTCGATCCTGGCGCTCGACAGTCTGTTCGCTGGCTCGGTATCGGTCACAGGCGGCGACGGAGACGACGACCTGGACGGGTCGACCGCTACCGTTTCGTTGCGGCTTGCGGGTAACGCCGGCGCCGATTCGCTACAGGGTGGCTCCGCGGCGGACACGATCGAAGGCGACGCCGGTCCGGACACGATTATTGGCGGTGGCGGTAACGATTCGCTGCGCGGCGGCGACGATGATGATCAGATTGATGGCCGGGCAGGTAACGACGCGATCGATGGAGACAGCGGCGACGATGTGCTCGCCGGCGGAGCAGACAACGACACCATCAACGGATCGGCGGGCGCGGACATCCTGATCGGCGAAACCGGCAACGACGTGCTGATTGGAGGGGATGACAACGATCAACTGATTGCTGGCGACGGTAACGATGCCGTGAACGGAAACGCTGGCGACGATGTACTCACCGGCGGAGCGGGCAACGATACGCAGGACGGAGGTGATGGAACGGATCGACTTATCGAGTCGGCCGATGCAGACATTTCGGTCCTCGCGGCGTCGCTGACTGGAATCGGAACCGATGTACTGGCCAACATTGAGGTCGCGGAAATCTCGGGTGGGAATTCCGCCAATGTCATCGACGTGAGCGCATTCACCGGGCTCACGACCGTCAGGGGGGGAACTGGAAACGACACCGTAACAGGCTCGGCTCAGAACGACGTCCTGCTGGGTGAGGGTGGTGCCGACCTGATTAATGGCGGTGCGGGCAATGATCAGATTTTCGGAGGAACGAGCAACGACACGTTGGACGGTGATGATGGAAACGATTTACTGCGCGGTGAAGATGGGGACGACGTTCTGAGAGGCGGCCTCGGCAGAGATACGCTGAACGGTAACCAGGGACGTGATGACGCTGATGGAGGCGAAGGGAACGACATCGCGTTCGGCGGTGGCGGCGTGGATACGCTGCGAGGTGGCGATGGCAACGATCGTCTCCGCGGACAAAGCGGGTTCGATGTACTGACTGGCGGACCGGGTAACGACGTGCTCAGCGGAGGTCCTGGCAGTGATCGAGTCATCGAATCGAACGATGCCGACTTCGTTGTTCGGCAGTTCAGGGTCACCGGCAACGGATCGGATCGCCTGATCGGGATCGAGCGAGTCGAAATCACGGGAGGAGCCAGCGCCAACAGCCTGAATTCGATCGCATATAACGGACGCGTGACTCTGCGAGGGGGTGATGGCGACGACACGCTGACCGCTGGCGGCAACAACGATGTGCTGCTGGGCGAGGCCGGCAACGACCTGCTGACCGGCAACGCCGGCCTCGACCTGCTGTCCGGCGGAACGGGCGCGGACACATTGAATGGCAACGACGGCGACGACACGCTTCAGGGTAACGAAGGATCTGGCGATCAGTTGATTGGCGGCGCGGGGGATGACAGCCTGGAAGGTGGCAGTGGTTCTGACCGCCTGTTTGGTGACGACGGGAATGACACCCTTGAGGGCGGTGGCGGAGCCGATCGTTTGTTCGGCGGGACTGGTGACGATTCGCTGCGCGGTGGTGATCAGAACGATCGCCTGTTCGGGGACGACGGCAATGACACACTGATCGGCGACGCAGGCAACGACACCTTGAACGGCGGGCAGGGCAGGGACGGCCTGGACGGGTTCACCGGCAACGACCTGCTGAAAGGCGGCGGTGCCGACGACACGCTGTTCGGCGGCGACGGTAACGACACGCTTGAGGGCGAGGGCGGTGTTGACATCGTCATCGGGATGGGCGGAGCCGATCGCGTCAACGGTGGCGGCAGCGTCGATATACTGGCGGGTGGAAGTGGAAGCGGACCCGACGCGGGTGACGCTGTACTCGAACCGGAAGAAGCCGACGAGTTCTTCACAATCACACCGCCAGACTGGGTCCTCTCGACGTTTTGAGACCCGTAACAGCCGCGGCGACGCGCATTAGAACGTCACAGGCAGGGCAGCGAACGGACTGCTGCTCCGAACCGCTCAATGAGCGTGAACGGCGTCTTTAGCAGGCTCATCTTCCTCAAAGCGGCATAGCGAGCTGCAGCAACCGGAAAGCTGCACGGAACCACAGAGAAACATGATGCAGAACAACGAGGTCACGTAGACGGTTTTGCCGGCAAAGTTACTCAGGGTCAGGCCGAACAGGTAATGAGCCCCATCCGCGGGTGGGGCAATCAAACCCCAAAGCAGGATCATACACAGGCCAATCAGGACGAGACCGATCAAACCACCCTGCACAAGAACCTGCCGGAACTTCACCCAGTTGACGGCCAGAAGCCAGAACGCAACCCAGGCGATCAGCGCGGTCCACGGAAGAATCTTCGCGATCACGATCATGAGAATGTGGCGAAGCGAATTGAGCAAAACTTCCGCGTGGCTAAACAGAGTTTCGGGATGGTCAGGCATCGAAGTGCATTTCCGGAATAATGAAAGATGAGTCAAGTGTCGTGGACACGGAGCACGACGGGACGCGGTTTAACAGATTCAACGGACTCGATCCACCGACGTGTAAAGCCCGGTAGAGCGAGCCGTAAATGCCGGTTGGACAGGTGAGTCGACCTGATCGCAACACCCACGGGCAGTCGCGTGCGGATCGGAGCAATCCATCTGACGCATCTTGCAAACAGCGCTCCGAGAGACTGAAATGAGACGCATGCAACGGCAAAGGCGCAAGTCCGGTTTCACGCTGATCGAACTGCTGGTCGTGATCGCGATCATCGCAGTCTTGATTGCGTTGCTGCTGCCGGCCGTCCAGCAGGCACGAGAGGCGGCTCGGCGGACACAGTGTCGAAATCACCTGAAGCAATGGGGGCTGGCTCTTCACAACTACCACGAAGCTCATCGCGTACTGCCGATGGGCCTGATCGTGCCGCGCCAATGGACATTTCGCTCAATGCTTCTCCCTTTCATTGAGCAGGCGCCGCTCTATGGGCAGGTCGACTTCGAATTCGATCTGGCCACTTACTCGGCGTGCCAGAATTTCGCGCTCGCCGCCGGCTCGGCAAGCCCCACGGTCAAGACTGTGCCACTCTATTTGTGTCCGAGCGATCCGAATGGCGGTCGGTTATGCACGAATTCGTTCCTCGGTGATCACCGGCCTGGCGACTACTTCGGGTTGAGTGGCAGCACACGAACGGCTCGCGACGGAATTTTCTATCACAACAGTTCGACAAATTTTGCCAGGATCAGCGACGGCACATCCAACACTCTCATGATGGGCGAGCGGGGGATTCCTCGCGCCTGCAACTTTGGCTGGATGCTTTGCGGCGGCACGCGGGATGCGTTTCTCGACATGAGCACTGGGCTGTCCCCCGGTGACGATTCCAGCGCGCACACGAACCATTTCTGGAGCTGGCATACAGGCGGAGCATTCTTTCTGGTAGCAGATGGATCAGTGCGGTTCGTGAACGATTCGACTGATCACAATCAGCTCGTCGGCCTGTCGACCAGGCACGGAGGCGAGTTGATCGGCGAATTCTGAATCAGGCTGCAACTCTCACACGAGTCGCAACTTCGGCGTGCGATCAGGATCGTCTGTCAGCGGCTTCGACTCAGCGCGATTCAGCTCAATTCCGGCAGTTGATGCCCGTCGTCCAGCAGATACTGCGGACGTCCCTGTGGATCGACGATCGTTGTATGCCGCGCGTCGATTCCGAGATTCGAGTACAGCGTCGCGAAGACATCTTTGTAGTGGACGGGCCGCGAGATCGCCGATCCAGCCGTTCGATCAGTGGCTCCAATGACTTTTCCAACTGACATTCCGCCTCCGGCCAGAATTGCCGGAGCGACGCGCGGCCAGTGGTGACGGCCGCCGGATTTGGGATCGACCCGAGGTGTGCGACCGAATTCGCCCCACGCGACGATGGTCACATCGTCCAGCATGCCTCGCTCTTCCAGATCGGTGACCAAAGTTGCCAGCCCGTGATCAACGATCGGAATGAGCTGCCGCATCCGCGGAAAGTTCTTCGAGTGCGTGTCAAAATCGCTTATTGAAACACTGACGCACCGAACACCTGCCTCGATCAGCCGGCGCGCGAGCAGAAACTTGTGAGTCGAGTCCGGACCTTCCGCGGTATAGAACCGCTCGGCCGACGGGTCGCCTTGAACCGTATAACGCTCGACTGTCCGCGGGTCTTCGCGAGTCAGGTCCATCGCCTCAGCGAACCGGCCTGAGGTGAGAATGCTGACCGCCTGCTGAGTGAAAGCATCCATTGCGTCCATCATCCCGCTGGCATCAACAGATCGTTTGATGCGATCCATTTCGCTCAGTAATGCCGTCCGAGTCTGCAGCCGGTCAATCGAAAGATTCTCGTTAAGCGACAGGCTGACTCGGTGGTCGCCGCCCAGCCGTGCGAGTTCGCCTTTCATGCCGGTTTCGAGTTCCCGTTTGAACATGTCTGAAAGATCGGGACGAAACGGCTTGTGTGACGGTCCGAGAAATCCTGGTCGGGCACTGTTGCGCACCAGCGGTCGCCCCTGCATGAGGTCCACAAACGACGGAGCCACATCTTCCGGTTGACCAAGCAGTTTGCCGACGACACTACCCATCGCCGGGCGTCCGCCGATCGACGTCAGCTCTTTGTTCGAGAACCCGGACTGGCACTGAAAACCGTCGTGCCGACCCGCTGAACCGACAAGTGACCGAATCAGCGCGAAGCGATCCGCCATCCCGGCCAGTCGAGGCATCAGTTCGCTCACTTCGACGCCCGGCAGCTTTGTCTGAATCGGAAAGAACTCGCCGCGAATCTCGACGGGAGCCGACATTTTCATATCGATCATGTCCATGTGCGGCGGACCGCCGTCCAGATGGACATTGATAATTGCTTTGTTCGAGCTGCCGATCCCGGCGGCCGACTCGGCTGCCAGCAGTTGCGGTAAGGAAATCCCGGCTGCTCCCAGGCCGAATGCGCCGGCCGTCAGAAAGCCCCGCCGGCTGATACCGTCGCAGTGTTTACGGGCTTTTCCGGTCAACGTGATCATCATCTGTGTCCTCGAAAACTGGCCGATGCCGACTCACATACGGGCATCGGCTGAATCGCTGTTGTGGTTTGAGAGATTATCGCAGCAGGAGTTTGTGGCGCAAGAGCGCATCGATGTTTGGAGTCAGATTACTCTGATCGGCGCGGATCAGGAGACGCATCTGTGCCGACCGTAGATTCTGTCCCCAACAGGGTGCGGGACGATCCTGCGTCAGTTGGTGCCGGAATTCGTTTCGCCGATCTTCGGGGGAGTCACTGGAGCCGGTGGCCAGTGAACTCCACGCTGCAGGGCGAGCCCGCGATTCGCTCCGGATGGGCACTCCTGATCCGGCATCCCGACCAGGCTCCCGTCGGCATCCAGCCAGTCTTTGTCCGAGCCATACAGCTCACCAATAAGTCGATCCGTCAGGCGCTGCAGCGTTTCGACGTGGTTTGCCGAGTTTGCAAGGTTGTGGCACTCCAGCGGGTCATTCCGTAAATCGAAGAGCTGTCGGCAGTTTCCAGCCGGGTAGTAAATCAGCTTGAACTGATCGTCACGGAGCATCCGCGTTGCTGCTGGTCCTTCGTTGCACTCTCCGTAAATGTGTTCACGGCACTGGCTGCCCGTGATCGGCAGGCCGTCGCATGAAGCCGGCATATCGATGCCGGCAAGATCGAGTAGCGTCGGCATCACATCCTGCAGTCCGGTTAGCCGATCGTCAGCGGAGCCTTCCGGTACACGCTCATCTCCCTTTGGACCCACGAGGATCATTGGGACGTTGGTCGATGGCTCATAGAACAGACGCTTGGCCCACAATCCGTGACGGCCGAGCATGTCTCCGTGATCCGCCGTGAACAGGATAATGGTGTCATCGAGAATGCCCTCTTCCCGCAGCGTTCCGAGTACCAGTCGCAACTGATGATCGATGTGAGTACACAACGCGTAAAAGCCACGCAGGCCGGTTTGCACGGCCTGAGCTGAGCGATTGCTCCAACCGTCGTACTGCATCTGCAGCCGGAAGACGGGTTCTGTTTCGGCAACGGAACTCTCCCGCGTCTCGGCGCGTGAAGGCAGTCCGTCCACACGCCATTCCGGTGGGACCCAGTCACCGTAGGCCGGGGAGTCGACTGCCATGTCGCGGTAGATGTCCCAGCAATACTGAGGCGGGACGAGTGGTGGATGCGGATGCGTGTAGGACAGATACCAGAACCCCGGTCGAGTCGGGTCACGACGCCGAATCGTGCGGCACATTTCCCGCGTGGTCCAGTTGGTCACATGACATTCTTCCGGCAGATGCCACGGCCTTGCGGAGTACTGGTTGTTACTCATCGCATGATCGAACTGACGCCCCGCGTGCCCCTGATCGCCAAGGAAGATGTCGTAGTCGTCCCACACCCCCCAGTGCGGCCGACCTTCTTCGGCGAGAATCACATCGTCAAAACCGGCCCGCGCCCGCTGCGGAAACACATGCAGCTTGCCGGTTGCGAACGCCTGGTAGCCGGCTCCGCGAAAGCAGTCTGCGATTGTCGGCGCGTCTGGCATGGGCAGCGTTGTCTGAAACGTTCGGTCTCCATGAGACCGCGGACTCTGGCCGGTCAGCAGGCTGCGACGCGCTGGAATGCAGACAGGGCACTCGCTGTAGGCATTGGAGTAAACCCGCCCGCAACGCGCGAGTTCATCCAGCGTCGGAGTCTGAATCACTGGGTGCCCCGCCGAGCCAAGCAGATGCGCCGGCCAGTGATCGGTCGTAATGAGCAGAACGTGTGGTCGTTTGCTGTTCGACACAGGGTTCCTTTAGCGACGTGATGAACACGTTGTCGGAGCCACCGACTGTTGGCGCGGAGTGTCCCCGAATTGAGTACGGGGGGCATGAGAGTGCGGGTTCATTGGTGGTCGGCAACGGAGCAAGGAGTTCTCGCGGATTTGCCGCGTGACCAACAGGGATCGGACGCGCCTGCGTCACGGACCACCGCCGCCCTGTCCTGCACCGCCCTGGCCACCGCCGCCCTGACCCTGGCCACCACCGCCTTGCCCACCACCCTGGCCCTGACCACCACCACCGCCGCCTACGAAGCTGAAAGTTTCGATGCTGCGGAGCGTGTTGAAGAAGGGGGCCAACGCCAGTCGGACGTAGCGTCGATCGGCCGATACAACTGCCGTGGCAGAGAGCGACACGCCTTCGCGGATCAGACCAATGACCGGCGTAAAACCGACGCCCGCACTGAAGTTTCCGGCGGGAAGTCCCCCGCCTCCGCGACCGCCCGGTCCACCGCCGGCAGCTCCGCCCTGGTTCGCCGCCATGCCACCAATGGCGCGGCGGATACTCGCGATGATCTGCTGTCGGCTGGCTCGGCGGGAGCTGGATGGTGTGGCTTCACGCGTTGGTTCCGGGCCGATTGCTTCGCGGCGACCCTCGTGCAGAGACAGGCGGACGACCTTCGTCGGCTTGTCCAGCGGGATACTGACTTTGCGGACCAGTTCTTTATCCGTGCCGCCGTAGCGAACGACGGTCAACTGACACCGCTTGCCCACAATGTTGCCGGCCACGTGATGAATCCGGGCCCGGTAATCGCCACTACCACCTTTCACGCAGACGTATTCGTCGTAGCAGTTTTCGGGCTTCGGTCCGTAACCATTGTGAACGATCACACCACCACCAGCCGACAGCGGGTTGAGTGTTGAACAGACAGTGCCGAACGGTTCCTCAACTTCCAGATTCAGTTCGCCGTCGCCGGACCAGTCGAGCCGCAGAATCAGGTCTCGCTGACTGGCTGTCGCGAGCGATTGTTCCAGCCGATCAGCCTCGTCTTTGCGACGGGACTCCCGTAGCTCACGCGCTGTATCGGCGATTGCGTCCTGTGCGTCGAGCTGTCGCTTAGCGCGGTCTTGCGTCCAGGCGTGCATCATGATTCCGGTTGCCGCCCACTCGATGGCGGCAATGTCTTTCAGCTCGCGAGACAGTTTCAGGCCCAGGATGTAGGGCTCGGGCCGAGTTGCGTTGATCTGTGACGCCTGACGGTACAGATGCAGTGCCTGCTTCTTTCCACCGAGCCGCACCAGAAACGCTGCCGAGTACAGCAGGTTGGGGACATCGGTCGTTGTAAAGTCGACCCGCGAAAGCAGCACGCGATTGATGTCCTCCTGCGGTCGCTCAGCGATCTCCATCGACAATGCCAGCACGTCGTACATCCACGACTGGCTCTGACTGTTCGCCAGTGCCGCCTCGATCACGGCGATCACGTGTTCGTGCTGGCCGGCCCGGTGCAGGCTGTTGACCAGCTTCTGAACATCGGCCGGTTCGGGACGCCTTGTCTTGAAGTACTGAAACCATTGTTCGTCTGGAGGCAGCGTTCCCTGAGGAAGCGGCGGTCTCGATTCGGGTGTGGTCCCGGTCCCGTCGGCTGTCGGAGAACTCACCGGTTTTTGCGCGATCCGCGTCGGGGCGTTTCGGGGTGGCGCAGCAGAAGAGGGCCGTGACGCTGGCGTCTCCGACCCTCTTGAAGTCTGTGTATTCCTACCAGAACCCGCAGTCTGACTATCGTCTACCGTTTTTTTTTCAGTTCGCTGACCGACTTGTTGTCAAAACGGAAGGGTACGTCGTCCTGCACCTGAGCGAAGCCGGCAAACGGAGCGGGCTGGCTGATGGACGCTTCTTTGAGGATTCCATCCAGAAGGCCCTGAAGTTCCGGGTCCGCAGGTCTTGGCGGGTTGACCAGAATCCCCGGTTGCTTGCCCGGGTCGTTCATCTTCTTCGGCAGTTTAGGTGGCTTGATGCTGAACTGACCGCCGCCACCACCACCGCCGAAGCCACCACCGCCTTGCCCACCGCCCTGTTGGCCGCCGCCTTGCCCACCGCCCTGGCCCTGGCCACCACCGAAGGCGCCGCCGACTCCGCCACCCAAAGCCTGAGCGTTCAGGTCAACGACAAGGTCGCCGACGGGATAAACCCGTGTACTGAGCCTCTCATTGGCGACGTCGATTGTCGTGATCTTCATCACTTCGTCCTCGATCAGATACGTCAGGTCGAGATCTTCCAGCATGATCTTCAAAGCACTGCGAAGCGTGATGCCAGAGAGGATCAGGTTGATGGGCTCGTCCGTCAGAACGCCCGCCTCTTCCAGCGAGATAACGTCCAGGATGATCGGAATCTCATGCTGCCGCGAGATGTACTGCACGGCGTCGAGGAGTGGCGTGTCTGCGAAGTTGACCGTTGTCTGGTCATTCAAAGCCGCCGTAATTCGGTCTTCGGCCGGACTGGCGCGGTGCAGGTCAACTGAGGCGTACTTGCGCCGCTGCTCGGTGAGGGCCTTCCACACTTCCGGAGCTGGCCAGCGAATCGGCGGCTCATCCGGGAATGCGACGTGAGAACGTTCGACCTGTTCCAGAGTCTGCAGGAAGCGGTCGGCTCGCAGATTGCGCAGGTAGTACGCCGTGTAGAGCTGACCCGAGGCCTGAGAACTGACGCGGGCGGCCGTGGCTGTTCCGTCGCCGGGACGAAGTCTGATGGCTTCGGCGGCCACGGCTTCGGCTTCCAGATAGGCCGACGGATTGCCGCGAGCGGCCTGCTGAAGCAGAGAGCGGACGCGATCGATCAATCGTTCCATGCGGTCGTCGTCGAGTTCCAGCTGGGCGATCAGACGAGCCTGCGCTTCGACTGCACCCAGTCGTTCCTGGGCTCGAATCTCACGCAACTGCTGAGCTTCACGTTGTCCGCGCACGTCGGCGATGACTCCCTGCAGACGCTTGCCAAGGCTGACTCGCAGGTCGGGATCAATATCGGCTGCGGCTCGGATGGCCGCACTCGCTCGCGTAAGCTGGTTGAGCGCACCCTCGGGGTCGTTCTCCGCGACCTGGCGGGCTTCCTGAATCGCGCGGGACACCTGCAACTGCATCTGCTGCCCGCGGATTTCCGTGATGGCTTCAATCTCGTTGATCAGACTGCCCGGTTGCTGTGAGGTGAACGGGTCGGCCGTTGCCGGAGTGGTGTCATCACCGGGCAGCGGTTGCAGCAGGCTGACGGTCTGGAACTTCGCGGCCGACGAAATAAATCGTTTTGCGTCGGCGCTTCCCGGGTTCAACGCCTGAATGGCCCGACCAATCTCGCTGGCCTGTTTGAGGTCGCGATCGAGCAGCGCGGCATCGCCCAAAACCGAAAGCTGGTTCATTCGCTGATTGAAATCACTGCGAGCACTGTCGAGCAGGCCGACTCCGGCGAAAGCATTCGTGAGTGGATTCCGTTCCGACTGACGAACGAGCGAAACAAGAAACGCGTTGTCTGCGCTGGGAACAGACGGAGCGACGTTCCACCGGAAGTCGTTTCCACCCGCCGAGCCAAGCAGGACATTCGGTGTTGTTCCTCGACTCAGAAAGATCGTCTCGCGGTCCGAGCGAATCGGCAGGGGCTCAGCCGGCAAAAGCTGCGTGTCAGCACGCTCCGATTTGATCGAGTCGAGCCAGACGACCGGTGTTCGAGCGGCCTGAGCCAGTTCGAGTCCCACTCGCTGTGGATCAATCTCACCATCGTCCTGAGCGACGAATCCGCCCGTTCGATGAGCGAGCACACCCAGCAACTGCAGGTCACGTCGCGGTCCGATCGCGTAGCTGTTGACGGGCAATCGATGTTGTTGCAGCGTCGCGATCAGCGTCGTCATTTCCGCGTTCTGAATCAGTTGCGAACCGCTAACGCCGTCTCCGATGTAAACGATCGCTGTGGATCGTCCGGCTTCGGTGGCGGCAACCGCCGACTCCAGTGCCGACCGCAGGTTTGTCGATCCCAGCGGAGCGCGTCGTTCCAACCGAGCGATTGCCCGACTAACGGCGGCGTCCGAACCGGGAACGAATCCAGCCGTCAGTTCTTTGGCAGCGACGTCGACCGCAAACAGACGCATGCGAGCGTCCGGATTGAGATTCGCGACAAAGCTGTTCAGTGCCGCCAGGCCCTGCCGGCGGTAGTCGCCCGTCTGACTGGCCGAGGTATCAAACAGGACCACATGGTCCTGCGGACCGGCCTGCGTCGTCCTGGGTGCCTTGACCATCACGGCCTGGAACGTCTCGCCGGACTCGGTCCGATACTGCAGGACGCGGGCCGTCGCCGTGTCATCAGCAACCGACGGCTGAACGAGCAGCGTGGCGAGAGACAGTCCAAACAAGGCCGAGCAGAGGATTCGGGACAGCATTTCTGGTCTCCGATTGTGACGCAAGACGCCGCGATGACGGGACGAGCCCGGCAACGCCGCCGCACTTCTCAGGGGTATACACGCAATCGACCGGCAATGTTACATGGAAGACTCCGGTCTCAAGGGGATTTTTCCCACGAATCACACAGGAATCCAGTTCGGACTCGTCTCAGCACGCACGATGTTCGATCGGCACGGGGAATAGTCAGGTATTGACGCTCAGGGGTACGAATTCGCCGACCTCAGACATTCCTCAATCGGCGTCAGCTCCTCGCCCGCTCCAGGTCAAACCGTTCCGTCGTCCGCGTGTACGAAATCCCCCCCATGCGTCCAATCGAGTCCAACCGTTCCGGATCCGCACGACCCTTCTCATCGAGCACGTCGTCACAGACGTGAATGGCGACAATCCGTCCGACCACCAGATTCGCTCCGCCGGGCCCGGTCCCGAGACTCATCGACGTGTGCAGAACGCACTCGAAGCATGCCGGAGCCTCGGCCACACGCGGTGGCCGGATGTGAGATGAATCGGCGGGCGTCAGACCTGCGGCCTCGAATTCGTTGATTTCGGGGTCGTAGGGAGCTCCGCACTGGTTCATTGGTTCGGCCAGTGCGAACGGCACGATGTTGACGACGAACTCGCCGTTCTGCTCGATGTTGGCCAGTGAGTCCTTGCGAGTTCCGTCGGGCCGGTTCGCCGGGCAGAACATCAGAGTCGGCGGGTTGGCACCAACCGCATTGAAGTAGCTGAATGGTGCCAGGTTCGGTACGCCATCGTTCGAGACCGTCGAGACCCAGGCGATCGGTCGCGGCGTCACAAGTCGAATCATGTGCTGATACAGCTCGCCATGTGCGAGCGTCGTGGGATCGATTTCCAAGTTCAGACTCCAAGGCAGGGCAGGGGGAGTTGGTTCTGCCCAGTCTACTGCCTGTCATTGACTGGTTCATCGTCTGCCGTTTCTGAGCCGGTTTGCTGCCGCAGCCTGCCTCGGTAGAATCGCCCGCTTCTTATCGACCGCGAGTCCTGCGGTTGCTTACCTGCTTTCAGAATTGCACCCGGGAGACGTTGACTAATGGGCGAGACCTATCCGCTGATCGTCATGACAATCGGAATCGTCCTGGTCATTGGGATGATCATGTGGCTGCGGGTGAATGCGTTCATCGCCCTGATTACGGCAGCCATGGTCGTCAGCCTGCTCGCCGTCGAAACGAACCCGGATACCGGCGCCGTCAGCGTCGCCGGTGACGCTATTTCCCGAGTGGCAGCCGCATTCGGTGGAGCCTGCGGCGGGATCGGCATCGTCATCGCTCTCGCCGCCGTGATTGGCACCTGCATGATGGATAGCGGTGCTGCCGACCGCGTGGTCCGCTCCTTCATGAGCTTGCTCGGCGAGGAACGATCGCCGTGGGCGCTGATGGGAAGCGGCTACGTGCTGGCGGTCCCCGTGTTCTTCGACACCGTGTTCTATCTGCTCGTCCCATTGGCGAGGTCGTTTTACCGACGCACCGGCAAGGCGTATCTGAAATGCATCCTGGCGATCACAGCCGGCGGCGCCATCACGCACACACTCGTGCCACCCACACCTGGGCCACTGACGATGGCTGCAAACCTGGGAATCGACCTGGGCAAGATGATGATGGTCGGAGCCATGGTGGCGCTTCCGGCAGCGATCGCCGGCATCATCTGTGCGGGAGTCCTCGACCGCATGTTCAATATCCCCATGCGAGAAATTCCCGGTCACGAGGAACCCGACCCGCTGAAGGATGAAGAGCTTCCCAGTCTGTTCGCTTCGCTGCTGCCCGTCGTCCTGCCAGTGGTCATGATCGCTATCCACACGGTCGCCAGCACGTTTTCCAACACCGAGCTACTGGCCAAAGCCGAAGAACTCGCTTTAGCAGCCGGCACAACCGTCGAAGCCCAGGCCTCGCAGATCATCACTGATTCCGATGGAATGCTGTCCCGCGGCGACGCTCTGAAGCAGATCAAGAAGGAGACGCTGGACACGGCTGGCTCACCCGGGGCCTGGACCAGTATGAGTCAGTACACGCAGATCACCGGTAACCCGAATCTGGCCCTGCTGATTTCGGCTGTCATCGCGCTGCTCGTCTACGTCAAACAGAGAAGACCGACCAAAGATGAAATGTCGAAGCTGGTTGAAACCTCATTGATGAGTGGCGGGGTAATCATCCTGATTACGGCCGGAGGTTCGGCGTTTGGTGCCATGCTGAAGGTCGCTCACGTCGGAGACGCCATCCGGGACATGTTTGGTGGAGCCGAAGTGACGGGCCTCACAATGCTGTTCCTGGGCTTCGGCATCGCGTCGTTGCTCAAGGTGGCACAGGGTTCGAGCACGGCGGCCATGATTATTACGTCGAGCATGATGCCCGGAATGCTCGTCGGGCTGGACCTGCCGTACGACAAGGTTTACCTGGCAACAGCCATTGGCGCGGGATCGCTGGTCGGCTCATGGATGAATGACAGTGGTTTCTGGATCTTCACCAAGATGGGTGGACTGACCGAGAAAGAGGGCCTGTCTACTTGGACGCCGCTGTTGATCGTGCTCGGACTGGTCAGCATGGCCGTGACGCTGCTGCTGGCAACGATCATGCCTTTGACTTGATTGCTGACGACCTCTTTAGAGATTCATCGTCATGCCTGCCAATAACCGCTTTCGACATCAGTCTTATCCCACCGTACCAACCGTCGATCCCGTGGTGCGTCCGTTGTCTCCGGAGCTGGACGAGCCCGCTGATTTCAGTCGGCTTCATGTGCAGCTTGGAGTTCAGCGCGTGCTCCTCGTCCACGGCACATTCATGGGGACCGACCCGTTTGGTGTGCATGCGATGATGGACGGTCTGGTCGAGCGACGGACGTCCCCGGCCATGCAGCTTGTCCTGAAACCGCTCGTTGCGAAGCTTGCCGGGCAGACCAAGCGTGTGACTGACGTCGTCACCGGAGAAGTCGGAAACTACAACGAAGCTTACAGGGCCAACTTCCAGGAACTGTGCGGTGGTGACCCGATTGTCCGCCGCCTGGAACCCACCTGGAGCAGCAGCAACACTCATCTGGCGCGAGCCGAACTGGCAATCATGCTGGTCAACTGGCTCGCCGACCTCGAGGCCGACGGTCTTGAACCGGGCCGTGATCGTGTCCTGATGTGGGGTCACAGTCACGCTGGCAGCGCGTTCGCACTTCTTTCCAACCTGCTGGCGAACGAGCGGGAAAGTGTGTCGAGTTTCTTTGATGCCGCGGGAGACGCTCTGGGAGAAGCGGGCGAACGTGCGCGTGCGTTTCTTGAGGACGCACCCACACCGCATCCGTGGGCCGATTCACTGTTCATCGTCACGTTCGGGGCTCCTGTCCGGTATGGCTGGGACACGAATGGCTATCGGCAGCTGCTGCACGTCATTCATCATCGTTCGTTCGACAAGGAACATCCGGAACGAACAGTGCCGGCGATCACGATCGGCTGCGAGGACAACAGTGGCGGCGAGATCCAGCGAGCCATTTTTGACGTGCTCGGCGCCCGTCACGGTGACTGGGTTCAGACCTTTGCCATCGCCGGAACGGACCTGCCCGCCGCAGGCAACGGCGCGGCGAATCTGAGGCTGCATAAATTCCTGGAAGCCAGCCTGGACGAAGTCACGCCGGAGAAAATTCGCGATCGATTCGCAGTGAATTGCCCACGCTGGAAAACGGCCACACGCATGCATGCAGACGGCCGCAACCTGCTGATCGAGTTCGACAAGACTGGCCTGACTCGCTTCGGCCGAGCCCATCAGGCATTTCTGGGCCACGGCGTTTATACGCTCACGCCTTGGTTACAGGCTCAACTTGCGCTCGTCATCGAGTGGCTTGAACGCGACTCGAAGTAGCGGTCACCCTGTTGTAACCGCGGCAGACACAATCGTCTCAATGCGGCGTTTCGATCCTCTTGCGTCTGACCAATGACCGACAACATCGAACCCGACTTCCAAGTGGTACACGAAACGGGCATCCAAACCCGGTTTCTTCCCGGTAGCAGCATCGAAGTCATCGGTGACTTCACACCGCGAAAACCGCCGGCACATGTGCTGTTTGACTTCGATGGCACGCTGAGTGTCATTCGCGCAGGCTGGCCGGACATCATGGTGCCCATGATGGTCGCGTTCCTGCAGGACACGGGAACCGACGAGTCGTCGGACGTCCTGCAGCAAGTCTGTTCGAGGTTTGTCATGGAGCTGAATGGCAAGCAAACGATCTACCAGATGATTCGCCTTGCGGAAGAGATCACTCTGCGCGGCGGGACAGCCCTTGACCCCGTCAGTTACAAGAACGAGTACCACAACCGATTGATGGGCCACATCGAATCGCGACGGGAAGGCCTGAGGTCGGGCAACGTACAACCGTCAGACTGGCTCGTGCCCGGCAGCGTCGCCTTGCTGAATCAACTGCAGGACCGGGGCGTGTCGATGTATCTCGCGAGCGGGACCGACGAGCAATACGTCCGCGAAGAAGTGCAGTTGCTGCAACTCGACCGATACTTCGGAAGGCATGTGTACGGCGCCCAGGATGACTACAAGTCGTTTTCGAAAGCGCAGGTCATCGAACGCATCCTGTCTGAAAACCAGGTTGATGGTGCGTCTCTGCTGGGATTCGGTGATGGTTACGTTGAAATCCAGAACGTACGCGGAGTCGGTGGCACCGCCATCGCCGTAGCCAGCGATGAAGCCAATCTCGACGGACGTCCTGATCCGTGGAAACGCGAACGTCTGATCGGGGCCGGAGCCCACGCCGTTGTCCCCGACTACGCAGAAGCGACTCGCCTGATCGACTGGCTCTGGAATTCGTGAGTGCCGTTACGGATGCTGCCTGTTCCGTGCTCCCGGTCTAATCGTTGATGAACCCGAACATCGTTCGTTGAAGTTCCATGAATTCCCCTGGAGGGACGGCGCCAATTCAATTCACCTCTCCCTCTGGGAGAGGTCGGCCTCTCAGGGCCGGGAGAGGGTTTTTATCGGGAATTTGAGCGAATTGGCGAGCAATCCACTGCCCTCACCCGCGGCTGAGACCGCGACCTCTCCCAGACGGAGAGGTGAAGTGGACGAAAGCGGCGTTTGGCTGATTCCCACTTCCAACAAGGACACACGCCGTGAGTGACGCACTGCTCACATCGGATCGTCTTGAGGAGATCGTCTCTCGTTTCGCATCGTGCCGTATTGCGGTCCTGGGCGACTTCTTTCTCGACAAATACCTGGACGTCGATCCGTCACTGGAAGAACCGAGCGTCGAAACCGGCAAGCCTGCTCACCAGGTTGCTGCGATGCGGTGTCATCCGGGAGCCGCGGGAACCGTCGTCTCGAACCTGTCCGCCCTGAAGACCGGAGAACTTCACGCCATCGGGTTTACAGGCGACGACGGTGAAGCATTCGAATTGCGGCGCGGGCTGGAGAAGCTCAGATGTTCCACCAGCCATCTGCACACGTCGCCGGATCGATTCACTCCGACTTACCTGAAGCCGCGCGACATGACGATACCCGGCCTTGCCGGTGAGCATTCGCGACTCGACACAAAGAACCGCCGACCGACGACGCCAGAGATCGAACGTGCCGTAGTCGATTCACTGGTCGCGGTGATCGACCACGTTGACGCGGTAATCGTGATGGACCAGGTCGAAGCACGCGATTGTGGAGTGGTCACCAGTTCCGTCCGCGAGCACCTGGCAGTTCTGGCCGCAGAGCATCCTGACGTCATCTTCTGGGCCGACAGCCGGCGACGCATCGACGAGTTCAGGAACGTCATCATCAAGGCCAATGAATTCGAAGCCATCGGCAATCAGAATCCACGACCAGGTGGAACTGTCGACAAGGATGAACTTCGAGTGGCCGCGCAGAGACTGCGAACAAGGAACGCTGCGCCCCTCTTTGTCACTTGCGGAGCGGCAGGCATGTTTGTGAGTGACCCCGAATGGACTTCCGTACCCGGAGTGCGAGTTTCAGGCGAAACGGACACAACGGGCGCTGGCGACAGCGCGACCGCAGGTTGTGTCCTGTCGCTGTGCACTGGTGCGTCCTGCGTCGAAGCCGCGGTGATTGGAAACCTGGTCGCATCCATCACGATTCAACAGTTGGCAACAACGGGGACGGCCCGCCCCGAAGAACTCGGTCCGCGCCTGAAGTTGTGGCTCGATCAGGTCGGTCGATAGCCGGCGCCATATTCTCGGAGGGCTCTTCCCCAACCCGTTATTGATGACCGAGCGCAATGGCGCCATGAACGACAACCTCTTCCCCCAGTTGCGGGCTGGCCAGTCGGTACGCACCCTGGATTGGTGGGAACAGATAGCGGCCGACTGCTTCGCGAAGCGGGTCGAGGAACAGCTCGTCGCCCAGAAGGGCGACGCCGCCTCCGACGACAACGATATCGGGATCGACAAGGGCCATCACCTGCGCGATGGCCCACCCCAGTGTGTCTGTGCCTGAGCGAAGAATCGCCCGGGCACCGTCGTTGCCCGCGGCTGCTGCCGCTCCGATCATCACCGTCGTCAGCGATGCAGGATTCTCACCACACCGCTCCATGAGATCTCTGCGGTGGACATCGTTCAATAGCGGCCGGCCATCCGGAATCAGCCGGTCCTGAGGTCGATTGGGCTCATCCATTAGACAGGCTCGTGCTGTCGCCGCGATGCCCCAACCACTGGCAACGGATTCCACAGTCGCGTGGGGATCGTCCGCTATCAGACCCGGTCGTAAATGACCAATTTCCGCGGCAGCGGGCCGATCGGTACCGTGGACTCGTCCGTCGATGACAAGCCCTCCACCGACACCCGTTCCCACCGTGACATAGAACACCGTGCGGTGTCCCTTTCCAGAACCATACCGGGCTTCAGCCAATGCCGCGCAGTCGCAGTCGTTTCCGAGGACGGCCGCGACGTTCAGCTTCTCCTGCACCCAATCCACCAGCGGGAGTCCCGTCCAACCGTTGATCTGGTGACTCGTAATGACCCGGCCAGCCGTTCCGTCAACCGGACCCCCGAAACCGAAGCCGATTCGCTGAATGTCGAATCGCCGCATCAATCCCTGCGCAGAGGTCCGAATCTGCTGCAGGATTCCCTCTGCCCCTTGCTCGGGAATGACGTCGTAGCGTTCGAATGCTTCGAACTTCGCATCGTCTCCAGTGCCGACGCCAAGCTGAAGTTTGGTCCCACCGATTTCGATGCCGAGAATCATTGGTCAATTCTCACGTGGCGTAGCGGCCTTCGCTGTTGATGCGGGCAAAGACATCGTTGAGCACCCAGTGGAACAGGCACAGGTGAATGCTTTCGACCATCCCCATGTCGTTCAGCGCGACATGCAGTCCGTCCTGCTGCATTTCTTTCAGCCTGCCACCTTCGAAACCTGTCAGGCCGAAGGTCTTCAGTTCATGCCGGTTGGCCCAGTCGACCGCGTTCAGAACATTCGGGCTGTTCCCAGAGCCGCTGATCGCCAGCAGCACATCGCCAGGCTGTCCATAGTTCATCAGTTGCTGCACGAAAATCTGGTCGTAGGCCAGGTCGTTGCCAACGGCCATCAGCCAGCCGGCGTTGTCGGTCAGACTCAGGACTTTCAGCCGCTTCTTCGATTCGTCACGCTGGTCTGACTCGCGAAGCGTGCTCTTACCGAGATCTTCGGCCATGTGGCTGGCAGTCGTTCCCGAGCCTCCATTGCCAATGATGTAGACGAAGTTCCCAGATTCCCATGCACCAAATATCAGGTCCGCCCAGCGGGCCATTTCCGATCGATCGATACGATCCAGCTCCTGATTCAAGCGAGTCAGGTACGGACTCGCATCCAGCGTTGCTCCCAGCATTCTGATGTCCCTGTAATTCGTTGTGCTGCCTGTGCCGTTCGCACGACATCGGAGTCTCACTCCGTCATGTGCATCTCGTCCATCCAGAAGTCTGCCTGCCTCTTAATCGTACTCTTAATCATAATCTTACTCCCCGTCCCTGCTGGCGATGGCTTCGCGTGGCACTGCTGGGATTAAGATGAAGAGTAGGATTAAGATTAAGAATCGATTCGGCTTCGTCGCGCTATTTCCTGACCGATTCTCACTTCCGCCGGGTGTCGAGTTCGAGCCTCAGCTCGGCGACACCGATGTGAGCATAAACACCCGCGCCATCACGGCGTTTACGGCCTTCGCCGTCAATGTACTCGGTCTGCCAGTCCCGTGCCGAGTAGTACAGCAACAGTCGATCTCCCACGCGCACAATGCATGGCGTCGACGTGTACTTGCTGTCGAATCGTATTTTGCCTTCCGCCGCCGGAAAGGCCGGATGCTCGTGGTCGACGTCCCAGTTGGTCCCGTCGGACGATGTCGCACAGAAGATTTCAAACAACCCGCCGTCAATGTGGCAGCCGTACCACATATACCATTGGTTTCTGTGACGAATCACGTAGGGATAGACCGTGCTGTTCGCGGGACCGCTCGGCGTCACCACTGGCTTTTGACTCCGCTGCCATGCCAGACCGTCCGGTGAGGTGAACTCATAGATGTTCCGATACAGGTCTCCGTTGACAACACCCGGGTCAGGCCGCGACCCCATCCACATGCGATAGCGATCAGGGGCGACTTGAACGACCGACGGAGATCGTCCAACGGGAAACAGCGGTTTGTCATGAACCGCCCAGTGGATTCCGTCCTTGCTGGTCCCGTAAGCCAGTTTCTGGTCGTTTCCGATGATCTTCTTTCCCGACTCGTCTCGCGTCACTCCGTCCCCCGAGACGAACCACATCCGAAACAGCCCGATCGACGCATCGTGCACGACATACGGAGTCTGAATCAGACGTCCCCAGGAGATGTCCTTGCCGGTCAGAATCGGATTACCGGGATGCTCGTTCCACTGAATCCCGTCCTCGGATTCCGCGTACCCCATCACAATGTCGTTTGACCGCGAGGCTTCGGAAGTGCCCAGGTACCACATCCGAAACAGCCCGTCGTGATAAATCACATGCGGCGAATACGTCACGATCCGACACCACGCCTGTTTCGTCGTGCGGGCAGACAGGATCGGCTCATCACGTCGCTGCCACGGTTGCGGTCGCTGGTCCAGCGGCGAGTCGTCTGCGACGACGGTTACCGAATCGGAGGCAAAGACGACGATCAGAAAGCAGGTCAAAAAACGCATCGTTGGCAAAGCTCCCAGCGTGCTGAATGAACGTGGTCGTAAACAACCGCGACAACGGTGCAGAATATGATTCCCGATTCACCGACGTTCTGCGAGACTGCGGCCACATACCACGGCCAGTCAACGTTACGTCGTTGCCGTGAAATGGACGGCAACACTCCTGGGAGATTCTCATGCGCCGAACAACGTTCATCATTCTGTTTGCGACTGTTTGCGTTACCGCTTCCGCATCATTCTTGGTGGCAGAGGATACGCCAGGTTCGAGTCTCAGTCCGGCGGAGCTGTTCAACGCCAGGATCATGCCCATCTTTCGCTCGCCGCAGCCGTCAAGTTGCGTGCAGTGTCATCTTTCGTCAGTCGATCTGAAGAACTACATCCTGCCGTCTCACGAGAAGACGTTTCTCTCACTGCGAGATCAGGGACTGATCGATCTCGATGCGCCGGCAAAGTCAAAGATCCTGACGCTGATTCGTATGGGCGATAAGGACCTGGATCGCGGAGCACGTCTCATTCACGAGAAGACTCGGCTGGCCGAATACGAAGCCTTTGCCGCGTGGGTCGACGCGTGCTGCAGCGATTCAAAGCTGCGGAATCTGCCGCCGCTGACGAAGGCCGAACGCGCCACTCCGGAAAGTTCGAACGAGGTCATCCGACACGCGCGAAAAAGCCGCGTCGTGGATTCGTTCGTCCGAAACATCTGGTCGCAGCGAATGCGGTGCTTCCCGTGTCACACGCCTCACGAAATCGATCCGTCGAACGGCAGGCATCAAGTGGCGATCAAGAACATGAAGAAGTTCGAGGAGCAGTATCCGCCCGAGCTGATTCAACGCATGCGCATCTTCAAGGAGACGCCGGAAGCGACAGTGCAGTACCTGGTTGAAAAGAGCCGGGACACTGCCAGAGGACAGATTCCGTTATTGGACCTTAAAGACCCGACCAGCAGCCTGCTGTTGCTCAAGCCGCTGTCCAAAGTGCCGAAGAAGAATGCGGATGGGTCGTTTGAGTTGCCTTCAGCGGACGGCCCGATGACCCACATGGGCGGGCTGAAAATGCATAAGAACGACCAGTCGTACAAGTCGTTCATTGCCTGGATGAAGGACTACGCCTCTGTCGTCAACGGCCGATACAAGTCGGTCAACGAGCTTCCAGCCGACAACTGGTTCGGCTCGAAAATCGTACTGCGACTAACCGCGACGCCCGCCGACTGGGCTGTCGGTACTCCAGTGCAGCTTTTCGTTCATCGCTGGAACGCGACTTCGGAGTCGTGGAACGGTCGAGCGATCGCATTTACACAGGGAACGGTCACGCCGCGACACATGGTGAACGGCATGTTGTTTCTGCTGGCTGAAGAGAAGTCCCCGACAGCCGGTGCTTTGAGGACCGAAAAGCCGACGTTGCCGCGCGGACGGTACCAGGTCCGCGCCTATGTCGATTCGGACCGACTGCTGGACGACGATCCGACGCTGCTGCTCGGCGAGAAGCAGTACGCGGGGCAGGCTGAGATCAAATCGGCACGGTGGCGCGAGGGCTTCCGGCAGGCCGAGTCCGTTTCTGGCGGTTCGCTCAAATGAGCATTGCTCGAACTCGCTTCGTGCCCTGCGGCTTCAGACTCCGTTAGTTCGGCAGACAAAAAAAGCCCGGAGCAAGCTGTGCTCCGGGCTCTTCAGTTTTCGTCAGTCAGACAGTTCGGCGAGGCTTAGTAGATGTCCTCGTCGTGGCCGCCCTTGTCGTCTTTGGGCTTCTCGGCAATCAACGCATCACTCGTCAACAGCAGAGTCGCCACGGAGGACGCGTTCTGCAGAGCTGTGCGCGTGACCTTGGTCGGATCGATGATGCCGGCCTTGATCATGTCTTCGAACTTGTCATCCGCTGCGTTGTAGCCGCGGTTGCCTTCTTCTTCGACAACCTTCTCGCAGATCACGGCGCCGTCTTTGCCAGCGTTGTTCGCGATCTGAGTAATCGGAGCACGGCAGGCTCGGACGATGATGTTGAAGCCGACCTGGGCATCGTGACCGAGTTTCTTCGGCTTCAGCCCAGCGGACGCTCGCAGCAGAGCCACACCACCACCAGGAAGAATGCCTTCTTCCACGGCGGCGCGGGTTGCGTGCAACGCGTCCTCGACCCGGGCCTTCTTCTCCTTCATTTCGGATTCGGTTGCGGCTCCGACATTGATCTGAGCCACACCACCGGACAGCTTGGCAACTCGCTCGTTCAGCTTCTCTTTGTCGTAGTCGCTGGTCGAGTTATCCAGTTCACGGCGAATCTGGTCGATGCGGGCTTTGATGTCGACCGTCTTGCCGCCACCTTCGATGATTGTCGTGTTGTCCTTGTCGACGATGATTTTCTTCGCCGTGCCCAGATCGCTGAGCTGCACGTTTTCAAGCTTGATGCCCAGGTCTTCGAAGATCGCTGTTCCACCGCACATGATGGAGATGTCCTGCAGCATGGCCTTACGACGATCGCCGTATCCCGGTGCTTTAACGGCCGCGATTTTGAACGTACCGCGAAGCTTGTTGATGACCAACGTCGCCAGGCCTTCGCCCTCAACGTCTTCGGCGATGATCAGCAACGGCTTGCCGGCCTGGACGACCTTTTCAAGGACCGGCACCAGGTCCTTGATGTTGGTGATTTTCTTCTCGTGGACGAGGATGTAAGCGTCCTCGAACACGCAGTCCATGCTCTGCGGATCCGTCACGAAGTAGGGTGACAGGTAACCGCGGTCGAACTGCAGTCCTTCCTTCTTGTCGTAGTCCGTCGCCAGGCTGGTGCCCTCTTCGACGGTAATGACGCCATCATTCCCGACTTCGGCCATGGCCTTCGAGAGAATGTCGCCGATTTCAGAATCGCCATTCGAGGCCACAGTGCCGACCTGAGCGATCGACTTCTTATTGCGGCACTCGGTCGACATTTCGGCCAGTTGCTCGGCGATGTCGGACACGGCCTTTTCCATGCCGCGTTTCATTTCGATCGGGCTGACACCGGCCACGACGGCTTTCATGCCTTCGTTGAAAATGGCCTCAGCCAAAATCGTGGCGGTTGTCGTACCGTCGCCGGCGTTGTCGGATGTCTTGCTCGCCACTTCTTTGACGAGGCGGGCACCCATGTCTTCGAACTTGTCACTCAGTTCGATTTCACGAGCCACCGTGACGCCGTCTTTGGTGACGGTCGGTGAGCCGAAGCTCTTTTCGAGGATGACGTTACGGCCGCGTGGTCCCAGAGTGACCTTGACGGCACGAGCCAGTTTGCTGACGCCCCGCCGCATGGCTTCCTGGGCGTCCTGGTCAAAGGCAATCATTTTTGCCATGAGTCAATGTCTCCGTGTTTGAAATGTCGGAATTCGGAATTCGAAAGTCGGAGTTGTTCGGGTTAGAAGGTGGCGAGAATGTCGCCTTCCCGCAGCAGCAGGAAGTCGTCGTCGCCAACGGAGATTTCATCTCCGGCGTATGACGTGAACAGCACATGGTCGCCAGCGTTAATTGACAGTGGAATCTTCGATCCGTCGCTCTTGACGTGTCCGTCGCCAACGGCGATGACCTTACCACGCTGCGGTTTGTCCTGTGCCGAGTCCGGCAGCACGATTCCGCCAGCGGTTGTTGCTTCGGCTTCATCTCGCTGCAGCACGACACGATCCCCCAGCGGAATCAGGTTGGGTTTCTTCGCCATTCCGTTCTCCTCAGTGGATTCTTCAGATGTTTCCGGGTTGCTCTGCTGGAGTTCCGCCTTCAGGCGGTCCATTCCGTCGCCAGTCGGAACTCCGACATTTCATGACACACGGGCAGCCCGGATTTCCGTCGGGCTTCAAGAGCGAACGTCGTGCCAAACCGGATTACGCGGCGCAAGTTGTTAATCTCACACTGGTTTCGGATTTGCCCTGCCCACCGGTCGCTGCCAGAATCGTCGGGTCGAGCCCCCTGCGCGAGTGTCCTTCTGCCAGGCTGGCAGTCCGATCGCCGCGAGGAGGCCTCGCGAAGGTGAACTGCAGAATTGGATTTACGAGACGGCCTATTCGCTCGTCTGGGCACAAATGATTGAACAAACGTCATTGACTGATCAACCGCCTCAGTCGAAACGGCTCCTCGGCGGGTCGACGTGTGGTCCTGTCGTGATCTCCGTGGCGGCGTTGTTCGCGATCACGCTGACACTGGACCCCGCAGACTGCCGGCCGGACCTGCCCGAAGGGCCAGGGATCACGCTTGACGAGACGTTCTACGTCCAGATGGGCGTGTACCTTGTTGACCTTGCTCCGCGCGAATATGGCTGGGAACTCCTGAACCCGTTCAATCTGATGGATGTGTTTGAGGCTGCCCACAACCCGGACCATCCGCCACTGGGTCGTCTCTGGCTGGGGGTGTTTCATCGCATCGTCCAGTCAGTTGCTCCGCCGGCTGGTCTTGATGACGCAACGTTCGTGACCGTCAGTGCTCGATTCGGCTCCGCTGTCGCCTTCGCGTTGACGGCGCTTGTCATTGGGTTGTTTACCGGCCGACGATACGGGGCGGCTGCCGGAAATTCCGCAGCACTCAGTCTTGTTCTGATGCCTCGATTGTTTGGGCATGCCCATCTGGCCGCACTCGAAACCTTCATGAATCTCGTCTGGACGATCACCGTCCTGGCGACCGCCAGTCTGTGGACGCGGGGAACTCGTCCTGGCGACCGTGCCGCTGCGCTGACCGGGTTGCTTCTGGGTGCCGCGCTCCTGACCAAGATGCAGGCGATTCTGCTGCCGCCGTTGATCGGACTGTGGGCTTTGTGGCACTGGCGCGGTCGGGCAATCCGCCCTCTGGCGATCTTTGTCGGCGTCGGCTGTCTTGTCTTCGTGGCGGGCTGGCCGTTGCTGTGGCTCGATTTTCCTGGAAACCTGATCGATTACTTCAGCCGGACGACCCAGCGAGGCATGCTGCATGTCTGGTACCTGGGCAGTTCACTCGTCGATCGCGATGTTCCATGGCACTATCCGATCGTCCTGTTCACCTCGACATTACCCGTGTTGATCCTGTCCGCCGGAATTCTCGGAGCCGTTTCTCGGACTCATAGTGCGTTCGACTCCGAAGCCGCACACACGAATAGTCAGGGAGGCCTGGGCAGTCCGACTCGGACACTGATTCTCGGTTCCGTGCTGGCCCCGCTGGTGTTGTTCAGCATTCCGGGCGTCACAGTCTATGACGGCGTGCGATTGTTCCTGGTCGCATTTCCGGGCTGGGCCATTCTGGCCGGGATTGGATTCGCGAACGCATATCGCCGGCTCACTGCGAAGTCACGACTCGCAGGCATCATATTGACGCTTGTCTTCGTCGCGCAAAGTGTTGGACTGTTCCTCTATCACCCGCACTGGCTGAGCTTCTACGGCATACACGTCGGTGGCCTGCGCGGAGCCGAGGCGATTGGACTGCAAACCACGTACTGGAGTGATTCCTTCTCGCGATCTTTCCTGGCCGAAATCGTGAGAGTTGCTCCAAAAGGATCGACGGTCGAGATCGCACCGGTCATGCATCCGTCTCAGTGGACCGAGCTGTACCAGCAGTCGCCACTGTTGCAGCGTCGCGAAATCCGTGTTCAGGCCTTCGCCGATCCGGTCGCTCCGACGGGAGACTTCCTCGCGGTCTTTCACCGACGCGCCGACGTGCCGTCACGAGAGGTACTGCTATCCAGGGGCTGGGTTCCGGTGAGTGAATACCGCACACGGGGAGTCACACTGGCGTCGCTCTGGAAGCAGAAAAAGTAGCCATCTCCAGGAAGCGCGGTGGCCACTCTTGTGCCAGTCGCTCGGCAAACGTCTCGTGTGCCAAAAGCCCTGTCGCGTGGGCATTATTCGGATGTGGTGTCCAGCCGCTCTACCCGGCTGAGTCGCAGGCACCCGCCCCACCGACCGACACCGCAGCCGTGATCCGGTGTCAGTTTGAGCCGATACACCTCAGAGCGTACCGCGTTCGACGCGATGCCTGCTCTTCGCAGGTTGAGCAGCAGGTCGCGCTCGGCTCCCAGAGTCAACAAGACAGGCGCCGACCAGTTGTCCTGCTCTGACTGACTGCGGAGTGTTGCCGTCACCGGAAGCGTCGCGACCTCTGGCAAGTCCAGCTCAAAGGACTCGTGGTACGATTCGTGCAAGAACTCACAGGTCCAGCGGCCGGCGAAGGACTCACTGTCCATTGTCGTCTGCTGGCCACCGTCATGCCGCCAGAAAGCGTACGATTGGTGACGATAGTCGAGTTCGAGCAGGTCCTCACTGAACAGGCGGGCTTGTGCCTGCTCCGAATTCTGATCGGCATCTGTCGTGTAGAAGAGTTGCGGTTCGAGTTCGCGGAATCCAAACCGTTGAACCCCGTTGAATGTGCCGACGCCTCCTTCGATCCGTAACTTGTCGTTTTCCCACGGGGTCACCCAAACGGTGTTGAGGTGAGCGTCTATGGTGAGATCCGCGGCGACGATTTGGCGCCGTACTGGTGCGTGGCAGTTTGCCTGGACCGGCCTTGAATCGGGAGCCTTAGCAGCGCTGTCAGGTTCGTTCGACGACACGGCCAATCTGTCGATTCGGTTGAGTCGCAGGCAGCCACCGCGACTGCCCAGACCGCATCCGTAATTGCGGCTCAGCTTGAGCAGATACCGTTCGGACCGGATCGCACTTGATCCGGTGGCTGTTCGCCGCAGTTTCATCATCAGGTTGGAATCGTCCGCTGCGGTGACTGACAACGGCGCGGTCCAGTTTCCCATCTCGGATCGAATCCTCAGTTGCCCGGCCACCGGAAATGTCTCGGAAGTTCGCAACGTCAATTCGACGCTCTCGCGGAACGTTGCGTGAAAGAACTCGCCATTCCAGGTACCGGCAATCGCCGAGGCTTCAGGTGCGGGTTTCTCGCGACGTCGTGGCCACCACAAACCGAAGTAATCGGGGCTGACGTGAATCTCCAGCATGTCTTCGCCGAAGAGCCAGGCGTCGGTCGAGGCAGCCGGGCCTCCACCGCCGACAAGGAAAATACCCGGTTCCCGCTCGGCGAATGAAAGCCAGTGCGCTCCGCCCCGGGGGTGTTTGATTGTGTCGGGATAGAGCTTTCCGACGCCACGTTCGATGCGCACCCGTGCACCGTCCCAGGGATTCTCCCAATCGGTATTGAGACGATAGTCAAGCGACGGTTTGAAATTCCTGTCCGGAGGTGGTGGCGTCTTTTGTGCGAGAATTGTCCGCGGTGGAATCGGCGGAGTAATTCTGTGCGGGGTTGATTCCCGAGGTTCAGGGGGAATCACTTCGAGTAATCGCAGCTCGCCTTCGTGGCCAACGCGTAGAATCGTGGTCAGCACGGTCGAGTAAACAACAAACACCAGAGTGCACATTGACCAGGCAAGTGTCGTCACACACCACACGCGATCTGGCCGTGTCGTCCCTGGACGCTTTGGCAAGAGATGTCTCATCGGTGTCGTACTCTACTTCGGGAAGACGCGTACTTTCTTGCCGGTCCGTTCGAATGCCAGACTGAAGTCATTGAACATCGCCTCGAGGAGTTCGTCCTCAGTTGCCTTCTCCATGTTGAGATTGATCACGCCTTCCAGGTCGACGCCGGCGTTCGTGATCGCTTTCTTGTCGTACTCGAATTTGAATCCCGCCTGCTCTTCGAGCTTGGTCATGAACGCGATCAGCGGTGCGTTCTTGACCTGAAACGTGAACGTGACTGCTCCGGTTGTGGGTCGGGGACGCGGGCGGCCAGCCACAGCGCGTTCCGGGTGCAGCAGGCGGTCGACGTGTTTCAACTGTTCGACAGTACCGTGTGCACGCACGCTCCGACTGCCACGGGCCTGGGCAGCGAGTCCCGGGATCGACTTGTTCAGATCGGCAGCGATTTCGGCCGCCGATCCGCGCCGGATCGAGAACGTGCGTTCGACACGCGGTGACGCGGGCATTGGAATGATGCGGATGCCCTGCCAGTCTGCTGACCATTCAAAACTGAGATCGAACTGCGCCAGAACTGTCATCAGGAGCGTCGGCGCCGACGCCTGGGGAATCGTGGCACTCGCCCACAAGTCGTGAGGCACTAATTCGATCGATTCGATTTTCAGTCCGTATAACTTCGCAATTCGCTGCAGAAGCACGACTGGTTCGTCCAGGTCGTTCCACTCGAACGTGTTGCGCTTGAGCAACTCGAAACTGCGTCCGGCGTGGGGCGAGCTGGTGCCGGGCAACTGAGACGACGTGAGTTCCAGAACTGTTCGCAAGCGGCCAGCCGTTGCTGGTGGACCGACATAGACGACGTTGTCCAGAACACTCAGTTCCGCGTCGGCTTCCAGAGCGATCACCCGGAACAACTCTCTCAGAGTGATGTTCCTGAGCTGCAGCGTCAGTTGCCTGCCGGGATCGATACGGCGGTCGAGCACCACGGCCAATTCCCGGTTGCGCGACAGCTTGCGGAGTCCGTCACGCAGATGCTGGTCCTGCCACGCCAGACCGATGTTGCGATCCAGCGCCAACTCAAAAGCCCGACCAGTCTGCAGGGTCGAAGTTTCGCCATCACCCAATGCGAACAGCGGCTCGTCCGCGGACGCGTTTTGAGCAGAAAACAACACAAGAAGGCAGGCGAGTGCAGGCATCGGCGTCAGGGCACGATGTGTTCGGTGGAGAGCTGCCATGGGCAATGTTACGATGGCTGGCTTGTTCGCGGTCAAAATCTGTCCACCTTCGGTGCTTTCAGTTCCGCCCAATTCTGGAGCGGTGACTGCGTTCTCGCAACATCCTTTCTGCGACTTCTGCCATTCACTTCTGGCGGACTGGTTGTGAATGTCCGAAAGACGGGATCAGATGCTTAAGACGCACGCCGTTGGAATCGACCTGGGCACGACGTACTCGTGTATCTCCTATCTCAACGAGCATGGTGAACCGGTCACGCTGGCTAACCAGGAGGGCGAACTCTCCACACCGTCGGTCGTGCTGTTTGACAAGACGGGCGAAATCATCGTCGGCACGGAAGCGCTGCGGAACTCGGTAATCAAACCGAGTCGTGTCGTCGAGAACTCGAAGCGGTCCATGGGCGACGCCACGAAGACATGGGTCATGGACGGCACGTCCTATACGCCCATCGACATCGCCAAACTGGTCCTGCGCAAACTGCTGGACTCCGCCGAAAACCAGATCGGAACGATCGAGCAGGCGGTTATCACCGTGCCGGCTCAGTTCAGCGAAATTCAGCGGCAATGGACCGTCGAGGCTGGCATGCTGGCCGGACTCAAGCGCGTCGACGTCATCAACGAGCCCGTCGCGGCCGCCTTGTGTTACGTGCTGGGTTCGGAAGGCTTGTGGTTTACTGAGCTGGCCGACGAACAGTGCATCATGGTGTACGATCTCGGCGGTGGTACGTTCGACCTGTCGCTTGTGAAGTATCACAAGAATGAAGTGAAGGTGATCACCAGCGCCGGCGACCTGAACCTCGGAGGCATCGATTGGAACAAGGCATTACTGAACGCGATTGCCCGCCAGTTCCAGCGAGAGTTCCGTACGGATCCCCGCAAGTTTCCCAAGAGCCTGCAGTTTCTGGCGCTCGAAGTCGAAAACGCGAAACGCAGCATGACCGTGCGGCCCAGGACGGCTTTGACCGCTCAGCACGGAACCGACCGCAAGTCGTATCAGGTTGAGCAGTCTCAGTTTGAACGTCTGACGCAGAAGCACGTCGACCGAACGTGCGACATCACTGAGGCGATGCTTAAAGACAACAAGATGGGCTGGGCTCATGTCGACGTCGTGCTGACCGTCGGCGGGGCGTCGCGCATGCCCATGATTCGCAACGCGCTCAAGAAGCTTGGCGGACGCACGCTGAACACGTCGCTTTCTCCAGATCAGTCCATCTCGCACGGTGCGACCTATTACGCCGGCATGCTGTTGACGAACAGCGACTTCGCGAAGTCGATCCTGAACGAAGAAGTCACCCAGCGACTGGCCAGCATCAAGCAGCAGAACGTCAACTCACGCGGTCTGGGAATTATCGTTCGTGATCAGGATGACAACCGACTTCCGCACTATCTGATTCCTGCAAATACGCCGCTGCCGGCTGACGCCAGACAGATGTTTGGCACGGTCATCCCGAATCAGAAACGTGTCCATTTGCGGATCGTGGAAAGTGGCACGGCTGGAGACGATCAGTACGTCGAACTGGGTACCTGCATTGTTGAGGACCTGCCGCCTAACTTGCCGCAGGATTCGCAGGTCGAAGTTACGATCTCCTACAACGACCAGGCCCGTGTCAAAGTCACCGCCCGGGACGTGAAGAGTGGCAAACAGGCTCAAACGGAAATTGTTCGGGACCAGAACGCCGTTGTTAAGAAGGACGAAAAAGCAGCGACCAGCAAAGCGCGGCCTGCGGCGAAACCGGCTGCAAAGTCGTCATCCGAGGAAGACTGGAAGGCCGAGGGGCTTCGCAAAAGGGCGGCCGTGGCTGCCAAAGCCCAGAAGAAGAAGCCGAAACCTCGCGCTATCGACGGCGAAGACGACATCATGGAATTGATGGAAGCCAGTGCGGAAGACGTCGAGTCGCTCGGTGGTGGCGATACTCCGGTGCCTCTGTGCAACGAATGTGGCGAACCGCTCGATCATCGAGGCGACTGTCCGCAGTGTGGCGCTTCGAAGAAGTCCCGTCCGAAGAAGCCGCCCAAGCCTGGCTCCGCGGGCGAGGGCAGGGGGGCCGGCGGTACGAAGAAGGTTCGCGTCCGGCCAGAGAAGGCACAGGCCGCGGAACAGGCGAGGGCAAAGACGCCAAGGAAAGCGAGTGACGGAGCGACGCGTGGTGTCAAAGTCAGGAAGGCGGGGCCGACCAGCAGTCCGTCGATCCCGGTCGACGACGACGAGATTCTGGAACTCGAGTTCACGGAAGGCTCGAAAAAGAAACCGACTCGAAAGAGTGGATCGGAGCGTCCGAAGCCACAACCCAAAGCGAAGTCTCGTTCCAGCAAGCCCGGCGCGAAGAAGCCCTCTGTCAAAGCCCCGCCATTGCCACCGGCGTTGAGCAAGAAAGACGGTGGCAAGTCCAAAGGTGGCGATTCCATGGACGACGGCGAAGAGGAGTTCTGGCAACTGGCGGATTGAAGGTTCAATGCGTGTTCCTCGACCACGTCAGCAACAGCCGGCTCTGCGAACAACAAACTCTGTGACAACATGTTGTCGAAATGAAGCCCGAAAGGGCCTGATGAGCACGCGCACGACGGTCTGTCTTATGTGGCTGGTCGTCAGTCTGGGGATGTCGGTATCGCGTGCCGCAGATCCAGGGCAACCGTTTTTGCCGCCCGGTGTCGAAGACAGGGGCTGGCCGTTTGTTCGCGGGCCGAACTTTGACGCGCACTCACCGGAAGTTCACATTGCTGATGAGTGGCCACAGAACGGGCCACCTGTCTTGTGGACGCGGACACTCGGGCAGGGATATTCCGCGTTCGTGGCGCATGGCGATCACGTCTACACCCAGGCTCAAACGCTAAGTGGCCAATACGTTGAGTGCCTGGACGCCGACTCGGGAGAGTCAGTCTGGTCCTATCGCTACGACTGGCCTTACGAAGCCGCCGGCGTGTATCCAGGACCGCGAGCCACGCCGACATTCGTCGACGGCTTCATTTACTTCGCGTCGCCGGCCGGTCTGATCGGATGCCTGGCAGCAAAGACCGGTGATCTGGTCTGGTCCCGGAACGTCATCGAGGATTACGGCGGCACGGGTGGGGTCGGATTCGGCTACGCCTGCTCGCCGTTGGTTCTGGAGGGACGCGTGATCCTGCCAGTCGGCGGTCCAGGCGCGAGTCTGGTCGCACTCGACGCGATAACCGGAGCGGAAGTCTGGGCTTCCGGCGACGATCCTGCGAGCTATTCACCGGCGTTCCCGATCGACCATGACGGTCGCAAACTGATCGTCGGGTACTTTCAGAATTCCCTCAATCTGTTCGATCGACTGACGGGCGAACAACTCGGTCGACTCGATCTTTCGGCCGGCTACGACGAACACTCGGCATGGCCGATTTTTCACGCACCGCACCTTTGGATCTCCGCTCCGTTTCGAGCCGGTTCTCAATTGCTGCAGATTCCCGATCTGGCAAGTCCCGACGCCGACGAAGAGTCGCGCACCTTTCAAACCGTGTGGAAAAAACGCCTGCTTTCGAATGACGTCACATCCAGCGTGCTGGTTGACGGGCACGTTTACGGTTTCGATCTCTACGATGCTCAGTCGAAAGTCCATCGTCTGTCCCGAGGCAAGTTTCTGTGCATCGACTTCCTGACGGGTGAAGAGAAATGGGCAATTGGCACCGGTCGCATTAAGCGAGAAAACTCCGACCGACCGCAATCCGATGAGCCAGAGATCGGACAGTCAGGGATCATTGCCGTCGATGGGAAGCTGTTGATTTTCAACGAAGCTGGCGAACTGATTCTCGCAAGGCCGAATCCCGACCGGTACGAGGAACTGGCACGCACGAGTGTGTTGGGCGGGGAGCTGGTCTGGACGCCGCCGGTGCTGCATCGTGGCCGCGTTTACTTACGGAATCACACGCGAGCTGTGTGTGTTTACGTCGGTGATCCACAATTGCTGACAGCCACCGACCAGCCAGTCTTGACGGTCGCCGATGTGCCGCAGGACGGGTATCGGGACCTGGCCTCACAACTGCTTTCCATCGAGCCGGAATACGCAATCGATGTGCCGTCGCGCGAGTGGCTGCAACGGTGGTATCTGGTGTCGATGGCCCTGCTTGTGGCCAGTGGATTTGCCAGCCTGCTGATTCGAGCGGCAACGCCCGAGCGTCTTTATCGACCCGGTGGACGGCTCCCCTTTCGCGTGATCGCCTTCGTTGCCGGGGCAGTTGGGACCACGTGCCTGAGCCACTGGTCCGGCGAGTTCATTTTCACGTGGCCGCTGTGTCTGTTCGTCTGCTTTGACGCTTTGGGCGGAGACCTGAGACTAACTCGACGCCGAACACCTCGATCTGAACACGGCCGGAGTCGCTGGGGCGAGTGGTTGCGTGCCGGCGTATTTCTGGCTGGATGCCTGGTCTACTTTCTGATCTGCTGGCGGTTGAGTCTTATCTTCGAATGGGCCTACCTGACGGGATTCCCCGCAGCCGTTCCGTTCTCATGGCTCGCCGCCAGACTGCGGAATCGAACCGGACCGCTGTCCGTCCCGACAGAAGCAATTCTGACACTCGCCGGATACACCGCATTCCACTTTTCTGTTGTAACCATCCTTGCCATTCGGTTCCCCTGAGAACCAATTCCCACGCCTGAGAGGCTCGGTATTCGCCACCGTAGCCTGACTGGATTCCTCATGTGGGCTCTGTTAGCCTGCTCGCCTTAATGTGCTTTCAGGGCACGGGTTCCGTTCAGAATCAGGGTCAGTCCCACATCAGGGTTCGCGTTGAAATGGCAACACAGAAACTTCAGGCCATTGCTGGCGTCAGTGCCAGCGACGAAACGGAAATTCGCCTCAAATACCCTTCAATCGCGTCGACGTCGCTCGGGCGGGTCATTGGCAAGTTGAGCAATTGCACCCCGATGCGCATTTGGGGTATTCGACCTTCGAGTCTGATCTTCCCGCTGCCGCTCGCCCCGTTGGGCGTGGCGCTCTACGCTTGGTTGAAATTGACCGGTCCCAAGTACGTGCTCACCAATCGATCGGTGCAGCAGTGCACATCCCTTGGTTCGCAGACGCAGCAGTCGGTGGACCTGATGGACATCGACGAGATTGACCTGCATCAGGAGCCCGGCCAGGAATTCTATAATGCAGCCAATCTGACGCTCATTGACAGGCAGGGCGACCGATTGATGCGGATCGAAGGTGTGCCGTGTGCCGACATGTTCTGCGCATCGATCCTGAAAGCCCGCGACGCCCGGCTCGAAACCGCCGACGCCCTCGCCACGATCCAGGCCCGCGCCTGAATTCAGGCCGCTTGAGACGCTGTGACCGGATCAGTCGAAGATCTGCTCCATGACCCGATAGCCGGGTTCTGTCATGCCGAGTGACAGATAAGTCTGTTGAGCCTGTTCGTTCTGTAGCTCGACGTACAGCCGCAGCCCGACCACTCCCGGAGCTTCGCTGGCGAGTCGCTCGAGGTGGGCATTCAATCGGCCAAAGACACCCTGACGGCGGAATTCCGGATGGACGTAGACGCTTTGGAGCCACCAGATTTCACCGTTCCGCCAGTCGCTCCACTCGAATGTATGCATGAGCTGCCCGACAATCCGGTCTTCGACACAGGCCAGAAAGTAGCGTCCCTTGCCCGGATCGCTCAGCAGTGCCTGCACTCCCGCTTCCACCGTCGGCGGGTCAAGTGATTTGTCTTCACTCTCAGCGGCGAGCCGAATGTTGAAATCCGCGATCGTGGGCCAGTCGTCTTCGCGAGCGGGCCGGATTTCCAGGCTGGGGATTGTGTTCGACATGATGAGTTTTTCTGACAGGTTGTTCGAACCGCGAAACTGGCTCAGGATTGCAGTCGGTCGATGATCATCTGCCGCACGACTTTGGCGTCGGCTCCCTTCAGTTCCCGCATGACCTGGCCGATCAGCGGACCAACGGCCTGCAGTTTTCCATTCCGCACGTCGTCGGCCGCCTTTTCGTTGCGGCTGACGACCGCGTCGATGGCCCGCTCCATCTCACCCGCGTCCTGAACTGAGGACAGGCCCTTGTCGTCGATGATCTGACCGACTCGTTCGGAAGTGGCCGGCTCGCCCTCGTCGGCAGCAGACAGCAGATCGGCGAATACCTCGCGTCCACTCTTAACCGTGATTTCGCTCTTCACGATTCGCTGCAGCAGAGCCCCGAGTACATCCGCGGGAATCGGAAACTCACCGATCTCGATCTTCCGCTCGTTGAGTTCCCGCTGGACGTCCTGGGTCAGCCAGTTTGCAGCCTGCTTTCCGTCACCGCAGATCGCCGTCACCTGATCGAAGCAGGCTGCGAATTCTCCACCCTGATCGATCACGACACTGGCGTCGTAGCTCGACAACCCCAGTTGCTCGACGTATCGCTGACGTCGGTCCGCCGGAAATTCACAAAGCGTCGCCCGTATTTCATCTAGCTGCTCGTCGGTCACGGTTACAGGACACAGATCGGGATCCGGGAAGTAGCGGTAATCGGCCGCTTCCTCTTTGCCGCGCTGAGGAAACGTCATGCCGCGATTTGCGTCCCAGCCGTGTGTCGCTTTCGGGACATCCCCGATGCGCTTGCGGTCTTTCTCCCAGGCCTTGACCTGCTGTTTGACCTCGTACTCGATCGCCGCTTCGACGCCGCGAAAGCTGTTCAGGTTCTTAATCTCGACGATGGGCGTCGGAATCGTCTCACCGTTTTCGTGAACGTGCAGGTTGACGTTGGCGTCGCACCGCAGGCTGCCCTCCTGCATGTTGCAGTCCGAGACCTCGATGTACCGCAGCAGCAGGCGAAGCTGTTCCAGGTAAACTCGGGCTTCTTCGGCCGAGCGAATATCCGGCTCGGACACAATCTCCAGCAGCGGTGTGCCCGTCCGGTTCAGGTCGACCTGGCTGTCGGCTCCACGTCCGGTTTCGTCGTGAATGTTTTTGCCAGCGTCTTCCTCGAGATGCGCCCGAATCAGTCGCACGTGACGCTGTTCGCCGGTTGAAGGAACCTCGATGTCCACCCAGCCGTTCACGCTGAATGGTAGATCGAACTGGCTGATCTGATACGCCTTCGGCAGGTCCGGGTAGTAGTACTGCTTGCGGTCCCACTTGGTGAACTTCGCCAGTTCGCAGTTCAGCGCCATGGCGGTCTTCACGGACAGCCAATAGGCCTCGCGGTTCATTACCGGCAGTGAACCCGGCAGGCCGAGACAGACGGGACACGTCTGCACGTTGGGATTGTCCGGGTTGAAAAGATTCGGGCAGCCGCAGAACAGCTTGGATTTGGTGAGGAGCTGGACGTGGACCTCGAGCCCAATGATTGTCGTGTAGTCCATGATGCGTTGCAGAGTTCCTTCTGGTTCGTCCGGGAGACCATGGCGGCGCGGCCGCGAGACGATGCATGTCGTACGCTGAAAGCGTTCGAGATTACAGCTCGGCGTCACGCCCGAACACAGTGAGAGACGCACCGTAGGCAATCACGTTGACCGGTGCGAATTCACGGCGCGTCCGACGAGTCTGCGGACACAGCCGAATCAACCTGTTGGCGACAGATTATGCCACATCGCGTTGTGGCAGCGGCGATTCCTGCGACTTGTTCCGCCGTTCGATTTTCTCAAGCACGCGGTCCAGTGCCGAGATAATCTGCTGCTGGCAGTCGAGTAACGACGCAGCCGCTTCACGGACATCGTGCTCGGTCAGGCTGCCATGATCTTCCAGTTGCATCGCGGACTGGCCCAGCGAGAGGACTGTGGATCGAATCCCATCCAGCAACTCTTCGGGTCCGTGTGAGGCATCAGAATCGGACTGTGCTGCCAGCGCATTCGCTCGGCGCTGCGCGGCGTCGAACAGGGCATTTGCGCCAGCACGACGCCCGGCCTCGTATTCCGCGATCAGTGCTTCTTCCTGTGCGATCATGTCAACGAGTTCAGCTGCGGAAGTCTCTGTCAGATCGCCACGGTCATCGACGACCGGTACGGCCTCAGGTGCTTCCGCACTCGCGATGTCGGCGCCGTGAAGAACCATTCGAAAACTGCCGATTTCAATCGCGTCTCCGGACTGCAGTTCTGTCATTCCAGAACGCCCGTTGACGAGCAATGCCGGTGTGTCCGCTACTGGATCGATGCAAATCGATTCGCCATCCCGATACACAATGCTGTGCAGGACGGGCATGTCGTCGCCACCCAGACGCAGGTCGCAGCGTGGGCCGGCGCCGATCAGAAACCGATCTTGCAGGATGGGTCGCAGCGGACTGGCGGTTTCCCCACAAAGAATCTCGAGGGTGGCTGACGAGGTCGCGGGACATGGTCGTTCTGAGTTGTTCATCAATGACTCCGATGGCAGACGTTTACGCCTTTAATCTTTTCCAGACAATTCATGCTTCCATTATCTCGATACGCGCATTGACCCGCTGAAAGTGCGCGCACACCATTATCTGGTTTCGGCCATTCCGTCGGCTCGCATGACAAAATCGATACAGATTCCCCACACGGACCACATGGATGCCTGAACTCAGGACGGATCCGATCACCGGCCGGCAGGTCATCATCGCGCCCGAACGTGCCGAACGACCGTTCGAGCATGGTGCGCCGCAGCCGGCCGAGACGCTGGACCGCTGCCCGTTCTGTGCCGGAAACGAGGACGCGACTCCGGAGGCAGTACTCACAGTCCGGGACGAGGACGACCCGGCTCGATGGCGTGTCCGCATTGTGCCCAACAGATACCCGGCAGTGTCTGCCAGCCCGGAGGACCCTCGTCCTGACTCAAACGCCGGCCTGTTTCACACTCGCCCTGTTGCCGGCCGACACGAAGTCGTCATTGAGAGCCCGGACCACGAATGTCGCATGCACCAGTTACCGTTGAAGCAGTTCAAACTCGTCGTCAAAGCCTGGCGGGATCGACTGCGGGCGATCCGCGACGAAGGTCAGGCAACGCACGTCACGCTGTTCAAGAACGAAGGTGCGGGCGCCGGAGCATCTCTCGAACATGTGCACTCCCAGATTCTGGCGACACCCTTCGTGCCGCCTGTCGTTGAAGAAGAGTTGGCCGCAGGTGCTCGATTCCTCGACGAACACGGATGCAACGCATGGCTTGAGATGATTGATCGGGAATTGGAAGTCGGCTCGCGAATCATCGGGCAGTCGGACGCACTGGTCACGTTCTGCCCATTCGCCAGCCGCTTTCCCGCCGAGATGTGGATCGTCCCGCGCCGCGAGTGTCCCGACTTCGATTCTGCCACTGACGACGAACTGGGAATTCTGGCCACCGCACTGAAGGACGCCCTGGAAAGGCTTGATCGGAGCTTTCCAAACGCAGCATGCAATGTCGTCGTGCATACGGCACCGTTCCACGATGACGATCGAAAGTCAGCGATGCAGTGGCACATCCAGATCACGCCCCGCATGACAGGAATCGCGGGCTACGAAATCGGTGCCGGAGCCTGGGTCAACATCGTCGCACCGGAAGACGCGGCCGTCCGATTACGCACGTCGTAACAACCGTTCGTAGTAACCGCATTTATGCGGTTCTCCGAGGCCGGTGTCCTCGCTGTTTGTGGATCCCACACAAGGCGAACCCGATGAATCGGGTTACTACGAACAGCGAGTACTCCTGATCGACGCGGGTCTCTGACCCCGCCGAGACGAGGACCGCAGGTCTCCCAGACAGCCGGACAAACCGCCGACTCTGCGCAGCGATCAGGGAGACCTTCGGTCGGGGACACGGCGGGGCTGAAGGCCCGCGCCGAACGTGAGTGACCGGTTGACCGCCTAACTTTGGATCTCAGACTCCCGTTCCTTCATCTATCACGTCCGGCACAGGAGCAACGGAACCGGAGCTGTGTCCCTGGAAATACCGGGACATTCCTTCATAATCCCTAGCACTGCTGCAACCGATACAACCGGACATCTCTGGCCCGGGGTGAGGACCAAATGATGAGGAAGCCCAAGGTCTTTATTGGTTCGTCAATCCAGAGTCGCGAAATCGCCCGCGCCATCCAAGCCCATCTGGAACCGGAATTCCAGGTGAGAGTCTGGTCAGACGACACGTTTGAACCCAGTGAGTACTCGTTGGATTCCCTGCTTAAGGAGTTGGATACGATCGACTTTGGCGTGTTCGTCCTGGCGGCCGACGACAAGTTGAAATTGAAGGACACAACGTATGCGGCAGCCCGTGACAACGTCGTTTACGAGGCAGGTCTGTTCACCGGACGCATTGGCCGCGAGAGAACACTGTTGCTGAGACCGGTGCCGAGACAAGTGGGGAATTCAGAGCCGCTGAGGATTCCTTCGGACCTCGCTGGCCTGACACTCGTTGAATACGATGCTGATCTCGTCAGTGATGATGTTCTGGCTGCGCTTGCTGGACCGAGCCACAGAATTAGAATGTCGATTCGTGCAAAGGGCCTTCTCTCGAAGGCCGGTCATCCGGTTCTGGAGCGAGTGACGCAGGCGCTTGAGAAACTGGTCAGTCATACTGCAAGCCCAGATCCGGCGCGGGAAGTTGAGCAGACATGGAGCGAACAGATTCAAGTCATTAGCGACACACTGTCGTCATTGTGGCCTGCTGACGAAATTCTCGTTTCGCTCCGTGTTCCGTCAGCCGACGCCGCACTGCCTGACGCTGACGATGTCCTGGAGACAATTTATCCGCCAGGCACCGACGCAAGCCGGCGGCGAAACAGATTGCCTGTGCCGTGCAGCAGGTGTCTCGCTGGCGACGTGCTGGCAGGCAGTGAGCCATTTTTCGCCGACATGACTCCAGAAACGATCGATGCTCTCAGACATCGAGAGCCCACATTGCCTGAACGCGGCCAGGGTTCAGTCGCGCTGTGGCCGGTCGTCAGTGAAGGCGTTCCCTTTGCAGTACTCGAGTTGGAGTCGCCGAAAGCAGGGCTGTTGTCAGAATCGAATGCCCTGCTGAAACAGGCTCTCCAACTCTCGACCACCATGCTTTCGCTTACGACTGAAATCTGGCGTTTATCGAAGGCGGTGGCTCATCAGTCTGCAGAGCATTGACCAGTGCGTTGTCGTCGGAACCCCTCCACGGAAAGTACCAGGCGACTGAAAACCGGATGTGATCCGCGTCCCGTTCAATCGCACGGTTCGATAGGACAATCTGCATCAGTTGCCGAGCCGATGGCCGGTCCGTTGGCGCGTCAAACATCCCACTGGTCATGGTGCCCCCCAGCAAACCATGTGAAGTCGTCAACGTCATTATCGAAAGACCTTGACTCTCAACTTCGGCAGAACCCGAACAAACGAAACAGTCCGATCAATCCGCAAACTCATCGCATCCTTCCTTGCTTATCAACGCCTGTTCATGAATCACTCGCGGGGTGGTAGTGTGGCACGGATTAATTCACAGCCGATGGGTGGTGGCAGTTGCGGAGCAACCGGCATGGCGGAGCCACAAGGGCTCATCCGAGTGGCACGATTCCAACAGCACACATCGTCAACTCTTGCTGTTTCACGTTCCAGTTTGGACAGCAGGCACGGGGCCACCCGTGATCTTGACGCGGCGGGAACAGTCATGGCCATTCCTGGCACTCGACCCGCTCAATCGGGGCGCGGGGTTGCTACGAATGTCGACGAATCTAAGCAGGCGCCTTGGGAATCAGCTTGTCGAGGACGCCGTTGACGAATGAGGCGCTTTGCTGGGAGCCGAAGGACCGGGCCAGCTCGATGCATTCGTCGAGTACGACGGGGGCGGGGGTTTTTACCGTCATCATTTCGTAGACGCCCATCCGCAGCAGATTGCGGTCCGTGGGAGCCATTCGTAACAGGCTCCAGTTCTCGGCGACGGCCTGAATCTGCTCGTCCAGATTCGCTCGTGCCTCAAGCGTGCCAGAGTAGAGTTCCCAAGCGAATTCACGATACGAATCGACTTCGAGGATCTCACCCAGCATCTCACGGGCGACTGCCTCGGAGATGTCGGCGTTCAAGTCCTTCTGGTAGAGCAATTGCAGTGCGGCCTCGCGGGCCTTGCGACGTTGCGCCATGCGCGTTGGTCCTACGAACTCAGTCCCAGCTCACGGAGCTGTTTCAGCATCGAGATCATCTCGATCGCTGCGAGAGCGGCCTCGTTGCCCTTGTTGCCGGCTTTGCCGCCGGCGCGATCCATCGCCTGGTCCATTGTCTGACACGTCAGCACACCGAAAGTTACCGGGATGCCACTGTTCTGAGACGCCTGTGTCAGCCCCGCCGCAACCTGGTGATTGATGTACTCGTGATGCGTCGTCTGTCCCTGAATGACGGCGCCCAGGCAGATCACGGCATCAAACTTTCCGGAGTTCGCCAGACGGTCTGCGGTCAGTGGAATTTCGAACGAGCCGGGTACATGCACGACCGTGACGCGTTCATCCGATGCACCGTGTCGACGCAGCGTGTCCAGCGTCCCGTCGAGCAGTCGCGTCGTGATGAGATCGTTGAATCGTGCCACAACGACCGCGATCGACTCGTCCGTCAGAATCAGTTTGCCTTCAATGTGCTTCGTCATGGATGCAGGCGCGAGGTCATTTCAGGACAGGTTCATTGTGATCAGAAACTCGTCGTTGGTTTTCGTCTTTCGCAGGCGGTTGACGACCAGCTCCATCGCTTCGACGGGATTCATGTCGCTCAGCACGCGACGCAGAACCCAGATACGCTGCAGCTCATCCGGGCCCATCAGCAGTTCTTCGCGTCGGGTGCCGGAACGATTCACGTCAATCGCGGGCCAGATGCGTTTTTCAACCATCCGGCGATCCAGATACAGCTCGGTGTTACCAGTGCCTTTGAACTCTTCGAAGATCACTTCGTCCATCTTCGATCCGGTATCGACCAGCGCCGTTGCGACGATGGTCAGACTGCCGCCGTCTTCGACATTACGCGCGGCCCCGAAAAACCGCTTGGGATGCTGCAGTGCGTTGGCATCGACGCCACCGGTCAGAATCTTGCCGGAGTGCGGGCACTCGGTGTTCCAGGCCCGGGCCAGTCGAGTGATCGAGTCCAGGAAGATGATCACGTCGCGGCCACACTCGACCATGCGTTTGGCCTTCTCGATGACCATTTCGGCCACCTGTATGTGCCGACTGGGTGGTTCGTCGAACGTGCTGCTGACGACCTCGCAGTTGTCGGCACGAACTTCCCGTTCCATATCGGTGACTTCTTCGGGCCGTTCGTCAATCAGCAGCACGATCACATAGGCTTCCGGATGGTTCACGATGGCCGCCTGGGCCAGCTTCTTCAGCAGGATGGTCTTACCCGCTTTCGGCGGCGAGACGATCAACCCTCGCTGTCCCATCCCGATGGGGCTGAGCATGTCGACAATTCGCGTACTCACCTCCTGCGGGTCAGTCGAAAGTTTCAACCGCTCCTGGGGGTGCAGCGGCGTGAGGTCGTCGAATGAAACTCGGCCCATCACGTCGTTCGGGTCATGGCCGTTGATCGCTTCAACACGGAGCAGTGCGAAGTAGCGTTCGTTCTCTTTAGGCGGCCGAATCTGTCCGGCCACTGTTGCCCCGGTCTTCAGACCGAAGCGACGTATCTGGCTCGGTGAGACGTAGATGTCGTCCGGGCACGGCAGGTAGTGATAGTCAGGGCTACGCAGAAAGCCGAATCCATCAGGCAGAATCTCCAGCGTTCCCTCGCCGAACATCAGACCGTTGATGCGCGTGCGTTCCTTGAGAATCTTGAAGATCAGGTCCTGCTTCTTGAGCCCGTTGTATTCGGAAATCCGCTCGTCGCGAGCGAGCTGGAGCAGTTCCTTCATGGTCATCCGCTGAAGCTGCGCAATATGCACATCCCCGCGTTTGATTTCCTCGTAGCGCTCGTCGGCGGGGAATACGACATCGTCGCCGGTGTCTTGCGCAACCGGAGCCGTTTCTGTGGCTGCTGATTCTGACACGGTTGCGGGCGAGGCCTCGGGATTCCAGTCGGTCCTGGACATGGCAGACCACCATTGGATGCGGTGAGAGGAGTGCGGGACTTGCAGGCCGAATGGCCAGTGGGGTGATGAAGATAAGTCAGCCAGCAGCGGATGTTGCCGGCCGGAATTGGATGTTTGCTGTCGAGGATGTGTCAGGAGAGTCTGGCTTCGAGCCAGGTTGTCAATTCAGTCACTGCGTCGTCCAGAGTGCCGTCGTTCGTGATGGTGACATGTGCGGCCTGCCGCTTCTTGTCCAGAGAAAGCTGACTGGCCTCACGACGTCGAAGTTCGTCTTCATTCCAGCCATGCCGCTCGCTGACACGAGCAAGCCGGGACTCGAATGGGACATCCACAAAGGCAACCGCGTCACACAGACCGTTCCAGCCAGCTTCGAGCATGACGGCCGCATCAAGAACGATGAGGTCAAAGTCTGTGCCGGTCTGTTCGATCTGCACTTTGAGTTGCCCACGAATCTCAGGGTGGACGATGCGTTCCAGTTGGATCAGGGATTGGGAATGATGAGGTGACGTGCCAAAAACTCGCCGAGCCAGAGCTCGACGGTCCACATCAGGACCGTCAAAAACGTCCTGACCAATGTTGGATCGTATCTCGTCTTTAACGCGGGGAAGGGTGAGCACCTCGTGGCCGATCCGATCCGCGTCGATTATTCGTACGCGAAAACGTGAGCCAAGGCCGCGAGCTACCGCGCTCTTACCGGACCCGATGCCACCGATAATGCCAACCACGAAAGGATGCGTTCGAACAGACACGCGAGGCGGGGTGGGTCAGAGAGAAGAGAACGGCGAGACTCAAACAATCCGTTGCAAGAGACAGAGGAAAGCGGCGTCGTGACCGCTGGGGGGATGCTGGGGAAGGGAATTCTCAGGGATGTTCAGTCATCCTGCCCGAATCGTCATGACCTGTCAAGCATGCACTTTCGGCCATCACAAGCGAACGGTGTACCCGTTCTGCCAACATGTGATTCGCAGTGTCTGGTGCTTCGAGAGCCGTGATGTATGTCGCCGAACACGCCCGAGTTTGGTTTCCTCGGGTCCAGCCAAAGTCTGCTGACTTCGGCTACCCCTCGAAACACGACTGACACAGCACTAATCCGTGGCGGGACTGCCTTGCGGCGCTTTGGCCGGGAGTCCCAGAGCTTCGTCAATAGCCTTGTCGAATTCGTCCGCAAAGTTGACCTCGGGGACTTCTGCGGGAACGGACGCATCGTCGGCAGCCTGCGCCGCCGCTTTCACAAACTCTCGCAGCTCGTCGTCGGTCAGTGGCTGTCGGAACTGACGATTGCCCTGGGAATCCTGCGTGCTGATCGTGTCGAGTACTTTGTTGACCTCTGCCTCCGGAATCGACTTGTTGATCGTCCCGTGAGTGAATCGCTGAATGGCAATGCGAGCCGCGGCTTTTTCGTCGTCGTCCAATCCCGAGTCACGCAGATACACACGGTTAACCACGAGCGCCATGCCCGCCGGCATGAGCGGGCTCTCGGCAATGTTCTTGAAGATCACGCCGACTTCTTCAATCGTGATCTGGTCGTTCTTGAAACGCGTCGACACCTCGTCGATTCGATCAAAGATGCGTTTCCGCTGATCGTCGGGGAGCTGGAGTTCTTTCAGACCTTCCTTCATCAATGTGCCGGCAAGGTCGGCCCCGAATTCGCGGGCGTTGTTGGCGACCCACAGGCCGACGATTCCGGCTCCGATCGCCAGCAGCAGAACAATGACGCCGCAGCCGAGCGCAATCTTGGCGCAGCCGCTCATGCCCGCCGGACTGGAATGGCTGCCACCAAAGTCACCGCTGCGATCGAAGTCCTCACTGTGATCGGAATCGTCCGAGTCATCGAAGTCGTCCGAATCATCGAAGTCGTCGGGCGAATCGAAGTCGTCAACCGGTTCAAGGTCATCCGGTCGATCAAAGTCATCTGAACGGGACATGCTCGTTTTCTCGTCGAGTCAAATTGCTGAACCGCCGCGACTGTGGGTTGTGAACAGACAACGGTGCGCGTGCCGATGGTTCAATCGAAAAGTCATGGACATAGAGTATTCGCCGTGACGGAATCTTTGTGCCCGCCCGACGCGACACGCACTATAGTCGAGTCCCGCCACGCTCGCGTGGCAACGAACCTTCACACGGAATCGGAGTGAAAGATGGCGCGCAGGTTAGGAGTCGCCAGTGTCGCAGGCCGGTTGGCGGGCGCCGCGATCGGCGGTTGTGTCGGTTACTTCGTCTTTGGCTGGGTCCTGCGCCAAGGCTTCTATGCCATGATCATCCCCGGAGCTGCTTTGGGCTTTGGTGCCGGCAAGCTGTCGCGTGAGGAATCCGCGATCTGCGGCGTGATCAGTGCCATTCTGGCAACGGGCCTCGGCCTGTTCACGGAATGGCAATTCTTCCCCTTCGTCAAGGACGGCCGCCTCGTGTACTTCATCGGGCACATTCACGAGCTACGTCCTGTCGCGTTGCTCATGATCGCGGCAGGGGGGTACTTCGGTTACCACTTTGGCAGGGGCAATAATCGCCGTGTCGGCAGGAGTGCGGATCGCCCTGAAAGCAACATCGGACCCGCTTGAGTTAAATGTCCAGAGCCGCCGCTGCAGTTCGTTCGCTGATATTTCCCGTGGCAGTGGGAGCGATCATCTTCACTGTCGCTGGTACATGGAATCTGCCGTTCGTGTGGGGCGTCCTGGTTGTTCTGGCTTTTTTTTTGCGCTGGTCAATGCGGCTTCTGCTTCTCCTGACCTGCTGCGGGAGCGACAGGGACCAGGAAATCAGGATCGCCTTACGCAGGGACTTACATTCGTACTGATGACGGCTCACTGGATTCTGGCCGGGCTGGATGTCGGACGGTTTCACTGGTCTCCAGTCGCTGATACGACAATTGGCCTCTGAACTGCACCATGAAGAGCTTCTGACGGAAGTCCTGGCAGAGCCCGATGAGATCGTTGGCTGACAGCAGTGTCGTGATGGCTCCCACGCGATGGAAGCTGCGGCGGGCCGTGCGAAGGTCAGCATCCACTCGCGTGAATCCCTCAGCCACGGCTTGTTGGACCCGTTAGCCGTTATTTGCCGAATCCCGCTTTCACATCCCCAGGGAGTCATGTTGTCAGACAGTCATGGGCGGGAATATCCTGCCGGGCATGGCTGAGGCATTCTGTCGTCAAGCAGCACTTTTCGACCGGTACGCTGTCCAGAGTGAGTCTGAAATGTCAGAGAAGATCGAGCAGCGGTTAACAAGAGTCGAGAAAGAGCTTGAGCTCCTGAAAGCCAGGACCGAGAGTGACGGCTTAAAATCCGGCTGGGTCTCCCAAGTGACCGGTTCATTCAAAGACGACCCGGAATTCGACGAGATTCTGCGGCTCGGGAAGGAGATTCGGGACAGCGATCAGCCCGGTGATTCAGAGTAGATGTTCCTCTTCGACACAGATCACCTCGGGCTCCTGCAACGCCAGCGAGGACGGGAATTCGAGACGCTGCGAGACCGACTCCAACGGCACGACGAGTCGCAGTTCTTCGTGGCAATTGTCTCATTCCACGAGCAGATTCAGGGGTGGAATGCCTACATCGCGAGAGCCCGTAACGAAGAGTCCGTGGCTCAGGTTTACCTCAAGCTGGAAGGAATCCTGATGGATTTCGCCAGAGCGCAGGTTTTGCCGTACTCTCCGGTCGCCGCCGATGTCTTCACAGAGCTTCGTCGTCAGCGAATTCGGATCGGCACGATGGACCTTCGGATCGGAGCCATCGCAATCGCCAGTGGGATGACGGTGTTGACTCGCAACACCGTGGACTTCGAAAAGATCCCGAGTCTGAGTGTGGAAGATTGGACGGCGGAGGCTCCATGATCTGCATCACGGCCTGACAGGTCCATTTCGATGGCGTTGCAGCAACGTGGTGACCATAGCGTTCTGCCGTTTTGAAAGCCGTGCCTGGCGACCGCCAGCTCAAGACCCTGCAGGCCAGTTGCCGAGTGTCAGTTGCAGAACTCCGCAGGGTGGCCCAGACAATCCTGGAGGGTTATCTGGGCCACCCTGCGACGTAACTCGCGGGGCCGGATGGACTCCGCCTCACTGGCGGATTCGCGTGCTGGCCAGGCCACTGTCGTCATTGTTGACCGCAAGGGCGATCGGCTAACGTACGCCTCTGCTGACAACTTGAGATGGCCTTTCTGGCTTCGGTGGTCGCGGCGAATCGCATCGGCATATCCGAGGAAGGGCAGGGCAGGGCGGCGATGAGCTGCTGACGCGCAGAGCGTGACAACATAAGCCGGAGTGGCGGAATTGGCAGACGCGCGGGATTCAAAATCGCCTGCCCCCGCCAGCAAGAAACGCGGGAAAACTCATGATTTCTAGTGTGAAACGCACCTGACTCATTGCTGTCGAGACGCTAGAAAACGGCCAAACACCTTGCTTGCGGGTGTGGCCACACCCGCTGATTCAAGTTGCCGTTAGGGTTGTCACCGTTCCAAGTCTGGTGACGGAAGCCAAACGGTTAGTACATCGGTCTACGGAACTCTGGCGAAACGGCGCGATCCAGACGTTACGGTCGATCACGCGGACATCTGCGACTGGACCTTGCCTCGCCAATATGACTTCATCACGGGATGGGATAGCATCTGGCACGTACCGCTCGCCCAGCAGGCATTCGTCCTGCAAAAGTTCTGTGACGGACTGAAGCCCGATGGCGTCTTGATCTTCACAATGGGTATCAACTCAGGCCGACGCTGGATCGAGCAACCCGACAAACCGGAAAAGCTCTTCGCCTGAAACGTAGAGTCGTTCGCGGCGGCGTACAGCCGTCAGGTCACCCGCTTCGATCAGCGAGCAGATCGTCCGGCGATCAAAATCCAGAAACCGCCCGGCCGTTGACACGCCGTAGCATTCCACTGGACTGGTGTCGTCTGAGACCGGTTCGCCTGCTAGCCCGGACTTGAAACGGCCTCTTGAGGGTTTCAGCCTTGAAAAGGCCGTATTCGGTGGCTCAGA
>CAUZFZ010000046.1:0-61076 GCA_963579025.1 Planctomycetota bacterium | reverse complement strand
CTTGTGTCGGCACTCCGGCCATGTTTCACCTCCTTGAGAAGAAGTGAAGCATGGCCTTTTCTGTCTACATCCGGGCAGGATCCAAATGTCCTCCCCAGGAACCGTGACGGTCAGCTTATTCTGTCCTTCGAACCGACGACATTGGCCACAGCAACCACCTTTCAGGATGCGAGCAAGTCGCAACACCTAGCTGTCCTCAACGGAACATCATCGACTGAAGGGAGAATCGGGACAGCTCTGCGATTTGATGGAAGGGACGACTATCTCCAGTTGGATCTCCGTGACGATCTGGTGAAGGACACATCTGAACTGACCATTGCAATGTGGCTCTACGCTCAGGACTCGGGGCAACTCAACATGCTCTTCGACGTCCGTGAAACAACCGGAAAGCGACCTAGCGTTGTCCGAATGTTTTTCACTGATGCGGGGGCAACTGCTGACTTTGCGTTCGGAACGCCCGCCGGTGAGGTTCGAGTCCCCGTGACCATTGAGAAGGAATGGCACCATATCGCTGGCGTCTGGAAAGATGACACCGTGTGGCTATTCGTCGATGGTCGACTTGCAGGCGAACACAAAGGCAAACGTGCCGTCATAACACCCGCCGTTCTCGGGGTGAGTTCAACTCGAATCGGTGCTCAGGCAAATCGACTAAAAGGGCCGAAAGGCGAGAGTCGCTGTTTTCGCGGAGCAATCGACGAATTCCTTGTACTTCGTCGTGCATTGTCCGTCGATCAAATCGGGGCTCTCGTGAAGCATGGAATGAATCAAGGCCAAAACAAGCCGCTCCCAACAACCATTGATGATGAAATTGCTGCAGCCCTGTCTGACCTTAATCCAGCCGAGCGACGGTTTGTCGAGAGGGTGAGCAATGGCAAGAGCATCCCCATAATGAAGTTTGGACCACGTCGATTCAGCGACGCCCGATCTGGCGAATGGGGAATCCTGAGAATCTTCGTCTCGTCAGGGGTAAAGGTGCGACAGGTGATCGACGGAGATGAAATGCTCATCTCCCCACAGGGGAGTGGCGAACAAGACATAGGCTGGGCGTGGCTGGAAGGCGTCAGCACGGCTGGAATTTCAGACGACGCACGGTTTTCTTTGGACAGGCGAGTGCTGGTTCTGATGGGCACGAAGAGCTACACGAATTCTCTCGGGGCGAGGAAAACAGTGAAACGGTTCGTTCTCGCCAACACGTCGAGAGCGAAAGCCGCTCTCAAAACCATCAGGAGACTGAAATCCTTCCGAATCTGGAAGGACGCGGTTGGCGAGACAATTGGTCTCGGCAGATTCGACGGATACGAAAACACGACAGTCCGCATTGAGATGAGATCACGCGAGACACAAGCCATTCCTCTGAGAGAACTCAGCAACGCTGACCAACAATGGGTCCGTGACGAACTCAAGAGGCGGCGTGCCAAGTAGCAACTATCGCCCATCAAGGGTGGTTACTCGGATGCCACCGTTCGCATTTTTCTGCGATTGCGAACGGCATTTCCAGACGCCCCCGGATCGATTGATGTCGGTCGCCACTGAATAACACTCCACCGTCTGATGCCCGACTCCCGGGGCAGACCGCCCCCTGTCTCGACGGACCAGCCGGTCGCGACGCCTGCAAATGCGTAGAAACGGTGTCTGCGGCACTGGCCCCCTGCAGCGAATTCCCGGATTCCATACGCCGCCGGACGCCAGCTTCTCAGGCTTCGCCGCATGACCCTCCCGCAGAGCCTTTGCCGATAGCTCACAGCAGACGGGAGTCAAATCACAATCCCGGGCTTCTCGAACAAACCGTTCTATCTCGGCTACGCTCGACAGAACGCTCTGTTTGTCAGGCCATTTCTGGAACGGCTACTTCCAGATCAGTTTCCATCGCATGTCTGTTGATCTCTCGAAACAGCAGTTTGTCTTCTTCTCCGAATTCCCCACGACAGGCCACGAACAGAAACGACAGTTTGACTTTTCCATGCTTAATACTCACGTCAAACCAGCCGATGTCGTCCAGTACGTGGCGGACGCTTTTAACCTGACAGCCGACCAGTTCATCTGTCTCTTCTGAGAGAAAAACGGTCACCCGAGAGTTTATTCTCTTGGCATAGTCCCGCTCTCCGCTGAAGTAGAAGGTAAGTGCGTCTTCCTCTTCACCGTAGTAGGCGTACGGAGAGAATTCAACATTCACATCTTCAGATATGTTGAAGTCGTGCTCAATCTGTTCAATCAGGCTGGCCATAGCTTGCTCCTGAAACGGTCCTCAACGCCATAAACTTCGTCCGCAAGTTCCCAGCTCCACCTGACTATTTTACCAGAACCCGCAATATATACGCAGAAAACTTTGCCAGGTGGGGCAGGGGCCTCGACATCCCGACGGATGTAATCGATTTCCGGTTGGCCGACATAGCAAAGCCCGTCGTCCTGATCGGGCCTCTGCCAGCCTTCAAATACGGCATCGGGATTCTTAACAACCTCTTGTGCGAGAACAAGGCGATAAAGGCGAACTTTGTCGTTCACCTTTCCGTCTTCACGCAACAAAATCTCTATCTGACCTTGCTCAAGACCCACATCCCAAGTGCTGTCTCCGGTTGGGTCGTGTGGGTCAAGGGCCGGCATCTTGTAAGTCAGTCTGGCCATAATAGGCGAGATTAAGACAATTTTGACGCGAAAACAAACCGACTCCATATGGGCTGGAGTGTTCGCGTCAGCTGCCGAACTTCCGCACGGCGTCCCTCGCGATCGTCACCTGTCGGGCTCAGAGGGCGTGGTTACGGGGATGGGATCGCCGTTTGATCCTGTCTGGCTCTCCTCGCCGCTCCCTGTCCAGCACATCTCGAATGTTATGGCTCTGGTAAGCCGCCGAGATTGCCTCTCGGTCGATTGAGGGATAGCAGGAATTGCGCAAACGCTGATTCAGTAGTGAACATTTCCAATAGCGGGTAGTTCTGGGGTAGCCGAATGCTGTAACCCGCGATTCCGGACCGCCTTCCGTCGTCTGACTGCCACCTGCCCGATATGACAGTCAGAAATCGACCGTTGCACTCCGGGCATCGTGAGGCCACATCGTGTCCCCTTTTCCTGAGTCCTCTGAGAGAAAGTAGTCAGAAACCGGGGTCAGAAACCGGGGTCAATGGATTGGGGCTTACCGGGCCATGTGAGGTACAAGACTGTCATGCTTCCACGGTGTGCGTATTGGGTGTCTGAATTGAAACGAATCCCTTTCTGTGACGAGAACGACCAACCAAGGAGCATTGGGACCACTGCCGTTCTGATACCTGTTTAGCGTTCGACTACCCTTTCTGACGACGTTTTCTGACTCCCTTTTTGACGGGACGCTTCCGTAACTCGTCTACGATCTTCTTATTTCTTTCCTCGTTCCAGACGATTTGCCGATGGTATGCGTTTTCAGGTTTGCCATCACTCAAATCCCGTGTCGTGTATTCCAATGGTTCCGGCTGTTTCCCATCACTCAGCTTTTCCCAGACGAGAAGTGTCTTCTCGGGTGACTCATCCGTCTCAGGAACGATCTGTGTGTTGAGCACGACACGGGCTACGTCACTCAAACTGTGGCTTCCAAGTGACTTGTTCGACGCCGATTCGGCTTCACTCCGACCCCAGTTCCGGATGCCAATGATCGTCGCCCCAGTGCGTCTGGCGAGCTTCGCCAACGGGCTTGACACTGTCCGCCTCGCCTTGCTGTCGGTACTGATGTCGCCGCCGATGAAGCTGTTGAGAGCATCCAGTACAACCAGCCTGACATTGTGCTCGCGTATGGCTGCTTCCACGTTCGCAACGCTCTTGGCCACATCAATGAACTCGGCAGATTCGGCGATGTCATGAATATAGACGCGAGCACGGTCGCCACCGTGCAGTTCAATGAGCTTGATCGCATTGGCCTGGCTGTCTTCACTGGTGAAGAGGATGCAGTCGAAAGGTTCACAGTGGTCCGTGCATCCGGGCATCGGCTTCCCGGCTGTTCCACGTGCAATGAAGTCTTTCGCGATCGTGCTCTTCTGAGACCCGTTCGGTCCTGAGAGGCTGACAAAGCGACCAAAGGGCATACGTCCCGGCCATAACCAATCGACCTTCTCAGGTACGATCTGATCCCCTCTCGTGAGCCGGAGCGGTTTCGCTGCCCTCGCCTCTTTGCAGTGAAGTCGCGTGAACTCAACAACGCTTTCCTTATCCCGGATCAGATCGGCGATGTCGTATTTATCCGGGAAGCTGTCAGGCCATTCGAGTATCTTCAGTGTTCCGGTAACTCCGTTTTCCCGACACTTGCTGACGACTCTCTGTTGAGCATTCACACCTGCAGAATCGTTGTCGAAGCAGACTCGAACTTCCTTCCTTTCCCTCAGAAAAGCAGACCATTCATCCTTGAATGTGGATGCGGAAGGGACTGCGAGAACGTCGTACTTGTTGTGGTTTTTCTTGATGCGAATGAACGCATCAAGGGCCATCGCATCGAAGGGGCCTTCGACCAGAAAGAGTGTTCGAGTTGGATCATCAGAAAGCTGATCTACTCCGTAGAGATACTGGGGGAATCCGCCCAGATTCAGTTTCTGGTTCGTCTTCGGGTTGTAGCGAAGCAGAGTGACCACACTGCCTTCAGAGTTTCTGAACGGAACCAGCCATTCACTGCGGGCAGCATGGTAGGCGAGTCCATGCCGTTTCAATGTTTGCAGGGACAAATCTCGAACCGCCTTCAGAGTTCGGTATTCCTTGTCGGTCGTGGAACTCTTTGCCTGTTCATAGCAGTGACGGATAAACGTCGTGGCATTGCCGGTCTGTCCGCATGTGTTTTCCGAGAAGCAACGAAACTGGCCGGTCTCAAGGTTCACAGTGAACTTTTCTTTGCCGCAGTACGGGCACTGATCTGCAGTCCCTTCCTTGCCATTGATCCGAACGAAGTCGGTCCCAAAATTCTCATACGTTCCCTGGAACTTCGGCTTCGACTGATCTGGCTTGTTCCGCCGCTGTGGGCGTGTCTGGCAAGTTTGGCTGGCTTTCGATGATGCGGGCATGGAAGTTAGCACCCTTCCGCTGCCAGACGTTCTGCGTCCGTCTTGTTGAGTTCCTCGATGAACTCGTCGATTGCAGCCTGCGTCGTGAAACGACGATTGCCGACCCGCTTTGTTTCGAGCTTCACGCCGTTGACACCTTTCACTGCCCAGCGGTGACAAGTGGACACATGTGGCCTACCAGGAATCTGCTTCGCGGCTTCTGCCAGGGGAATGAATGCCGTCGCGTTCGCTGTCATCGTGCTTTCCTCTTGCGTTCGAAGTGAGTGAAACGGGAATCACGCCACGATTGAAACGCAAAGAAAGCAGCGGAGATATGGCCTTGCGACGGGTAGCGGAACAAGCGGAGCAAGCAGCGTCACAAGCGGAACAAACGGAGCTAATCAACGTCCAGACGGCCCGGATTCTGCGGTGGCCGAATGCTGACAAAGTCTTTTATGAGTGCTGGCAGAACCTTCCGGAGCGTCCACTCTGCCCCTTTGTTTCCGGCACTTTTAATGTCCGGCGATTTCCATTTCTGCTTGTGATGAAGTTTTATCGACTTGGGTTTGCGGAACACCATGTAGGCGATTTCCTTGACAGTAAATGTCTGATCAAGGAACGACTTTAGTTCGGGCGGACAGTTCAGTTCGTCTTGTCGTTCGTCGACTGAGACTGTCGGACCGCTGATTTCGTGCGACTGGTCTGGTCCCGGTGCAGGTTCTGCCTCGCCTGACGTCTGGCTGTGACTGGATGGGATGTCATCAATCAATCCCTGCCGTTTCAGCTCATCAAACGTACCGACCCTTCGCAACATCGCGACAACTTCGGTGTGCTTTTTCCGAGCGTACTTTTCGACATCCTGAATCTTGCGGACAGGCAACGTCATTGCGGCACCATTCCTTTCGAACCGGGCCGACTGATCGGCAACGTGGCGAATGGTTTTCCACGTTACCGGTCAGCCGTTGAGCGATGATCAGTCGCCAAACCCGTGCCCCATCTTACCCCAGAAGTTTCGCAGCTTCGATCCCACGGTGCCGATCATTTGCGGCATAGTGTTGACCGGTGACCGTTGCCGATGAGTGTCCAAGCAACGAAGCGGCATGTTCGACGTCGAGCTTGCTTCGGACGTCGGTGGCTGCGGCTTTGCGTAATTGGTTGGGTGACCATTGCGTGATGTCGTGCCGTCGACAGGTTCGGTAGACAGCCTGCTGAAAAGTCCCTGTCGTGTATCGTGGTGAGCGGCCGGACGGGAAAATGTATTCTCCAGCCTTCAGCATCCACGGGGCCAGAATCTCCCGGGCTTTGGGGCCAATGTAGACGACGCGAGACTTGCCCCGGTGCTGCGTCTTGTGCCGTTCCGGAACGTACTCCCAGACATCGCCAGACCGGTCAACGTCAGCGGCTCGCATGATGACCAGTTCACCGGGACGCATCCCCGTCAGTCGCTGCAGTCGCACCATGTCGGCAATGATCGGCTTCAGGTGCGGCAGCGTCTGAGTGACGATGTCATCCGGGACTGGCGGAATCGGTTCGGTTTTCCGGCCGTGCCTCAACTTGATCGACTTCAGTCGCTGATAGGCCGTGACCGCAATCAGCTCTTCACTCACGGCCCAATCGTAGATCGTGCGGACTCGGGTCAGTTGCATCTTCGTGTAGCTGAGCGACCAGTCCTGTTCTTCTGCCGCCGATTCGAGCGTCTGGCGGAGTTTCTTCGGTCCCAGGTCTTCGGCTCGTTCGTCCCCGTGCTTCTCACGCAACAGGCGAATGATCGGACGCCAGTTCTGAGCCCCACCGAGCTTGCCCTTGCCTTTGTGATAGCGGGCCTTGCATTCAGGCCACCAGGCAGCGAGGACGGCTGTCAGCGTCTTACAGCTTGCTGGTTCGACGTCGATGACGAGTTCCGAAATCAGCTCGTCATACAGCTCGTGAGACCCGGGAGTGCCGAACTTCCCGAGATAGCGGTCCTTGCCGTTAATTCGGACACGTGCCTGTCCGGACGGCTTGTGATGGACGTACTTCGGGATTCGTCGAGACTTCGCCATAGCAGTGCTCCAATTCGCTCTCGGGGTAGTTCCGGGGTAGCGATGTCGGTTGCACTGCTGACAGGCAGGTAACGCAAAGTCTTGCGTTTCAACGTGTTCTGAATTGGGCGGTACTGGATTCGAACCAGTGACTTCCACCGTGTGAGGATGGCACTCTAGCCGCTGAGTTAACCGCCCGTTCCTCTCCTGCTTCTTTTACCGGACCCGTTCGGATCGTTCAACGCAGAACTGTCTGGAACCGCGACCGTCCGATGGGTGCGGGGAAGGTCAACGGTGGCGGCGATATCGCTGGACTGCGAGAGGTGTTCCGGTATCAACTCTGGCGGGAGGCACTCGGCGTACTGTCTCGATGGCCGGTGCGGATCGAGGTTCCGGCAGCGGCAGAAAGAGTGACGTGGGCTGGATCTGATTGTTCAGTTCGCCGGTCAGGTCCGCGATGAAGCGGTCGCTTGCCTCGTGAACGATGATCACTCGACTGCCGGCGGCCGGGTTGTTGCGGTTGCGGATGATGCAGACGACTTCAGCTCCGCGAGTGGCCGCCAGTGTGTCGCGCAGGGCAGACGCGGGAACTCCAGGGAACAGCTCGCGGCCTGTGTTGCCCGACGCGGGCTGGGGCAGCACTGATTGAAGGTTCAACGGCTCGATGGCAGTTGCCGCCGTGGTGTTTAATGGCTGATCTCTGACTGGTTCAGTGTCCTGCCGTCGGTTTGTTAGCGGCGACGGAAGCCTTGGCGGTGTTTCGAAGAGTGGCGCATCGCTAGATGCGACTGATGTCGCAGTGGATGCGAATTCGGGTTCTTCGGAATTCACGGGACTGGCTGCGGCTGCTGGTTCATCAGACTCGGCCCGGGCGATGCTCTCGCGACCAGAGTACAGACTGGACAGGCCCGAGCGATCCAGCAGTGCCTGCACGGCCGGAAGTCCGGCGTACAGGCCGCGGCGTGCTTTGGGATCGGCGAGCACACAGACTCCGATGACTTCGCCGGTCAACGTAAACAGACCGCCGCCGGAGCGGCCCTGCTCGGGGGTGCCTGTGCATTCTACGAATCCAGCCTGATAGCGCGTTGTGGTTGTGACCAGGTGCTGGAGTCGCGTGGGTGGATCGCCGCCTCCGCAGCCTACGCTGAAGACATGCTGACCCGGCCTGGCTGGTTGCGTGCAGATACGGGCGACAGGTAGCGGACGAGGTGTTGAGATCGAGATCAGCCCGACGTCCGCCTTCAGGTCGTGATCGATCAGGTGACCATCGAACGTCTGAAGCTGGCCCGAGTATAAGACATCGACCTCGACGCGGCCCTTGTCGTCAAAGTGCCGGAACACATGCCCGCACGTAAGGATCACGGTGCGCCCGGGCTGACTGTCGATGATCGTCCCCGATCCGCTGTCCAGTCCGCGCGAATCTCGTACACGGATGCGAGCGCATACGGCCAGTGGGTCCTTCGAGACGATCGGTTGCGATCGGTCGCCAATGTTGGCACGGATTACCGACGGCACTGTGGGACCGGACGGTGTAAAGCTGCCCGGCTGTCGAGGTTGCGCGGACAGCGGTGGCGGATTCGACGGCTGCGTGTGATTCGCCAGTTGAACTTTCGGCTTGACCGGCTCTGCGAGCGTCGGAATCGAGCGGGCCATGCGGCGGAGCTGGGCTTCACCGAGTTGGCCGATGTATCGCTGTCGTTCCTTGCCGCCGACGAGCAATACTGTCGTCGGAACACGGTCGATGCGAAAACGGCGAGCGAGTTCGCTTTCACGATCGATGTCGACCGTACGAATCGCGTATCCCTGTTGCTGCAGCCGATGCACGATCGGAGCCATCGCCCGACATGGACCGCAGCTCCGCGACGAGAACTCAAGGACGATTCCGTCCGGCGTGCCCCCCAGCACAGCCATAATGATCGCCGATTGCAGCGTTGTCATGCCACCTCCGTCCCTGGAGAAATGCAGACTCGACTCAATTGTCGAAGTTACAACGGCGTCTACCCGAAGTTACAAAGGCGAGCCGCCTCCCTGGGGTCAGCTCGCCAGTGTTTTCCCTCGGAAATCGGGGGGACCGTCGCCGGGCCGGCCAGATGCCGGACCGTGTCGGTGAACTAGCAACCGTCATGCCAATCGACGAAATCGCGTGCCGCTGAAACTGTGATCGGCGACAGGTATCAGACAGAATGCCCCTCCGTCTGATGTGGGCCATGCGCGTGCCTGAAAACCAGAGACACAACGGGGAGATCCAACATGCTGCTTGAACTGCTCCTGCCCATCATTCTGTCTGCGATTGCTCTGTTCTTTGCCAGCTTCCTGTCGTGGATGGTTCTGCCGCTGCATTTCCGCGACTGGGTCAAATGCGATCGTGACGAAGACCTGACCAATGCCGTGCGTGATTTAGGCCTGCCAGCGGGCAGTTACATGTTTCCGGGCTGGAATACTCCCGAGGAGATGAAGAGCCCGGAGTACGTAGCGAAATGGGAGAAAGGTCCAGTGGGCATCATGACTGTCTTTCCGAAAGTCAGCATGGGGCAGAACCTGGGCCTGACGTTTCTGTACTTCCTGGCTGTGAGTTTCTGCCTGGCGTATCTGGCCAGTTTCGCGGTCGACCGCGGCGCCGACTTCATGCACGTCTTCCGATTTGTGGCAACCGCCGGACTGATGGCGTTTCTGGCCGCGATCCTGCAGCACGCAATCTGGTTTCACAACCGGATCATTGGACACATCATCGAGTCCGTCGCCTATGCCGTGATCACGGGTGCCATTTTCGCCGCGATGTGGCCGGGGTTCCCTCGGCAGTGACAGTTTGTTTGTAGTAGCCGGATTTATCCGGCTGTTCTGGGCGTGGCTCAACGGGTTGGTCGTCAACAACTCCGATCGGCGAAGCGAGGGCGTGAGAAAACCGCATAAATGCGGTTACTACGAACGGGGTGTGAAACCGGATGGACGAATCGCAGACAGAGTCTTCAGACACGCCCGAGCCGGGTGACCAGCTGGCGGACATCGGGAGCCCCATGGCCTCGATGGTGGCCGAGGCTGACCGTGCGCTGAAAGCCGTCGAGCCGACTGCGTTTCTGGTTGTGCCGCGGGTGCTGCGGCGTGTTGTGAAGCAGGTGTGGGATCTGCCGGCTTTGACCGTCAACGTGCCGCATCGCAAGACATGGATTGTGCGTCGCAGTGTTGTGCTCCGGCATGTGGACTGGGACGAACTGGGACTCGAACCATTCAGCGAGCTGCCCGAAAAAGCCATCCTGATCGCTCGCCCGGACGACAAGCATCTGGAATCGATCAGCGTCAGCAATCTCAAGCTTCTCATCTGGCGACTGCTGTTTCACGCGCGCGTCCACCGGGCATTCGATCAACTGCAGGAGTCGGGACAGATCGATGCGGCCGGGTTCCGGCAGCGTATTCATCGGCTCGGGCAGGTCGAGTTTGACGAGATTCGTTCCGTGCTGCGGCGCGAAAACTTCACGCACGCTGAGTCCTCGCCGGCTGACGTGTACATCGAATTTGCGGCACTTTACAGCGAGTTGAAGCACTTCACGCCGCACTGCCTGAATGCGTACTTTCCGTCGTTTGAAGACTACGACGTCGTGGATGAGCTGCTGACCGAGGACCTTGATGTCGACTCGCTCTTCCAGGCCACCCGCCTCGAGGGATCGGCGGACCCGGCTGAATCCGATGGAGTGCAGGACCACGATGAGACGGACCAGGAACTCGACATTCTGACCGGACACCATTCGGAATACACACCGGCTCAGTTGATCGACACGGAGGAATCTGGTGACGAATTCCCGAACCTGATCGAGGCAGTTCAGTCGGAGATTTCGCTGGCCGCGAAACCAGGCCGTTCTGCGTACGCACGCCTGGAACGCAAGGCTGAGAAGGCCTTCAGTCGAGGCAACGCCGTCGGCGCGGCGTTGTTCCTGATGCGTGCGGCGCGGTATGCGCCGCCGGAGCTTGTCGAAAGAGCGGTCACTGGCGCGCTGCAGGACGTCAAGCGTCTGGTCCGGCGCCTGCAGACAGCGCTCGACTTCGACGATCAGACCGCCCGAAGCTGGTACGAAGCAATTGTCCGATTGCTCGTCTATTCGACGCGCGGGTTCTGGAACGCGGACAAGCGGTTGCTGTATGACCTGCAGAAAGTCTGTGTGGACCATGAGCGGGAGATTTACACCGTCGATCTGATTCCGTGGATCTCGACCTTTGGTCGGCGACCGATCCGCCGCGCGCTTCCGAATCAGCGAGAAGTACTGATGTCGAAGCATCTGCGCAGCGCCACTCGACGACTGGTGGCTTCGCGACTGACCGGACCGGAACGCCGCGAGCTGTCGCATCTGTTGCATGAAGCGGCAAACTCGGCGGAAGGGCAGATGCGACTGCGGATCAGGCCGCTCACAGCCGAAGCTCTGACAGACGTTGGCTTCGTGCCCGAGACTCTGCCGGAACGTGTCGCGTTTCAGAAGATGACTGAGGAACTGTTGGACGGTGTGGCGAATCGCGGGTTCCTCACGATGGGCGACCTGCGTGACGCGATGTCCCGCAGCAATCTGAAACTCAACGATCTGTCGGGACCATCCGAGTTCCTATTCGGAGACAAACTGCTGCGGGGCGACCGCGAACTCAGCCGCGCACTGGATGGCGTTTATCAGCGTGGTGATTTCTATCTGTACTGGCTGCAAAGGCTGAGTTCCCTAGGCTTCGGGACCAAGCTGGGGCGCTTCGCCACGCGGTACATAGCGATCCCCTATGGCGGGGCATTTCTGTGCTTTGAGGCCATCATTCACGTTGTCGGAATTTTCGTCCGGCCCCCGAAACCGGATAAGGATGTCGTCACTGATGTCGCGGAGGGTGCAACTTCAGCGGCGGCGGGCATTCCGGAATCCGCGACGGATGTCACTGATGCGGTTGTCGCCCATCCGCCTTCTCCGCTCGACGACTGGATCGCCCAGTACGGTCATCCCGTGATCTTCGCGCTGGGCACGTTCATTCTGCTGGTGATTTATTCCGCACCGTTTCGGCGAGTCGTGACGAGCGTCTTCCGATGGCTGTTCAGCGGATTGCGCCTGGCGTTCTATGAATGGCCGCTGCGCATCCTGCGCAAGCCGGCCATGCGACAGTTCCTGCGCAGCACACCGGTGACCCTGTTTCGAAAGTTCCTGTTGTGGCCGCTGGTTCCGACAGCGGTCATCTGTGTGGTCTTGCCTCAGGTCTCCAGCGCCGTCCCGTCGGGCGATCCCGTGTACTGGAGCATTGTGTGGGCGGCGATGAGTGTCATCCTGAATTCTCGTGTGGGTCGTGATGTCGAAGAACTCAGTGCCGAGTGGGCATTCAGCACGTGGAACCGTATTCGAGCGCATATCTTTGTCGCTCTGTTTGAACTCGTCATGGAGTCGTTCAAGAAGCTGCTGGAGTGGTTCGAACGAGTTCTGTATGCGGTCGATGAATGGCTTCGTTTCAAAAGTGGCGAGACCACATTCGCGCTGGCGTTCAAAGCGGTACTCGGCGTGTTCTGGTCGGCGTTTACGTTTGTCGCGAGGTTTTGCGTCAACCTGCTGATCGAGCCGCAGATCAATCCGATCAAGCACTTTCCGGTGGTCACGGTGTCACACAAGCTGCTGCTGCCGATGACCAGCACATTCGCCGACCTGCTGGCGCCATTCGTCGATGGCTCACAAAACGCATACGCGATCGTCACGCCGATCATCTTTGTCGTGCCGGGCATATTCGGGTTCATGGCGTGGGAACTGAAATCCAACTGGCGACTCTATCGAGCGAACCGCGGCGAAAATCTTCAACCGGTGCTTGTGGGCAGTCACGGCGAAACGTTTATCCGACTGATGAAGCCCGGCTTTCATTCAGGAACGTTGCCAAAACTGTTTGTCCGGTTGCGGCGAGTCGATCGCCGACGCAGTCCCGCACAGCACAGTCTGGCTCGCAGCAAGTACCTGGACCAACTGCATCACGTCCATCTGGCGGTTGAGCACTTTGTCGAACGGGAACTGCTGGCTCTGCTGCGAGAGTCACCCGACTGGACAATCGCCGACGTGCAGACCGAACGCATCCGGCTGGCGTCCAACAACATCCGTGTTGAGCTGATTTGTCCCAGTCTGTCTGAGGATCGACTGGTGCTGGTGTTCGAGGAGCAGTCCGGCTGGCTGGTCGCCAATGCTCTCGATTGCGGCTGGGTCCGCGAACTCCCCGATCGAGAACGCGAATTGCTGATGACTGCTCTGGTCGGTTTTTACCGGCTCGCCGGAGTGGACGTGGTCCGCGAGCAGATTCAGTCGGCACTGGGTAACCGGCCGCTTCCCTACGACGTCAATGAAGAGGGCGTCACGGTCTGGCCCGAGAGTCATTACAGTGAGGAAGCGGTCTATAACCTGCATCACGTCAACTCGATTCGCCCCTATCCGCGTGCTGTCGCGCGCAGCCACGGACTTCCGGATATTGCCGCTGAGAAACTGATATTCGCACGAACTCTGCTGCCGTGGACGGGTTGGGATGCGCAATGGGATGACGACCGTGAGGAGCGACCGCCCGTGATACACGAACAGTTCCGCTGGTCATGGGCGGCCGAGTCGTAAAGGCAGCCGTGCCCGATCCGCCACCCGATCAGCGTCGCGTTTCCGAGACTCCGGTACCTGCCAGGAGGCAGGGAAGCTACGCCGAGCTGCACTGCCGATCGAACTTCTCATTCCTTGAGGGGGCCTCACACCCGGACGAACTGGTGAATCGGGCCGCGGAACTTGGCCTGGCTGCTCTGGCTGTTACGGATCGCAACAGCGTGGCCGGTGTTGTGCGGGCTCATGTCGCAGCTAAAGGAGCGGGACTCAAACTGCTCATTGGGGCGGAGATTACGCCGGACGATGCACCGCCAGTTGTGCTGCTCGCGACGGACCGGGCGGGGTACGGGCAATTGTCGTTGCTCATCACACACGGCCGCCGACAGGCAGAAAAGGGTCAGTGCCGGCTGAGTTTCGATGACGTCGCGCGACACGCGCAGGGTCTGTTGGCGTGCGTCCCGTTGAGGACGTGTCTGGCCAGTCCTGAGAACCCGGGGGCCGACGCCCCCGGCTCGCCTGATCTGCATCGATACCGCGAATGCTTCGGCGATCGCTGTTATGGCCTGGCCGAATTGCATCGGGGGCCGAACGATGAACTGCAGTTGCATCGCATGCGGCAGTTGGCCGGGAAGACCGGTGTGCCACTTGCGGCAGCGAACGATGTGCATCTCCATGTGGCTCAACGGCAACCGCTGCAGGATGTGCTCACAGCGATTCGACATGGCACTCGTGTCAATGAACTCGGCGACCGTTGCTTTCCGAATGCTGAACGACACCTCAAGTCCGCGGAGGCCATGCTGCAACTGTTCGCCAGCGTTCCCGAAGCTGTACCGCTCACGCAGGAGATCGCTGATCGCTGCCGGTTTTCGCTGGACGAATTGCGGTACGAGTATCCGGAGGAGCTGTGTCCCGACGGTCGGGAGGCAACGCAGTTTCTGGAAGAACTCGTCTGGGAAGGGGCCGGTCGACGTTATCCGGACGGTATCCCGCAGCATGTCGGCGACCTGTTAAATCACGAACTACAGCTCATTCGCGAGCTGCACTACGAGACGTACTTTCTGACCGTATGGGACCTCGTCCGCTTTGCCCGCGGTCGGAACATCCTGTGTCAGGGGCGCGGGTCTGCGGCGAACTCGGCCGTGTGCTTCTGTCTGGGAATCACGGAAGTGGACCCCGATCGCTTCGAAGTTCTGTTTGAACGCTTCGTCAGTCGGGAGCGGGACGAACCTCCCGACATCGACGTCGACTTCGAACACGAACGCCGCGAAGAGGTCATTCAGTATGTTTACAACAAGTACGGTCGCGACCGCGCCGGCATGACCGGTGAGGTCATCACCTACCGCATTCGCTCGGCCGTGCGGGACGTTGGTAAAACGCTGGGGTTCTCGATTGACCGGATCAACCGACTGTCGAAATCGTGTGACCACCAGATGCGGACGGAATCACCACTCCCGGATGAATGGTTGCGTGAAGGCGGTCTTGATCCGACGTCGCGGCGGTCGCGGCAGTTCGTCGAGCTGGTGCAGAGCATCCGGCATTTCCCGCGGCATCTGTCGCAGCATGTAGGCGGAATGGTGTTCACTCGCGGGCGGCTGTCGGAACTCGTTCCGATCGAGAACGCGTCGATGCCCGGCCGCACCGTTCTGCAGTGGGATAAGAACGACCTGGACGCCCTCGGCATTCTGAAGGTCGACTGTCTCGCACTGGGCATGTTGACGGCGATTCGCAAGTGCCTGGACCTGATTCGGCAACACGAGGGCCGCAATCTGTCGATCGCAACGATCCCGGCCGAAGATCGTCGCGTTTATGAAATGATCTCTCGGGCCGACACGATTGGTGTTTTTCAGATTGAGAGTCGGGCGCAGATGAGCATGCTCCCGCGACTCAAGCCGAATCGCTTCTACGACCTGGTGATCGAAGTGGCCATTGTTCGGCCGGGACCGATCCAGGGAGATATGGTGCATCCCTATCTGCGACGGCGTACCGGTCAGGAGCCCATCACGTATCCGGACGATCGCATCAAAGCCGTGTTGCATCGGACGCTGGGTGTGCCGATCTTTCAGGAACAGGCGATGCAACTGGCCGTGGTCGCTGCCGGGTTCACTCCGGGCGAAGCCGATCAACTGCGCCGCGCCATGGGAGCGTGGCGACGTCAGGGCGTCATTGAACAATTCCGCCAGAAATTCATCGACGGAATGTTGGGCAATGGCTACGACATGGACTTTGCCGAGCGCGTCTTTCGTCAGATTCAGGGCTTTGGCGAGTACGGATTCCCCGAATCGCATTCGGCCAGTTTCGCACTGCTGGCCTACGCCAGTGCCTGGCTGAAGTGTTACCACCCGGCCGCGTTCACAGCGTCGTTGCTGAACAGTCAGCCGATGGGTTTCTACGCGCCCGCTCAATTGGTGACCGACGCCCGGAAACACGGTGTCGAGGTACTTGCGGTGGACGTCTGCAGAAGTGACTGGGACTGCACACTGGAATCCGGCCCCGGGGAGAAACCGGCCTTGCGGCTGGGCTTTCGCATGGTTGGCGGACTGCAGTTCGACTCGGTGGAGACCATCGTCCGCGTGCGCGAGCTGCGACCTTACGAGTCATTTGATGATTTCCGAAGTCGCACTCGCCTGTCGTCCGCGGTCTTGTCGAAGCTGTCATCGGCCGACGCATTCGCATCGCTGGACCTGTCGCGCCGCCCGGCCTTGTGGGAATCACTGCCCGATCAGCAACCGGTCCCGTTATTCGATGGAGAGGAACAGGAAGAGACTCCCGAAGAACTGCCGGGCATGACAGAGACCGGACAGGTCCTCGCGGATTACCAGGCGACAGGGCTTTCCCTGAAAGGACATCCGCTCGATTCGATCCGCCCGCAGCTCAATGAACTGGGCATCGCCACGGCGGCTTCACTGGAGCATCACCCTGCAGACCGACGCGTTCGTGTCGCCGGGATTGTCCTGCTGCGACAGCATCCGAGTTCGGCTCGCGGAATCACGTTCGTGACGCTGGAAGATGAGACGGGTCAAACCAATCTTGTCGTGCATCCCGATGTGTGGAACCGCTTCCGTACGGTTGCTCGCACGGCCACTGCTTTGATCGTCCGCGGCATCCTGCAGAAAGAAGCTGGCGTGATCCATGTCGTCGTGGATCACTTGCAGAACCTGTCCGACGTCATCGGCTCAGGTCGTTTTCCGTCACGCGATTTTCGGTGACGTCAGGCTTCGCTTTGAGCTTCCAGAGATGCTGGTTCCTCAGGCGAAGTCGTGGCGACCTTTCCGATTGCGGGCAGGTGCAGCAACTGGCGGAACCCGTCGAATCGCCCCTGATACAACAGCACCAGGAACGCTGGCACAAGGATTGGTCGCACGACGAAAGTGTCCAGCAACACGCCAAACGCCAGTGCAAAACCAAGCTGCTGCATTCCGGCCAGCGTGCCGGCCAGCAGCGAGGAAAATGTGCCCGCCATGATGATGCCGCAGCTTGAAATGATGCTGCCGGTCTTTGTGAGAGCAATCGCCACACCGCGAATCTGGCCGTGCAGCAACTGCTCTTCCCTGATGCGCGTCATCAGGAAGATGTTGTAGTCCTCACCCACCGCGATCAGGATCGTGAACAGGAACGTCGGGACCTTCCAGTCCAGCCCCGTGAACCCGGCAGGATCGATGGCCCAGAACACGGCGAACGTCATACCCAGCGTCACCAGATAGCTGAAGAACACGCTGACGATCAGATACATCGACACCGTGATGTGGTTGGCAAAGTTCCTGAGCAACACCAGCAGGATGACAAAGATGCCACCCAGAACGAGGGCATCAATTACGCGCTGGTCGCGGTCGGTGACGGCTTTCAGATCTCGAATACTGGCCGTCGGCCCAATTGCGAATACCTCGACTGACCCCGTTTCATCCGAACCTACCAGGAACTTGTTTGCGGTCGCCATCACCTCCGCACGCAACTGGTTGAACTGGGCAATACTGCCCCTCGAAAACGGGTCGTCTTTCGACACAAGATCGAGCCGCGCCAGATTGCCGGCATATTCGCCGTACTGCCCGATGTAGAACTCGTCGACTTTGTGACCCACCACTCGGTCTTTCAGGATCTTACCGATGTCGACCCCAGGTCCATCGCCCGTCCCAAGAAGTACGGCCAGTGGACTTGGTGGATCCGATTCTGGCTCGTCCGGATCTTCGGGGGCGGCGTCGGCAGGCTCGTCGTTTTCGCTGTTCGCAATTCCGAACGGACTCACGACGTAGCGAATGTCCGCCAGACGCAACTCCTCACGTCGTTCGTAAAGACTCTCGACAACTTTCTTCAAACCCTCCTGAGTACTTTCTTCCGTGAAATCAAGATTCGGGTTGTGCAGGAGTAGTGTTGCCGGTCCAGCCGTACCAGCCGGGTAGTGGCTTTGAATGGCTTTTGCACCGATGACACTGGCGTTGTCTTGAGGTAATTCAGACAGCAGTCCATAGCTGAGGTTGTTGAAAAAGATCACCGCGATCACGGCGAACGGCATCATCAGGGCAATGCTGAGTGTCAACACAAACGCGGGGCGTTCCTGAATCACCTCGGCCGTCTTTTTCCAGATCGTTTCGAACACGTTCTTGCGGAGCAGCCAGGCAAAGAAGCCGGTGGCCGAAACCCAGCCGCCTGTACTCTGAATCTGACGCGTGGCAATGTGCGGCCAGAACGCCCACTTGCCGGTCATGCGGAGCACGGCCGGAGTGAATGTCAAAGATGCGATCAGCACGACACCCAGAGCAATCGGGATTGTCATGCCGGCCTGCGAAAACTTGCCGAAGTCTGCAAACGTCATCATGCCGATGCCGCAGATGACCGTGCCGGCACTCGCAACCAGTGCCTCGCCAACCTTTTCGATTGCACCGGACACTGCCAGTTCGGTCGTTTGCGTTTCGTCGAGTTCTTCTTTGAATCGGGCGATCAGGAACAGGCAGTAATCGACACCGGCTCCATAACTAAGGACCTTGATGTAGACCTCGGCACCGTTGAACAGACTGAGGATGCCATGCTCTGCCAGAATTGCCAGCAGGGCGAGCGACGTCTCCGTGGCAATGAAGACAGTGGCAAGCGGAATGATGGCCAGGACAGGTGCCCGGTAGATCATGATTAACAGAGCCACGACGAGAATGACCGTCCACAATTCGGTCGCCTCCGAACTCTCCAGGGCCGCCTGCATCATGTCCCGACCGACCGTCGCGGATCCGCTCAGTGCGAGGTTCAAGCCGTTGGGAACGGTGCCCTCGTCGTACAGAGATTTGCCGCTACCACGCCGGATCGTCTCCTCGATTCGATCAATCAGCGGAATGTTGTCGTGGTCAAAAAACTCCGTCTCGAGATCGATGACGACCATGGTCGCCGTGCCGTCAGCACTGTTGAGGATCTTCTCCCAGCCAGGAGAACTGAATGTCTTGATCTTCTGGCCGATATCTTCAACGGGTTCTTCAGCCGGTTCGCCGGCAGCGTCTGGCTCGGTGTCGGCGTCCACCGGGACAGGCTCGGGCTCGCTGGATACGGCACCTGGCGGCTTCGGAATGCCGACCTCTCGCAACACTTCTTCCAGCCGCGGCTTTAACGTATCCGTGATGAACAGCCGATCGCGTTCTTCAAGTTCCTTGCTGCGACGAACCACGACCACGATGTTGCTGGCGTACTCGGTCTTCCAGGCGCTCTTGTAGACTCGCTCGCCCTGCAGGCTGGGCACGTCTGCGGGCAGAAAGGCAAACTCACCGGATTCGACGACGCTGAACCACGGTGGCGCGGTGATTTTCAGCGCGATCAGTAGCACAATCCAGCCACCAATCAGTAGTGGCCAGTGGCGAACGACGCTGTTGCCCAAAGCACGATACATGGAGCGATCACGCAGTAGGGGGGAACGAACCGAAGGTCTGCTGCCTTCTTAGAAGGCAAGAATCCGTCCTCTAAAGAAAGCGCATCCCTGCAAAGTGTGTGGGTTGGAATTGGCCCCGAAATGCCGTCCAGCAGCTCAGCCAGAACCGGCGGTGTTCCGCCAGCCCTCCCAGTTGTCGCGAGGATACCCAGACCTGACAGCGGTCTCAATCATGGCTGGCAAAAACACGAATTGACGCATCAGACCGAGATCCGTTGATACGAGTTCCCGGTGACTGCCAGAAATCTGTCTCCCGCGGAACAGCACAGAGACTCGGGCATGCTGCCCAACTCCTTACTCTGCAGGCGGTTAGCAGCACTGCGATGTGGCTACCGAATGGTGACGGAACTTTGACAGAAGTTTGACCCGTGTCTGACAGCCTGGTGTTCGATACCACTAGGGATTCCGCTCTAATTTCAGCATGTCGCTGATCCGGGGCATTCATGAGCACCTCGCAACTCGTCTGAAATTCGGTGAGTGCAGTGCCACCCGGTTCGATCCATATCGCATCTATTACATCCTTGGAGAACAGCAGTGAGCGTCGAAACTCCCACCCCCGTTCAGGAATCAGAGTTGATTTCTGAATCGGCCGCGTCTGTCCTGGACCGTATCGCACCGCAGCGCAGTCCTGAGAGTCCGGCTGCTGAAACTGCGCATGAACCTGCGAAGAAAGTCATCGCCCATCCTGTACCCACCCGATTGCGTGACCGATTTCCACACGGGATCAACAAGTGGAACACGGGCTGGATGCTGACGATACATATCGGGGCTGTCGCCGCATTCTGGCATTTTTCATGGGCCGGTCTGGCGCTGTGTGTCGTGCTCCATTTCGTCACGGCCTGTCTGGGAGTCACGTTGGGATACCATCGACTGTTGACTCACGGCAGTCTGATTGTGCCGACTCCGCTCAAGTACTTCTTTTCGATGTGTGGAATACTGTCGGCGGAAGGATCACCTCTGTTCTGGGTGGCTACACATCGCAAGCATCATGTGCTGTCCGACCAGGACGGCGATCCGCATTCGCCCAATGACGGTTTCTGGTGGAGCCACATGGTGTGGTTCAAGCCGTATGTTCCGAAAGAAGAAGAAGACGCCATGTGTGCCCGCTGGGCTCCGGACCTGTGGAAAGACCCGGTGCAGCGGCTGTTCCATCGCATTTTTCCGGTCTTCACCATCATGCTTGGTATCGGCCTGTTCCTGCTGGGCGAGTGGACCATGGGGTCTGGCTGGTCGCTGTTGCTGTGGGGCGTGTGCCTGAGAATGGTGCTGTGCTATCACTCAACATGGTTTGTGAACTCGGCCACTCACGTCTGGGGCTACCGGAATTACGAGACGACCGACCGCTCGCGTAATCTGTGGTGGGTGGCTGTGGTCAGTTACGGAGAAGGCTGGCACAACAACCATCACGCTCATCAGCGTCTGGCCCGTCACGGGCATCGCTGGTGGGAGATTGACGTGACGTGGATGGTCATTCGCACGCTGAAGGCCCTGCGTCTGGCTCGCAACGTGCAGGACGAGATACCCGCTCAGAGTGCTTGATTCCGAATCGCGCTGCTGAATACCCTGCCTCCCGGTTAGATCACTCTGCCGGGATGTTTTTTATGACCGATGTCTTACCGCGTACCGTCAGCCGCGAATTGCAATTCGAGAACGGAACTGCGGTAGGAATCAGCAACCGCTGGGTCGGAGGGCAGTACTGCTCGATCCTGACGGCGGTTGGGATCGTGGGCTGTGGCATCTACGACCTGGAGACACCGGCCGAGTTCGGACAGGCGATCGCCATTGCAAAGGGCACGCCGCAGAACCCGCTGGTCGAGCCAGAAGATTTGTTCGAGGCGAAGATCGTTGGCCTGACACCACAAGCGGCCGAGTACGGCATCGAAGTGGGAATGACCGGCCGGGAAGCCGCCGAGCTGATGCTCAAGGCGGCGACGCAGGCGTAAACCAGCGATCCGATTGCTGAATCCGGAGGCTCACTTCGTTCGTCGGGGCCTGACGGACGAGATGTCCGTCTCACGGCCCCGAAACATCCGGAAAGCCTGGCTCACTCCTTCTCAGCGGCTTTTTCAGCAGGCTTATCAGCAGCGGGTTTTTCCGTCGCGAGCTTCTTCAGCCGCACATTCCGAAACTGGACTGCGTTGCCGTGGCCGGCGAAGCCGAAAAATCCATCGGCTCGGTTCATGCCCGGGTGCGGGCGTCCTCCCATGAAATCTTTGACCTGGCTCAGGTCAGCATCCGTGATGACAGCACCGTTCATCTCGACACGAATCTTCGAGCCCTGCACGGTCACTTCCTGGTAATTCCACTCACCGACCGGCCGCTGATAACCGCGGTGAGCGGCGACCATACCGTAGGCCGAACCGTGATACTGCCGAGCATCCAGTTTGGCGTACTTCTCCGATGTGTCGTCCAGCACCTGCAGTTCACACATGCCCACGTAGGCAGTGTCACCTTTACCGGGATAACGGATGGCAAGGCCGTTGTTGCCGCCCGGTGGCAGACGGTATTCGAACCGGACAACAAAGTCGGTCAGCGTTTCGTCGAAGTAAATCGTCCCGCCCTTGCCTTTCTTGCAGCCGATGGCGCCATCGACGACCTCATAGTTGTCCGTCGGTCCGGCCCAGCCACTGAAGTCGCTGCCGTTGAAGATGTGTTTGAAGCCTTCGTCGCTGCCTGCGAGTGCTGCGGCCGCCTCATCCGCCAGGATTTCGCGGATGAAGATGTTTCGCCAGCGAATCTCTCCACCATGTGTCTGAAGTTGAATCGGACCGCTCGGTCGCAGAGGTGTCTTGCGGTCCCAGTAGTTGTCGTGGATGGCTCCATCGACAACGAGCTTGCCATTCAACTGCACCCATGTCCGTGCACCAATCTGCCGAACTCGAAAACTGTTCCATTCGCCGAACGGCTTGTCTGCCAGCACCAGCGGGTCTTTGCCGGGATTGCCTTTGTTGTTGTTCCAGAGTCCGCCGGAACCTTTGTCGGCTCCGATCCCCCATTTGCCACCTTCTTTGGTGAAGTCCCAGATTTGCACCTGCGGTGTCGCCTTCAGATAAATCCCTGAGTCGGCTTTGGCGACGGTCTTATAGTCGATCCAGAATTCGTAGTTTGAATACTCTTTCTCGGTTGTCAGGTAGACGCCGTGGCCGTCATTGACGAGGTCACCGTTCTCGGCGGTCCAGTGCTGGACGACGTCTTCCCAGCCCTTCTTCCAGAAGGCGGCCTGCTCTTCCTCGGACTGCTCCGCGAGTTTGTAGGGGTTGTAATTCCCACCTCGCCAGCCGCTCAGGTCCTTCCCGTTGAAGATCGCCGTAAAACCTTCCGGTGGCTCGTTGAGGGTTCGTTTGTCGTCGGCAGAGGTTGTACCGACGGACGTGGCCAGCAGTCCGAGCAGCAGGATTCGGGCGGTAAGATGCATAGAGTTGGCTCCGGCGTTGTGCGATGGTGAAGCATCAGCAGTGGCTGATTTGTTTGTGCGACCGCAAGGCTAGGAATTCGGACGCGGGCTGTCGAGCATGCCGTTCGTTTGGTCCGCCTCTGGCTTCCCGCCAGGAACCGCATAAATGCGGTTACTACGAACGACCGCATAAATGCGGTTACTACGAACGGTCAGTCCTGATTCGGATTGCGGTGGATGGTGATATCCACTGGCTTGCCCGAGTCCAGGAAGACCTTTCCTGCGACGTTGCGGTAAACCTGTTCCAGCGTCTCGATGAAATGCCGCCGCATGGCGAGCTGCCGGACCTCCGCGTAACTGAACCTGCCGGTTGCCGACGCCCGTTCGAACTGATCGATCATGCGATTGAAACTGTCGGCTTCGGCGGCAGCCAGTTGGACCACCTGCAGTCGTCGGCCTTCGGCTTCGTTGCGACGTTTGCTGGCTTCGGCGACCGAGTCCGCCTGTGTCTGTTCGGCATAGGTGCGGGCTCGGTTGATGTACGTCTCGCGGTCGGCTCTGGCGTTCATGACATCGACAAATTCTGCTTTGACGCGAATCGGTGGTGCGACGCTGGCAATCGTGACGTCTTCAATTTCAACGCCCAGCGAACTCGTCTCGGCCACTTCACGCAGACGCGACAGAACCGCCTGACGAATCTCGCTGTGCCCCAGTGTGTGCACGAAGTCGACGCCGCAACGCAGCACGACGTCGGCCAGCACTGCGCCGGCCAGCAACTGCAATCGCTGATCCGAGGACGTCGATCCATACAGCCACTGGTCGATTCGCTCGCGCGAAATCCGGTAATGCACGCTCAGATTAACGTGCAGGATATTGCGATTGCCGACAAGAAACTGAGACTGGCGGGACGGGTCGATCGCTTTGAGAAACTCGCCGCTGTCAACGTCGTCGAGATCTGACGAACCGATGGTGACCGTGCGGACCTCATTGATTCGTACACGATCGATCTGCGCGAGCGGCCATGGCAGGTGGTAATGCAGCCCACTCGATTGCAGCCGAACCGTTCCGTCGTCTGTCCGCTGAGCACGGCCACAAATACGTACAACCGCCGCTTCGTCAGCTCCGACGACGTAGAACCCGGCCATCAGCCAGGCAGCCGTGAGAACGCAAATCGCGATTACCACGACTCGCGCGCGGCGCGGCTGGCGAGTCACGCCGTCCAACGGGCTTTGCGGAGTCGGGTTTGAACTGTCTGAATTGGTCATATGAGTTTGAGCTGCAAGTGTCTCAACTTCTGTGGACCATTCAGCCTACCACAAACCTCCGCCGAGTCATCGTCTGCGTGCGAAACCTCTTGTGGTGCCATGTGGTATGCCTGCCTATGATTGAAGTGTTGACCCGATTCTCTCCTCCGCGAATCCGCTCGCGATGACCGACTCCTCACTGTCCTCAGGCTCGTCGCCGGATCGACTGCCGCCCATGAGCGATTCCGACGTCGCCGCCATGCCGGCGGGCTCGGGTGGGCAATTGAACGATCCGGACAAGACGACCCAATTGCGGGGGCAGTCAAATCTCGACGCGGAAGCGGATCTGAGTGGAACAATGAGTTCCAGTCAGGCTCTCTCGATGACGTTGGCCGCTCCCCCGCATATGGCTCCGGCGGTTGACTTGAGTGACTGCGTTCTGGATGAATTTCGGCTGCTGCGTCGGCTGGGCAGTGGCGGCATGGCTCAGGTTTATCTCGCCGAGCAGACGTCGTTGAAGCGGACCGTGGCGATCAAGGTGATGCGCGCCGACTTCGGAGGCGACGACGTCTACGAACAGCGATTCGAACACGAGGCGCGCGCGGCTGCCGGATTGAATCACCCCAATATCGTGCAGGTCTTCGCCATCGGGCAATGCGACGACATTCACTACATCGCACAGGAGTACGTCCAGGGTCTGAACCTGCGGCAGTATCTGCAGAAGCGGAAGCCGCCGACGGCACACATCGCCGTACACCTGATGAAGCAGGTCTGTTCTGCTTTGCAGGTGGCTCACAAGGCCGGCATCGTGCATCGCGATATCAAGCCCGAGAACATCATGGTCACACGCAGAATGACCGCGAAGGTGACGGACTTCGGGCTGGCTCAACTGACGCTCGGCGGCGAACGCGTCAACCTGACGCAACGCGGTGTGACGATGGGCACTCCGATGTACATGAGCCCCGAGCAGGTCAACGGCGCGAACGTTGATCTGCGCAGCGACCTGTATTCGCTGGGCGTGACGTTTTTCCATGTGCTTGCCGGAGAACCACCCTTCCGGGCCGAAACGGCGCTGGCTCTCGCGTACAAACATCTCAACGAGGAGCCGCCGTCACTGCGTGAACTGCGTCCCGATCTGCCGTCCTCGCTGATCGCCGTCATCAACCGATTGATGGCCAAGGATCCTGCTAATCGATTTCCAGACGCGAAAGCCGCGTTGACCGAACTCAAGCGGATCGAGAAATCAGGCGAGGTCAACCAGACGTCGGTCATCACGGATCAGAAACCCGCGAGCTGGTGGTCGCGTCTGCCGATCTCAGGCCGGACGCTGAGAGCTTACGCTATCGGATGTCTCGTCGTTTTCCTGCTGGCCACGGGCATGGGGCGACGCGATCGTCGTCGACCGAACCCGCTGGATTCCCAACCGGCTGCTCCGCGAGTTCCATTGCGGGAGACGGCGTCAGCTCAGGTGTCCATTGCCCGCACGCTGGCGAGTGGCCCCACGCGTGACAATCGGGCAACTGAAGAAGAAGCATGGCGTCTGGTCATCGAGCGATTTTCCGATGTACCCCAGGCCGCATTCGAGGCCCATCTGGAACTGGGACTGCTGCAGCTTGCTCAGCGTCGTTATCCGGATGCTCTCAGCCACTTCGACGCACTGGCTCGCCAGCATGACAATGCCTGGAAAGCCCGCGGCGTCGCCGGTCAGGCTGCTCTTGCCAGTGTGATGGGAAGATACGCGGAGTCGCACGAGCTGATCGCTCTGGAACTGGTCAATCTACGCGAGCACCTCGACGAGCGAATGACTCAACTGGTCCGCGAGGCGATCCGCAACAACAATCGCAATCGTGATTCGAGTGACCCTGATCTGGAGGGCCTGTTCGCTCCTCCGGCTCCCGACGAACGTGAGTAGACAGCAGGACGCCTGCAATCAGCAGTGGCAACACAACGCCAGCCCGACCCGCGTTCAATGAGTCAGTTAATAACCGAAACCGAACAGCTTCTGTTGGACCAGGTTCGCGCGGGCGACCACGCGGGATGGGATCAGCTTGTGGATCGGTTCCAGGGTCGGCTGCTGGCCTTTGCTCGGAATCAGTTACCGCAGCCGGCCGATGCCGAGGACACCGTTCAGGAGACTTTTGTCAGTCTGCTGCAGTCGCTTGATCGGTATCGTGGCGATGCGTCGCTGGAGACCTGGCTGTTTCAATTGCTGCGGCGCCGCATTGCCGACCATCACCGTCGTGCGGGTCGAGGCGTGCGGATCGTCCTGTGTTCGTTGAGCGGCAGTCTGGATGCGGCCGACGATGAGGCGTCACCAGTTCCCGTGTCTACGTCGAGCGATCAGTCGGCAAGCTGGTATGTCCGTCGCGAAGAGCAGGCCGAAAACGACTTGCAGGAACTGATGCGAGCCGTTCGTGTGGTGACGGAGCGTCTGAAGGAGCAGCAGAAGTTTCGTGATCTGATCGCGTTCGACCTGCTGTTTTTCGCACACCGGCGGAATCGAGAAATCGCTTCGGAACTCAAGATGACAGAGGCTGCGGTCGCACTGCTGAAGCATCGGTTTGTGCGGCGAGTTGCGGCGGAAGTTCCCGATCTTCCGCAGGACGATCCGGATCAGTTCGTCTCCGGAGAATTACTCAGTCAGATCTGGGAAGAGGGACGGCCGAGCTGCCCGAAGCGATCCACGTTGGGCAAGTTCGTGCTCGGCACACTCGACACCGAGTGGGACCGCTATGTCGATTTTCATGTCGACCGTTTGGGATGCCATTACTGCGGCGCCAACCTCGATGACCTGTCAGATGAAATCGAACGCGACGCGGCAGACGCGGACAATCGGTTGCGCGATCGTATTCTCGAATCGACCGTCGGGTTTCTGAACCGGCCATCCTGAATTTCGAGCAGGGATGGCCCGCGTTCTTTTCCGCCGTTAGCCCGAATCATTTACGACTTGGCGCGATTCTTTGAGATCCTGGAAAAAACTGATTCGGCAGTTGACGGGCGCCGATATTGCTAATACAACTTGCATATACATCATAGGGACAGAGAAATGACCGTAACCGGAACAGAAAAACCCGCCAGCAGCATCGGCGGCGGATGCTTCGCCGCGAGGGTGAGGCTGATCAGTCGCGTGGTGACGAACATCTACGACGACGCGTTCCGACATCTGGGCGTTAAGACCAGTCAGCTCAACATTCTGGTGGTGACGAAGCATCTGGGTGTCGCGCGGCCGGCTGTGATCTGCGAAATACTGGCGTTGGATACTTCGACGCTCAGTCGGAATGTCGACCGGATGCGGAAGAGTGGATGGCTCGAAATCGTGCCGGAGCCCGGTCGGTCGCAGCCGTTTCAATTGACGACTGCCGGTCAGGAACTGATTCGTCAGGCGGAACCGGCCTGGACGGAAGCTCAGGAGAAGGCACGGGAGATGCTGGGGAATGAACTGGTGCAGGCTCTGTCGAAGCCGATGAGCGACCTGTGCCCGCAGCGACGCGAAGAGTGAGTGCGTGTTTTTTTACCAACTGAGTTGTATATACATATTGGAGCGGAGCGATGAGTGGAATCAAGACACCGGTAGCCAGCGTGACGGCACAGACAGAAGCAACGCCAGCCGTCGCCTCGAAGACTCGCAGATACCGACCGGCGAAATGGGTCGGTGTGGTCGTCGCGATTGGAGTCGTGGGAGCGGGCATTGGTGCCGCTTCGAATCCGACATCTGCAATCGATGTGACGGACGGTACGGCTCTCCAGTCACACTCGCGTGTGCTCACCGTTGAGACAATTCGAGCCGAGCCCGTTTCGGCTTTCACAGCGGCGCGAGAGTACACGGGTGCGATCGTCGCACGACGAGTCAGCGAATTGAGTTTTGAACGATCTGGCCTGTTGCAGTCCGTGCAGATCGACGAAGGAAAAACGGTTGCCGCGGGAGTGGCGCTCGCAACGCTCGACACAGAGCACCTGAAGACACAGCGACGCGAGACTGTCGCCCGGCGTGCCCAGGCCGCGTCACTGCTCAGGGAGATGATTGCTGGGCCACGGCGTGAAGACATTGACGCAGCCGGGGCCGCGGTCGAAAGCCTTGAGGCTCAGGTCGAACTGCTGAAGCTGCAGACGGAACGCTCCCGGAAACTGCTGCAACAAAATGCCGTCTCGCAAGACGACTTCGATCAGTTCGCATTCGGACTGCGGGCACGTGAGGGACAACTCAAGCGGGCTCGGCATGAACTCAAAGAACTCGTCAACGGGACACGTCAGGAACAAGTCGACGCCCAGCAGGCGGTCGTTGAGCAACTCGATGCGGCCATTGAAGACATCGACGTTGACCTCCGGAAAAGCGAACTCCGCGCACCGTTCGCGGGAACGATCTCGCACCGGTTGGCGGACGAAGGCACGGTAGTTCAAACAGGTCAGGCGATTCTGACCATCATCGAAGACTCGGCACTGGAAGCATGGGTTGGGTTGCCGGTTGACGCAGCGAATCTGTTGCACGTCAATTCCGCCCTGGGTGTTCGCATCGAAGGGCGAACATTCGACGTGCATGTCAGCGGTCGGCGACCGGAAGTTGATCCGGCCACGCGGACTCGAACGGTCATCTTTCGGCTCGACCCATCGGCGTCGGACTATGTCGTTCACGGGCAGATCGTACGGCTGCAGCTTGAAGAAACTGTCGAGGCGTCCGGCTACTGGTTGCCGACAACGGCTTTGACCGAGGGCGAACGCGGTCTGTGGTCGTGCCTTGTCGCTGTTCCTGATGAGACGCATTCATCGCGACGTGATGCGCTTCGAGTCGAACGACGAGACGTCGAAGTGCTGCATACCGAATCGAATCGCGTGCTGGTTCGCGGAACGTTGAACGCCGGCGATCGAGTGATCGCGACTGGAACTCACCGGGTGTCCGTCGGGCAACGCGTGACGTCCATCGAAGAATAGATGTAGGCCGGAACAAGCGAAGCGCAGTTCCGGCACAAATCAAGAAACGAACACGCCGGAACTTCGCTTCGCTTGTTCCGGCCTACTTGTGAGCTCATCGATATGTCAGACCTTTACTACCGCAACCGGCGCCTGCTCGTCCTGACGATCGCACTCATCCTGGTCGCAGGTTCGGCCGCTTACGAAAGCCTGCCGCGACTGGAAGACCCGGAGCTGATCTCGCGGGACGCGCTCGTAACAACACCTGTGCCCGGCGCTGATGCGGAGCGTGTCGAATCGCTCGTCACTGAAAAGATCGAAGATGAACTGTTCGACATCGAGGAGATCAAGACGATCGAGTCGACCTCGCGGGCCGGAATTTCGATTATCGGAGTCGAGCTGAAGGACGAGGTCACTGACACCGACGAGGTCTGGTCTCGGATTCGCGACAAGCTGGACGACGCGCAACCACAGTTGCCTGCCGATGCGCTGGAGCCGGAGTTCGACGAGATCGACGTTCGCGGTTACGCGATGATCGCTGCGGTAACGTGGCAGCGCGACGATGCAGCCAGCTACGCCGTACTCCGACGGCTGGCCGAGGGACTGGAAGACCGGTTACGCGGCATCCACGGCACCGAAAACGTTGAGCTGTTCGGCGAGCCGGATGAGGAGGTCACGATCCAGGTTGATCACGCTCGCCTGGTTTCGATGGGGCTGACCGTCGACGACGTCGCCAGCCAGATCAGGGCGAGCGATTCGAAAGTGTCGGCCGGTTTGATGCGGAATAACTCGGTTGGCAATCTGCTGATCGAAGTCGAAGGCGAAATGGATTCGCTCGACCGGATCCGCCACACACCAATCAGCTTCGGACGTGACGGTCAGTTCGTTCAGCTCAGCGACATCGCATCGATCGAGAAAGGTATCCGGAGACCGTCCGCGGACCTGGCACTGGTTGCTGGCCGGCCAGCCGTCACGGTCGCCGCGTTCGTTGAGTCCGACTACCGGGTCGACCGCTGGGCTCACTCCGCTCGCGCTGAGATCGCTCACTTTGTTGGTCAATTGCCGACCGGAGTTGGTCTGGAGATCGTCTTCGACCAGAGCCGCTACACCGAACAGCGACTGGACAATCTACTGAGTAATCTGGCGCTCGGTGCGGCGGCAGTGGTCGTCGTGCTGCTGGTGATGATGGGTTGGCGGTCGGCATTGATCGTCAGCCTGTCGTTGCCGCTGTCATCGTTGATGGTTCTGGCCGGGATGAGCTTCCTGGACATTCCGCTGCACCAGATGTCGGTCACTGGGCTGATCATCGCGCTGGGTCTGTTGATCGACAACGCGATCGTGATGGTCGACGAAGTTCAGGAACGACTCGATCACGGACACTCTGCTTCCACAGCAATCACACAAAGTGTGCGGCATCTGGCCGTCCCGCTGTTCGGGTCAACTCTGACAACCGCACTGGCGTTCGCGCCGCTCGCACTGATGCCCGGTGCGGTGGGTGAGTTTGTGGGAACGATCGCGGTCAGCGTCATTCTGGCCCTCGTCAGCTCGTTGTTCCTGGCATTGACTGTGATCCCCGCAGTAACCGCACTGGCCAGTCGCATCGGGCACAATAGCTCGAACGACGCCTGGTGGAAGTCGGGTATTTCCAGTGCCTCACTGACATCGATGTTTTCGTGGGTGCTGGATCGTCTTTTCGCCCGTCCCGTGCTGGGACTTGCACTCGGTACTGTGCTGCCAATCGCCGGTTTTGCGTTCGCGACTCAACTGGTCGAACAGTTCTTCCCGCCGACCGGCCGCGACATGTTTCAGGTCGAACTGGAGCTGCCGACGTACTCTTCGATGGACCAGACACAGGCCACGGCCGAGCGTGCCCGCGAACTCATGATCCAGCATTCGCAGGTTCGCGACGTCCACTGGTTTATGGGCAACAGTGCTCCGTCGTTTTATTACAACCTGGTCGCCGATCAGGAACACGCGCCGTTCTACACACAGGGCATCGTACAGCTTGAATCGGCGGACGGCACGGCGAGCCTGATCCGTCGCCTTCAGGACGAACTCGACGACGCGTTTCCGGGTACTCGCGTGCTGGTGCGACAACTCGAACAGGGGCCTCCATTCAACGCTCCGATCGAACTCAGGTTGTACGGTCCGGACGTCAGTCGGCTGGCCGCTTTTGGCGATCAGGCCCGCACGATTCTGTCTGCGGTCCCCGACGTGATTCACACCGACGCCGACCTGACGGAGACACTGCCAAAGCTCAGTTTTCGAATCGATGAAGAGAAGGCCCGCCTGACTGGCCTGAATCACGCAGCCATTGCCCGGCAGCTCGACGCCGCTCTGGAAGGAGCTGTCGGTGGGTCGATGGTCGAATCGACTGAAGAACTGCCGATTCGAGTGCGACTCGCCGGAGCGGAACGCGGCGATCTGGAACGCATCTCGTCGCTCGATCTGCTGCCTCTCACAAATCAGTCCAATCAGCCGAGGAAGTTCATCCCGATCTCCGCATTGGGATCCGTCGAACTGATTCCTGAGCGGGCCGTCATCGCACACCGCAACGGGCGTCGAGTCAACGTGGTCCGCGGTTACATCACCGCAGGTGTGCTGCCAGGTGAAGTGCTCACTGCGTTCCAAAGCCGACTCGATCAATTGAAGCTACCGGCCGGCTACGACTTCGAGTTCGGCGGTGAATCGGCAGAACGCAACGCTGCCATCAGCAAGCTCGCAGGATCGGCGGGCGTGCTGGTGGTTATCATGATCGCGACGCTGGTGCTGTCTTTCGGTTCGTTCCGCATGGCGGGAATCATTGGCTCAGTCGCGATGCTGTCCGGTGGACTGGGACTCGGCTCACTGTGGCTGTTCGGCTACCCGTTCGGGTTCATGGCGATCGTGGGAACGATGGGCCTTGTCGGGATTGCTATTAACGACTCAATCGTCGTACTCGCCGCACTTCGAGATGACGCCGGTGCAGTTGCTCGCGACCGAATCGCAATTCGCGACGTTGTGGTTCGATCCTCACGCCACGTGCTTGCGACGACCGTAACAACAATCGCCGGATTCATCCCGCTGATCCTCGAAGGCGGCGGCTTCTGGCCACCACTGGCCATCACGATCGCCGGCGGCGTCTTCGGAGCAACCCTGCTGGCCCTCGTCTTCGTCCCGACAGCTTTCGTCCTCGTTGCGGGACGAAATGCCGCAACGGTGAATCTGGCTTCATCCGACACAGTAACGCGAACGGTTAACGAATCACGCGCTAACAATTCCAGTCACCACGTTCCTGAATTCGTAACCGCCTGAATTGGAGTCCATTATGTCTGCTGCAATTGAATCCGTATCGCCAGAATCATCCACAGCCAATACCTACGAACGGCTGCGACCGTTGATCCTGTGGCTGGGAGTCGGCGAAGTCGTCTGGATCTCGACGTGGCTCTTCACCAACGGGGGCAACTCATCTGCCCTCAGCGCAGGAGTCGTAGGCTGGAGTGTTGTGATGCTCGGCTGGATGGCACTCGTTGTGCGACTGTCCGGACGTGACTTCTTTCTGAACGGATCGCGTTGGCTGTCGAATCTCGTGGGATTTACTGCTGTCGTCGCAGTCACCGCCGTCATCTTTGGAGCCGTTCCTTCTGTCCGAACGGGACTGTTCTCGGCCGCAGCAGCAACCACAGATACGCAGCTCATCGCGATACACGTGCTGAGAGTGCTCGCGATCGGAGCGGCCGTCAAATACTGGCAGGGACAACTGCCCCCTCACTTTGTTTTGCTCGGTGCAGTGCCCGACTTCCTGTTCGCACTGAGTGCAATTCCCATGCTGATGCTGGCCGGCAACGGGTCCCTCGGCGCAAGCACGCTATTGATCTGGCATGTTGTCGGAGCAAGCGTGTTCCTGGGCGCGGGGCTCTCGATGTTCTTCTCGGTCCCGTCGCCGTTCCGCCTGTTCGACTCCAAGCCAGACGCTTCGCTGGTTTTCCGGTTCCCAATGGTGCTGGCACCGAATGCGACCGTCCCGCTGTTCGTCGTCGCCCACCTCTTTGCGATCACGAAGTACGCGATCGGCTCTTGAACCGGCGGCAATCCATTGTGGGCACGTCGATCCGTACCGTCTTTCCTTCGCGATGCGACGCATCGTGTAACAATCAGGGGAGTGTCATGTTAGCTGTTGATCTCTGTACGCAATCCGGAACGATGCTCGGTGATTCTGCTTCAACTCAGCGGAAACGCGACCCCCTGTGGAGTGCGATTCAGGCCGAGGCACTCGATGCGGCCGAACGTGATCCTGTCATGCGGCCGATGCTCGACCGATTGATCCTTGACCATCGCACGATTGGTTGTGCTCTCGTTCATCGCCTTGCGGAACTGCTCACGGAACCTGGTGACGATCCGGTTCTGCAACGCCGTGTGTTCGCAGAGGTTGTCGCAACCAGCCGGGATATCCGGCAGGCCATCAAGGACGATCTATTGGTCATTCGCCAGCGCGACCCGGCGACCACATCGAACCTGACACCCTTCCTGAACTTCAAGGGGTTCCAGGCCCTGCAAGCCAGCCGGATTGCCCACGCCTTATGGCACAGCGAAAGGAAACCGCTGGCTATGTATCTGCAGGGACGCATCTCCGCCGTCTTCGGCATCGACATCCACCCGGCCGCCAGGATTGGACGCGGCGTCTTCATCGACCACGCGACCGGAGTCGTTATCGGAGAAACAGCGACAGTGGGCAACAACGTCGTCATCCTGCACGATGTGACACTCGGGGCCACTGGAAAGGACCGAGGCGACCGTCATCCAAAAGTGGATGACGACGTCTTCATCGGAGCCGGCGCGAAGATTCTGGGCAACATCCCGGTCGGCAAGGGCGCAACAGTCGGGGCCGGCAGCATAGTGCTGCGTGAGGTCCCGCCGGGCGCCACGGTGGCCGGAATCCCGGCCCGAGTCGTCCGTCATGCCGCCGTCAACCGGATTACACAGATCGAATCATGACCGCAGCTTCGAAACACCAGAGAACCGACGACAACGACGTGACCCGCTGCTGGTGGTGCGGCGAACACACGGACTACGTCGCTTACCACGACGATGAATGGGGCCGTCCGGTGGGGGACGATGTCCGGCTGTTTGAAAAGATCTGTCTGGAAGGTTTTCAGTCAGGTCTGAGCTGGCTGACGATTCTTCGCAAACGAGACAACTTCCGCCGGGCCTTTCGCGATTTCGATTTCCACGCGGTCGCTCGATTCAACAAGTCCAGTGTGGCCAGGCTGCTGAAGGACGCTGGCATCGTGCGACACCGCGGGAAGATCGAGTCGACCATCAACAATGCACGCCGGGCGATTGAACTTGTCGAGGAAGCCGGCTCGCTGGCTGCGTTCCTGTGGCAATTCGAGCCGGACACCGTGACGACCTTCGATGCCTGCCGCTCCGAGACTGCAGAATCGAAACACCTGAGCAAAGAACTCAAGAAACGCGGCTGGTCGTTTGTCGGACCGACGACGGCCTACGCCTTCATGCAGTCGGTCGGCATCGTGAACGACCACATGCCGGGATGTGACAGTTACGAGGCGGTCGAGTCAGCCCGAAACAAATTTGTCCGACCAACGTTGTTGTAGTCATGCTTCTTGAGTCACTTCTCGGTTTGATCGCGGGCGGGCGACGGCTTCACTTGCTAGATCCACGCGGCTACGAACCTGACGTCTGGCCTGACAAGTCGCGTCGTCTTGATGCGGCTTTCAGTTCGTTGCGTCTTACGCGGAATGACCTGGATTGCGTGGTGAGTAGTCCAGGAACTCGGTCACGCCTGGCAGTGCGTTCTCGGTCTGTACCCAGCGGTCGACCGTGAAGTCCCAGTATCGACGGGTGCCTCCGGTCACGCCTGCTGCGTCATCCATGTTCCAGAGGACTTCCGGGCGGCCGGTGAGTTGCAGCGTGCGACCATTCTCGAAGTCCGGGACGAGGATGCCGGCGCGAGGATTTACCTCGAAGTTGCCGAGCGTGTTGAACATCCCGTTGCCCGAGTAGTCGGGAATCCGCAGTCGCGACGGGCTGAGCACACGGATGAATCCGGGATGACCGCCCCGGTGTGAAGCGTCGACGCCGTGGTCCGGGTGCCGACTGGAAACAAACATCGTGTCCGCGGTCGTCAGCCACTGTTGCAGTTCGTCTGCCAGCTCGACTCCCGACGAATTGAGTGAGGCTGGTTGTGGATTCGTGGTGATTGCCGGCCGGAAGTTGCGGCGCTGGATGTATTGCGGACAGTTCGGGTAGGCCTGTTCGACGTTGATTCGGAGCTGGTCATCAGATGGAAATTCAACGCGGCCATTGACTCGCAATCGCGCGCGGCTGCGAAGATCGATGACCAGAAGACCGACCTCGGAATGGTGGTTCAGATTCTCCCAGAGCGGGTCGCCGGGCAGTCGCAGTGATCGTGCCAGGTCAATGTCGAGAGTTCGCAGTTCCGCTTCCATGAAGCCGGGTTCGCCGATGAGGATCGACGTCCACAGATTGTCGTCCTGGTCCACGCTGCCGACGATCAGCATCGGTTGCTTGCTCACGAACTTGATCGCTCCGGGAATAATCGCATCAGAGATCAAGCGACCGCTGTTGCGGCCTTGCGCGGCTGCGCCGGCTCGTTCTTGAACCGCAAGTTCGCCTTCGTGAAATGTGCTGACTGTGGGCATCGGTCACTCCGATTGGTAAGTCTGCGACGTGACCCCTTCCCCGGTGCCGGGGAAAGGGGATCGCGGTTTTCAGCCGACGACTGTCATCAAAACGTCAGCACCGTACGGCCTTCACCAACCAGCTTCGCCAGGCTCGGGAGACCGGTCGTGCCGGGGACGGGGTTGTCGGTGATCAGATCGAAGCCGGACTTCTCGGCGTCTTCACTGCCGCCGAACACGTCGGCACATCCGCATGAGACGCCAGCAATCGTGTCTTCGACTTCTTTGTACAGCGCGTGAGCAGGATGGTCATCCTGGCTGAGTTGCCCGATCCATCGTGTGCCCGCTCCCTGGAACAGGATGCTGACATCGTCGCCACGCTGCTTGAAGTCGTAGGCGACAGCCAGTGCATTGAAGACGCGGCCGAGCGCTTCTTCCTGAGAACCGGATTTCGGATCGGACAGCACAACAATCGCGGCCTTCAATTGAGTCGCCGGTGTCTCGGCATGATCGTGACCAGCGGAAGTTTCACAGGCAGTGGCGGTGCAGGTGTCAGTTGACATGGTCGTCATCCTTCTTCGTGAGGGGTTTGCGTTCGCGACTCGCCATGAAATTGGGCGGTCGTCGGTCTGACCATGCCTTAACGCACTCGGCGTGCCATTCGGAGTTACGTTGTCGTAACTCCAGTTAAGCAAGCTGGTTACTGAGTTTCCCGGCTGTGAAGATGCCTCATGACATATCGCTATTAATGACATCTCATTCCTGAATCGCCATATCTCACGGAATTACCTTGCGGTTTTTCGTCGCATCGTCGGCGGAGTCAGTCTTTCACCGGCTTGCGGATCTCCAGCGCCTTCATGCGCGAGGTCAGCGTCGCCGGGTGCATGCCGAGGAAGTTGGCCGCGCCTCCAGTACCGGAGATCTTCCAGTTGTGATGCTGTAGCACGGCAATGAAGTTGCCTCGCTCAAGCTGACGGACTTCGTCGAGCGTCAACAGTCCCCGCTCACCAGATTCGGAATCGGGAACGGTCATCGGGAGCGTGCGGCTGCCGGATTCGGATTGAGGCAACTCGAATTTCAACGGGCCGGTGCGACTGCGGATGATGGCTCGCTCGATAACGTTCTGCAGTTCGCGGATGTTGCCCGGCCAGTCGTATTGCTGAAGCTCAATAATGTGGCGTCGTTTCAGTTTCGGAACGCTCAGCCCGAGGTTCAGGCTTTGCGTTTCCAGAAAGCTCTGCACGAGCAGCGGGATGTCCTCTCGGCGATCGCGCAGCGGGATGACGTCGATCGGAAAGACGCTTAGTCGATAGTAGAGGTCCTGGCGGAAACGTTTTGCCGCGACTTCTTCTTCCAGCTTTCGATTCGTCGCAGCGACGATCCGCACGTTGGCCTGTCGCGTCGCTTCTTCACCGATTCGTTCGTAGGTGCCTTCCTGGAGGACTCGCAACAGCTTGCTCTGCATGTCGAGCGGAATCTCGCCGACTTCGTCGAGGAACAGTGTGCCGCCGTCTGCCAGTTCGAATCGGCCGGCTCGATCACGCATCGCTCCCGTAAACGATCCTTGAACATGGCCGAAAAACTCGCTTTCGAACAGGTCGCGCGGAATGGATGCACAATTCACTTTAATGAGCGGCCCGTCTTTGCGCGGGCTCTGTTCATGGATGGCTCGAGCGATCAATTCTTTGCCGACTCCAGACTCGCCAAGCACGAGAACGGTTGAATCCGTGGGGCCGACAAGTTCCACCTGCTGAAGCACTTTCTGAAGTGCCGGACTCTCTCCAATGATCCCGCCACAGCAGCCGGTCGCGACTTTGACTTCGTCGCGCAGGTATTCGTTCTCGAGTTCGAGCTGTCGACGAAGCCGGTCGATTTCTTCGAAGGCTCGGGCAGTGGCAATGGATGATGCGGCGTGGTCGGCCACCATACGCAACCAGGCCTGAGCGTCATTTCCTGCCGGTACGCGCAGGAAGACTCCCAGCACTCCGATCAGTTCGTCGCGCGACAGCAGTGGCTGGCCAACGAATCCAAGAATGCCTTCACGGACAGCCCAGTCGGGATCCGCAATCCACTGCGATCCATCGCCGATGTCACTGACCTCGACCGCCTCACGCGTCGACGCCACGTGGCCCACTTTGCGAACACCAATCGGGAAGCGGCGAAAGCTGCCATTGATCCCGGACCAGTCGGCGTCGGCATCGACCGGGCTACCGGCACTCGCAACAAGATGCAGGCACCGCTCCTGATTCGGACACTCGGTACGCAGATGGCAGTTGTCGCAGATATCGCCCGGAGCCATCAGCCACATACGCGCCAGCGCGACATCCGCCAGCCCGTTGAGCCGACTCACGATCAGGCTGAGGAGTGATTCAACGGTCCGCTCAAGAGCCATGTCGAGCAACAGGCACTTGACCGAATCGATGTGACTGTCGTCGCAGGATTCGAATGTCTTCATGCCCGGATTATCCACGGCATCTCCGCAAATTAAAGTGATATCTCGCGATTCGCGAAATGTCATGCCTTTCCGGAATGTCTACGCATCGCCGCAAGCTGCTTCAATGAAATGAGTTAAAGAATCTCTACGACTTCGGCACGCTCCGTGCGAAGTCTATGTCTATCGAAGACACGCAAACCAATTACAAGGAGTACTGGAAATGTCGCGACTCAAAGCCATCGAGCCTGGCCAGGCAGTCGGCGAGGCACGCGAACTGATTGATGCCGTGAACGAGAAGTTCGGAATGGTCCCGAATCTCATCCGGACTCTGGCCAACTCGCCAGCCGCCTTGAAGAGTTACGTCGTCTTCGGCGAAGCACTCGAAGGCGGCGTTCTCCCCGCGAAGCTACGGGAACAGATTGCACTGACCGTCTCAGAAGCGAATGGCTGCGGTTACTGCGTCGCCGCTCACTGCGCGATCGGCAAGTCAGTCGGGCTGAGCGACGGCGAACTGACCGACGCCCGGCAGTCGTCTTCCCCGGATATGCGAACCGACGCCGCGCTCCGATTCACTCGGCAGCTTGTCGAGAACCGCGGCTGGGTCAGTGACGAAGACGTCGACCAGGTGCGACGAGCGGGACACGGCGATGCCGAGATCGCAGAGATCGTTGCCGTTGTCGCGTGGAAGACGTTCGCCAACTACTTCAACCACGTCGCTGGCACTGAAGTCGACTTTCCGGCAGTCGCTGAAATCGCCACGGCATAAGGCCTGGCCGTCAATTCGATTCTTTCTCTTACAGGAGGTGACCCATGGATACTTTGACGATTTTCCTCGTGCAGGTTGCGTTGAGCCTGACTGTGTATGGGCTACTGGCAAAGTGGTACGTGGCACCCTGGCTCGCCACGAAGCCGATCAACGTGGCGTTAACAGCTCTGATCTTCCCTCATGCGATTCGGCATGTCGGGCTGTCGTTTCTGGTGCCCGGACTGGTTGCGGAGTCTCTGCCGAACTCCTTTGCATTCGCCGTTGCCTACGGCGACTTTGTCAGCGGTCTGCTCGCGATTGGGGCCCTGGTGGCTCTTCGACATCGGTGGAGCCTCGCGCTGCCGCTGGTCTGGGTCTTCAACGTTGTCGGCACGGTCGACCTGCTGAACGCCCTGCGTCAGTCGAACATTCCACCGCTGCTGCACACGACCTGGTACATCCCAACGTTCTGGGTGCCAGTGCTTCTGGTGACTCATTTCATGGTCTTCGCACGCTTGCTTCGTCGTAAGGAGCAACAACAGACCGACTGCAACTTTGAATCTCACGTGCACTCCGACAGTGAATCAGATCGTCGCTCGACGGCATTGGCGGCCGGGTAACACGCACAGCATCGAAACAACATACCACTGGCAGTCACCCATAACAGAAAGAGAGGTGTCCGATGCCCTGATCAACCGAGTCCCGAACTGAACCAGATCGATTCTTCTCGAACTTCAAACACAACGGAGCCCAATCATGGCTGACAACACGAATGAAACGAAAAAAGAAGAACAGCAAACCGAATCCTGCTCGACGACGAAGTCGGACAGCAAATCCTGCGGCTGCGGGTCTTGAACGGCCTCAGCATGAACGAAACGGGGACGGCCGCAACTTCGCGGTCGTCCTCTCTGCTCGCTGATCGACGGCGATACGCCCGAATTACTCACAACTCAAACTGAAAACAACAACTCACAAGGAGAACGTCATGACCACTCGACATCCCGAACAATTCACCGATGCCAATTTCAAGTCTGAGGTGCTCGGCAGCGATCAGCCTGTGCTGGTCGACTTCTGGGCTGAATGGTGCGGCCCCTGCCGAATCCTCGGCCCGGTCGTTGAGGAACTTGCAGGTGACGTCGGCGAAGGTGCCAAAGTTGGCAGGCTGAATGTCGATGAGAACTCAGGCGCGGCTCAGGAATACGGCATCCACTCGATCCCGTCTGTCCTGATTTTCCACAACGGCGAAGTCGTCGAGCGACTCGTCGGAGTGCATCCAAAGGAAAAGTACGAGGAAGTACTGCAGGCTGTGGCTGCCGCCTGATCGAACGCGTGCGGTGGTTGTGACTGCAGCCCGTTTACGACCGCCGCACTCATCACAGAACAACCGAATTTGAAAGGACGACCGATGACAGTCAGAACAGCAATCGTGACCGGATCGGCGAGCGGCATCGGCCTCGCCGTCGCGAAGGCGTTCCTGAACGATGGAATGAACGTCGTCCTCAACGGTCGGACGGAGGAGAAACTCGCCCGCGCTGCCTCGCAACTGGACGTCCCCAGTCGTCTGGCGATCGTTGCCGGAGACGTCACTCAGTCGGCGACGGCGGGAAAACTTGTAACCGCCGCAGTCGAACGATTTGGCCGCGTCGACGTATTGGTCAACAACGCCGGCATCTTCGAGTCGAAGCCGATTGCTGATTATTCGGTCTCTGAACTCGACGGGTATCTCGGATATCTGCGCGGGACGTTCCTGCTCACGCAGGCCGCCGTGATTCAGATGCGTCGGCAGGGTGACGGCGGTTCGATCGTGAACATCGGCACGATCCTGACCGACAACAGCGTCGTGTCGATTCCGTCCAGTGCCCCGATCGCTGCGAAGGGCGGAATCACCGCGTTGACGAAGAACCTGTCCTCCGAACTGGCCGGCGACAACATCCGCATCAACGCCGTCTCACCTGGTGTCGTCCCCACGCCGCTCTACGGCGACCTCACCGACGAGCAGTTGAATTCGCTGCACGCGATGCAACCACTCGGCCGCTACGGAACCCCCGAGGACATTGCCTCCGCCGTACTCTATCTGACCAACGCTCCGTGGATCACAGGCGTCATCCTGCCCGTTGACGGCGGAGTCGCTGCTGGAGGCGACGGTGTCTTGCACGGCGTGAGCGAAGCCGATACATCCGCCGCGGCATGACCGACTCCCGGAAACTTCATTTGTCGACTTCAGAGTAGAAAGAACCGAACCAATGCCATCACCGACCGATATCCGCCCACCGTTCACTCGCGAAACCGCCCTCACCAAAGTCAAAGCTGCGGAAGACGCATGGAACAGTCGAGACCCCCAACGCGTTTCGCTGGCGTACACGGAAGACTCGATATGGCGCAACCGCGATCTGTTCTTCAAAGGTCGAGGAGCTATCCAGGAATTCCTGCGGGACAAGTGGAACAAAGAACTCGACTATCGCCTGATGAAGGAACTCTGGGCATTCACCGACAACCGGATATCGGTTCGATTCGAATACGAGTGGCATGACGCGAACGGTCAGTGGTACCGAACTCACGGCAACGAACACTGGGAGTTCGACGACCAGGGCCTAATGCGCCGCCGCGACATGAGTGCCAACGATGTAAGCATCGGGGAAAGCGAACGCCGTTATTGATCGAACAGATAAAGCCGTCCTGTAGATTTCCCGTAGACCCAGACTTCTGGGCCGAATGGTGCGGCCCATGCTGAGTCCTGCCGCTCCGAGACTGCAGAATCGAAACACCTGAGCAAAGAACTCAAGAAACGCGGCTGGTCGTTCGTCGGACCGACAACAGCCTACGCCTTCATGCAGTCGGTCGGCATCGTGAACGACCACATGCCGGGATGTGACAGTTACGAGGCAGTCGAGTCAGCCCGAAACGACTGCGTCCGACCAATCTTGTTGTCGTCAAACGTCCCTCAGGCAGATGTTTGAGAACAACGGAATGTTAGCTGAGCGGCTTTCATGCATATTCCACAGGTCGGAGAGCTGACGCTCTCCGCTCGCCTGAATAATCCGGGCTGGGCGAGCGGCCATTCCAGACTTATCGGAGCCGGATTCGCAGGAATTCCGTTTCTGACGGTTCGTCTGAATTCCTGGGAATTCAGCTGCCAGCCAGTTCCTGCCGCTCGCCTTATGTCTCGTCCAGATCGGACGGCGGGGCAAACGCAATGTCCAACCCTTCGACGAGCTGATCTACACGGAAGGGCTTGAAGAGAATCGTCTTACAGCCGGCCTGCCGGGCTTTGACGATTGAATGCCCCGGGTCGTAGCCGTAGCCGGTCATGAGCATGACCGGCAGATGCGGGTCGATCTGCAGCAGTTGGGTGAAGACTTCGTGACCGGTCCTGTCCGGCAGACGAATGTCTGCGATGACGGCGTCGTAGTGATACGAGCGGCACAACAGAAAACACTCTTCGGCATTGTGTGCCGTCTCGACTTCGCAGCCGAACCGGCCAAGCAGTTCGTGTGCGGAGCGACGCACGTCGTCTTCCGCATCAACGACCAGTACACGCTTCTGCTGCATGCGCGGGCGGGTCTCGCTTTGCGGCAGCGCGGCGTGCGTATGACCGGCGTCGGGCAGAATCGAATCGCCCACATTGTGCACAAGCTGCCGGACATGACGCGTGTGATTCAGGATGTCACGCAACCGCTCGGTGACGCTGCGATCCGCACCGACTGTATTCTCGATCAGCCACGTCGCGTCCTGAATGATCTCGTCGACCGGCTCGGCAATCTCTCTCAGCACGAGTTCCGTGCTTTGCGTCAACGTCGACAGTTTCTCGACGGCCAGCAGATCCAGCGTATTCAACGCGACGGCGATCTCGCGGGAAAACAGTTCCAGGAACTGCAGGTCGTTCTCGCTGAACGCTCCTGCCCGCGGGCTCTCAACGTTGAACGTGCCAAACACTTCGTCATGCAGCATCAGCGGAACAGTCAGCGAACTGCGGGCGTTCGCGGCACCCGAGAGATACAATGGGTCGGACGTCGTGTCTTCGCACAGGTAACTCTTGCCGGTCGCTCCAACGAAACCGGTGACACCGTTATGGGTTGGGTTGGCGAAGAGGTCGCGCTGAGACGCACTCCCGTCCATGCCTACGGACAGCAGCGGATCGAGTTGTCTGGTTTCCCTCTGCAGCAGGCGAATCTCAACCGTGTCGTACTGCAGGAGATCCTGAGTGAAGTGAAGAATCTTGGACTTCAGCAATTCAATACGGTCATCGACGCTCATTTCCAGCAGCTCGCTGGGCGTCAGATCACCCAGTTCCAGGCCGGCCTGATAGATAGCGTTAAGCTTCTGTTTCTGCAGCACCTGTGTCGATGTATCCCGAAGGACAACGATCAGGTATCGAGCGAACTCGGAATGATCGCCTTCCGAATCGAAGACGGGTGTCGCTTCAACTTCGTAGTAGGTCTTGTCTCCGACACGCAGCGTACTGCAGGCCGACTCGCCCGTGCCGAAGGCTGTGTTCAGCGGGCAGAAATCTGGTCCGAGGATTTCCGGCGACCCGAAGGCGTCATAAAAACTGTCGCCGGTCAGCGAGTCCACCGTCTGATGAGACAGATCGAGGAATTGACGGTTGTGCCACAGAATCTCGCGCCGATGCCCGACGAGCGCCAGGCCATCGTTGAGCTGCTCGAGAATGCCGCCGGCCTGCAGCAGAAGTCCGGCCGAGGTCATTTCATCGCCACACAAAAAAAGCCCTGAGAACCCACCCTTGTGCAGGGTCTCAAGGCTGTCCTCGAGTGTAGCCGGACAGACCACGTCGTACTCGGGGGCGAGGCGTTCCGCCACACTGCGAGAATGTTCTGGATCCCGACTGAAACACAGGATGCGGGACGTAGCCGTCTCAACTGTCATGTGAAATCACTCTGAGCCGCTCTCGGGCTCTGGTTCTGCAGCAGTGCTGAAAACCTGCCTCCAAACTGACCTGCCTGCTCCATCGTGTTGCCCGCGAAAGTATACGACCGCCCGGAACGTCGGCAATTACGTCAACCCGTCCAACGGCGCATTTCCTGGCAACACATACGGTTGTAACGACCGACTCCATACCTCGTCGATAATCACGCCGGTGAATGCTGCAGAATTCCCGGCAATGCATGAACAGCCCACAGCCGATCACGGGGTATTCCGATGACCGGTGTCTATTCAGTGATCGGTCCTGTCGACACAATCGATCCACTCGCTTTCCGTACGGCATTCATTTCGCCCGACGACGGTGTCTCGATGCATTGCAATTTGCCTGACCGAGTCCGTCCGCCAATTCGCTGGTCGGGCACCGGTTGTTTTCTGAGCAGACTCGCCCTGCGCTCGAGGGAACCTCTCGACTTTGACGGTAGCGAACGAGGCACACCGGGCGTCGTACGACTCCAGCAATTCCTGTTGGCCGCGGTGTTTCTCGTTGCAGGCTCGATTGAATCTGCTATGTCGGCTGTGCCGGTCGGACCGGTGTTCCGGGCGACCTTACATAACGGTTCGAGTTTCCGAACACACTTCACGAGCACTACGCGGGGGACCGAGAATCCGCGGGCATCCGCCCGTCTGCAGGCGGACGAAACGCCGCTGTCCGAAATTGCACGGATTGACTTCCCGCCGCATATTTTCGATTCAAAGTCCAGTCGGTCCGTGAGGATCGTCACGCTCTGGACCGGCGAGTCCTTCGCGACCGGCTCGTACCATATTGCCCGTGACAGCCCGACCGATTCCGTCGACGGCGATCCCAGGCCATTGGTGCGTCGATTCGGTCTGCCCGGGCTGCAGCACCCGGAGCCGTCGCGCGTGGTGCCTATCGAGTGTGTGGCTTCGATTCGTCCTCCATCGCAGGCGAGTGATCTTGCATCGGTGACATACACGGTCACTCCACGCGACGCCGATCGGAAGGCGGCTCAGCAGCATCTGATGCCTGCCATGCGTTGGGTATTCGAACCAGCCGGTGACCTGCTCAAGCCGGGATGTCACGCGACCACCACATTGCCGGAACCGGCGTCAGCTGTCCTCGCCAGCTTCGACATGCGACTCGATTCGCACGACTTATCCGTTCCACTCATCGAGTCCGTGCAGTTTCTGCTGGAAGATACTGACAGCGTGACGCGCCACGTTTCCGCGCATATCCGACGGTCCGCGAATGACCAAACCGAGTTCGTGCTGGCTTCGGATATCGCCATGTCCAGAAGCGTTGTGCGAATCAAACACGACATGCTTCGGCTTCGTCTGTTTCTCGGTCAGGGGCTGACTGTCAGTGTCGATGGACAGCTTCTGGGATCGGCTCCCTACTGGTCCGGCATGCTTACGGGAGTGCGAGTTGTGTCTCCCGCAAATGCCCCAGTCGAAGGAAGCTCGCTTCCGCCGGCCAGATTTCGCATCCGGCGAGTCGATCGGGATGCAGCGAGTTTGCCCCGCACGCTGACGCCTGCACGTGATTCGGATTGCATTGCGCTGAACAGTGGAGACGAACTGTTCGGCTACAGCGCGCAGGAAGACTCCGGATTTCCATCAGCTGGCGTATTTCGCGGACGCGACGTCTTTCGTCTCACCACGGTCAACGGTCGTGTTCACGTCCCGTGGCCTGACATTAAGTCCGTGCAGTTTCGCCATTCCACGGATCCGATCATCAACGACGTTCCGACGAACCGACCCACACAGGTTGGTTGGCTGGCGCAATTGACGCTCGCTCCTGAAGCCAGTTGCATGCACTTCGGCGAACCGCGGGGCGGGCGGCTCCGAGCGGTGATCGTCGGCGCGGACGCAATCGGACTCGTCGTGGATCACCCGCTCTTACGAACGCTCAGACTGCCGTGGGGAATGTTGCAGCGAATCGAACCGTTGGCGTTCGGTTCGACGCAGATGCTGGACGCCGGGCCGCGGCATCTGGGTAACGGAATTCGTGAGGAGTTCAGTTCACCGGAACCAATCGGTACCGAGTTGTCCCTGTCGTGGGTCCCGATCGAAAGGCCGGACCGAGTCGTCTACCTCAGTCTGGATGCCGCCGAGCTGATTCCCGCGGGGCCACAGACGCTGGCCGCGTCACCGTTGCTGAATGCCGTGCGAGGTGGATTCCTCGCCACACGTGTCGAGGTGAACGGACAACTGATCGGCACGCTCAATGAGCATGTCTCGATTCACTGTCCCGCGCACTCCCCACGACGCGTGCGGATTCGAATTCCGCGAGCGGTGTTGGAGCAGGGTGTCAACACGCTGCGATTCCGTCAGACTCCCGCGCCAGACGACGCGACCAGCTTCGATGACTGCGAGATTCGGGCCATCTCAATTGAAGAGGACTATTCCGTGCCACGTGGCGCGGATTGAACCAGAAGGGAAGTTCCATGACCGCACGCTCCAGTCAGACAGGTCTTCACATCGATCGCCGCAGCCTGTTGCGATCCGGCGCAGCCGCACTGACCGGTGTCTGTTTTTCCGACATGCTGAGTTCGCCCAGGGCCGAGGCGGCACCTGCGCCGAACCGCGCCTTCGAAATCGCGAAGATCGAACGGGTGACAGTGCTGAATCCGTTTCGCGAAGTTCCTGACCGCAACATGTCGCGCGAAATCCCACACTGGAAGTGGTCGGAGATTTGCTCGGTGACGCTTAAGTCGGGGCACACGGGACACGGCGAGACTCTGCTCTACTACACGTGGGAGGCGACCGAGGACGAAGACGTTGCTCGTGCTCACGGAAGGAACGCCGTCGAGCTGATGTGGGACGATGATCTGGGCGCTGGCCTGCAGATGGCGCTGTTTGACGCCGTCGGAAAAGCGACTGGAGTTCCGGCGTATGCACTGCTGGGAACTCGCGTTCACGATCGCACTCCGCTCGCGTGGTGGAACATCGACACGTCGCCCGAAGACATGGCCGCCGAGTGTGCCGAGGCTTATCGGCAGGGATACCGCGCGTACAAAACGAAAGGCCGGCCGTGGTTCGATCCCTGGGCGATGGCGGAAGCGACCGCGAAAGCCGTCCCGAAAGATTTCAAAGTCGCTCTCGACTTCAACGACACATTGCTGAGCGCCGAACGCGGCATTCCGATCCTGAAAGAGCTGGCCGAGTTTCCGCAGATGGCCATCTGGGAGACACCCATCTTTCAACACGATATTCGCGGCAACCAGGTCATCAGGAATGCGACACGTGTTCCCGTTGCCATGCACTACGGTCGGCCCGACCCATACATCGTGCTGACCGAAGACGCGTGCGATGGCTTCGTGATTGGTGGCGGAGCGAAACTGCTGCTGCAACGCGCGACCGGTGCGGCACTGGCGGACAAACCGTTCTGGCTGCAGCTTGTCGGCATGGGCCTGACAGCGACATGGTCGAAGCACTTCGGAGCAGTCCTCAGTCACGCAACCTGGCCGGCGGTCAACTGCCATCAGCTTTACGAGCATCAGCTCATCACCGAACCGGTAACGGTCACGGATGGCTATTCGTCGATCCCGGATGGACCAGGTCTGGGCTGCGAAGTCGACTGGGACACGGTCGAGAAACTCAAAGTTCCGAAACCCAAACGCCGGCCGGAACCGCCCCGTGTGATTGAAACAACCTGGCCGGACGGCCGACGGATGTACCTGGCCAACAACGGTAAGGTCAACTTCATGCTGAGTCTCGCCCGGCGCGGGGGCATGCCGTACTTCGAGCGTGGTGTCTTCACGAAGCTGTTGCCCAACGACGGCTCGGCCCGCTGGAAAGACCTCTACAACAAGGCACGCAAGGGTCCCGTCTTTGAGAAGTAGCTGCGCCGCGAAGTGAGTGCGCTGTCTTACGGAAGCTGCTGTCGTCCGGGGCTCGAAAACGTGCGGTCCGATGGCGTGTCGGAACTGGCTTCCCGCGCGGCTTTCAGTAAAGGAGCCGACTCCGGCGGCACAAGATGCGTGAGCCGCGGTCGGAAGACGACGGCCAGCAACAGCGGCAGATACCACAGCACGTAAACTCCACCATGCTGTGGGTACCACAATTGCGTCGCGACAACGATGGCCGCCGAATGCGACATCAGGTGTTCGATGTTCTTTTTCAGCGGGAAGATTGTCAGGCAGATCGCCATGACCAGAAACGCGGCCATCACGGGAATGCGGTACACGGAATCGACAGATGCCCAGAAACCAACGCCCTGGCCACGCTGAAACTGCAGCACGCTCCAGTCGATCGAGCCAATCCACTGCCGCACGAAGGACTGTGGATCGGTGGCCGTGAGGGCGAACGTACCGATCAGAACGGCTGCCACTCCAGCCAGCGCCACGGCAAAGCGAATCGATCCGTTGCGACCGTAAAACACCATCCACAGCGGCAGAAGAAACGCAGGAAAGAAGACTGTTCCGCAAGCCAGGCCCATCAGTCCGCCAGCGACCATTGGTCTGTGATAGAACGTCAACGCCCAGATCACGAGCGCCGCCGGCAGGACATGCGCGACATGATTCACCTGATAGGCAGTGCAGGGCAGTAGCAGGTACATCGTCGCCATGGCCACGCCCAGGCGGATATCTCCCAGGTGCCGGCGTCCCAGAAACACCAGTCCCAGAACAACCGCCAGGTGCGAGAGGCACGCCATGACTCGGGCCGCAACAAGCTCGGCCACGCTCGGCTCCGCGACGATTCGCGCCGCTGCCACTCCCGTCGCCGACAGCAACCGTTGAGCCGGGCCGGTGGTCGTTCCCGTGTTTGTATTCGTGTCCTCGCGACTGAGCAGGTCCTCCGCTTGCCGCACAGCCGCGACGGTTGTGGCAGCGGGATCCTCAGTGGCAACTCTAGTGACCTGGAACACAAACGCGGCGACGCAAAGAAACGTCAGTCCGGCCGCGTTCAGGTTCTGCTCGATTAACGGGCGCCGCCGGAACCACGCGTCGAAAAACAGCCGGACCAGACACAGCCCGGTTGTCACGAACAGCCAGCCATAGCCAAGCGACCGCAGTTTTTCGACCTGCAGGACCTCGTCCGGGCTGGTCATGGGCAGCCCGCGGGCCACGTTCAGCAGTAATAGCCCGGGAGACACGCTGAGCAGAAGCAGAAGGTCCACGTTGCGCAGGGACCACAATCGCCGGAAGCGGAAGAACACGGCGACGATTAGTAGCAGAGACAAATAGAACCACGTCGCCGCATTGACTTCGTAGCCTTTGAGAATCGTTTCCATCGCATCGCCGTCTGAGACGGACCTTGACCCAAAGAACCAGTTTCTCAGCAACCGGGCAGAATACTGACACCGAGCGGCTTCAGGGGTCAATGAATCTTCGTAAGTTATGCTTTTCCCAGAGGTTGGCAAGACTGGCCGACGATCTGACAGCTCCCGGTGTTGCGACAGGTCGACGTCGCTCAAACGACGTCGCACGGGTCCATTCGCAATCGGGGACATGCCTCAAACCATCGCAAGGTCATGGCACGAATTTTTCTCGGCAATTTCGACTTCGAGCATCAAATCGCGACATCCGGATACAACCGCCCGGCGCGACTCGCTGCGTTGAATGCCGAGTTGACAGCGCATCTGCTGCCGCTGACGAAACCGGACGACAGGGTTCACTTCGACGAACCACTGCCCCACGAGTTCCTTGCCGCAGCTGCTGATGCGGGCCTTGTTCATGGCAGGTCGGTCACGAACAGCCCGCCTGCAGTGTCTTTGCAGGCTGCACCGTGGGGCTGGTCAGAGACGGCGTTGCGAGCTGCCAGTCAGTTGGGCTGCCATGTCACAGCCCCACCGCTGGATGTCGTTCGACGGGCAAATTCGCGGACATTTTCGCATGAACTGGAAATCGAAATTGGGAAATCGCTGTCCGGCGCCCGACGAATCCTGGCCGTCGATGATCTGAACGATGCGATTCGGCGCGGCGCCCGCAAATGGGAAACACCGGTTTCCGACTTCCAGTGGATTGTCAAAGCAGAATTCGGCATGGCCGGTCGCGAACGGCTGACGGGGCGTGGTGACCAACTGGACAAGGCATCGATCAACTGGCTGACGTCTCGCCTCAAGCAGCAGCACGCCGCCTACTTCGAACCACAAGTGCAGCCCGAGATTGAATTGAGTACCCAATGGGACCTGCCAATGGGCCGTGCTGAATCTCCAACGTTCCTGGGCATGACCGAAATCCTGCCAGGTTGCCCCGGCAACGGCATTCGGGCGGACGATGCCTTTCCCGAAGTGTCATCGGAGACGCTGCAGTCAATCGTCGCCACGGGCCGGAGAATCGCCGACCAACTGCATGGGGACGGATACTTCGGACCACTCGGCATCGATGCGATGGTCTACACATCAACCGACGGGCAGGCGGTTGTGCGACCCACACAGGACATCAATGCCCGGTGGACAATGGGCCGAGTCGCACTGGAACTCTATCGGCGGCTGAATCTGACCGGCGATGCCCGATGGCTTCACGTGCCGACTGAACAGATTTGCCAACGACTTGGACTGGAGACAAAACGGGAGCGACAGGAGTTCCATCGGAATCACACGCTCGATGTTTCTGACCAGATGCGGCGACCACACGAGCAAAGCGGGCAACAACCGCTTCCGAGTTGGACCGACCAGTCAGACGCGTGGGCTCGTTGCCTCCTGACCTCGCCGCTCTGGCTGGCCGATCGAGCACCGAAACGGACCGGAATTCTGTACACAACAGTCCCCCAATCCGACAGAGGTCGATTTCCAGATGCCCGAGTTGAACGCACATGATCAACTCGCTACTCTTTCGCGTTCCCGCATAGACTCTCGCTGGGTCTGATTGCGTAACCTGTTGCTATTAAAGGGGCTGCGGCATTTGTTGCAGCCCTCGTCGCTTTCTGAAGGAATGTAACCGTGCCTGTCATAACTCAACGCACCACGATGGCGAAAAAGGAGACGACCAATCCTGACTGGTACGTGCTCGATACTGACGGAATGATCGTTGGTCGAATCGCCACACAGATTGCCACCGTGCTGATGGGCAAGCATAAGGCGTCGTATACGCCGCATGTGCTGTCCGGAGACGTGGTGATTGTCGTCAACGCGCATCTCATTCGGTTTTCTGGCCAGCCGGCACGGCATCCGAGTCACCCGTATTACACACGCAAGATGGAGCAGCGAACTTATGCACGGTACTCGGGATATCCGAGTGGCCTCAAAATTCAGACTGCCGCTGATCTGCTTGACAAGAAGCCGGAAATGATCCTTCAGGAGGCCGTCCGCCGGATGCTTCCGAAGAATCGTCTGGGAAGCCAGATGCTGAAGAATCTGCGTCTGTTCTGTGGTCCGGATCACGGACATCAGGCCCAGCAGCCGCAGCCGTTCCCGCCGCACCTGCTGCCGGGTGACAAATAGGGTGGTCTCACTGAACAATTCGTGACCGCACACATCGGAGTGTCGGTAACTCCACGTCCTGCTGAACGTGGCGACTGAATCTGAACCTGGATAATTGCTATGAGCACTGATACACCGACGCCCGACGACGGGCAGACGCCGGAAGAGGAACTTCAGGCGGCAACACCCGAGGCTCCAGACAGCGCACCAGTCGTTGCTGAACCAGAAGCCGCTGCGGAACCCGAACCCGAAGCCGCTGCTGAAGTAGAAGCGGTTGCCGAACCGGAAGTCGCTGCTGAACCAGCGGCCGTTGCCGAACCAGACGCGGTTGCCGAACCAGACGCGGTTGCCGAACCAGACGCGGTTGCCGAACCAGACGCGGTTGCCGAACCAGACGCGGTTGCCGAACCGGAAGTCGCCGCCGAGGTTGAGTCGGAAGACGAAGCACCGCCTGAAGCAGCGGCCGATGGGAGCGACCTCCCGGAGTTGACACTGGGCGAAGGCGCCCCGGCTGAGGAAGATAAGCCCGTAGCGCCAGTGGTTATCCGCGGAAAGATTGACAAAGACGGAACCGCCATCGGAACCGGCCGTCGCAAGACGTCAGTGGCCCGCGTGCGAATCAAAGAGGGCGACGGCAAGTTTGTGGTCAATGGTCGAACCCTGGAAGAATTCTTCCGGATCGAACGCGACCAGAAGATGGTGCAGGCACCGCTGCACGCAACCAACACGCGAACCGACGTCGATGTCTGGGTCCGCGTCAATGGCGGTGGAACCACCGGCCAGACCGGAGCAGTCATCCTTGGCATCGCCCGTGCCTTGGAAGCCAGGAATCCGGAACTGCACCACTTGCTGGCTGAAGCCGGTTTTCTCACGCGTGATGGTCGTATGGTGGAACGTAAGAAGTTCGGTCGCCGCAAGGCTCGCCGAGGTTTCCAGTTCTCGAAGCGATAACACAGCCTGTTGTGTTGCTGAATCCTGAAACGCCCCGTTGGCATACCTGGCCAGCGGGGCGGTTTTCGTTTCGGTCGGCTGCGAACTGTGGTGGAAGAATCCTGTGGCTCGCCAATGTGAATCGATGAATGCCCCGCATGACTTCGCCCGACACCAACCTGCTGCCGCATCCCACCAGACGCAACATTGTCTGGTCGATGCTGCAGTTTGGAATGCGCCTGGTGTTCGGGTTCTGGCTGCGATGCCAGTACCGGGGACTTGAGAACCTGCCGCGAACCGGCGGCGGTCTGGTCCTCGTGAATCACCAGAGCTTTCTTGATCCACTGCTCGTTGGTGTGCCACTGCAGCGGCCGGTGAGCTATCTCGCCCGCGACTCACTCTTTCCCGTCCCCGTCGTCGGCTGGGTGCTTCGTGAGACGTACGTGATGCCGATCAGTCGAGATTCCGCGAGTACGGCATCAATCCGAAACGCTCTGGCGCGCATGAATCATGGATTCCTGGTGGGCGTCTTTCCCGAGGGGACCCGCAGTTCGGATGGTTCAGTTGGAGACTTCAAACCAGGGTTCATATCACTGATTCGGCGAGCCCGTGTGCCGGTGTATCCGGTGGGAATTGCGGGCGCTCACGAAGCCATGCCACGCGGCGGACTCCGCCTTCTACCGCGTACGGTGCGTATCGTCTTCGGCAGCCCACTGGACCCCGATGTTGTACGCACATTGTCCAGCAAGGGCCGCGAAGAGGAACTCGTGCAGTTTGCACAACGGGCCGTCGCGGACTGCCATGAAGCAGCCGAAGCCTGGCGTCGCCGCTGCGTATAAGGCAGCGCTCCGATGGCGCGGGATGCCTACCTGCTGTCCTGCACTGTCGCGTTACGCTCTTCGAAGACTGTCAGTTGGGGCGGTTCAGGACCGGGGCCGACGAGTCGATCGAGTTCCGCTTCAATCAGCGATAACCGCCGTGTGATCTGTTCGTGATTCGAATTCAAGCGGTCGTGCCAGCTCTGAAGTTCCCCCTGATCGGCCTGGGTCACGGCGGCCTCCTTTACTGGCGGTTGGCCGGACTTGAGCTGAACCAGAGTTTCTCCCAATGGCGTCCGGGATCGGGCCTGGGAATCCGGATCGGCCAGTCGCAGGATCCGCATGGAGTTCTCCGGTGAGGGCATCATCGAGGCTGAATCAAGGGCGGGAACTGGTGGCCTGCCGAGTTACGAGAGGAATGCGTTCGATCCAGTCATGTAACAGATCGTCTCGTGAGTGTGTGAAACGCCAACGATCAGGCAAGCGAGACAACCTGGACCGCAGATTGACGGCTATGAGCAGGGCGCAAGACGGACAACCCTTACGGCACTTCCCGTGCGCACGTGCGGTGTGTTCATGACGACCTGATTTCGACACGCCCACGTGCGCCCGTACGTGCGCCATTGCAGGCACCGCCGTCGCAACTGTTACGGTTGCGATCCACGGATCGTCCAATGGCGGTCGCTGGTCTGTGCCGCGCAATCGGCTGGCCAGCCCAGGTCCACCATCAGCTCCTGCATCTCGGGTACGGTCAATGCCGCATGCAGTGATTGACGGAAAAGCTGTTGCGAGTGTTCGTTTTCCTGGCCGGCGTACGTTGCAACGAATTGCTCGACGTCGGCGTCTGAACCGGGACGCATCAAATCCCGCACGAACAGCAGGCCACCAGGCCGCAGGACGCGCAGCATCTTTCGCATCGAATCAACCGGCTGCGGGATGTGATGAATGATGCTGTTTGAAATGACCCAGTCGAATTCGCCGTCGTTATACGGCAGTTCTTTCGCGTCCAGGTGTTCGAGCAGAATGCGCCCGTCGAGTCCTGCATCCCGCACATTCCGCTCAGCCAGCATGAGCATCTCGACCGCCAGGTCGATCGCCCATACAGACGCCGATACGGGTCGCCGGCAAAACTCTATCGGTATCTGAGCCGTGCCCGTGCCCACGTCCAGAATCCGAAGCGGGTTCGTCGAGGACTGCAGTCTGTCTCGATCAGTCCAAGTCGCGGCCACCGCCAGCAGATCGTCGACAAACAACCGGTTCACTCCGCTGTGATCCATTGAGTCGTAATCAGCCGCTTCATCAACCGTGTCCATGACTTCCGGCTCAAGGGTGCGCGGCAACGGCCCGGCGGACGTCGGCTGCAGCATGTCGGCGAGATTCGCTGAAAAACTGCCCCGTGAGATCACCTCATCGAACCCCGCATCGCGCGCGGCCCCCAGCCGATCCTTCTTCACATGCGGGCCGAAACCAAGCACATGCGGGCGCGACTCCTGAGGCAGCGCGGCCATCAGTTCACACGGATCAAGTCCCGGCAGTTCGAGATCAACGATCAGTCTGGCCACGCGCCCCGACTGCAACTCATCGGTGACCTCGCTGAGCGAATCCACCACACGTACCGTCTGGTCGAGCTGGCGTGCGGTGCCATCGATCTGCGACGCAAAGAACATGTCGCTGCAAAGCACGACGACCTGTGAGTTGCTCATCTGTGAAACGGGCCTTCCGGCTTGTGCCGCGAATCAGAAATGAGTGCGCGCGGGGTCGGGATTAAGATTAAGAGTACGATTAGGATTAAGAATCCTGTGACAACATGTTGGTCGATCCCAGGATCGAAGGGCCTATGCCCACACTTGCCAGACATGGACGAACCCCGCGATATCCGCCGCCGCAACCATTTTCGCATCGGGTGAGATCGCGATGCCGTGCATCCAGTCTTTGAACTGTCCGCCCCGTCCTTTTCCCAGTGCGGCGACTTCCTTGCCATCGGCGACCTGGCAGATGCGGACAGTCGTGTCGCGTCCGCTGGACAGGACATGTTTGCCGTCGGTCGTGAATCTCACGTCGCAGACACCGTATTTGTGTCCGGACACCGTTCGAACGAGCTTGCCGGTTTCGGCTTCAAACAGATGCACCTGCCCCGTGTCGGTTTCTCCGCCCTGGCCGACAGCGACAAGGCTTCCGTCAGGCGAATAGTCGACCGTGATCAGTCCACCCTTAATGAACTTTCTCCAGACACTCGCGGCGCCATAGGTCGTAGCTTGATCGTCGAATTTGGGTATGTGGACTTTGAGGATATCCAGTTTCTGCGCAGCATCCGCGACATTCCAGACTTTCAGCCCGGGGGCCGGAAGATCAAAGTCGTCACGTTTGTAGGTGTACTCCGAAACCAGAGCCGTCTGACCATCCGGAGACAGCGCGGCAGCCACGATGCCATTCCACGAGTGGCCTGCCCACCTCGACAGCTCCTTGCGCTCTTCCAAGTCCCAGACGATGACGTTTGACCGTGCGTCTCCACTGATCAGTCGCTGGCCACTCCGGCTGATCCCCAGCGAGTTGACCCAGTCGGCGTGCCCCTTCAGTACAGCCGCTGCATCCTGAGTCTCGACCGCAACACCCGGCCGGTCCAGGAACTCCTGCCGCTTGTCCTGAGGCAGTCGTTTGGATTCCCGTTCCCGCGTGGTGCGGTCCAGCACGACGTCAGCATTGCCAGTTGCCGACGCGTCGGATTCCCAAATCCGGACGGTGTGGTCGAGGCTCGCCGACACAAGCAGTTTTCCGTCATTGGTTGAGACAAGGTGAGAGATGCCGTTCGTGTGCCCGTCGAGACGACGGACCGGCGGCACATTCGCTCCCTCATCGTCCTTCTTGTCCTTTGCGTCCGATTCACCTTCTGCCGGCCCGGCGGCTGGTTGATCAGTCAGATCCCAGACAAAGATCTGGCCATCACGATTACCCGCAGCCACACGTCCCGGTCCGAGAAACGCGACCGACGTTGGCCACGCGCCTTCGAACTGAAGTTTCCAGACTTGTTTTGGATTCACTTCTGGCATTTCTCGCCTCGAATCAATGGGTCGCGCATGAACACGGATTCTTCATCCGTCACGCAAGAATGTCTTCCACAACCTCGGACCCAAACGGAGCAATCGGAATCGGCCTGACGCCGTTGTAGTGCTCCGTTTCCGGATCGATCCCCAGTGCCTGATAGATTGTGGCAAAGAAGTCACCCTCGGTGACCGGGTCGTCTTTCACGTCGGCGCCGTCTTCGTCGGACGCTCCATACACGAGTCCGCCCTTCACGCCGCAACCGGCCAATGCCGTGCTCCACGAACGCACGTAGTGATCGCGCCCACTGCGGTTGTTGATGCGCGGCGTGCGGCCGATCTCGCCCATCCAGACGATCAGCGTGTTGTCGAGCAGACCGCGTTGCTCCAAGTCCGTGATCAGACCGACCCAGGCGTGCTCCATCGGCGGCAGCAGGCTGCGATGCCAGACAAAGTTGTCCGCATGTGAGTCGTAACTGCTCTGCCCAACCTCGACGAACGGCACGCCTTCTTCAATCAAACGCCGAGCCAGCAGACAACGACGACCGAACGCCGAGTCGCCATACAGTTCACGGTTGCTGTCCCATTCGTCGTCGATATTGAAGACCTTGTGAACATTCTGCAGTCGGCGGGCAGATTGGTACGCCTCACGGTGCGCGCGAGCGATTTCCGCTTTGTGCTCCCGGGCGTAAACGTCTTCCACAAAGGACCGCAACCCGTTCCGCCGCGCCTCAATGTGTGACTTCATCGACGACGTCGCAAACGTGGGGAGTCGTCCCTCCGGGCTCAACGAGAACGGGAGATACTTCGGCCCGAGGAATCCGGCTCCGCTGTTAAAGTGTGGGAACACCTTGATGAAGTTCGGCAGGTCCGAGCGTTCCTGACCCAGGTACTTTGAGACGACCGCTCCCATTTCGGGAAACCGAATATTGGCCGTGCTCGCGTAACCGGTATGCATCAGATGAATGCCGCCGGGATGATCCACCTGCGATGTCCTCATCGAGCGGATCACCGCCAGCTTGTCCATGTTCTGCGAAATCTTCGGCAGCAGTTCGCAGACCTGAGTGCCAGGCAGGTTGGTGGACACGGGACGAAACTGACCGCCAGTCGGTCGACCCGGTTTCATATCGAACGTCTCAAACTGACTGACGCCTCCGTTCATCCAGAGCAGAATGCAACGCTTCTGTTGTTTCTGAACTTCATCCGCGGCGGAAGCTGAATTGAACAGACTGCCCCAGTTCATCAGAGCTCCACCGCCCGCAGTCGCGATCGAGCCTTTCAATAATGCCCGACGTGAAATATGCGCAATGGGAGATACTTGCGTCGTCATGATCTTTACCTGGTCGAAATTCGAGGCGGAAAATCGCGGATTCGGCACATGGTCGCCATCGGTCAACGATCGTATCAATATCTGCCGTAGACTGCTCACGCTTCGCGCCGGCGCCCCGATCGTTTTCGCTACGCGTCTGGCGAGACAAATCCTGCAACACAGATACTCCAGAGAGCGAATGCCATGAGGACTCTGAGTTACTACGTAACGGTGGTCGCCCTGTGCCTGGGTCTGAGTGGCTGCAGTTCAGACGCTGAGCCGCCCCAGGTCGTCGATCCCGCTGACGGCGGTATGACGAGTTCGTTCCGGCTGGGCATGATGCCCAAGCTTGTCGGGATCGGCTATTTCGATGCGACCCGGCGCGGTGCCGAGGAAGCCGCCCAGGAGCTGGGTATCGAACTGATCTACGATGGTCCGACCGAGGCGCGCTCCGAGGATCAGATTCGTATGGTCGACGGCTGGCTGGCTCAGGGAGTGGACGTCATCGCGGTCGCGCCCAACGACCCGGAAGCCATCTCGCAGACACTCCGCACGGCGAAGGATGTCGGTGCGACTGTGCTTTGCTGGGACACGGACGCCAACCCGCAAACGTCTGGCCGCTCGGTCTTCGTGAACCAGGTCGACAATAAAGCCCTCGGGTTCGCGCTGGTCGACACGATGGTCGAACAACTCAAAGCTCGCGGTCAGAGCCCCGCAGGCGAGTACCTGATCGTCAGCGGGACGGCGACGGCGTCGAATCAGAACACCTGGATGGAATTCATGCGGAAGCGAATCGACCAGAAGTATCCAGGCATGAAACTGCTGCCGCATCTGACACCGGGCGAAGACCTGCAGAAGGCTCAGGAGCAATCGTCCGAAGCCCTGAGTGCTCATCCGAATCTGAAGGGTGTGTGGGGCATCACATCCGTCGCCTTACCTGGCGCCGCGCGAGCCGTGCGTGACTCGGGCAAGGCGAAGTCCATCTGCGTGACCGGTCTGAGCCTGCCGGACATGATGCGCGAGTACGTCAAAGACGGAACGGTCGAGACATTTCTGCTGTGGGACGCCGTGGCTCTCGGCTACCTGACTGTGCATGTCGCTCAGGAATTGAACAACGGGGGCCTCGAATCCGGCACACGCGACTTCGGCCGACTGAAGGGCATCGAAGTGCGTGATGGTGTGGTCACCCTCGGTCCACCTCTGAAGTTCAATCTGCAGAACATTGACGACTACCAGTTCTAGAACGAACGACCAGGCCGGTCGGCGTTCGCCAGTGAACGGGAAGCCGATTACGGATGTGGACGAGTCGCGGACGACAAAGCAATGATCGTGTGAGCGTCAGGGCAGTCATCGCACGTCCACGATTGACCGAGCCAGCCAGCGGCGGGACACTCGTTGCCAGTTCATGTGAGACTGTGACCGTTGGCGACAAACTGAGTTCGGAAACGCGAATGATCCAACAGAGTGACATACTCCTCGTCGAGGATGATGCCTCGCATGTCAAACTCGTCGAGGCGGCTTTTCGTCGACACGATGGCCATTTTCAAATCACCGTAGTCAACACGATCGCGGCAGCCCACGAGAAGATCGCCGACGGTGGTTGGGAGTTGGTGCTGGCGGATTATCTGCTGGGCGAAGATCACGGAACCGACCTGATTCCCGACGATGCGGAATCCGCGGAGTATGGTGTCGTGCTGCTCACCAGTCATGGTGATGAGCACATCGCTGTTAACGCGCTGAAATCCGGTGCCGTGGATTACGTCGTCAAGTCGCCCGAATCGTTCATAGCATTGCCTCGCCTGTGTGAGCGCGCCATTCAGAATCGGCAACTGGTCCAGCAACGACGCGAGGCGGAACAGGCCTTGCGTCTGAGCGAGCAGCGTCTGCGTCTGGCATTATCAGCCAGTGGTTCCGCCGCGTGGGACTTCGATCCTGCCACCGGCAGAATGACGTGGTCGAGTGAAGCGGCCCAACTGGCGGACTTACCTGCAGGTACGCACGACAATGCCATCCAGGACTACATCCAGCGCGTGCATTCAGACGATCGTCCGGCCGTGCAGACTGCCTGGCAAAGTCTCGTGGAAATGCCTGTGGCATTTAATGATCCCGTGCGAGTCGAGCATCGGATCACGCTGCGTGACGGATCGACTCGCTGGATTGAACTGTCCGGTCGTCGGATGGAATCTGGCACGAATGCTCCGTTTCAGTTGTCTGGCATGTTGACGAATATCTCGGCTCGTAAGCGAGCGGATGAGGAACTGGAGCTCAAGCAGCAGGAGCTGGCCCATGTCGCGAGACTGGCCACGCTGGGCGAACTGATTGCCGGTATTTCGCATGAGCTGAATCAGCCACTCTCGGCGATCTCGAATTTTGCAGCAGCCGGGAATCGACTGCTCGAAGATGAAGCCGCGGACGTGACTCAATTGAGGGAGTGGCATACTGGCATTGGTCGCGCTGCCGGCCTGGCTGGCGGGATCATCCGACGCTTGCGTGGTCTGGTCGATCGTCGCCCCGGCAAACGCGTTCGTGTCAACGTTTTCGACCTGATCGCCCCCACCAGGGGGATTCTGCAAAGCGAAGAACGCGCCCGTCGGGTGACTGTCACCGTTGGTCATGGGACGGACAATCCCGAGGTTGAAGTCGACTCGGTTCAGATTCAACAGGTACTTATGAATCTGCTCCACAACGCCTACGAAGCCGTGCTGGTGAATCCAGTCGCTGACCGACGTGTGGAGATCGACGTCGCGTCCAACGCAGACACGCTGCGAGTGACGATCTCTGACAGTGGTGCGGGGCTCCAGATTGACGAGCCACATCGAGTTTTTGAGTCGTTCTACACAACACGTGAAAACGGTTTGGGGATGGGTCTGGCAATCAGCCGGTCCATCATTCAAGCGCACGGCGGGCAATTGGGCGTTGAGTCTCTGCCGGGGAAGGGCGCGTCCTTCCGATTCGATCTGCCCCAGCCAGCCAGCCCCGCGGACCTGGAAAAGCACGATGGAGAGCCGGGCTCGGTGGTTCCATCGTCACATCTCGACGCCGCAGCGATTGCTCGAGAATCCTGAACGGTCCTGTGTGGCACGCGCGACTGCTGCTGTGGTCAGGCCGTGGTGGGAATCACGTCGCACTGTCATTCCGAAAACTGCGATGTCAGCGCAACAATGCGGAGCAGTTCGGCAACCGAACCTGCCTGCATTTTCGTCAGCAGGTTGCGACGACGGTTCTCGACGGTGCGCGAACTGATATCGAGTTTCGCGGCGATGGCTTTGTTTAGCTGACCTGCCCATACGAGCTTGAGTACATCCAGTTCGCCTTCGGTCACGGTTGCCAGTCGCCGCTCAGCTTCACTTGCGCGAGTCGCGCGGAGTGCAGATTCCGGTTCCATTTCCAGTGCCCGCTCCACAGCCGCCCGAAGTGCCTCGGAACTGTGCGGTTTCTCCAGGACTGTGATCGCTCCTTTTCGCATCAATTGCACTGTCAGCGCAACGTCGGCGAAAGCCGTGATGACGATGACCGGCATGTGGCAGTTCTGAGCGGACAGCTTCTCAATCAGGTCCACACCGCTCATACCGAGCATCCGAAGATCCGTGATCACGATGCCGCGCGGTTCAGGCGGAAGCCACTCCAGAAAACTCTCGGCTGATTCGAATTCAACAACAGTCAAGCCGAACGTGGTCAGCAAAGCGGATATCGACGTGCGCACGAGCGGATCGTCATCAACGACATGCACAACACCAGACGACATGGCACACTGGGGTGGTGACGTTTTTGCGGACAGTGCAGTCTCTTATTCTGGTTGGTTGATGAGGGCTTCGACCTGTGCTGGCTTGAGGTACTCGATGCCGGAGTGTTTGCGTTCGAAGTTGTAGTAGCGGATGT